>NZ_CP139965.1:1821076-2428101 GCF_034424375.1 Paraburkholderia kururiensis | reverse complement strand
CGCCGCGCAGTGCTGGCCGTGTGAGGGCATGCGGCACGCAAGCGCGCGCCGATCCGATGAAACCGGCAATGATAGCAGCCAAATGTCGCAACGCGCCGTGCTCACGCGGCGGCAAGCGCGGCCGCGGACCGACCGCGCGCGAGGCGCGCAGGAACCCGAAAACGCCCGGCACAGCCTTGTCGCGCCAAGCCCGGCGCGTCCCATGAGGGGCGGAAAGAGGCGCTTCCGGGTTATAATCGCGGTCTCCCTTTCGCCTCACGTCGCCTTCTCGCGCGACGCATCAGCCCACCGACGCAAGGTCTAGTCCAGTCCATGGCCCACTTCTCGTGTTTCCCCGGCGCGTCCGCGCTCTCCGATTTCCGTCAAACCCGTCTGCTCGAAACGCTCGGCCGGATCGACGCCAACATCGTCGGCGTGCGCGGCCAGTTCCTGCATTTCGTCAACGCGGCGAGCCCGCTCGGCGAGGAAGACCGCGCGAAGATCGAGGCGCTGATGCACTACGGCGCGCCGTTCGAGGCGGCCGAAGCGCGCGGTGCCGAGGAAACCTTCCTTGTGCTGCCGCGCTTCGGCACCGTGTCGCCGTGGGCCAGCAAGGCGACGGACATCGCCCACCACTGCGGTCTGCATCAGGTGCGCCGCATCGAACGCGGCATCGAATACACGGTGGTGCTGAAAACGGGCCTCTTCGGCAGCAAGAAGGGGCTCACGGACGAGGCCCGCGCAGCGGTGGCCGCCGCGCTGCACGATCGCATGACCGAGAGCGTCGTGGCCTCGCGTGAAGACGCCCGCCATCTGTTCGACGAACTGCCCGCAAAGCCGCTCGCCACGGTCGACGTGATCGCCCACGGGCGCGCCGCGCTCGTCGCCGCGAACGGCGAACTGGGTCTCGCGCTCGCGGAAGACGAGATCGACTACCTGGTGGACGCGTTCACGAAGCTCGGCCGCAATCCCACGGACGTCGAACTCATGATGTTCGCGCAGGCCAACAGCGAACACTGCCGCCACAAGATCTTCAACGCGCAATGGACCATCGACGGCGAGCCTCAGGACGTGTCGCTGTTCCAGATGATCCGCAATACCGAAAAGCTCAATCCGCAGGGCACCATAGTCGCGTACTCGGACAACTCCGCGATCATGGAAGGCGCCACCGCCGAGCGCTGGTTCCCGCGCAAGGCGACGGACGGCCCGAACGAGAAGTACGGCCGCCACACCGAACTCGTCCACACGCTGATGAAGGTGGAGACGCACAACCACCCGACGGCGATCTCGCCGTTCCCCGGCGCCGCTACGGGCGCGGGCGGCGAAATACGCGACGAAGGCGCGACCGGGCGCGGCGCGCGCCCCAAGGCGGGTCTCACGGGCTTCACGGTGTCCAACCTCGAGTTACCCGATGCCCGCGAGGTCTGGGAAAACGCCCGCGACGTGGCCCAGCCGCTCGCGCACCGCGATCCTTCGGCGGAACACGGCGCCTATGGCCGCCCCGACCGCATCGCGTCGCCGCTGCAGATCATGATCGACGGCCCGTTGGGCGGCGCCGCGTTCAACAACGAATTCGGCCGGCCGAACTTGGGCGGCTACTTCCGCGTCTACGAACAGAACGTGGCCGGCACCGTGCGCGGCTACCACAAGCCCATCATGATCGCGGGCGGCATCGGCAATATTTCGGCTGCGCACACGCACAAGCACGATTTGCCCGAGGGCTCGCTGCTGATCCAGATCGGCGGCCCGGGCATGCGCATCGGCATGGGCGGCGGCGCGGCCAGTTCGATGGCCACCGGCACCAACACGGCAGAACTGGACTTCGACTCGGTCCAGCGCGGCAACCCTGAAATCGAACGGCGCGCGCAGGAGGTCATCAACGCGTGCTGGCAGCTGGGCGACGGCAATCCGATCCTGAGCATTCACGACGTGGGCGCGGGCGGTCTCTCGAATGCGTTCCCCGAACTGGTCGACGGTGCCGGCAAGGGCGCGCGTTTCGAGTTGCGCAAGGTCGCGCTCGAAGAAAGCGGCCTCTCGCCGCGCGAAATCTGGTCGAACGAGGCGCAGGAGCGCTACGTGCTCGCCATCGCGCCCGCCGACCTCGCCCTGTTCGAAGCCATCTGCGCGCGCGAGCGCTGCCCGTTCGCCGTGGTGGGCGTGGCGACGGCGGAGCGCCAGCTGAAGCTGATCGACGCAGAGCACGCCGCCGAGGGCGAACCGCAACCCGTCGACATGCCGATGGACATCCTGCTCGGCAAGCCGCCGCGCATGCATCGCGACGTGAAGCGCGAAGCGAAGGCGCTCACGCCCGTGGACGTCACGGGCGTCGCCTTCGACGAAGTCGCCATGAGCGTGCTGCGCCATCCGACGGTGGGCAGCAAGTCGTTCCTCATTACGATCGGCGACCGCACGGTGGGCGGCACCAGCGTGCGCGACCAGATGGTCGGGCCGTGGCAGGTGCCGGTGGCCGACTGCGCGATCACGACGATGGACTACGCGGGCTTTCACGGCGAGGCCATGACGATGGCCGAGCGCACGCCGCTCGCCGTGATCGACGCGCCCGCATCCGGCCGCATGGCCGTGGGCGAGGCCATCACGAACATCGCGTCGGCACCCATCGCGTCGCTCGACAAGCTCAAGCTCTCCGCGAACTGGATGGCCGCGTGCGGCGCGCCGGGCGAAGACGCCGCGCTTTTCGAAACGGTGAAGGCGATCGGCATGGAGCTGTGCCCGGCACTCGGCATCGGCATTCCGGTGGGCAAAGACTCGCTGTCGATGCGCACGAAGTGGGACGAGAATGGCGTCGCGAAGGAAGTGGTGGCGCCGGTCTCGCTCATCATCTCGGCGTTCGCCCCGGTTGAAGACGTGCGCGGCCACCTTACGCCGCAACTGCGTACGCACGACGAAGCGGGCGAGGCGCTGGACTCGGTGCTGATCGCCATCGATCTGGGCCGCGGCAAGCACCGCATGGGCGGCAGCATCTTCGCGCAGGTCACGCAGCAGATCGGCGACACGGTGCCCGACGTCGACGATCCTGAAGACCTCAAGCGCTTCTTCAATGCCATCCAGTCGCTCAACGCAAAGGGCCAGTTGCTCGCCTATCACGACCGCTCGGACGGCGGCCTCTGGGCCGCGGTCTGCGAAATGGCGTTCGCGGGGCACGTGGGCGTGTCGCTGAACGTCGACATGCTGACGCTCGATGCCGACCACGAGTTCGACTACGGCGACGCGAAGGACTGGGCGAAGCAGACGAGCGGCCGTCGCGAAGACCGCACGCTGCGCGCGCTGTTCTCCGAGGAACTGGGCGCCGTGATCCAGGTACGCGCAGCCGAACGCGACGTGGTGCTCGGCGCGCTGCGCGAACACGGCCTTTCCACGTGCTCGCACGTCATCGGCAAGCCGAACGCGCACGACACCATCGAGATCTATCGCGACGCGAAGAAGGTCTACAGCGCGCCGCGCGCCGAATTGCAGCGCGCGTGGAGCGAAGTGAGCTGGCGCATCTCGCGCCTGCGCGACAACCCGGCCTGCGCAGACGCCGAGTACGACGCGTTGCTCGACGCGAACGACCCCGGCATCACGCCGCGCCTCACGTTCGATCCGGCCGAAGACGTCGCTGCGCCGTTCATCGGCAAGGGCGCGCGTCCGCGCGTGGCGATCCTGCGGGAGCAGGGCGTGAATTCGCATCTCGAAACGGCGTATGCCTTCGACCGCGCCGGCTTCGATGCGCACGACGTTCACATGAGCGATCTGCTCGAAGGCCGCGCGACGCTCGCCGACTTCACGGGTGCCGTGGCATGCGGCGGCTTCTCGTACGGCGACGTGCTGGGCGCGGGCGAGGGCTGGGCGAAGACGATCCGCTTCAATGCGCAACTGGCCGACATGTTCGCCGCGTTCTTCGCGCGCAAGGACACCTTTGCGCTCGGCATCTGCAACGGCTGCCAGATGCTGTCGAGCCTGGCCTCGATGATTCCGGGCGCCGACGCATGGCCGAAGTTCACGCGCAACAAGTCGGAGAAGTTCGAGGCGCGCTTTTCGTTCGTGGAAGTTGCGGCGTCGCCGTCGCTCTTCTTCACGGGCATGGAAGGCTCGCGCATTCCGGTCGCGGTGGCGCACGGCGAAGGGTTTGCCGACTTCTCGCAGCAGGGCGACGCGTCGCGGGTGGCCGTGGCCATGCGCTTCGTCGACCATCAGGGTGCGGCGACCGAGCGCTATCCGTTCAATCCGAACGGCTCGCCGAACGGCATCACGTCGGTCACGACGCCGGATGGCCGCTTCACGGTGCTCATGCCCCACATGGAGCGCGTACACCGCACGGTGCAGATGAGCTGGCACCCCGAAGGCTGGGGCGAAGCGAGCCCCTGGATGCGCGTGTTCCAGAACGCGCGCCGCTGGCTCGGCTGACGGTTCTTTTGGGCGGCACACCGCAGGCCGCCATAAACCGTACGCCGCCATAAACGACAATGCCGCCCGAGGGCGGCATTGTTTTTTGAAGTGCGTTGCTACGAGAGCAACGGCACCGTTCCGTTCGGCGTTACTGGATCTTCGCCTGCTTGCGCAGGTTTTCTTCGAACGCCTGGAGCTTTTCCTGCTGCATCTGCTGGACGATCTGCGTCTTCACCTGTTCGAGCGGCGGCGGGGTGATATTGCGAATGCCGTCCACGCGGATGATGTGCCAGCCGAACTGCGTATGCACCGGCGTATCCGTCATCTGGCCTTGCTGGAGCTTCTGGGCAGCCGCGGCGAACTCCGGCACGTAGGCGCGCGGATCCGACCAGTCGAGGTCGCCGCCGTTCTTGCCCGATCCCGGGTCCTTCGAGTACTGCTTCGCGAGGTCTTCGAAGCTCGCGCCGGCCTTGATCTTCGCGATCAGGTCTTTGGCCTGCTGCTCGTTGTCCACGAGGATGTGGTGCAGGTGATATTCCTTGCCGCCCGCCTGCTGGACCAACTGGTCGTAGCGCGCCTTGATTTCCGCGTCCGTGGGCGCGTTGTTCTTCATGAAGTCTTCGATCAGCGCGCGCAGCACGACGGTCTGCTGGGCAACGGCGATCTGCGCCTTGATGTCGGGCCGCGTGGGCAGGCCGCGGCGTGCCGCTTCCTGCATGAGAATCTCGCGATTGACCAGTTCTTCGCGCACCGCAGTCTGAAGCTGCGGCGTGTCTTGCTGGCCTTGATGCACCAGCTGCGCGATCAGCGCGTCGGCACGCGACTTCGGAATCGGCGTGCCGTTCACGACGGCGATGTTCTGTGCAAACGCGGGCGCGGCCGCGAACGCAGCCAGCATCACCCAGAGACGGGTCTTCTTCAAGATCATCGGAAAAGTCCTAACGGAGCAAAGAAATGTAGGCTTGCTAGCGGGGCAGCGAGCCGGCTTCTTCGGGCGTGTACGCCGTGATGGCGAGCGCGTGAATGCCGCGCTGCAGCGCATCGGCCAGCGCATCATACACCATGCGATGCCGCGCCACGCGCGGCTTGCCGGCGAACGCGGCGGCCACGATCGTCACGCTGTAATGGCCGCCCGCAGCGGCGCCGGCGTGGCCTGCGTGCTGCGCGCTGTCGTCGCGAACGTCGATGGAAATCACCGGTGCAAGTGCAGCGCAAAGACGGCTGCGGATGAACGCGAGGCGCTCCTCGGGGCTTGCGTGCAGGAAGGCGTCGCTCACGTCTTACTCCTCTTCCTTCATGTACTTCGCGAGCCACAGGCTCTGCCCGACGATGAACACCACCAGGAGGCCGGTCGCGCCGAAGAGCTTGAAGTTGACCCACGTGTCGGTCGTGAAGTTGTAGGCGACGAACAGATTGACGAGCCCGAGCAGCACGAAGAACACGGCCCACACGATGTTGAGCTGGCCCCACACGCGGTGCGGCAGCGTGATCTGCTTGCCCATCATGGCTTCGATAAGATTCTTGCCGAACGCGAACTGCGAGAACACGAGCACGACGGAGAACGCCCAGTACAGCACCGTGGGTTTCCACTTGATGAACGTGTCGTTGTGAAACACGAGCGTTGCGCCGCCGAACACGGTCACCACGCCGAGACTGATCCACAGCATCGTGTCGACCTTGCGATGCCGGAACGCCACCCATGCGATCTGCACGAGCGTCGCGGCAATCGCGACGGCCGTGGCCGGGAAGATGCCCCACACCTTGAACGCGATGAAGAACAGGATGATGGGGAACAGATCGAACAGGAATTTCATCGTGGCTTGAGGTTCCGGAGAAGGGAAGGTGCGGGCGCAGCCAGGGCAGGCGCGGCGCCCGCGCAACGTGTTGCGTCGCGCCGCAGCCCGGCCTGGCGGCACGAAGCGGCCAGGCCGGGCGATGTGCTCAAGGTTCGCCCGCGCCGAAGGCGACTGGCGATGATCGGCAAAGACCGGCAAAGACCGGCAAAGACTGGCAATACCCGCCGTTATTTCGGCTCGAATTGTAGCGCAGCCGAATTGATGCAATACCGCAGGCCGGTGGGCGCCGGGCCGTCTTCGAAGACGTGGCCCAGGTGGGCGCCGCAATTCTTGCAGCGCACTTCGATACGAAGCATGCCGTGCGAGCGGTCGGTGCGTTCCTCGATGACCTCGCCGTTGATGGGGCGGAAGTAGCTCGGCCAGCCGCATCCGGCGTCGAACTTCGTATCCGATTCGAAGAGCGGCGTGCCGCAGCAGACGCAGTCGTAGATGCCGCGGTCCCAGTGGTCCCAGTAGCGGCCCGAGAAGGGGCGTTCGGTCGCGGCGTGGCGCGTCACCTCGTACTCGGTTTCGGAAAGTTTCGCGCGCCATTCGGCGTCGTCCTGCTGTCCGGGGTAGGCGTCGGAGTTGTGATCGTCCTCGGTCATGGTGTGTCCTGTGGGTGTGTTTCGTGAGGGGGCGAAGAAGCGTGACATCGTGAACAGCGCGATCACGACGAGCAGCTCACTTCGAGCGAGCCGGCCCAGTCGGGCGGCAGCGCGGCATAGCTTTCGTATTGGGGCTGTTCGTCGAACGGGTGTTGCAGCACGGCGGCGAGGCGCTCCACCTCGCTGAAGTCCTTTTCCTTCGCGCGGCGAATTGCTGTTTCCGCGAGGTGATTGCGCAACACGAACTTCGGATTCACGCGATTCATGGCGGCGGCACGCGAGGCGTCGTCGCGCGTTTCCGTTGCGAGCCGCGCGCGATAGTCGGCGGCCCAGGCATCGAATGCGGCGCGATCGAGGAACAGGTCGCGCACCGGCGCGTCGGCGCTCACGTCGTCTTTTCGGTGCTTTGATAGACGGGCGAGATTGCGGAACGTCAGCGTGAAGTCGGCGCGGTTCGCGTGCATGATTTCGAGCAGCCGGTTGGCGAGGGCATCGTCGCCTTCGCGCGCGGTCTCGAGCCCGAGCTTGTCGCGCAGCCGCTGTTCGAGCGACGGCGCGAAGTGTTCCTTGAAGCCTTCCAGCACGCGCTGCGCATCTTCCACGGCACGCTCGCCGCGCTTCGCTGCGTCGTGCCGTTCACCGATGATGGGCAACAGCGCCTGGGCAAGACAGAACAGGTTCCAGTAGGCGATCTGCGGCTGCATGCGATACGCGTAGCGGCCCTGCGAGTCCGAGTGATTGCAGATGTGGCCGGCGTCGAAGCCGTCCATGAAACCGAACGGACCGTAGTCGATCGTAAGGCCAAGGACCGACATGTTGTCCGTGTTCATCACGCCGTGGCAGAAACCTACGGCCTGCCACTGCGCAACGAGCGATGCCGTGGACCGCACCGCCTCGGCGAGCAGCGCGAGATAAGGGTCGTCCGCCTCGCGGCAGTGCGGATAGAAGCGGTCGATCACGTGATCGGCGAGCGTGCGCAGCGCGTCGACGCGGTCGTTCGCGTAGAAGTGCTCGAAGTGGCCGAAGCGCACGAAGCTGGGCGACACGCGCGTGACCACCGCCGCGGTTTCGATCTCCTCGCGCCGTACCGGCTGGTCCGAGCCCGTGACGCAGAGTGCGTGCGTGGTGGGAATGCCCAGATGATGCATGGCTTCGGAGCACAGGAATTCGCGAATCGACGAACGCAGCACGGCGCGCCCGTCTCCCATGCGCGAATAGGGCGTGCGGCCGCTGCCCTTTAATTGCAGTTCGTAACGCCGGCCTGCGTGCTCGACCTCGCCGAGCCCGATGGCGCGCCCGTCGCCGAGCTGCCCGGCCCATACGCCGAACTGGTGTCCTGAATAAACGGACGCGTAGGGCATCGCATGATCGGGCCAGTCGCGCGTGGGACTGCCGCTGAACCAGGCGGCGAAGCCCGGGTCCTGCACGACGGCGGGATCGAATCCGAGCAGCCGTGCCGTATCTTCCGAAAAGCCCACGACGTAGGGCTGCGGCAAGGGCGCCGCGGGCAGCCGTGTCATGAAGGTGGGACCGAGTGTGGCGAACGCGCCTTCGCGCGAAGTTGTGATGGCCGACGTGACGCGCGAGAGCAGGGACGTGGATGCGCCCTGTTCGACAGGACCCGCAGCGGCGGAAGGATCAGCGGAAGGGGCCGTCGCAGCAACGTCGCCGTGGCCGGCGGCCTGTGAAGTGCCTGGTGAAAACGACATGTTGAGCGCCTCTGGGTTAACCGATATTGTAAGTCCGCGTCCGCGGGCCTGCAGGCGCCGTGCCTGGGGCCGTTCAGGGCTTCGCGGCATCATGGTGACGAGGCGTCACGTTGCAAGCGCGACACTGTTCGCCGCGGCGTATGGCGCAATGTCGAACGGCACGCCGCCGCAGCCGCGACAGATAGCGTAAAGACACGACGAGCACAGAACGAGGCGAGGAGACCCGTGCCCATGACAACGCCGCTGCTGGGACAAATGATGGACGTGCCGCTCAACGTGTCGTCGCTGATCGCGCACGCCGCGCGCTATCACGGCACCACGGGGATTGTGTCGCGCCGCATCGAAGGCGACATTCACCGCTACACCTACCGCGAGTGCGAACAGCGCTCGAAACAGCTCGCGCAGGCGCTCATGAGGCTCGGCATCACGGCGGGCGAGCGCATCGGCACGCTCGCCTGGAACGGCTACCGGCATCTCGAGGCCTACTTCGGCGTGACGGGCTTCGGCGCGGTGTGCCATACCATCAATCCGCGTCTCTTTCCCGAGCAGATCGCGTTCATCGTCAACGACGCCGACGACCGCTACGTGCTGTTCGACACCACCTTCGCGCCGCTCGTTGCGCAACTCGCGCCGCTGTGCCCGAACGTGCGCGGCTGGGTCGCGCTGACCGACGAGGCGCACCTTGCCGATTGCGCATCCATTGCGGCGCCCGTGCTCTGCTACGAGACGCTGGTCGCCGCGGAAGACGGCGCATTCGACTGGCCCGTGCTCGATGAACGGTCCGCGTCGAACCTCTGCTACACCTCCGGCACCACGGGGCATCCGAAGGGCGCGTTGTACTCGCATCGCTCGTCGGTGCTGCATGCGTTCGGGGCGTCGTTGCCCGACGCCATGGGTCTGTCGTCGCGCGATTCCGTGCTGCCCGTCGTGCCGATGTTCCACGTGAACGCCTGGGGCATTCCGCATGCCGCGCCGCTCTCGGGCGCCAAACTCGTGCTGCCGGGCAAAGACCTCGACGGCAAGTCGCTGTTCGAGCTCATGGAGGCCGAACGCGTCACGTTTTCGGCCGGCGTGCCCACCGTCTGGATGGGCCTGCTCAACCATGTACGGCAGCAGGGCACGCGGTTTCATTCGCTCGAACGGACGGTGATCGGCGGCTCGGCCTGTCCGCCTGCCATGCTGCGCGCCTTCGAGGACGACTACGGCGTGCGCGTGATCCACGCCTGGGGCATGACGGAGATGTCGCCGCTCGGCACGCTGGCGAGCCTCAACTGGGAGCAGTCGCAACGGCCGCGCGAGGCGCAGCACGCGCTGCTGCAAAAGCAGGGCCGGGCGATGTTCGGCGTGGACATGAAGATCGTGGGACCGGACGGCGCGGAGCTGCCCTGGGACGGCGTCGCGTTCGGCGACCTGCACGTGCGCGGGCCCTGGGTGATCGACCGATACTTCCGGCACGACGAATCGCCGCTCGTGAACGGCTGGTTCCCGACCGGCGACGTCGCCACGATCGACCCCGACGGCTTCCTCAACATCACCGACCGCAGCAAGGACGTGATCAAGTCCGGCGGCGAGTGGATCAGCTCCATCGACATCGAGAACATCGCCGTGGCGCATCCCGCCGTGGCCGAGGCCGCGTGCATCGCCTGCGCGCATCCGCGCTGGACCGAGCGGCCGCTGCTCGTCGTCGTGAAGCGCGCGGGCAAGACGGTGACGCGCGACGAGCTGCTTGCCTTCTACGAAGGCAAGGTCGCGAAGTGGTGGATTCCGGACGACGTGGTGTTCGTCGACGAACTGCCGCACACCGCGACGGGCAAGCTGCAAAAGCTCAAGCTGCGCGAGGTGTTCCGCAACCACGTGTTGCCGACCGCGCTGGGTGGCGAATGTGGCGGTCTGGGCGGAAGCTGACGCGGCTTTCGCCCGGAAAAATTGGACGACCGTTCTTTTTTGTGTATGCTCCAGCTGATCCGGGTTTGTCGGACAATGCAGCCGACAGCGCCCAACGCGCACCGGCACGCATGGAGGCAGACACATGGCAGTCGACTACACGACCCGGGATGGCATGGCCGTCCTCACCCTCAATAACCCGCCCGTCAACGGGCTCGGCCACGCCACGCGAGCCGGCATCGTGGCTGGGCTCGACCGCGCGAACGCCGACCCGGACGTCGTCGCGATCGTGTTCACGGGCGCCGGCAAGGCCTTTTCAGGCGGCGCCGACATCACCGAATTCAATACCCCCAAGGCCACCCAGGAGCCGACGCTCGGCACCGTCATCAAGGCGGTCGAAGCGAGCGCCAAGCCCGTCGTCGCCGCCATTCACAGCGTTGCGATGGGCGGTGGACTAGAGCTTGCGCTGGGTGCGCATTACCGCATCGCGGCCCCCGGCGCGCAGATCGCGCTGCCGGAGGTCAAGCTGGGCCTGCTGCCTGGCGCCGGCGGCACGCAGCGTCTGCCGCGTGCGGTGGGCCTCGAAACCGCGCTCAACATGATCGTGTCCGGCGCGCCGGTGATGTCCGAGAAGCTCGCCGGCACGGGGCTCTTCGACGAGATCGCGCAGGGCGATCTGCTCGACGCGGCGCTCGCGTTTGCGCGCAAGATCGCGCAGAAGGGCGGCACGCATCCGCTCTTGCGCAAGCGCGAGATCGAGCATGCGAACGCCGCCGGTTTCATCCAGTTCGCGCGCAACAGTGTGGCCGCTGTGGCGAAACACTACCCGGCGCCGCACAAGTGCATCGACGCGGTGGAGGCCGGCGTGAAGCACGGCTTCGACAAGGGCCTCGCCTTCGAGCGCGAATGCTTCATGGCGCTCGTGCAAACGCCTGAAAGCCGCGCGCTGCGCCACGCGTTTTTCGGCGAACGCGCGGCGAGCAAGATTCCCGACGTGCCCGCCGGCACGCCGGTGCGCAAGATCGAAAAGGTCGCCGTGATCGGCGCCGGCACGATGGGCGGCGGCATCGCGATGAACTTCGCCAACGCGGGCTTGCCCGTCACGCTGCTGGAAACGAAGCAGGAAGCACTGGACCGCGGCCTCGCGACCATCCGCAAGAACTACGAAGCAAGCGTGAAGAAGGGCAAGCTCAGTGCCGAATTGCTCGAAAAGCGCATGGCGCTGATTCGTGCGACGCTCGCGTGGGACGATCTGAAGGACGCCGACCTCGTCATCGAAGCGGTATTCGAAGAACTGGGCGTGAAAGAGCAGGTGTTTCGCCAGCTCGACGAAGTGGCGAAGCCGGGCGCGATCCTCGCCTCGAACACCTCGACGCTGGACCTGAACCGCATCGCGTCGATCACGAAGCGGCCGCAGGACGTGGTGGGCATGCACTTCTTCAGCCCCGCCAACGTCATGAAGCTGCTCGAAGTGGTGCGCGGCCGCGAGACGGCCAAAGACGTGCTCGCCACCGTCATGCAGGTCGCGAAGACCATCCGGAAGACCGCGGTGGTGTCCGGCGTGTGCGACGGCTTCATCGGCAACCGCATGATCGAGCAGTACTTGCGCCAGGCGCTCTTCATGCTCGAAGAAGGGGCGCAGCCCGCGCAGATCGACCGCGCCATCGAAAAGTTCGGCTTCGCCATGGGGCCGTTCCGCATGAGCGATCTCGCCGGCAACGACATCGGCTGGGCTATCCGCAAGCGCCGCTATCGCGAGCAGCCCGAGATGCACTACTCGAAGATCGCGGACCGCCTTTGCGAAGCCGGCCGCTTCGGCCAGAAAACGGGCGGCGGCTGGTACGACTACCAGGCGGGCGACCGCACGGCGAAACCCTCCGCCGTGGTGGACGAAATGATCGTCGCGTACTCGAAGGAAATCGGCGTGGCGCGCCGCAAGATCGCCGACGAGGAGATCGTGGAGCGACTCGTGTTCGCACTCGTCAACGAGGGCGCGAAGATTCTGGAAGAGGGCATTGCATCGAAGGCGTCGGACATCGACATGGTCTATCTGACGGGCTACGGTTTTCCGCTGTGGCGCGGCGGCCCGATGCTGTACGCGGACACCGTGGGGCTCTACAACGTGGAGCGGACCATTCGCCGCTACGCCGCGCAACCCAACGGCGACGCCTGGCAGATCGCGCCGCGCATCGTCGAACTGGCGGCGCAGGGCCGCGGTTTCAACTGAACGTCGGCGGCAGCCACACCCGCGGAGTGATCGAGATGAAAGGCACACACGAAGTCCTGCTCGTCGTGGACGTGCAGAACGATTTCATGCCCGGCGGCGCGCTGGCCGTACCGCACGGCGACGAGGTCGTGCCGGTCGTGAACCGGCTTGCGCGCGGCTTCAGTCATGTCGTGCTGACGCAGGACTGGCACCCGGCCTCGCACGTTTCGTTTGCAGCGAATCACGCGGGTCGTGCGCCGTTCCAGACCATCACGCTGCCGTACGGCGACCAGGTGCTGTGGCCTGTGCACTGCGTGCAGGCCACGCCGGGTGCGCAGCTGCACGCAGCGCTCGACGTGCCGCACGCGCGCGCCGTGATCCGCAAGGGGCACCACGCGGCAGTGGACAGCTACTCGGCGTTTCTCGAAGCCGATCGCAAGACGCCCACGGGCCTTGCGGGCTACCTGCGCGACGCAGGCGTGACGCGCGTGTGGTGCTGCGGACTCGCTACCGACTATTGCGTCGCGTGGTCCGCGCTCGATGCGCGCGCGGCCGGTTTCGAAGTGGCCGTGATCGAAGACGCCTCGCGCGCGATCGACCTCGACGGGTCGCTGGCCGCGGCCTGGCAGCACATGCACGCAGCAGGCGTGGCCCGGGTGCAGAGCGCCGACGTGCTGCACTGAGGGCTGAGCAACCGGAAAGGCCCGAAGCGCGTGGCCGTACCCACACATCAACAGCAACATGAATGGCAGGAGACAGGCATGACCGACGCAGTAATCGTATCGACGGCCCGCACGGGTCTCGCCAAATCGTGGCGCGGCGCGTTCAACATGACGCACGGCGCGACGCTGGGCGGCCACGTCACGAAGGCCGCGGTCGAGCGCGCGAAGCTCGACCCTGCGCGCATCGAAGACGTCATCATGGGCTGCGCGAACCCTGAAGGCGCGACGGGCGGCAACATCGCGCGCCAGATCGCGCTGCGCGCCGGCCTGCCCGTAAGCGTGCCCGGCATGACGGTGAACCGCTTCTGCTCGTCGGGGCTGCAGACCATCGCGCTCGCCGCGCAGCGGGTAATCGCGGGCGAGGGCGACGTCTACGTGGCGGGCGGCGTGGAGTCCATCTCGTGCGTGCAGAACGAAATGAACCGCCACATGATGGCCGACGGCTGGCTGCTCGAACGCAAACCCGAAATCTACTGGACCATGCTCGAGACGGCCGAGAACGTCGCGAAACGCTATGCGATCTCGAAGGAGCGCCAGGACGAATACGGCGTGCAATCGCAGCTGCGCGCGGCCGCCGCGCGCGAAGCGGGCCTCTTCGATGCCGAGATCGTGCCCATGACCGTGCTGGCCGGCGTCGCGGACAAGGCGAGCGGCCGCCTCTTTACCCAGGAAGTGACGATCGCCGCGGACGAAGGCATTCGCGCGGACACCACGCTCGAAGGCGTCGCGAAGATCCGCACGGCGCTGCCGGGCGGCGTCATCACGGCGGGCAACGCGAGCCAGTTTTCGGACGGCGCCTCGGCGTGCGTGGTGATGAACGCGAAGGTGGCGGAGCGCGAAGGACTCGAGCCGCTCGGCATTTTCCGTGGCTTCGCGGTGGCCGGCTGCGAGCCGGACGAAATGGGCATCGGCCCCGTCTTTGCGGTACCGAAGCTGCTCAGGCAGGCGGGGCTCAAGGTCGAGGACATCGACCTGTGGGAACTCAACGAGGCGTTCGCCGTGCAGGTGCTCTATTGCCGCGACACGCTCGGGATTCCGAACGAACGGCTCAACGTCAACGGCGGCGCGATTGCGGTGGGCCACCCGTATGGCGTGTCGGGCGCGCGCCTTACGGGGCATGCGCTCATCGAAGGCAAACGCCGTGGCGCGAAGTTCGTGGTGGTCACGATGTGCATCGGCGGCGGGCAGGGCGCAGCGGGCTTGTTCGAAGTGGCGTGAGGGGGGCGAAAAAGCGGATGGGCTTGTACGGCCGGGCCGGTGAGGCTGCACGCGCCGACACGCTTTGCCTGCGCGCCGTGAGCCGTCTCGACGTGGACGAGCAGGTATCATGGCGGCTTGCCGGTGCGCACAGAAGCACAGAACGGCATCGCACGCCCAGGCGAGCCGGCGCTCAATCTACGCCGCATCCGCGCCTTTTTTCAGACAAACCCGACTACAGGTGAACACGTTGATCCGTCATATCGTGATGTGGAAGCTCAAGGAAACCGCCGAAGGCGCCACGCGTGAACAGAACGCGCAGACCCTCAAGGCGAAGCTCGAAGCGTGCCGCGGCATCGTGCCGGGCATCGAACATCTGGAAGTGGGCCTTGCGGCGCCCGGTCTCGAATCGACCTACGACGTGGTGCTCGTTTCCGATTTCGCCGACAAGGCCGCGCTCGACGCCTATCAGGTCCACCCCGTGCACGAGGAAGTGAAGAAGTTCATCTCCGGGGTGCGCGAAGCGCGCCAGTGCGTGGACTACGAAGTGTGAGCCTCGCGATGAGCGACGCACAGCCTCCGGCGGGCGCAAGCCCACAAACGCCGCCTATGATCGAAAGCCCTTTCGTCGATCACCTCGGCGTACAGGTGGTCAGTGCCGCCGACGGCGCGAGCGAAGTCGTGCTGCCGCTTGCGGCCATGCATCTGAACACGTGGGACGTCGCGCATGGCGGCGTCACCATGACGCTCGCCGACGTGGCGCTCGCCATGGCCGCGCGCAGCCTCGCGCCGGACGGCGTGGGCGTGGTCACCGTCGAAATGAAAGTGAACTTCATGCAGCCGGGCCGCGGCGAATTGCGCGCGTCGGCGCGCGTGCTGCACCGCTCCACCACCATGGCCTACTGCGAAGGCGAGATTCGCGACACGGCCGGGCACTTCGTCGCCAAGGCGCTCGGCACCTTCAAGTACATGCGCCGCCTTGCCGTGGGCCGCGAGATCACGCAGCAGAGGTTGCGCACCGATCCGGCAGCGCGACCGGGTCCGAGCGACGGCTGAACGTTTCATCCGCCTTGCCTGCCGCCCGCTGACCGCGGCGTGCCGCTTTTTGTCCGCTACCTTTCTGTCTGCCTCAACCCGATCGAACACGAGGTGCCTGTCATGTCCCAGACCAATCGTCAGATCCTGCTGGTTTCGCGGCCGCAAGGCCCCGCTACGCCGGACAATTTCCGGCTCGTCGAAACGCCGCTGGCAGCGCTCGAAGCGGGCCAGGTGCGCGTGCGCAACCACTACCTGTCGCTCGATCCGTACATGCGTGGCCGCATGAACGATGCGAAGTCGTATGCACCGCCCCAACCGCTCAACGAAGTGATGCTGGGCGGCACAGTGGGCGAAGTGGTGGAGTCCACGCATCGCGACTTCGCGGTGGGCGACAAGGTGGTGGGCATGTTCGGCTGGCAGGAGTACGGCACCTCCAACGGCGAGGGGCTGCACAAGGTGGACGACACTCACGTGCCGCTGTCGGCTTACCTGGGCGCCGTGGGCATGCCGGGCGTGACCGGCTGGTACGGACTCAACCGCATCATCGGACCGAAGCCGGGCCAGACCGTCGTGGTGAGCGCGGCGAGCGGTGCCGTGGGCAGCGTGGTCGGGCAACTGGCGAAGCTTGCCGGATGCCGCGCGGTAGGCATCGCGGGCGGCGCTGAAAAATGCCGCTACGTCGTGGAGACGCTCGGCTTCGACGCCTGCGTGGACTACAAGGCCGGCAATCTCTACGCCGACCTGAAGGCCGCGACGCCGCAGGGCGTGGACGGCTACTTCGAGAACGTGGGCGGCGCGGTGTTCGACGCCACGCTCGCGCGCATGAATCCGTTCGGGCGCATCGCGCTGTGCGGCATGATCGCCCGCTACGACGGCGCGCCCACGCCGCTCGGGCATCCGGAGCTGATGCTCACGCAGCGGCTGCTTGTGCAGGGCTTCATCGTGACCGAGCATCTCGATGTCTGGCCCGAGGCGCTGCGCGAACTGGGTACGCTCGTCGCGCAAAAGAAGCTGCATTACCGCGAGAGCATTGCGCAGGGGCTCGAACGCGCGCCGGAGGCGTTCATCGGTCTGCTCAAGGGCCAGAACTTCGGCAAGCAACTGGTGAAGCTCATCTGAATCGCGCGGAGTCTGCCCTCGATATGACCATTCCCTTCGAGTTCGGCGGCAAGGTGGCCGTCATGACCGGCGCCGCGAGCGGGCTCGGCCGGGCCTTCGCTCAGAAGGCCGCGGCGCTCGGTATGAAACTCGTGCTCGCCGATGTCGACGGCGACGCACTCGCCGCCTGTGTGACCGCACTGCGCGACCAGGGCGCCGAAGCCGTGGGCGTGACGACCGACGTGTCGCAATCCGCGCAGGTCGAAGCGCTGGCGCAGGCCGCGCTCGATACCTTCGGCAAGGTGCATCTGCTCTTCAACAACGCGGGCGTCGGCACGGGCGGCTTCGTCTGGGAGAACACCGAAAAGGACTGGACGTGGGTGCTCGGCGTCAACGTGATGGGCGTGGCGCACGGCGTGCGCGTGTTCGCGCCCATCATGCTGCGGCAGAAGGAGCCGGCGCACATCGTCAACACGGCGTCGGTAGCAGGGCTGCTCGCGCCGCCCGCCATGGGTGTCTACAACGTGTCGAAGCATGCGGTGGTGGCGTTGACCGAAACGCTCTACCACGACCTGCGGATCGTGGGGACCGAGGTGGGCTGCTCGTTGCTGTGTCCCGCGTTCGTGCCCACCGGCATCGCAGAATCGTATCGCGCGCGGCCTGAGGCGCTGCGCAACACCGAGGCGCCCACGCGCTCGCAGGCCGTCGCGCAAGTGCAGCTTCAGCGCGCGGTGAAGTCGGGCAAGCTCTCGGCCGCCGACGTGGCCGGCCTCACGTTCGACGCCGTGCGCGAGCGGCGCTTCTACATCCTCACGCATCCCGCGATTCTGCCTTCGGTGCATCTGCGCCACGAGGACATCGAACTCATGCGCAACCCCACGGACCCGATGTCGCTGAAACCCGAGACGGGGTACTCGGCGTGACGCAGCTGAACCCGAAGGTCGCGTTGATTCTCGACATGGTGGCGCGCGCCGGGCGGCCGCCGTATCACGATCTGACGCCCGCCGAAGCGCGTGCCTCCTACGAGCGCAGCGCGCCCATTCTCGAAATTGCGAGTGCCCCGATGTTTTCCGTCGAGGACATCGAGGTGCCCGTGCGCGACGGCGCTACCATCCGCGCGCGGCTCTATTTTCCCGTCGAGCCGCAATGGGCCGAGCCGCTGCCCGCGCTCGTCTACTACCACGGCGGCGGTTTCACCGTGGGCAGTGTGGACACGCACGACGCGTTGTGCCGCATGTTCGCGCACGACGCACATTGCGCGGTGCTGTCCGTCGACTACCGGCTCGCGCCCGAGCATCGTTTCCCCACGGCCGTGAACGACGCGTTCGATGCGCTCGCGTGGCTTCATGCGAACGCGGCCGTCTACGGCATCGACGCGCACCGCATCGCGGTGGGCGGCGACAGCGCCGGCGGCACGCTGGCCACGGTCTGTGCCGTGCTCGCGCGCGACGCGGGCATCCGGCTCGCGCTGCAACTGCTGATCTATCCCGGCACCTCTGCGCATCAGCAGACGGAGTCGCACGCGCGGCTCTCCGAAGGCTATCTGCTCTCGGGCGACACCATTCAGTGGTTCTTCGCCCAGTACGTGCGCGAGCCCGACGATCGCAACGACTGGCGGTTTGCGCCGCTCGACGGCGAACGCGGCGCGCCGTCGTTCGATCATCTCGCACCCGCGTGGATCGCGATTGCCGGCTACGACCCGCTCAGCGACGAAGGCGAGGCTTATGCCGTCAAGCTGCGCGCGGCGGGCAACACCGTCACGTTGCGCAGCTATCCGGACATGATCCACGAGTTCTTCAAGATGGGCGGCTTCGTGCCCGAGGTTGCGCAGGCACATGCCGATGCGGCTGCGGCGCTGCGCGGGGCGTTTGCGGCGGGGTGGGGCGGTTCGGGCGGCGAGCGCGGTGTCGCGTGCTGTGTTGCCGCTGCCGCACGCGGCCCGTCTCTGCACGCGTTACAGCGTGCGCGTCACATCGAACGCGTACTCGCGCTCATAGTGCCCCGGCCGTGCGATGCGGTGAGACCCGTTGTCGTCGCTGCGTTCGGTCACTTCCACGCTGATCGCTTCGCCGCGCACGGTCACGCGTAGGGCTGTCGTGCCGCGCGTGCCGTAGTCGGGGGTGTCGATGAACGCCGCCGAGAGCGCGCGCTCGCGTTCGAGCGTGATGCCGGTGGCCGGCAGTTCGTCGTCGCGCGCCAGTTGCGGGTCGCGCATCATCTCGACGAGGCTTGCGAGCGGCGCGTTGGAGTCGGCCGCGAGGCGCGCCGCCAGTTCGCTGCGCTTGCGCACGAGCTTGGGCCACGGCGTGTCGAGCACCGCGTTCGAAATGCCGTGGGTGCCGGCTTCGAGCAGCGCGGGCGGAGCACTCGACCGGTTGCAGTACCAGCCGAGTTCGCGCCGCGTCCAGTCGCCCACGATCAAATTGAAGCCGTTGTAGATCTCGCCGTCGCGTGCCACGCGCCGCAAGTAGTCGAGCGGCGTGGTGCGAGGCTCCGTGAGCCACGCGGAGACCAGCGTGCCGCGCGTCGGTGCATCGGCGCGCATCTCGCGCGGGGCGCGGTAGTTGGTGAGCGCGGCGAAGCGGCCATCGCGCGTCATGCCGAGCCACGTGCCGCCGCCCACGAGATCGCGCCCAGCCAGCAGCGTGGGCACCTCGGACCACCAGTGCATCGGCTCGGCAGTGCGCCGGAAGAATTCGTCGCGATTGGCGGCGAGCGTGAAGAGCGCGCCCTCGGTGGCGTCGGGGCGCCAATCGAACACGATCAGACACATGGCGCCGCGCCGGCCCTGCTGCGAAGACTGCCGGCCGTCACCGCGTCAAGCCTCGACGGGCAGCGAATAGGGCAGCGGCTCGAACGCGAGCGCGGGGCCGTCCGCGGCGCCCAGGTGCACGGAGCCGGATTCGAGCGCGGCGAGCTTGATCTCCGCGAGTACGTCGTAGACGCCGGCGGGCGCCGCCGCGGCGTTGACCACCATCCCGCACGGCTGGCCGGGATCGTCCGAATGGAACAGTTCGGCGCCCGCGTGGAGGGCACCGGGCGCCGCGTCGGCCCCGATTCGCGCAAGCGCCGTGCGCCGCTTGATCGTGCCGCGATACTGGCTGCGCGCCACCACTTCCTGGCCGGGGTAGCAGCCTTTGCGGAAATTGACGCCGCCCAGCACGTCGTAATTGACCATCTGCGGCACGAACTGCTCGACGACCGGCTGCGTAATGCGCGGCTCGCCTGCACGGATATCGAGCCAGTCCCACACGGCGGGCGCGACCTGCGCGAGTTCCGCGAGCGTCCCGAGCCGTGCTTCGACCTCGGCCTTCGGTCCGACCCACAGATAGCGCAGGCGCCCCGCGGCGTCCGGCACGCGGATCAGTGACCCCGCCGCGCCGTCCACCTTCACGTGCACGCCGTCGGGCAGCGCGTCGAACACGCGCGAAAGCGCACCGCGCACGTCGCCGGCGAGGCCGATTACCGCGATGGCGTCGCTTGCGTCCGCGAGCTTCGCCTTGGCGCGCAGGATGAACATGGAAAGCCGCTTTTGCACCGCCGGCTGCACGTCCTTCGACAGCAGCAGGCGGATCGTCTCGCCCGTGCGCCAGGTGAGGAACGACGCGAGCAGGCGGCCCTTCGGCGAGCAGTAGCCCGCGAGGCGCGCGTTGGCGGCATCGAGGTGCTGGACGTCGTTGGTGAGCTGGTTGTGCAGGAAGCTGGCGGCGTCGTCGCCCGTGGCGTCGATGGCGCCGAACTGCGTGAGGCGCATCCAGGCGCCGCGCTCCAGCACGGCGTCGAAGTCGCCGGCAGCGGGGCGTTCAAGCGGAACGGGGGCGGCGGTGACGGCCGCCGTGGCCGGGGCGGTAGCGAGCGGTGAGTTCATGGAAACGGGATTGAGTCAATCCTGACTTGAGCGAGGGCAAGCAAGTATTATATGGGGTCCATCTGAGCCCTGTTTCGCATGACCCTGCTGAAGAAATGTCTCGCCGCCGGCATGGCGCTCGTCGTCCTGGCGGTCGCGGCGGGCGGCTGGTCCGCCTGGTATTGGGCGACGAGCCCCGTCAAGCTTGCCGCTCCCCAACTCGACGTCACCATTGCGCCGCACAGCACCTTGCGCAGCGTGACCGCGCAGCTCGTGCGCGGCGGCGTGCCCGTGGAGCCGGACCTGTTCGTGGCCATGACCCGCGTGGTGGGCCTGCAGAGCCAGGTGAAGGCCGGCAACTACGAGTTCAAGGCGGGCGTGACGCCGTGGCAGGTGCTGCAAAAGCTCGCGCGCGGCGACGTGAACGAGTTTGCCGCGACCATCATCGAAGGGTGGACCTTCAGGCACATGCGCGCGGAAATCGACGCGAACACGGCGCTCACGCACCAGACGGCCCGCATGAGCGACGCCGACTTGCTGAAGGCAATCGGCGCCGCCGAGACGCCGCCGCTCGGCAACGCCGAGGGCCTGTTCTTTCCGGATACGTACCTGTTCGACAAGGGTACGAGCGATCTGGACGTGTACCGCCGCGCCTACCGCCTGATGCAGCAGCGGCTCGCCGAGGCCTGGGCCGGGCGTGCGCCCGGCTTGCCGTACCGCACGCCGTACGAGGCGCTGACGATGGCGTCGATCATCGAGAAGGAGACCGGCAAGCCCGCGGACCGGCCGCTCGTGGCCGCCGTCTTCGCGAACCGGCTGCGCGCGGGCATGCCGCTGCAGACCGACCCCACGGTGATCTACGGCATGGGCGCGAGCTATACGGGGCGTATCCATCGGCGCGATCTGCAGGCGGACACTCCCTACAATACCTACACGAGGATGGGGCTGCCGCCCACGCCCATTTCGCTGCCGTCGGTCGCGTCGCTGCAGGCGGCCGTGAATCCGGCACCTAGCGCGGCGCTTTATTTCGTGTCGCGCGGCGACGGCACCAGCATCTTTTCTGACACGCTCGGCGATCACAACAAGGCCGTCGACAAGTACATCCGAGGGCAATAAATGGCGCGCGGCAAATTCATTACGCTCGAGGGCATAGACGGCGCGGGCAAGACCACCCATCTCGGCTGGCTGCGCGAGCGCCTCGAACAGAAGGTGGGCCCCACGGGGCACGCCGTGGTGATGACGCGCGAGCCGGGCGGCACGCCGCTCGGCGAAGCCCTGCGCCATATCCTGCTGCACGAAGCCATGGATCTCGAAACCGAGGCGCTGCTGATGTTCGCCGCGCGCCGCGAGCATCTGGCCCAGGTGATCGAGCCGGCGCTCGTGCGCGGCGACTGGGTGCTCTCGGACCGTTTCACCGACGCCACCTTTGCCTACCAGGGCGGCGGCCGCGGGTTGCCGCGCGACAAGCTCGAAGCGCTGGAGCGCTGGGTGCAGGGCGGCTTCCAGCCCGACCTCACGGTGCTTTTCGACGTGCCGCCGGAAACCGCCAGCGCCCGGCGCGGCGCGGCGCGCGAGCCTGACCGCTTCGAGAGCGAGTCCGACGCCTTTTTCACGCGCACCCGTGCCGAGTACCTGCGTCGGGCCGAAGAGGCGCCGTATCGCTTCGCGATTGTCGACTCGACGCAAAGCATCGAAGAGATTCGCCGGCAGTTGGACGGGATCGTGGCGGCGCTCTGAGGCATACGCCGCCACGGCTCGCGGGGCGCGACGACCGGAATGACCTCATGTGTTGCACGAAGAATCTTGCGTAATAAATTGATTAGAAAAGACAAACAATGATCTATCCGTGGCAGGCCGACGACTGGAATCGCCTTCAGCAACTGCGCGCGCACTGGCCGCATGCGCTGCTGCTGCACGGGCAGGCCGGTATCGGCAAGCTCGACTTCGCCCGGCATCTGGCCAAGGGGCTGCTCTGCGAGGCCCCTCAGGCGAACGGCGAGCCGTGCGGCGCCTGTGCAGCGTGCAACTGGTTCGAGCAGGGCAATCACCCGGACTACCGCATCGTGGTGCCCGAAGCGCTCGCCGCCGAACTGGGGGCGACCGCCGCCGACGAAGGCAAGCCCGAGAAGGACGACGCCGACGACGGCAAGAAGACCCGCACGCTGAGCAAGGAAATCAAGATCGAGCAGGTGCGTGCGCTGCTGGACTTCAGCGGCATCGGCTCGCACCGCGGCGGCATGCGCGTGGTGGTGCTCTATCCGGCCGAGGCGCTCAATGTCGCGGCGGCTAACGCGTTGCTGAAGACGCTCGAGGAACCGCCGGCGGGTGTGGTGTTTCTGCTGGTGTCGGCGCGTATCGACCGCCTGCTGCCCACCATCGTGAGCCGCTGCCGCCAGTGGCCGATGAGCACGCCGTCAGCTGGAGCCGCCGCCCGGTGGCTCAAAGCGCAGGGCGCCGACGATGCCGAGGCACTGCTCGCCGAAGCGGGCGGTGCGCCGCTCGCCGCACGCGCGCTCGCGCACGACGAGAACCGCACGCTGCGCGACTGGACGCTCGCCCAGCTTGCCTCCGGGCCACGCTGCGACGCGTTCGCCTGCGGCGAGACGCTGCAGAAGCTGCCCGTGCCGCTCGTGATCGGCTGGCTGCAACGCTGGCTCTACGATCTGCTGGCGCAGCGCACGGCGGGCCGGCCGCGCTACTTCCCGCAGGCTGCGCCCGCGCTCGCCCGTTGCGCGACGGAGATGAACCCCGACGCGTTCGCGCGTTTCCAGAGAGCCGTCACGCGCCAGCGCCGGGTGGAGAACCACCCGCTCAACGCGCGTCTGGTTTTCGAGGAGCTGTTTCTCGGTTATCGGGAGCTGTTCGGCTGACGGGGGCGCCATGGCCTCGTGCTTACGCCGCCGTCGCCTTGCACCGTTGCAGACCCTTGCCGTCCCGAAGCCATCTATACGCCCAGCCGGATATCCGCCATGACGCTTTCGTATCGCGATGCCACGCTCGACGATCTGCCCGCTATCGTCGCCATCTATAACTCCACGGTTGCCTCGCGCCAGGTCACGGCCGACCTGGAACCCGTCAGCGTGGAGAGCCGGGTGCCGTGGTTCCATGCGCATGGGCCTGCCACGCGGCCGCTATGGGTCGTCGAGGAGGCCGGCGGCGTGGTCGCCTGGCTCAGTTTCTCGGACTTCTATGGCCGGCCGGCGTACCGGCATACCTCGGAAGTCAGCATCTATCTGGACGAGACGGTGCGCGGTAAAGGCCTTGGCCGGCAACTGCTCGCGGCAGCCCTTCAGGCGGCGCCGGGGCTCGGCATTCATTCGGTGCTGGGTTTCATCTTCGGCCACAATGAACCGAGCCTGCGGCTCTTTCGCGCCTATGGCTTCGAGACTTGGGGCACGCTGCCACGCGTCGCGGTGCTGGACGGCGTGGAGCGCGATCTCGTGATTCTCGGCAAGCGGCTCGACGCCGGGAAGTGATGCCCGATGAAACCGCCGGTACTGCCTATGCCGCCGGTACCGCTTGATGTCGCTCGATGCCGGGCTGAGTCTGCCGCCAGCCGCGTAGAAGGGAAGCCTTGCGCAAACCCGACGCAAGCGAGGCCGCAAGCCGTCGGCACGTCTGCGGCACTCGCGGGTCAAACCACGCAACTGTCGTCCGCAATCCACCCATAACCGACCCACGCAGGGATGTCCTCATGTTTGTCGACTCGCATTGCCACATCAACTTCGAAGGACTCGGCGACCGGCTGCCGCAGGTGCTCGAAAACATGCGCTCGCATGACGTGAGCCACGCGCTGTGCGTGTCCGTCGATCTGGAGACGCTGCCCGCGGTGCTCGAGATCGCCGGCACCTACGAGAACGTCTACGCATCGGTGGGCGTGCATCCCGATCACGAGGACGCGAAGGAGCCGACCGTGGCCGAACTCGTCGAACTCGCGCAGCACCCGAAGGTGGTGGCGATCGGCGAGACCGGGCTCGACTACTACCGCCTCGGCGAACGCACCATCGCCGACATGGAATGGCAGCGCGAGCGCTTTCGCACGCACATCCGCGCGGCGCATGCCACCGGCAAGCCGCTCATCGTCCATACGCGGGCGTCGTCGGACGACACGCTGCGGATCATGGAAGAGGAGCGCGCCGGCGTGCCCGGCGGCGTGATGCACTGCTTCACGGAGCCCTGGCCCGTGGCCGAACGGGCGCTCGCGCAGAACTTCCACATTTCGCTCTCGGGCATCGTCACGTTCAAGAGCGCCACCGATGTTCAGGAGGTGGCGCGGCGCGTGCCGCTCGAGCGCCTCCTGATCGAAACCGATTCGCCGTATCTCGCGCCGGTGCCGTATCGCGGCAAGCCCAATGAACCTGCGTACGTGAGTTATGTCGGAAGGTTCATTGCCCAGCAGCGCGAGGTGCCTGAGGCCGTGGTCGCCGACGCGACTACGCGCAACTTCTTCCGGCTGTTTCGCATTCCCGCGCCTCAGGACGTTTGAAGGCGCGGCGGTGAAAGCCGTGATGCGGCGGTAAATGTTCCAGTATTATCAGCTACATAGACAAATAACTTAAGGTAAAGCATGAAATTTTATCTTCGGCCTTCGCGCGCTATTGCGGGTTTTCTGGCAGACGGTTCTTCGGTGAGCCATGACGGGGCGGCTTCGTCGCGGCGTATCGGCGCTCTTGCGGAATCGGCGGCATCGAGCGCAAGGGCCGTATCGGCCGTGCTGCGGCGCGGCGCCACGTCTTTCGCGCTTGTCGCGGGGTTCGCCGTCGCATGGGTGGCGTCGCCCGTGCACGCCGCGCCCGCGGACACCATGATCAAGGCCGTGAAGTTCGACGACGTGAAGGAAGTCAACAAGCAGCTCGCGAACGGCATGGACCCGAACCTCACGGACGACCAGGGCATTCCGCTCCTCGTGCTTGCGGCGCGCGAACAGTCCAACAAGGTGGCCGCGGCGCTCGTCGCGAATCCGAAGACCAATATCGAAGCGCAAGACAAGGCCGGCGAGAACGCGATGATGCTCGCGGCGCTGAACGGCGACCTCGACCTCGTGAAGCTCCTCATCGCGAAGGGCGCCGAGGTCAACAAGAAGGGCTGGGCGCCGCTGCATTACGCGGCGGCGAACGGCCAGGACGACGTCGTGAAGGTGCTGCTCGACCAGTCGGCCTATATCGACGCGGCCTCGCCGAACGGCACCACGCCGCTCATGATGGCTGCACGTGGCAACCACATCTCGACAGTCAAGCTGCTGCTCGACAACGGCGCCGATCTCAACCTGAAGAACCAGCTGGGTCTGACGGCGCTCGATTTCGCGAAGCACTACAAGGCGCCGGACGTGGTGGAAGGCCTCACGGCCCGTATCGCGCAGATGCAGCAGCAGGCTCCGGCGGCTGCGTCGGCACCGCAAAACGGTGCAAAATAGCGGGTTGATGCGCCGCGCGCGGGAATGACGGACCGCCCACGCGGCGCATCGTTGCATTGCTCGCTTTTCTTGCGCGATCGTTGCATCCTCTTTTTCGGCCGGCTGCGGCGCCGGGCGCATCCTGCGCGCGACCGCGCCGGGCCACACGTATGCATCAAGGGAGAATCATGCTGCGGGTTCTGATCCGGGCCGGCGCCTGCGCCGGCGCGCTTGTCTTGCCGGTCGCCGCCTTTGCGTTCACGGCGAGCGACCTCAACCGCCTCTGCATGAAAACGGACGTGGCGTCGCGTGCCGCATGCGCGGCCTACATCGAAGGCGCGGCAGACGGCGTGTTCAATACTATCGACGCCATCGGCGGCACCACCGGCCCGCGCGTGGGTCAATACTTCTGCCTGCCTCCGGACGCACGCTCGGCGCAACTGACGGACGCGGTACGCAAGTACATTGCCGACAATCCGAACGTGGCGGGCTACAACGCCAGCACGGCGGTTTCTCTGGGGCTCGGCAAGGCCTTTCCCTGCAAGACCGGTAACTAGTGCCGGGAGCCGGGCGGCGTCGCATCGCCGCCGCGCCCTGGACGCGCGCGGAGAAGCTTGCTGAGGCGGCCACGCGGGTGTTCCGAGGCGGGCTGCGAGCGCGACCGCTGCCGCTTGTCGCCTCGCTTCGCGTGCAACCAGGCGCCCGCCGGGGTGCCTGACAGGTTGCGTGAAAAGTTGCCTGATTAGCTGCCGGCTTAGTCGCCTGCCTGGTTGCCTGCTTAATCGCCTGTCTTCCCGCGCCAGGGAGAAGGAGGAAAAGGCCGCTCATGATCACAATCGACGATCTCGAACGCATCGCTTCCGCGCCGCTGGAGGCGTGGCCGGGTACGCTGCTGTTCACCGCCATCGGGCTTGCGCTGGCCTTCGGCGTGCATTGGGTGGGCGGACGCGTGCTCACCCGCATCGCGAGGCCGTATCCGATCCTGAGCGTCTTTCTGCGCTACATCGACAAGCCGGCGCTCTTCGTTCTCGCGATTCTCATGCTCGAAATCGTCTGGTGGGAGGCGCCGGATACGCTCCATTTCATCGGCACCCTGCGTGATCTCGCGGCGTTCGCGCTGATCGGCGGGATAACGTGGCTCTCGGTGCGCTCGGCGGCCGCCATCGGCGAAGCGATCATCGAGGCGCATCCGCTCGATACCGCGGACAACCTCCAGGCGCGCCGCATCCACACGCAGGCGCGCGTGCTGGCACGGTCGGTGATGGTGGTGATCGTGATCGTCGGCGTGGGCGCCGCGCTCATGACGTTTCCGAACGTACGGCAGATCGGCGCGAGCCTGCTGGCCTCGGCCGGCGTGGCGGGCCTCGTGGCCGGTATCGCCGCGCGGCCGGTGCTCGGCAATCTGATCGCGGGGCTGCAGATCGCGCTGTCCCAGCCCATCCGGCTGGACGACGTGGTGGTCATTCAGGGCGAGTGGGGCCGCATCGAAGAGATCACGGGCACCTACGTTTCGGTGCGGCTGTGGGATCAGCGCCGGCTGATCGTGCCGCTCCAGTGGTTCATCGAAAACCCGTTCACCAACTGGACGCGCAGCAGCGCGGAGATCATCGGCACCGTGTATCTCTGGCTCGACTACCGCATGCCGCTCGCGCCGCTGCGCGAGGAACTGGCGCGCCTCGTCACCGACGCGCCGGAGTGGGACCGGCGCGTGCAGGTGCTGCAAGTGACCGACACCAGCGAACGGGCGATGCAGTTGCGCATTCTCGTGAGCTCGCAGGATTCGGGGCTGAACTGGGACTTGCGCTGCCGCGTGCGCGAGGGTCTGCTCGACTTCGTGAACCAGCATTACCCGCAGTATCTGCCGCGTGCGCGGGCCGAAGTGTCGGCGGAACTGGAGAGCAGCATGCGTGGAGGGCACGACCACCACGCGCCGGGCGCGCGGCACCATGCCTCGAGCACGGCCGCCCACACCGAGGCCGACCCGGTGGCAGGCCGCAGCGCGCAAGGCGGAGGGCGCGCCGGACGTCCGCCTGACGGTGGCGGGGCGCGAGCAGGCGATGGACTGGCGGCCGTCGACGGCGACGCGAAAAGCACCTCGCCGACGCACGCGCGAGCGCCGGACCGATAGGCCGCTAAAAGACCCGGCGAGGCTGCCTCGCGATCAGACCGGCGGCGGCGCGATACGAGACTGCGGCCGGGCCGTTCACGACCGCTACAGCGGCCAAGGCCGCGCAGGCACGCAGAATCGAGTACCCAGCGCCCCGGCGAGAGGCGCGACAAGTTTCCCAGCCACAAGCATCATCACGACAAGCATCGCCACTACACGCCACGAGACCGGCACAACGAGAGCAGACGAACACTCGACACAACAGGAATCGGGAGAACAGGTTTCATGGGCAGACTGATCGTAGTATCGAACCGTGTGGCCACGCCCACGGAGACGAAAGGGTCCGCGGGCGGCCTCGCCGTCGGCGTATTCGGCGCGCTCAAGGACGCGGGCGGCGTGTGGTTCGGCTGGAGCGGCGACGTGGTGAGCGAGACCGTGGCCAACGCGGGCCCCGTGCTGGAGCAGGAGGGGTCCGTCACCTTCGCCACCGTGGGCCTCACGCGCAAGGACTACGACCAGTACTACCGCGGCTTTTCGAACGCCACGCTCTGGCCGGTCTTCCATTACCGCAACGATCTCGCGCGCTACGAGCGCGACGAATACGCGGGCTACCGGCGCGTGAACGCCTGGCTCGCGCACAAGCTCACGAAGCTGATCGAGCCCGACGACGTCATCTGGGTCCACGACTACCATCTGATTCCGTTTGCCGAGGCCCTGCGCGCCGAGGGCGTGACGAACCCGATCGGCTTCTTCCTGCACATTCCGTTTCCCGCGCCGCAGATCCTGCTCAACATTCCGCCGCACGAAGAACTGGTGAAGTCGTTGTGCTGCTACGACCTGATCGGCTTCCAGACGCGCAACGACCAGGTCGCATTCCACGACTACCTCGTGCGCCATGCGCGCGGCGAAGTGACGGACACGGGCGAGGGCGAAGGCGCGGTCGCTTCGGCGTTCGGCCGCACGTTGCACACCGGGGTGTATCGCATCGGCGTATTCCCCGACGAGATCGCCGAGCAGGCGAAGCGCTACGAAAGCCGCCAGCACGTGCTCGATCTGAAGCAGAGCCTGGAAGGGCGCAAGCTCATCATGAGCGTCGACCGGCTCGATTATTCGAAGGGTCTCGTCGAGCGCTTTCGCGCCTTCGAACAACTGCTGGAGCGCGCGCCCGAATGGCGCGGCAACGTCACGCTCGTGCAGATCGCGCCGCCCACGCGCTCGGACGTCGATACCTACCAGCAGATCCGCCAGGAGCTGGAGGGCGAAGCCGGGCGCATCAACGGCCGCTTTTCCGCGCTCGACTACACGCCCATCCGCTATCTGAACCAGCGCTACGACCGCTGGAAGCTGATGTCGCTCTTTCGCGAATCGCAGATCGGCTTCGTCACGCCGCTGCACGACGGCATGAACCTCGTCGCGAAGGAATACGTGGCCGCGCAGAACCCGGACGATCCGGGCGTGCTCGTGCTCTCCATCTTCGCGGGCGCGGCCGCGGAGCTTTCCGGGGCGCTGCTCGTCAATCCGCACGACGCCATCGGCATGAGCGAGGCCCTGCAACAGGCGCTGGCAATGCCGCTCGCCGAGCGCAAGGCGCGCTACGAGACCAATATGACGGCGTTGAGAAAGAACGATCTCGGCGTGTGGCGCGACTCGTTCCTGCGCGACCTGCGCAGCCTGAAGCGCGAGGCGTGAGGGGCATAACGGCATGACGACACCCGCCAGGAACGCTTCGCAGGCGAGAGCATTTCGCCATGAGCGATGAACGCAAAAGCGAGCCGATGCTCGGCACGCTCGCCATCGCGGGTTACCGGTCGCTGCGCGAGCTGGTGGTGCCGCTCGCGGCGCTCAACGTGGTGACGGGGCCCAACGGCAGCGGCAAGTCGAACCTCTACCGGGCGCTGCGCCTGCTCGCGGCCACGGCACGCGGTGGGCTGATACCGTCGCTCGCACGCGAAGGCGGCTTGCCGTCCACGCTCTGGGCGGGCCCCGAGCGCTTCTCGCGCGGCATGCTCGCGGGCGAGGTGCCCGTGCAGGGCACGCGCCGCAAAGAGCCCGTGAGCTTGCGGCTCGGCTTTGCCGGCGACACGTTCGGTTACGCGATCGACCTGGGTCTGCCGTTGCCCGGCGTCTCGCAGTTCCAGCTGGACCCCATCATCAAGCGCGAATGCATCTGGAGCGGGCCGGTGCTACGCCCGTCGGCGCTGCTCGTGGACCGCCAGGGCCCGACGCTGCGCACGCGCGACGAGGAGGGCGAGTGGGCGCCCGTCGCGCAGCCCATCGCGAGCTTCGACAGCATGATGACCGAGTTCTCGGACCCGAAGACCGCGCCCGAGATGATCGCCGTGCGCGAGCAGATCCGCTCGTGGCGCTTCTACGACCACTTCCGCACCGACGCCGAGGCGCCCGCGCGCCAGCAGCAGATCGGCACGCATACGCCGGTGCTGGCCGACGACGGGGCGGACCTCGCCGCCGCCTGGCAGACCATCCGCGAGATCGGCAACCCGCGGGCGCTCGATGCCGCCGTGGAAGACGCGTTTCCCGGCTCGAGCGTGGCGGTCGTCAATCACGATGGCCGCTTCGAAGTGACCATGCAGCAGCATGGCCTGCTGCGGGCCCTCAAGGCCGCGGAGCTCTCGGACGGCACGCTGCGCTACCTGCTGCTCGTCGCGGCGCTGCTCACGCCGCGGCCGCCCGCGCTGCTCGTGCTCAACGAGCCGGAAACGAGCCTGCATCCCGATCTGTTGCCCGCGCTGGCCAGGCTGATTGCCGATGCCGCCACGCGCTCGCAGGTGCTCGTCGTCTCGCATGCGGCGCGGCTCATCGCGGCGCTGGAGCGCGAGGGCGGCAGCCAGTCGATCGTGCTCGAAAAGAACCTGGGCGCCACGCGTATCGCGCAGGCCGACGAACTCGATCTGCCCGCCTGGAAGTGGCCGGCGCGCTAAGCGCCCCCCGCGGCGGCCGTTTTCCTCGAAAGGCATACTGTTTCGCGGCTGTAACAGCGCTTTTCAATTGAAATACCAGGGGCGCCGGGGCGGCCGCTGAACAATAATCGACCTATTGGCCGTGCCCGCCGTGCGTGGCAAGTGCGCGCGCGAACCCCGGCTCAGACATGGCGTTCAGGCCGCTTCATGGAGACACCAATGAGAATTGCGCAGATCGCACCGTTGACCGAATCGGTGCCGCCGAAGCTCTACGGCGGTACGGAGCGCGTGGTCTCGTACATCACCGAAGCGCTGGTGGAACTCGGTCATGACGTGACGCTTTTTGCCAGCGGCGACTCGATCACGAGCGCGAAGCTCGAACCGGTATGGCCGCGTGCGCTGCGGCTCGACCCCGGCATTCGCGACCGCGTCGCGCCGCACATGCTGCTCATGGAACTGGTGCGCCGTCAGGCCGACCAGTTCGACGTGCTGCATTTCCACATGGACTACTACTCGTTTTCGGTGTTCAAGCGGCAGGAAACGCCGTTCGTGACCACGCTGCATGGGCGCCTCGATCTGCCCGAACAGCAGCCGGTGTTCGACACGTTCAACACGCAGCACGTTGTCTCCATTTCGAATGCGCAGCGTCAGCCGCTGCCGCAGGCGAAATGGCTCACCACCGTCTACCACGGGCTGCCTGAGCGGCTCTACACGCCGCAGCCGGTGGAGCAGCGCTACCTCGCGTTCCTCGGACGCATCTCGCCCGAAAAGCGCGTGGATACCGCGATCCGCATTGCGGGCCGCTGCGGCATGAAGCTGCGCATCGCGGCCAAGGTGGACGCTGCGGACCGCGAATACTTCGACCGCGAAATCCAACCGCTGCTGGCGTTGCCGCATGTCGAGTACATCGGCGAAATCGACGATTCGCAGAAGGCCGAGTTTCTCTCGGGCGCCCACGCGCTGCTGTTTCCCATCGATTGGCCCGAGCCGTTCGGGCTCGTGATGATCGAGGCGATGGCTTGCGGCACGCCGGTGATCGCGTTCAACCGCGGGTCTGTGCCGGAAGTACTGGACGAAGGCGTGAGCGGCTTCATCGTGGAAGACGAGATTGGCGCCTGTGCCGCCGTCAACCGGCTGCATCGCGTGTCGCGCGCCGGCGTGCGGCGGCGCTTCGAGGAGCGCTTCACGTCGCACCGCATGGCGCAGCAGTACGTGGAGGCGTATCAGTCCGTGATTCGCGCGCAGAAGCGCTCACGCTTCAAGGTGATCGACGCGTCCACGACGTGAAGCGCTTTCACGCTTTGCGGCTTTCGCGCCCTGGTACCGCAGCGCGCGCCAACGATACCCAGCGGTCGTTGCCCAGCCGGTGAAACGACACAGGCGCAGCCGGAGCCCACGCGTTGGGCTCCGGCTGCGCCTGTCGTATGTCGAGGATTTAGCAGCGGGCCGGAGCCCGCCGCACTGGCCGCCGCACTCGAATCACTCAGATGTGAAGGCGCGAAACCTTCGTGCCGGTCAGCGACAGGTCGCCCATCAGGCCGGCATTGGTCAGCACGATGACCTGAACGGGCGCCGTGGCCGTGTTCGAATCGATCGCGCCGTTTGCGCCGACCTTCACGAGCGCCACCGAGGCGTCGCCGCCCACCGCCCAACCTTCCGAGCTGCGGAATTTGTCGAGCGCGTCCTGCGTCATGAACAGGAAGACGATCGCCTTCGACTGCGCGCCCGCCTGCAATCCGAACGAGCCGGTCGCCGTGCTGTAGTAACCGACGCTGCTGCCGCCCACGCGCAGCGCGCCTTCGCCGTACTGGCCGCCCACGATGAAGCCGGCCTGGATCACCGACGGGAACACGAGCACGCCACGCGCCTTGGCTACGAGTTCGCGCGAGCCCGGCACGGTCTGATACAGGCGTGACAGAGTGCCGTCCACGCTCGCGTCGATGGAGTGGCGCTTGGACGCATTGGTCGACGCCGTATTCGACTGGTCAGGCGTGGTCGTGCAGCCCGCGAGCGCGAGCGCGCCGAGCAGGACCGCCGTGGAAGCCTTCAGAATCAGGTTGCGTTTTTGCATCGTTTTTTCTCCGTTGTGGTTTCCGGAACGGCCACCCACCCTCGGCGGCGGCCGGGAACTGCCTGGCCCGTTATAACACGGGGTCCATGACGGCCGCCCTTGAGGCGACACACTGCGACATCGTGTGACATTGCGCTCGTCACGCGTGCTGCGATTCGTACGAAATGCATGGCAGCACGCGCGGCGGAGCCTGCGGCAAGCGGAGGGGCGGCCACTGTGTCAGCGCGCGGCGGGTTTGCATGCCGCGAATGCCTCAGTCATGGCTGAAGTAGCAAGCGGTGTGCCCCGGTGGCAGCGAGGCCCGCGGGTGAATGGACGGCGTGCGGCGGAAGTTGTGACCGACGGGAATACAAATTGAAAGGAATTCGGGTGAGCCGCGTGATCCGGGCAGCCGGCCCCTCAATGCGCCGCCGGCCGCTTGACGGGGGGCCGCCGCAGCGCGCGACGAATGCCGGCAATCAGAAGTCCCACGGCGAAGAGGGTGGCCGCCGGCACGACCCAGTAACCCACGAAGGCATGCCATAAATAGCTGGCGAGGGTGGCGCGCCGCACGGCGTATTCGTCGCGTGCTTCTTGCTGGCGCGCGGCGTTCGCGGCAAGGACGCTCTGCGGGCAACCCGCGGCGGCGGCCTCGTCCGGTGTGCCGTGGCAGCGTTGTGCGGCACCGGCGGCGCGCTCAGCGTCGGTGAACGTCCAGGTGGTGAGCGCCTGCTGGAGGTCTGCCCGGTTGTAGGCCATTTCTTCCTGGATCTCGCGCACGGCCACGATCGCCACGGGCACCGCCCAGAAGACGATCACGATCAGCCAGCGCCGCATCCAGCGGTTTTGTCTCCATGCCATCCCTGCCTCCGTTCAATGCACTACGGCATCAACGACCGGTCGGCGCCCGATGGCTCATTGTGTTTGCATGTGATGGAGGCGCCGCCCTGGCCGCCATCATAGAAGAAAACGGCCGGCGTGGTGTACGGGCGCGCTGCGGGAAGGGGAATAGGGAAACGCGGGGAAGAAACTGCGCGCGGCCCAGGCGGGCGCCCGGGCCGGATAGAACGGATGCGCCCGCTCAGCTCTTGGTCGAGAGGCACGACTTCATGAACGCCTTGCGCTCGTCGCCCTTCTTGCCGGTGGCCTGCTGGTTGCACATCTTCATGCGATCTTGCTGGCTCATCGGACCGGAGGCCGCGGCCGGCGCATCGGCCGAAAGGCATTGCTTCATGAACGTCTTGCGATCGTCACCCTTCTTGCCGCTGGCTTGCGCGTTGCAGGCCTTCATCTTTTGCTGCTGCGTGTTGGCTGCGGGGGCGGCGGGAGCCGCGGCGGGTGCGGCCGTTTGAGCGAACACCGGTGCTGCGAATACGCCACCCAGCACGACTGCGGCGATAGCGGTTTGGATTTTCATGGACACACTCCCATCAGAGATTGGACTTTCTCGTTGTCATGTCAGGGTGGCACGGACGGCGCCAGTTTATCGGCATCGTCCCGCGCGTGGCAAAGCCGCCCTGAAAACGAGGCGGCAGTGGCTTTGGTTGACACGGTGAGGGCAGGTTATTCCCTGGGCGCGCGACGGCACTGGGTTGACCCGCACGCTTCCACATTCCGCGTGCGGCGATATGATCCACATGCAATGCGCCGGGCCGGCGCCCATCGCGACCGCCCGGCTGTAACTCGAACTTCGTCACGGAGACGCACATGCACTACCTGCTCATGTACGACGTTGCACCCGACTACCTTCAACGCCGCGGCGACTACCGCGCGGCGCACCTCGCGCTGGCCTGGGCCGCTGCCGAGCGCGGTGAACTGCTGCTGGCAGGCGCGTTGACCGACCCCGTCGATGGCGCAGTGCTGCTTTTCACGGGCGACACGCCTGCCGTCGCAGAAAACTTCGCGCGCGCCGACCCTTATGTGCGTGAAGGGCTCGTTACGCGCTGGCACGTGCGTGGCTGGCAGACGGTGGTGGGCGAGCAGGCGGCCACGCCTGTGCGCGCGCAGTAAAGCGCGTTTATTGCAGCCGCCTCGCACATCGCGCCCATGCATGTGCGATGCGCAAAGCATGGCGGGCGTATTGCGGACTACGCAATTGGCATGGAATGACGATATTCGGCGCAGGCTATATCGACGTGATAAGAAATCCATAAAAAAATCGATAAGCCGCGAATGCGCCATCGATATGTGACATTAGCTGTCACAAAGCCGCAAAGAGACTCGGCAAGGCCGCCGGAGCGACGTCCGGCGTGCCGCGGCTGCCATCATTTCCGTTTTCAAGCCAGCCGTCTCGACGCCGCGAAAAGGACAAGTTTGTTTCCATGCGTAACAACTGTCTCTGTCATATTCATGCAAACCCTGGTGATGGTATGCTTCGTGCACAAATTCTCCCATGCACGAGTGAGACCCCGTTTTGTGCGTCGCGCCGGGGAATGTTCGCACTACCTCAGTGCGATCGTTCGAAAGTGGCACAAAACGCATAAGCCTATTGTGCAACCGAGGGCACGACACGAATCCCCGTTTCATGAAATTCGTGCGTGCTCAAAGCCGCAGCCCGGCCTGGCTGCGTGGAGAAACACATGTTTTTCGATGAGCTAAGCAATGAAGAATGGGCGCAGGTGGCCGCGCTCGTTTCCGACGAGCCGGTCGTGCGCCTGAACCGGCGCGGCCGGCCCCGTGCCGAGCCTCGCGTCGTGGCCAACGCAGTCCTCTGGATTCTGACCACGGGCGAGCCGTGGTCGAAACTACCGGGCCGCTATCCGTCCGGGCCAACCTGCCGGCGCCGCTTCGAAGAGTGGCAACTGAACGGCACGCTGGCCGAGGTGGTCCGCATCCTCTCGCAAGGCGGACGCAAGTTCGCCTACGTGCCGGAACCGTCGGCGCCCGTCGCGCGTCAGACCGCGCCGGACAGCACGCCGCCTGCGCGCGAGGAAACCGTGCGCGCGGACGGCATGCGCGGCGTGTTCTGGAAAAGCCCCGAATCGTGGCAGACGCCCGATGCGACGCCGGGCTGGCGCGCGTTCGGCCGTTCGCTCGATTCGCTCGGCCGTCTGGATCCGATCGCGAACATCACGCGTCAGCTCGCGGGCGAGCCCGAAGGCGACGCGGACGATGCGCACGCGTCGCGCGCCACGACGGCGGCCGGGCAGGGCGCGACCCATTCGTCGCGGTCGTCCCAATCGCTTCACACGTCGCAGGGCCAGCAGGTCGTGACGCGCGACCCGATGTGGTCCAGCCTTCCCGCGCAGGGCGAGCAGGTGGTGGATCGCCGCGGCTATGTGATCTACGCGATGGCGCAGCCCATTCCCAATCGTCTGTATCGTGCCGCCGCCGAAATCATGCGCGACGGGCGCCGCGTGGAGCGCTCGGGTCTCGTGGGCCCGCGTTTCGACGATGCCGAAGTCGCGCAACGCTATGCGCTCGAGTGGGCGCAGCAGTGGATCGACCGCGATTGCCGCACGCGCGCGGCCGCACAGCAACTCGCGCAACAACGCGAATGCGGTGCCGTGAGCGCGCCCGTGCCCAGCCGACCGCCGCTTGCCAATCAGGTACAACGGGCGCTGCCCGGCGCGCCAAACGCAGGAACGGTGACGCGCAACGCTGCGGACGCGCTCAATGGAAACGCGCGGTGGGTCGCGCTGCGTCGCTATCCCACCGACGTCGTATCGAGAAGCGAAGACGTCACGCTGGGTGCACTCGGTGACGGCGACGCGCAAGGCGCGAGCCTTGCACCCCCCGCGCCGCAACGCACCGCCGACCGCATGCCTGAACGCGCCCCCGACCACGGGCCCGAACGCGCGCCGCGCGTCTCGCAGTTTCTGACGCACGCGAACTGACGCGTCGCGCTGTCTCGCCTGATCGAGGCGCAATGATCTGACGCGGTGTTCCGCGACGCGGGCGCCACCTCATCGCAGTTGCCATCCGCTCCCACGCGGTCGGCGGGTCGGCGAACGAACGTCGCTTCGCCGCCGTCGCGGGAGACGGTCAAATGAGTCCGCTCAGCCTACTCAGCGGACCCATTCAGCGAACCCTCTACGGGCGGGCGCACTTTCACTGCCGCCCGTAGGTATCGTCGAAGCGCACGATGTCGTCTTCGCCGAGATAGGAGCCCGACTGCACCTCGATGATTTCGAGCGGCATCTTGCCCGGGTTCTCGAGCCGGTGCGTGACGCCCAGCGGGATATAGGCCGATTCGTTTTCGGAGACGATGAAGCGCTCGTCGCCTCGCGTGACGAGCGCCGTACCGCGCACGACGATCCAGTGCTCCGCGCGGTGATGATGCATCTGCAGCGACAGGCGGGCGCCAGGCTTCACGACAATGCGCTTCACCTGGAAGCGCTCGCCCGTATCCACGGAATCGTAGTGGCCCCAGGGGCGGTGGACCTTGCGATGGTTCGCCGCCTCGGTGCCGCGGCTGCTGCGAATGCGGCCCACCACTTTCTTCACGTCCTGCACGTGTGCCTTGTCGGCCACGAGAATGGCGTCGGGTGTTTCCACCACGACGAGGTCATGCGTGCCGACACAGGCAATCAGGCGTCCTTCCGAATGGGCGAACGTGGTCTGCGCACCTTCGAACAGCACGCGGCCGCGGCCCACGTTGTTGGCCTCGTCCTTCGGCGAAATTTCCCAGATGGCGTCCCACGATCCCACGTCGGACCAGCCCGCCGCGAGCGGCACCACGACGCCCGTGGCGACGGAAGTGTCGCTGCCCAGTTGCTCCATCACCGCATAGTCGATCGAGTTCGACGGCGATGCGGCGAACGCTTCGCTGTCCACGCGAAAGAAGTCGCCGTCGTCGCGGCCGCGTTCGCAGGCCGCGACGCACGCCTCGTGAATGGCGGGCTCGAAATGACGAATCGCCTTGAGCCACGTGGACGCGCGCATGATGAAAATGCCGCTGTTCCACCAGTACGTGTTGGACGCTACGTATTGTTGCGCGAGTTCGAGATGCGGCTTTTCGACGAAGCGTTCGAGGCGCCGCGCGGCATCGTTCGACCCGGCATTCTGTGCGAGCGGCTCGCCCACGCGGATGTAGCCGTAGCCGGTTTCCGCGCGCGTCGGCACGATGCCCATCGTCACCACGTGTCCCGCCGCGGCATGCTGCACGCCGGCGGCCACCGCGGTCTGGAACGCGGCGAGGTCGGTCACGGCGTGGTCGGCGGGCATGATCACCATGATGCCGTCTTCGTCGGCAGCCGCAATGGTGAGCGCCGCCACCGTGAGTGCCGGCGCCGTGTCCCGGCCCGCGGGCTCGAGAATGAGACGTGCAGCCTTGCCGCTCACGCGCAACTGTTCCGCTGTCGTGAAGCGATGTTCCTCGTTGCCCACCACGACGATCCGCTCCGCGAGCGGATACCCCGCATCGAGCGCATCGAGCCGGCATGCCGTGGATTGCAGCAGCGAGTCGTCGCCAAGCAGTCCGATCAATTGCTTCGGATACTGCTCGCGCGACATGGGCCACAGGCGCGTGCCCGAACCGCCCGCGAGTATCACCGGATGAACCTTCAGCTTCACGCCAGCCGGGGCGGCCGTACGAACGCCGGCGCCGGGCGCCGCCGCAATTGCCGGATGAGACATATCGTTCTCCTCACACAGGATCAAAGGACCAGTGCGAGCAGTTGTAGCACGACGTAAATAGTCAATAAAACGCATTGGGAAACTTTCGCAAAAGCGTTTTGCGTGAACCCGCTGGATATCCAATAAAACGCATAAAGATTTATGGCGATTTTATTTCGTTTTCTATAGAAAATTAAAAATAAAAGGAAAGAAAAGACGCCACGGCCGGAGCCGGCAAGGGCGAGCCTGCCCGGGACGGGGCTGGACTGGGGAGCAAGCTGCTGTGATATGTCTGACAAGAAGGGCGGTGGCCCGCCGGATGGGGCTCGCGAAGGCGCCGTTTGTCATCGGAGCGTCGCAGAAAATGCAGCAATTACCGAACAAAAATAGACAAAATTCGGTAATTCGTACCGATACATTTAGAGATATTTTGCGCGCTTGCCGGGCGAATTTTAATACCGCTTTATTGAGCCTTGTACGAGGGTATTCACTCATATTCCCGGACGGAACACGAACTTGATCGACAATCCGAGGTGCGGTTCATGCTGAGCGTTCTATCCAGAGTCATCGATATTGCGATGGTTGCCGCGGGCGCGCTGATCGCAGCCGCGTTGCACGGCGGGTCGCTGGTATGGCTCACGGACATGCAGAACGTCACGCTGGCGTTCAACTGCCTGCTGATGATCTGGATATTCCCGGCTTGCGGTATCTATCAGTCGTGGCGCGGCAAGCCGCTCTACGACCTGCTGGGCCGCGTGGCGCTTGCATGGCTCGCGGTGGAGGGCATGGGCATTCTCATGAGCTTCAGCCTGCACCGCTCGGACATGCTGTCGCGGCTGTGGCTCGGTTACTGGGCGATCGCCACCGTCGCGCTGCTGATCGTGACGAAGACGGCGGTACATACCGTGCTCAAAGGCCTGCGCCGCGAGGGCTACAACCAGAAGGCCGTGGCCATCGTGGGCAGCCCGCGCTACGCCCGTTTTATGATCGAGCAGATGCGCGCGCGCCCCGAGGCCGGCTTCAAACCCGTCGCGGTATTCGACGACGGCAGCTTCGGTGCGACCGGCGAAGCGGCGACGCCGGACACGGGCGCCATCGAAGGCGTGCCCGTGGAGCACGCCTTCGCCGCGATGATCCGCCTGATCCGCCATCGCGGCATACGCGAACTGTGGCTCGCGCTGCCCATTTCGCAGGAGCGCACCATCCATGGCTTCGTGAAGGAGCTGCGCCACGACTTCGTCAACATCCGGTTCATTCCGGACGTGCAGAGCCTGTCGCTCTTCAGCCAGCCCGTGGTCGATCTGCTGGGCGTGCCGGCCATCAACCTGGCGGCGTCGCCCATTACCGATTTGCGCGTGCTGCCGAAGCTCGTGTTCGACCGGCTCTTCGCGCTCGCGGCCCTCACGGCGCTCTCGCCGCTGATGCTCGTGATCGCGGTGCTCGTGAAGCTGTCGTCGCCGGGCCCCGTGTTTTTCCGCCAGAAGCGCAAGGGCATCGACGGCAACGAGTTCGAGATCTACAAGTTCCGCTCGATGAAGGTGCATCGCGAGGAAGCGGGCAAGGTGACCCAGGCGCGTCGCGGCGACCCGCGCGTGACGGCCGTCGGCGCGTTCCTGCGCCGCACGAGCCTCGACGAGTTGCCGCAGTTCATCAACGTGCTGAAGGGCGAGATGTCGGTGGTAGGTCCGCGCCCGCATGCGCTCGAACACGACGACATCTACAAGGACCTCGTGAAGGGCTACATGCACCGCTATCGCATCAAGCCCGGTATCACGGGCTGGGCGCAGATCAACGGCTATCGCGGCGAGACGGACCGCATCGAAAAGATGATGGGCCGCGTGAAGCTCGACCTCTACTACATGCAGCACTGGACCTTCTGGCTCGACCTCAAGATCGTCGCGCTGACCATGTGGAAGGGCTTCGCGGGCCGCAACGCGTATTAGTGGAATAGCGGAATAGCGCAACAGCGCGGCGCGGTGCGCTCCGGCGCGCGAACGCACGCCACACGATTCGACACGGCGCGGCCCGTTCCGCACCGTTTTCTGAAACCGGATGTCTTGTCCCTCGAGGTGTGATTCATGAACCTGACGATCATTGGAAGCGGCTACGTTGGCCTCGTTACCGGCGCGTGTCTTGCCGACATCGGCAACGACGTGTTCTGCCTCGACGTGGATGCACGCAAGATCGACGTGCTCAACAGCGGCGGCGTGCCGATCCATGAACCGGGCCTGCAGGAACTCATCGCGCGCAACCGCAAGGCGCGCCGGCTCACGTTTTCCACCGACGTCGAAGCCGCCGTCGCGCATGGCGACGTGCTCTTCATCGCCGTGGGCACGCCGCCCGACGAAGACGGTTCGGCGGACCTGCAATACGTGCTTGCGGCTGCGCGCAACATCGGCCGCTACATGAACGGCTTCAAGGTGATCGTCGACAAGTCGACGGTGCCGGTAGGCACTGCGGCGCGCGTGCGCGAAGCGATTGCGGGCGAGTTGCGCGCGCGCGGCGTGCAGCACATGTTCTCGGTGGTCTCGAACCCCGAGTTCCTGAAGGAAGGCGCGGCCGTGGAGGACTTCACGCGGCCCGACCGCATCGTGCTGGGCTGCGACGACGACGTGCCCGGCGAAAAGGCGCGCGAACTCATGAAGCGCCTGTACGCGCCGTTCAACCGCAACCGCGAACGCACGCTCTACATGGACGTGCGCTCCGCCGAGTTCACCAAGTACGCCGCGAACGCCATGCTCGCCACGCGCATCTCGTTCATGAACGAACTCGCGAATCTGGCCGACCGCGTGGGCGCCGACATCGAAGCCGTGCGCCGCGGCATCGGTTCCGATCCGCGCATCGGCTACGACTTTCTGTATGCGGGGTGCGGCTACGGCGGCTCGTGCTTTCCGAAAGACGTGCAGGCGCTCGTGCGCACCGCCGACGAGCAAGGCCAGAGCCTGCGCATTCTGCAGGCGGTGGAAGCGGTCAATGAAACGCAGAAGAAGATTCTTGCGCACAAGATCGTCGCGCGTCTGGGCGAGGACCTGACGGGCCGCACGTTCGGCGTGTGGGGTCTCGCGTTCAAGCCCAACACCGACGACATGCGCGAGGCGCCCAGCCGCGCGCTGATCGCGGCGCTGCTCGCGCGCGGCGCCACGGTGAAGGCCTACGACCCGGTCGCCACCGACGAGGCGCGCCGCGTGTTCGCGCTCGACCTCGAAGGCGCTCCGCAGCAGCAGGCCCGCCTCGCATTCGTGGACGACGAGATGGAAGCCGCGCAGGGTGCCGACGCGCTCGTGATCCTCACCGAATGGAAGGTCTTCAAGATGCCCGACTTCGAAGCGCTGAAGGCGCAACTGAAGATGCCGCTCGTGTTCGACGGCCGCAATCTCTACGAGCCGGAAGCGATGGCCGAACTCGGCATCGAGTATCACGCCATTGGCCGCCAGGGCGCGATTGCGGGCGCACGTGCCGCCGTGCAGCAGCCGCGCACCGCAGGCAACGTGCCGGCCGGCGAAACGGCGAGAGCGTGACGCCCACGCGCGCGGCAACACGCGACGGAGAACCCGCGATGTTCAACAACGTCCTGATCGTTTGCCATGCGAACGTGTGCCGGTCGCCCGCCGCGGAGCGGCTCTTCCGCGCGCAGGCCGCCCAGGCCGCAAGGGCGGGCCGCTCGCCGCGGGCGCCGGCGTTTCACTCGGCCGGCATTCGCGCCATGGAAGGCGGCGGCATGGACCCCGTGATGGCGCGCCTGCTCGCCGAGCGCGGCATCGCGGCGGGTGCGCACCATTCGCGCCGGCTCACGCGCCGGCTCATCCGCGACGCGGACCTCGTGCTCGTCACGGAACGCCGTCAGGTGAAAGACGTGGAAGCGCTCGAGCCCACTTCGCGCGGCAAGGTCTACGCGCTCGGGCAGTGGGAAGACTCGGACGTGATCGACCCGCATGGCCGCGACGAAGCGGCATACCGCGACAGCTTCGCGCTGATCGAACATCTGGTGAAGGGATGGCTGGACAAAATATGCTGAAGAGAAACATCGGAATCGTCTTGACGCTGACCGCTTTCCTGTCGGCCTGCGCAACCGCGCCCGGTAACTACCTCGATACGTCGAGTCTGGAAGACTCCAACGAGCAGAAGCAGCAGGAAACGTATCCGGTGCATCTGATCGACTCGCAGCTCGTCGCCGCGCAGATGCAGGCCGCGGCCGTGCCCGTGGATCTGCCCGCATCGCGCTATGCGAGCCCCGCGGACTACGTGTACCACCTCGCGCCGCAAGACATTCTCGGCGTGACGGTCTACGACCATCCCGAACTTTCCACGCCGCAGGGCAGCACGTTCTCCACGGGCGGCAACACCACGCAGACCGTCGCGCAGGCGCTCACGCAGCCCTACACGAACGCGCTCTCGGGCCAGGCCGATCCGTACGGCCAGACCGTTGCCGCCGACGGCACCATCTACTTCCCGTTCGTGGGCCGCATCCGCGCCGCGGGCAAGACCGTCAACGAACTGCGCGACGAACTCTCGAAAGGGCTCGTGCGCTACATCCGCAACCCGCAGGTGGACGTGCGCGTGCTCGCGTATCGCAGCCAGAAGGTGCAGGTCACAGGCGAAGTGAAGCAGCCGGGGCCGCTCGCCATCAGCGACGTGCCGCTCACGCTCGTCGACGCCATCACGCGTTCGGGCGGCACCACGGCAGACGCCGACATCCAGCGCGTGCGCCTCACGCGCAACGACAAGCTCTACGTGCTCGACGCGAACCGTCTGCTCGATCGCGGCGACGTGACGCAAAACGTGATGCTGCAAAACGGCGACATCGTGAACATTCCGGACCGCTCCGACAGCCGCGTGTTCGTGCTGGGCGAAGTGAAGACGCCCACGCAGATGCCCATGCTGAAGGGCCGCCTCACGATTGCGGATGCGCTCACGCAGGCGGGCGGCATTCTGGACACCGATGCGAACCCGCGTCAGATCTACGTGATGCGCGGCATGATGGACAACCCCACGAAGCCGGACGTCTACCGGCTCGACATGACGCAGCCGGACTCGATCATGCTCTCCACGAAGTTCCAGTTGCAGCCGCTCGACGTGGTCTACGTCGGCACGGCCGCCTCGACGACGTTCAACCGCGTCCTTCAGCAGGTGCTGCCGACCATCCAGACCATCTTCTACACGAAGCAGATCACGCGCTGATGCACGACATGACACGCACGAGCTACTTCTCATCCATCGGGACCGAACTGTGAGCACGCAAGCAAACACTCCACTGGCCGTCACGGCCCGAACCGAAGAAGAGGACGTGGTCCTCGGCGACCTGCTGCAGGTGTTGATCGACGACATCTGGTGGCTCATCGGCATTGCCGCCATCGTCGTCGGTATCGCGGTGTTCTACTGCTACGTCGCGAAGCCCGTCTACACGGCGGATGCGCGCGTGCGCGTGGAGGCCGCGGACTACACCTCGCAGCCGCTTACGCAGACGCAGACGGGCGCCGCGGTTTCCACGGGTTCGTCCGCGCTGCCCACCGACGCCGAGATCGAAATGATCAAGAGCCGCAGCGTGGTGGAGCCCGTGGTGGACCAGTTCAAGCTCAACTTCTTCGTGGCGCCGAAGACGTTCCCCGTGCTGGGCAGCCTCGCCGCGCGTCTTGCCACGCCGGGCGAGCCCGCGAAGCCGTGGCTCGGCCTCGATTCGTACGCATGGGGCGGGGAAGTGGCGAACGTCGATTCGATCGACGTGGACCCGGCGCTCGAAGGCAAGAAGCTCACGCTCGTCGCCGAGGGCGCGGACCACTACACGCTGGAAGACAGCGAAGGCCGCCTGCTCTTGCGCGGCGAGGCGGGCCAGCAGGCGCAGGGCAACGGCGTGACGATGCTCGTGAACCGGCTCGTGGCGCGCCCCGGCACGCGCTTTACGGTGGTGCGCCTCAACAACCTCGATGCGATCACGGCCTTCCAGTCGGCCATCAACGTGCAGGAGCAGGGCAAGCAGACGGGCGTGATCCAGATCTCGCTGGAAGACACCGACGCAGGCCGCGCCGCGCAGATCGCCAACGCGCTCGCGCAGTCGTACGTGCGCGAGCACGTCGCCACCAAGCAGGCCGACGCGAACAAGATGCTCGACTTCCTGAAGGCCGAGGAACCGCGCCTGAAGGGCGACCTCGTGCGCGCGGAAGCGGCGCTCACGGCTTACCAGAGCAAGTCCGGCTCCATCAACGCGAGCGACGAAGCGAAGATCTATCTGGACGGCAGCGTGCAATACGAGCAGCAGATTTCGGCCATGAAGCTGCAGATCGCCTCGCTCGACCAGCGCTTCGGCGAGGACCACCCCGTGCTCGTCGCGGCGCGCCAGCAGCTCGCGCAACTCGAAACCGAGCGCGCGAAGTACGACACGCGTTTTCGCGATCTGCCTGCCACCGAAGTGAAGGCCGTGCAGTTGCAGCGCGACGCGAAGGTGGCCGAAGACATCTACGTGCTGCTGCTCAACCGCATCCAGGAGCTCTCCGTGCAGCGCGTGGGCACGGGCGGCAACGTGCATATCGTGGACGCCGCCATGCGGCCCGGCATGCCGTCGAAGCCGAAGAAGGCGCTCATCGTATCGGCCGCCGCGATTCTCGGGCTCATCGTGGGCACGGGCTTCGTGTTCGTTCGTCGCAACATGTTCAAGGGCATCGCGGACCCGGAGCACATCGAACGCACCTTCCATCTGCCTGTGTACGGCATGATCCCGCTTTCCACGGAACAGACCGCGCTCGAAAGCGCCGTGGTGCGCGGCGGCAATCGCCTGCGCTCCGTGCTCGCCAGCGTGCGGCCCAAAGACGTCACGGTGGAAAGCCTGCGCAGTCTGCGCACCGCGCTGCAGTTCACGATGATGGACGCGAGCAACCGCGCCATCATGCTCACGGGCTCCATGCCCGGTGTGGGCAAGAGCTTTCTTACCGTGAACCTCGCCGTGCTGCTCGCGCACTCGGGCAAGCGCGTGCTGATGATCGACGGCGACATGCGGCGCGGCGCGCTGGAACGCTACCTGGGCGGCCCGCAGGACAACGGCTTCTCGGAACTGCTCTCGGGGCAGATCGCGCTCGAAGAGGCGATCCGCACCACCGAGGTCGACAACCTCCAGTTCATTTCCTGCGGACGCCGGCCGCCGAATCCCTCGGAGCTGCTGATGTCGCCGCGGCTCGCCCAATACCTCGACGCGCTCGCGAAGCGCTACGACGCGATCCTGATCGACACGCCGCCCGTGCTGGCCGTGACCGACGCCGCCGTGATCGGCGCGCACGTGGGCTCCACCTTCGTCGTGGTGCGCTCGGGCATGCACAGCGAAGGCGAGATCGGCGACATGCTCAAGCGCCTGCGCGCAGGCGGCGTGCACGTGCAGGGCGCCATTTTCAACGCGATGCCGCAGCGGGCGCGCGGCGCGTACGGGCGCGGCTATGCGGCCGTGCAGGAATATCTGAGCGCGTGACGCCGCATCTCGGCGCTCCATCAGGCAACACGTCAAACGATACAGAGGAACCCGAATGAAAGTCTCCGTACTCGTTCCCACCTTCCGCCGTCCCGCGGACCTTTCGCGGTGCCTCGCCGCGCTTCAGCGCCAGCAGCGGCGGCCCGACGAAGTGATCGTCGTGGCCCGCCCCGACGACGACGCGACGCACGAATGCCTCGCGCGGCACGTGGCGAGCCGCGTGCTGCCGCTCGTCGTGGTGCCCGTCGAGCAGCCGGGCCAGGTTGCCGCGCTGAACCGCGGGCTCGATGCGGCCACGTGCGACGTCGTGGCGATCACCGACGACGACGCCGCGCCGCGTGCCGACTGGGTCGCGCGCATTGCGATGGCCTTCGAAAGCGATCCGCGTCTGGGCGCGCTGGGCGGGCGAGACTGGGTGCACGAGAAGGGCCGCGTGCTCGACGGTGCACGGCCGCTCGTGGGCAAGCTGCGCCTGTCGGGCAAGATCGTGGGCAACCATCATCTCGGTGTGGGCAGCGCGCGCGAAGTGGACGTGCTCAAGGGCGCGAACATGAGCTACCGCCGCGAGGCCATCCGCCACATCCGCTTCGACAACCGGCTGCGCGGCGCGGGCGCCCAGGTGCACAACGACATGGCCTTCAGCATGAGCGTGAAGAACGCGGGCTGGAAGCTCGTCTACGACCCGCAGGTGGCCGTGGACCATTTCCCCGCCGAACGCTTCGACGACGACCGCCGCGACGCGCAGACCATGCAGGCCGTGCGCAACGCCGCCTACAACCTGCACCTGATCCTGCGCGCGCAATTGCCGCCGCTGCGTCGCGAAGCCGCGTGGTGGTGGTATGCGCTCGTCGGCACGCGCGTCTATCCGGGCTTCGCGCATGCGGCGCTCGCACTCGCCTCGAAGCGCGGGCGCACCACCATCGCCCGCTGGCGCGCGGTGCGAACCGGCGCACACGAAGCGCGGCGTGCCGCGCTGTGAGTCGAGCTGTGATTCGCGCTGTGACCCACGCTGTGACCCGCGCGGTCGACTACGCCCAGCGTCCCTGGCCTGCGAACACCTTCCGGAGAACCGCATGAGCGTGACCCACGTCCACGTCCACCTGTTTTACGGCGCCGATCCGCGCTACTACCGCAAGGGCGAGAACATCGGCTGCCTGTACGGTTATCACCATGCCGAGTCGCCTGAATTCGCGCTGTCTTATTCGCAGGACGCACGCGAAAGCGCGCCGGTGCGGCTTGCGCGTCGCGCGCTGAAGGCCGTGCTCGGTTTCGACTTCATTCATACGTGGCGCAACCGCGCGGCCATCCTGAATTCGGACGTGGTCTGGACGCATACCGAGCACGAGCATCTTTCGGTGGCGTTGCTGCTGCTTTTGCTGGGCCGGCGCGCCGCACCGCCGATGCTGCTCGCGCAGAGCGTGTGGCTGCTCGACAAGTGGCCGCACTACGGCGCGCTGCGCCGCGCGTTCTATCGCAAGCTGATCGCGCGTGCCGACATGCTCACGACGCTCGCGAGCGAAAACGCCGCGCTGTGCCGCGACTATCTGAAGCGCGAGGCGCGCCACGTCTACTACGGGCTCAACACCGCGGACTTCCCCGTGCGCGAACCCGAAGCGTGGACACCGCATGCGCCATTGCGCATCGCGGCCATCGGCAACGACCGCGACCGCGACTGGGAAACGCTCATCAAGGCGTTCGGCCACGACGCGCGCTACACCGTGAAGCTCGCTACACGCCGGCGCATTCCCGCGTCGCTGCACGCGCCCAACGTCGAGATCGCGTCGGCTTCGGGACTCAAGAAGCAGCACGCGCTCTACGACTGGGCCGACGTGATCGTGGTGCCGCTGCGTCCCAACTCGCACGCTTCGGGCATTACGGTGATGCTCGAAGCGGCGGCCGTCGGCAAGCCGATGATCGTGACCAACGTGGGCGCGCTCGCGGACTATTTCGACGGCAAGGCGGTCTCCTACGTGCCGCCGTTCGACACGCAGGCGCTGCGCGAGGCCGCGAACCGGCTCGTGGCGCAGCCCGCGGTGGCCCTTGCCCAGGCGCGTGCGGCAGCGGCGCAGCTCGTTTCGCGCGACCTCACGACGCAGCATTTCGCCCAGCAGCATGTCGAGATCACGCGCGAGATGCTGCGCCTCGCGCGGCCGCAGCCCGTTTCCGCGCGTGGCCGCGCAACGGCGGCCGACGACGCGAAGGCGAACGAAACCGCCGTCATGCGGCACGCGCCGAGCGAAGCACGAGGAGGGCGATAGCCCATGACGATGTCCGTCACAGGCGCGGTTCATCCCAACGGCGGCGGAGCGCAAGCGGGCGCGCAGGAACCGGCCGCGCGCGCTTCGGGCCTTTTCGGCGGCGACCGCCTCGAATGGATGCCGCCCGCGGCGCTTTGGGTCATTACCGCTGCGCTGATCGTCGCGCATCAGGGCACGGTGCTCACGCTCGCGTTTCCCGTGCTCGCCACCGCGACGGGCGTGTGGCTCTATTTCCGCAGCCCCGCGCGCTACGTCGGCTTCATGTGGTGGACCTGGTTTCTGAGTCCCGAAGTGCGGCGCCTCGCGGACTACGGCAAGGGCGGCTTCACGCCCACGAGCCTGATCCAGATCGCGCCGCTCGCCGTCACGATGATCAGCGCGCTCTCGCTGTTGCGCTACTACCCGGTGCTCGCGCAGCGGCGCGGGCTGCCGGTGCTGCTGATTCTGGGCGGCATCGGCTATGCCTTCATCGTGGGCGTGGTGGCAAGCGGGCCGCTCGCGGCCACCTACGACCTCGCCAACTGGATCTACCCGGTGCTGATCGGCTTTCACATCATGGCCAATACGCGCCAGTATCCGCAGTACCGCGACACCATCGTCAACACCTTCATCTGGGGCATGCTCGTGATGGGCGCCTACGGCGTGGTGCAGTTCTTCATCATGCCGCCGTGGGACGCCATGTGGATGATCGGTTCCAACATGAACTCGCAGGGCGACCCCGTGCCGTTCGGCGTGCGCGTGTTCAGCACGATGAACTCGTCCGGGCCGTTCGCGTTCGCGATGATGGGCGCCATGGTGTTCGTGATGGCCGCGCAGCATCGCTTTCGCTGGGTGGCCGGCGCGCTCGGCTTCCTCTCGTTTGCGCTTTCGCTCGTGCGCTCGACGTGGGGCGGCTGGGTCATCGCGCTCCTGATTCAGCTCATGAAGTCGAACAACCGCGTGCGCGTGCGCATCGTGGCGAGCGGCGTGCTGCTTGCGGGCCTCTGCGTGCCGCTGCTTGCCGTCGGCCCCGTCGCCGAGCGCATGCAGGCGCGCCTCGACACGCTCGTGAACCTGCGCGACGACCAGAGCTATGCCGCGCGCAACGAGTTCTACGCCAACTTCGCCAAGACCGCGTTCACCGACGTCACGGGCGAAGGGCTGGGCGCCACGGGCGCCTCGACGAAGCTCTCGAGCGACAGCGGCGAACTCGGCAAGTACGGTAGTTTCGACAGCGGCGTGATGAACATTCCGTTCGTGCTCGGCTGGCCCGGCACGCTGCTTTATCTCGCGGGCACGCTGTGGCTCCTCGCGCGCGCCGTGCGGGCGTCGTTCGCGCTGCGCGAGGACCGCTATGCGTCGGCCTGCCTGAGCCTCGCGCTCGCCATTTTCGCGATGCTCGTCTTCACCAACTCGCTTGTCGGCACAGGCGGTCTGCTGCTGTTTTCAAGCGTGTTTTCCATTCTTTCCGCGGCGCATTGGCAGAAGGCGCAAAGGGCCGCGCTGCGACGCGCCGCCATGCAACGCTCGACACCGGAGGCACCGCATTGAGAGTCGCCATCGTCACCCACGTGGTGCGCCACAACGACGGCCAGGGGCGCGTCAATCACGAGATCGCGCGGGCCGCACTCGAAGAGGGCATGGAGGTCACGCTGGTGGCCTCGCACGTCGCACCGGAACTGCTCGCGCATCCGCGCGTGCGCTGGGTCTGCGTAAAGCCCGGCAAGTGGTGGCCGACCAATCTGCTGCGCCAGCAGGTCTTTGCTGCGAAAAGTGCGCTGTGGCTGCGCGCGCATCGCAGCGAATACGACGTGCTGCACGTGAACGGCTTCATCACGTGGGCGCGCGCGGACGTCAACACCGCGCACTTCGTGCATAGCGGCTGGGCACGCAGCCGTTACTACCCGTTCGGTATCGGGCGCAGCCTGTGGTCGTCGTATCAGTATGTCTATACGCGCTGCAATGCGTGGCTCGAACGCTGGGCCTATCGGCGTTCGCGCGTCATCACGGCGGTGTCGAAGAAGGTGGCCGACGAAATTCGCAGCATCGGGCTCACGCCGGGCAACCGGCTCGACGTGATCTACAACGGTGTGGATACGCAGGGCTTCGCCGCGGCGAGCGGCGACCGCGCGAAATTCGATTTGCCCGCCGACGCGTTCCTGCTGCTTTTCGTGGGCGACCTGCGCACGCCGCGCAAGAACCTGGGCACCGTGCTCGAAGCGCTGCGTGTGTTACCGCCGCGGGTACAGATTGCCGTGGCGGGCTACCTGCCGGGCAGCCCGTATCCCGAGATGGCGCGCAAGCTCGGCATCGCGGACCGCGTGCATTTTCTCGGTCTCGTGAAAGACATGCCGGCGCTCATGCATTCCGTGAACGCATTCGTGTTTCCCTCGCGCTATGAAGCGATGAGCCTGTCGCTGCTCGAAGCGATGGCCGCGGGTCTGCCCGTCGTGACCGCGCGCACGGCCGGCGGCGCCGAGATCATCACGCCCGAATGCGGCATCGTGCTGGAAGATCCCGACGATCCGCACGCATTGGCCGAAGCCGTGGCGCGCCTCGCCGATTCCACGGACCGCTGCGAGGCCATGGGCCGCGCGGCAAGCGAACTGGCCACGCACTTCGGCTGGACCCGCATGGCGCAGCAGTACCTCGCGCTCTACCGGCAACTCGCGGACGGCGAGGCAGGCCGCCGCGCCGAAGCGCCCGATGCGGCCTACGCGCAGTAGCGGGTACGGCCCGCGCGCCGGGTCATCGATCAGCACGCAACCCATGCAAAACGACAAAGGAACTGCCATGACCACCCGTTCAATCAAGTCGCTACAGATCGGCATGCACTGGTTTCCCGAACGTGCCGGCGGGCTCGACCGCATGTATTACTCGCTCGTCGGGGCGCTGCCCGGCGCGGGCGTGGAAGTGCGCGGCGTCGTCGCCGGCTCGCCGCGCGTGGCGGAGGATACGGGCGGCGCCATCAACGGCTTCGGCCCCGCGTCGCAGTCGCTGCCGCTGCGCCTCATGGCCGCGCGCCGCGCGCTGCGTCGCGAGATTCGCCGGCATCGGCCCGACGTGATCTCGTCGCACTTCGCGCTCTACACGTTCCCCGGCCTCGACGTCACACGCGGCATTCCGCAGGTCTCGCATTTTCAGGGACCGTGGGCCGACGAGAGCCAGGTGGAAGGCGCCGACTCGCTCGGCCAGCGCATGAAGCGCTACCTGGAGCAGTCGGTCTACGAGCGTTCGTCGCGACTCATCGTGCTCTCGAACGCGTTCGGCCAGATCCTCACGTCGCGTTACGGCATTCCGCCCGAGCGCGTGCGCGTGGTGCCGGGCTGCGTGAACGTGGAGCAGTTCAATCTGCCGATGTCGCCCGCGGACGCGCGGCTCAAGCTGCAACTGCCGCAAGGGCGGCCCATCGTGCTCGCGGTGCGGCGGCTCGTGCGCCGCATGGGACTCGAAGACCTGATCGATGCCGTTGCGCTGCTGAAGAAGCGCGTGCCCGACGTGCTGCTGCTGATCGCGGGCAAAGGGCGGCTCGAGGGCGAGCTGCAACGACGCATCGACGAAGCCGGGCTCAGCGACAACGTGAAGCTGCTCGGCTTCGTGCCCGATGCGCACCTCGCCGCGCTCTATCGCGCCGCGACCATCAGCGTGGTGCCCACGGTGGCGCTGGAGGGCTTCGGGCTCATCACGGTGGAGTCGCTCGCGTCGGGCACGCCGGTGCTCGTCACGCCGGTGGGCGGACTACCTGAAGCCGTGGCAGGGCTCTCGCAGGATCTGGTGTTGCCTTCGACGGGAGCCTCCGCGATTGCCGATGGCCTCGCCGCCGCGCTGCGTGGCGCGCTGCGTTTGCCGGATGCCGAAGCGTGCTACGCCTATGCACGCGAGAACTTCGACAACGCGGTGATCGCAAAGCGTGTGGCGCAGGTGTACGAGGAGGCGATTGCGGAACGCGTGCACTGAGGCGTGCAGCGTGCAGGCCGCACGTTGTGCGGCACGACCTGCGGCTCGGCTATGTAGGGGTTCTGGCACGCACGGACGTTCGTGACGGTGCCGCGAGCCGGAGATGGGCAGGCAGATGGACAGGCAAGGGCGCTACCGTTCGCGGCCCTTGCCAACTGCCTCGTGCGATCAGAACGTGTCGTGGTTCTGGTTACGTGCGAGATCGGCCTGAACCATCATCTGGCACAACTGCTCCAGCGTGGTTTTCGGTTCCCAGCCCAGCACGGCCTTCGCCTTGTCCGCGCAACCGATCAGCAGGTCGACTTCGGCCGGGCGGTAGAAGCGCGGATTCACGCGCACGAGCACCTTGCCCGTGGCCACGTCGATACCCGTTTCGCGCTCGGCCTTGCCCGACCATTCGAGCTGGTAGCCTGCCGCCGCGAACGCCATGCGCACGAAGTCGCGCACGGTTTCCGTGCGGTTCGTGGCCAGCACGAAGGTGTCCGGTTCGTCGGCCTGCAACATGCGCCACATACCCTCCACGTATTCGAGCGCGAAGCCCCAGTCGCGCTTCGCGTCGAGGTTGCCCAGTTCGAGCACGTCGCGCTTGCCGAGCTTGATCTTCGCGGCGGTGTCCGTGATCTTGCGCGTGACGAACTCGCGGCCGCGCAGCGGCGACTCGTGATTGAACAGAATGCCGCTCGACGCGAAGATGCCGTACGACTCGCGGTAATTGATCGTGCTCCAGTGCGCGAACAGCTTCGCGACGCCATACGGGCTGCGCGGATAGAACGGCGTGTCCTCGCGCTGCGGCACGGCCTGCACCTTGCCGAACATTTCGGAGGTCGAAGCCTGGTAGTAGCGCGTGGCCGGATTCACGATGCGAATGCCTTCCAGCAGATTCAGCGCGCCCACGCCCGTGACTTCCGCCGTCGTGACGGGCTGGTCGAACGACACGCCCACGAAGCTCTGCGCGGCGAGGTTGTATAGCTCGTGCGCCTGGGCGCGTTCCAGCAGACGCAGCGTGGAACCGAGATCGGTCAGGTCGTGTTCGACCAGTTCCAGATGCGGATGATCGAGCACGCCCAGTTCTTCCATGCGCCAGAAGTTCACGGAGCTCGTGCGCCGGTACGTGCCGGTCACGTGATAGCCCTTGCCGAGCAGCAGCTTCGTGAGATACGCGCCGTCTTGCCCGGACACGCCGGTGATGATCGCCTTGCGTTGATTGCTCATGGAATGTGCCTTCCCTGTGTCGGAGAAAAAAGGTGTTCGCCCGAATGCGCGGGCGGTGCGTATCAGGACTGGCTGCCGGCAACGCGCGCATGCGGCGCCGCACGCTCGCGGCCCGTTTCGGCCGGGCTTGCGGCGTGGTTCGCGGCGCTGCTTGCCGTGGGTGCTTCGCGCAGCAGCTTCTGCACGAGCGGGTCGATGACTTCGAAGTCGTGCCCGGCCTTCACGCGGTACAGCTCGGGCTTCGGATGCGCGCCGTCGGACATCATCCCTTTCCAGTCGGCGAGCGTCTGGATCGACGCGTAGTGATCGACGAGCGGCACGTGCTGTTCCTGCGCGACGCGGCGGGTCATTGCCACCATGGCGCCGAGCTTCGCGTTCAGACGGCCATCGGGCATCGGGTTCGACGTTTGCAGCACGGGCAGCTTGCCGGCCGCGAGCGCGTCTTTCACGAGCGCGGTTTCGGCAGCGTAGAACTGCTCGGGCGTCTGGTTGCGCATCACTTCGTTGATGCCGTAGTTGATCGTCACGATCTGCGCAGGCGAGGTAGCGAGGCGCGCCTTCCACGGCGGATTGCGACTGCTGCCGTCCAGCAATTGCGTTGCCATCGTGCCGCCGATGCCGTAGTTCGCGACGCTCACGCGCTCGCCGTGTGCGGCGCGCAGGTCGTCCTGCAGGTACGTCACGGCGTTTTGCGGACGCGGCCCGCAACGGCCGTCCGCGCACGAGATGCCGAGCGTGGTGGAGTCGCCGTAGGCTTCGATCACGACATCGCCGCTGCGCGTTGCGTCGACGGACGATGCCGCGGGCGCAGGCGTCGTGCCCGCGCTCCATGCCGCCACGCAGGCCACGACGGCAAGCGCGATGCGGCGTGAGCTTCGCGTTGTCGCGCGGCGCCTCATACGCGCGTCCTCGCCGCCGCACGTACGGCGGACGCGGACGGCTCATGCGCCGGCGCCGCGCCTGACGCACGACCCGTACCGAAGATCAACCGCCGCTCGAAGCCGAACCAGCTCAGGCTCGCATAGGCGAGCGTGACGGCAAGCGCAATGCCCGCACTCGCGAGCCGGCTATGACCCAGCGGCCACACCGCATAGAGCACGGTGAGGTGGATCAGATAGATCGTGTAGCTGATCGTGCCGATGTAGACGAGCACCGGGTTGCACAGCAGGCGCTTCACGATGCCCTTCGCTTCCAGCGCGATCACGACAATCGAGGTGCAGAGCACGAGCGAAATGCTGTAGAGCGCCGCGTTGGAAAGCGGCGTATTGGCCGCCCGAAAGCGCGGAAAGTGCAGATGCAGCCACGCGAGCACGGCGAGCGCCGCCACGAAGCCGAGCACCGCAAGCGGCTTGAAGCGGCCGATGGCCTGCGGATCGCGCCGCGACACCACCGCGAGCAACGCGCCCGCGGCAAGCAGGTCCATGCGAAACGGCGTGAGGTAATAGATGGGCCAGAACGTATCGAACCAGGGCGTGGCCAACGCGCGCAGCAACGGCACCACGACGATCAGCGCCGCCGCGACGAAACCGAGCGCGCGTTCGGAAACGAGCAGCACCACGAACGGCCAGACGATGTAGAACTGCTCTTCGACGGCGAGCGACCACAGCACGTTGAGGCTGTCGTGCCCGCTCTGGCCGAGGGCGTCCCCGATGTTGGTCGCAAAGAACGTGTACCACGGCCAGTATTTCGCCCAGCCGAGCCCGAACAGCAGCGACGACACCACCATGAGCAGCACGTAGGGCGGCAGGATGCGTCGCGCGCGGCGTGCGTAAAAGTAGCTGAAATAAGGCACCTGGCGCGCCTTGCGGTCGAGCAGGATGCCGGTGATCAGAAAGCCGCTCAGCACGAAGAAGAGGTCCACGCCCATCCAGAGCGGCGCCTTCAGCGCATGCTGCGCAAACACGGCCAGCACGGCGATGGCGCGCAGCCCGTCGAGCTGCACGATGCGCCGGCTGTGAGAGGGCGGGGCAGGCAAGGTACTCGCTGTCATGAACCGTCCACGAGAGTCGAAAGAAGCACGCGCAAGAAGCACATGCAAAAGCCGCGGCAGCGTTCAGTGCCGACGGCCACCAGTGCGATTCGATTCTAGGGAAAAGAAAATGGCGAAAAAACGGAAATGAAACAGCGTGAAACAACGATTCAACCGGGCTAATGGAGAAATGCTTTCCGGTAATTCATGACCCATACGGCTGCGGGGATGTAAAACCGTCCGGCCCGCGCTGGGCAACGGCGTGCAATATGTCACGCGGACGTCACTTCACTGTGCGCCGGTCATATTCCGGTTTTAACGAAACAGGCTTTCAATCCGCTTCGCTGAAACGAATATTTTTGAATTATTTTCGATTTTCGTCGCAGCGATTTTTCCGCTTACTGTGACGCTTGTCCACGCGGACCGCCAGCCGGCCCGACGACCTCGGCGGTCCTCGTCGCCCCATCGCCGGCTTCACTGACTGGAGGATGCGTTTGCCGCAGTTCGTCTCGCCGTTCCACGCGCGGTTTCTTTCGTACGTGTCGTTGCACCGGCGCTTCAATGCGCCGCGAAGGCGGCTTGCGGCCACGCTCGCCTGTGCGTTCGTTGCGGCATCGATCGCCATCGCGCCGCGCTGCGCGCACGCACAGACCGAAGCCAGGACGCTCGATGCAAAGACTTCGTGGATCGGCAACACGTTCGGTTACGGGGACGGCACGTGGGTGCAGATCAACATCACCGCCATTGCCGTTGCGCCGGACGGCAAGGTGTACACCAACGCGCCGTGGGACGAGAGCGGCGCCGAAATCAGCGTGTACCAGAACGGCAAGGCGCTCGGCTTTGCGGGCGGCACGCACGGCTGGGGCAACAGCGGCGGCAACGCCATCGCGGTGAACCGGCGCTATGTCTTCGCGGCCGTGGCGGTGGGCAACGAACGCGGCCATCTGAAGGGCCCCGGCATCTGGCCGGACAAGGGGCGCCAGTGGTACGGCATCACGCGCCGCGAGATCAGCGACCCGAAGCAGGCCGCGCCTTTTCAGCCGCAAGCGCAACCTCAAGCGAAAGCGGTTGATCCGCACGCACGGCTCGCTGCGAGTTTCCTGATGGTCAACGACGTGCCCGCACCCGGCACGAACGCGGCCGACACGGCGAACGACGACAGCGGCAACAAAACAGGCACGACCAGCGAAATTGGCGGGCTCGCGGCGAACGACACCACGCTTTACGCGGCCAACACAGCACGCAATCGCATCGAGGTCTACGACGCCGAATCGATGACGTTGAAGACGAAGTGGGACGTGCCCGAGCCGGGCCGCATGGCGCTCGCGCCCGACGGCACGCTATGGGTGCTGACCGGCACGCACAGCGGCAAGGCGCCGCGCGTCGCGCACTACACGGCCGCGGGCCGCGCAATCGACGATGCGTTCGCGTTGCCGGCCGACACCGTGGCCGTCGATATCGCCGCGGATTCGCAGGGCCGCGTGCTCGTCGCGGACAACGGCCCGCGCCAGCAGGTGTTGATCTACAGCCGCAGCGGCGGCCGCTATACGCAAACGGCGACGCTCGGCGAACGTGGCGGCATCTTCGCGGGCGTAGCGGGCCGGCCGGGACCGCAGCGCTTCAACGGGCTCACCGGCGTGGGCGTGGACGCGGGCGGCAACATCTACGTCGCGACCAACGGCATCGGACCGCCCGATAGCGCGAGCGGCCACAACGGCCCGCTCGGCGCGGGTCTGGGCGCCACGCTGGAAAGCTACGCGCCCGACGGCAAGCGCGTGTGGCAACTGCAAGGGCTGCTGTTCGTGGATGGCGCGTCGGTGGACCCGTCGCAGCCCGACAGCGTCTACACGGGCAACAAGCGGTTCGTGCTCGATCTGTCGAAACCGGCCGGAGAAGACTGGACCTACGCGGGTTTCCTCTCGAACCGTTTTCGCTATCCCGAAGACCCGGTCTTCAGCACGGACCAGTGGCCGGGGTTGCCCACGGTACGCAGGCTCAAGGGCCGCACGTTCCTCTACCTCACCGACATGTATGCGGACCACCTGAAGATCTATCGCTTCGATCCGCAACATGACGGCGAAACCGCGATTCCTTCGGGCTTCATCGCGGGCCGCGCGAAGGCCGTGGCCCGCGTGCCGAATGCGCCGCCGGGCGGCGACTGGATCTGGCGCGACGACAACGGCAACGGCCGGTTCGATGCGAACGAGTTCGACCTCAACACGAGCGGCACGAAGCTCGCGGGGGGTTGGGGCTGGTGGATCGATACGGCCGGCGACATCTGGCGCACACGCGACGCGAAGGGCATCTACCGCTTCCGCTTCGGTGGGCTCGATTCGAAAGGGAATCCTAAGTATTCGTACACGGACCTCACGGCGTATGCGGTGCCCGCGCCGTTCACGGAATTGCGCCGCGCCCTCTACGAGCCCGAGACCGACACGCTCTACGCCACGGGCTATACACAGGACGCACCGCCGGACCGCGCGTTCTGGAAGGAAGCGGGCCGCGTGCTGGTGCGCTACGACCACTGGTCGTGCGGCAAGCCCGAGGCGCGCTACACGATCGCGCTGCCGTGGAACACGCAGTCGAAGCCCATTGCCACCGCCATCGGCGTGACGGTGGAAGGGCAGTACCTGTTCGTGGTGGAGCCGGTGGGCATTGTGCACGTCTACGACAAGGCGAGCGGCAAGGAAGTGGGCGTGATCCGCCCGGGACCCGAGGTAGGCCGCGCATCGGGCTGGGTCGACGTGCCGTTCGGCGTGAGCGCCTACCGGCGCAGCAACGGCGAGTACCTCGTCTTCGTGGAGGAAGACGCGCGCGGCAAGGTGATGATGTATCGCTGGAAGCCGGCTTGAGGTTTGAGGTTTCGGGTCAGGGATTCGCGAGCAACAGCAAGGACCAACGCTACCCGGCGCGAATATTTTTATCTACGGGAAAACCCGGCTGCGCCGATTTTTTACGTGCTTTACTGCAGCGCGGCCCGCACGGCAGGCCGCACGTTTCGGGCGAAACCCCGCCCTGGGCGCATGCACTTTCCACGCAAAGGCTTCATTGATGGACAAAGGCATCCTCAAAAACGTCGCAATCAATTTCTTCGGGCTCGTGCTGCCGACCTTCGTGTCGCTCGTCACGGTGCCGTCGTACATCCATCTGCTCGGCGTGGAGCGCTATGGCGTGATCGCGCTCGTGTGGACGTTGATCGGCTACTTCAGCGTGCTCGACCTCGGCATGAGCATGGCGGCGCAGAACCATATTTCGAAGGCGCGTGCCTCGAACGACGAAGACGAATGCGCCGACGTGTTCTGGAGCGCCTTCTGGCTCAATCTGGGCACCGGCGTGATCGGCGGGCTGCTCATCTACTTCGGCGCGTTCATCTATACGGCGTACTTCACGAAGGTGCCGCCTGCGCTTCAACACGAGGTCTACATGGCGCTGCCGTGGCTCGCCGTGGCCATTCCCGTGGCGAACGTGTCGTGGGTGTTCGCGGGCGCGATCAACGGCGCGGAACGCTTCGGCATCTACAACACGAACCAGACCATCGGCACCTTCCTGTTCCAGCTGCTGCCGCTCGGCGCCGCGTGGCTCATCGCGCCGAACCTGCAGAACGTGATTGCGGCCGCCGTGGTGGCGCGCCTGATCGCGGCCTGGCTGCTCGGACGTTCGGCGCTGCGCGTGCTCGGGCTCAAGCGCCTGCGCGGGCCGCGGCTCGGTACTTCGAAGGCGCTCTTCAGCTTCGGCGGATGGATGCTCGTGGCGAGCGTGACCAACATGGTGGCCGAGTCGCTGGACCGCGTGCTGCTGGGCACGGGTCTGGGCGCACGTTTCGTCACGTATTACACCGTGCCGCAGAACCTCGTCACGCGGCTCAATATCGTGCCGAACGCGCTCGTGCGTACCTTGTTTCCGCGCTTGTCCGCCGTGCGTCGCGACCATGCCGACGAGATCGCGCGCCAATCCCTGGAATTCCTGAATGGTGTGTTCACGCCGGTCGCGCTGGTGGCCACCCTCGTGCTGGAGCCGTTTCTGCGGCTATGGGTGGGCAACGTCATCGCGAACGAAGCGGCGCCTGTGGGCCGCATTCTCATCATCGGCGTGTGGCTCGTGGGGCAGGCCAGCGTCACGCGCATTCTCATCCAGTCGCAGAACAACCCCGCTGCCGCTGCGCGTGTGGGCCTCATCGAACTGCCCATTTTCGCGGGGCTATTGTGGTTCGGCATCGCGCATTTCGGGCTGGCGGGCGCGGCGGTGGCCGTCGTGGCGCGCGCGCTGTTCGACTACGTGGTGCTGCTGTACCTGAGCCGCATTCACATGCGGCCCATTCTGCTCGACATGCTGCCGCATCTCGCGTTTCTCGCAGGCAGCCTGTATCTGGCGAGCCTCGTGCCCACGCTCGCCATGGCCATTGCCGCCTGCGCGGCCGTGGTGGCGGCCAACGTCTTGTGGTCGATCACGACGACACCCGCGCTGCGCGAACTCGCCCGTTCGCTGCTGCTGCGGCTGAATCCGAGGAAAAGCGCATGAATCCCGAACTGCTCGAACCCACCGCTCTGCAACCGGTGCCGCTCGCGCGCACCGAGGTTTCCGACGCTGCCGCGACGCCGGCCGTGGCGCGCCGGTCCGCACCGGCACGCCGCACGCCGGCGCGCAACCGGCCCGTGCGTATCGCGATCGTGCATGACTGGCTCGTCACCTATGCCGGTGCCGAACGCGTGCTCGAACAGATCGTGGCGTGCTTCCCCGACGCGGACCTCTTCGCGCTGGTCGATTTTCTCGACGACCGCACGTTCCTGCGCGGCAAGCCCGTAACGACCTCGTTCATCCAGAACCTGCCGTTCGCGCGCACGAAGTACCGCTCGTACCTGCCGCTCATGCCGCTCGCCATCGAGCAGCTCGACGTGTCGGGCTACGACGTCGTCATCTCGAGCAGCCACGCGGTGGCCAAGGGCGTGCTCACGGGACCGGACCAGATTCACATCAGCTACGTGCATTCGCCAATCCGCTATGCGTGGGACCTCCAGCATCAATACCTGCAGGAATCGAAGCTCACCAACGGGCCGAAGTCCGCGGCCGCGCGTCTGATCCTGCATTACATCCGCACCTGGGACATCCGCACGGCGAACGCGGTAGACCACTTCGTCGCCAATTCGGAGTTCATCGCGCGGCGCATTCACAAGGTCTATCAGCGTGATGCGCAGGTGGTGTTTCCGCCCGTGGACGTCGAGGCGTTCACGCTCAACACGCAGAAGGACGACTTCTATCTGACCGCTTCGCGCATGGTGCCGTACAAGAAGATCGACCTCATCGTGGAGGCCTTTGCCCAGATGCCCGAGCGCAAGCTCGTGGTGATCGGCGACGGGCCCGACATGCAGAAGATCCGCGCGAAGGCGGCGCCCAACGTCGAGATCATGGGCTATCAGCCGTTCGCGGTTCTGCAGGACCGTATGCGTCGTGCGAAGGCCTTCGTGTTCGCGGCGGAAGAGGACTTCGGCATTTCGGTGGTCGAGGCGCAGGCGTGCGGCACGCCCGTGATCGCGTTCGGCAAGGGCGGGGCGCTGGAAACCGTGCGCGATCTTTCGGAGCCGAGACCCACGGGCCTCTTCTTCGACGAGCAACGCGCCGATTCGATCGTGGCCGCAGTGGAAACATTCGAAGCGAACGCGCGCGCGTTCTCGCCCGCGGACTGTCGCGCCAATGCCGAGCGCTTTTCGGTGACGCATTTTCGCGAGCGCTTCTTTTCGCTCGTGCGCTCGGCCGTGCCTGCACTCGAAGGTGTGACGCTGCCGGCACCGGGTGGGGTGCCGCTTAACGACGCGAAAGCATCTGCCGCCTCGCGCGCGCTACGCGTGCTCGCGGTGGACCAGAGCGGCGTGCTGGGCGGCGCCGAACTTTCGTTGCTCGAAATCGTGAAGGCGCTGCGCGAACGTATCGAAGTCGTGCTGTTCGAAGACGGACCGTTCCGCACGGCGCTGGATGCGGCGGGCGTCACGGTCAACGTGCTCGAAGCGGGCGCACTGCGTGCCGTGCGCAAGCAGGGCCGTGCGTTGCCGAAGGGCAAGGTGCTGGCGAGTGTCGTGGGGCTCGTGCGCAAGACCGCGCAACGCGCGCAGCGCGTCGACGTGATCTATGCCAACACGCAGCGCGCAATGGTGATCGGCGCGCTGGCGGGCCGGCTCGCGAAGCGGCCCGTGGTCTGGCATCTGCGCGACATCGTGAGCCCCGCGCATTTCGGCGCGGCGCAGCGCACCATCATCAAATGGTGCGCGAAGCTCGGCATCGCGCACGTCATCGCGAACTCGCAGGCCTCGGCGAAAGCGTTCGCCGCGCTCACGCAGTTCGACGAAACGCGCATCGACGTGGTGTTCAACGGCATCGACGAAGCGCCGTTCGAAGCCCTGCGCGAGATGCCGCCCGCGCGGTTGCGCGCGCGCCTCGGGCTGCCGCTGGACGCGTATCTGGTCGGCTCGTTCAGCCGCCTCGCGCGCTGGAAAGGGCAGCACGTGCTGCTCGAAGCGATGGTGCTCAACCCGCAGATGCACGCGGTGCTGGTGGGCGCGCCGCTCTTTGGCGAAGACGCTTACGAAGCGGAGTTACGTGCCTACGTGCTCGCGAAGGGCCTGGGCGAGCGCGTGCATTTTCTCGGCTTTCAGCGCGACATCGCGGCCTGCATGCGGGCGGTGGATGTCGTCGCGCACACCTCGATCACGCCCGAGCCCTTCGGGCGCGTGGTGGTGGAAGGCATGCTCGCCGCGCGCCCGGTCGTGGCCGCACGCGACGGCGGCGTACTGGAGATCGTGGATGACGGCGTGAACGGCCTCTTGTGCCCGCCCGGCGATGCGCACGCGCTGGCCGACACGCTTGCCGAACTGCGCGCGGATGCCGCGCTGCGCGAGCGGCTGGTGGCCAACGGCTTGCAGACCGCACGGCGCCGCTTCGGCACGAAGACGTATGTGGACGGCGTGGAACGCATTTTGCGAAAAGTAGCGGCCGCGAAAGCGAAAGGGTAGCGAAGCGGTAGCGTCAATCACGGAGCATCGGTCATGGTGGCGGGACAGAACAAGCAGAAGAAGAGAGAGACGCGCCAGCGCGCCGGCGAAACCACCGGGCAGCCGTGCGCTATCAGGATTCCTGAACGAATTCGGTCGAACCTCACACGTGTTGCTCGCGCGACGATGGCCGTCGCGATGGCAACCGCCGTCGGTACGGTGATCGCTATCGCACCCGAGGCTCACGCGCAATACACCACCGACTGGCTTGCGAACACCTACGGCACGATCGCCGCACACGTCGGCAACGGGGCGCGCTCCATGTGGGTTTCGCCCGAAGGCGTGATCTACACCTCGTCGCTCTGGGACGAGAACGAAGGCGGCGTCGCGATCTACCAGAACGGTCAGAGCATGGGCTCGATCGGCATTCATAGCGAGTTCCAGGGCAGCGCGATCACGGGCAACGTCACGTCCCTCTTTGCGGCGCTCCAGTACAGCACCGCGTACGGCAGCGGCGCAGTGGGCCGCTATAACCGCACCACCGGCACGCGCGACCTGCTGATTCAGGTGAGCGCGTGGAATGCCGTTACGCGCGGCGACGTCATCACCGGCCTCGCCACCGCGGGCTCGCTGCTCTACGCCAGCGATTTCCCCGGCAACCGTGTGCGCGTGTACACCACCGACGGCACCTGGCAGCGCGACATCAACATCACGGGCCCCGGCGCACTGGCCGTGGACAGCAGCGGCAACCTCTGGGTCGCGCAGCAGAGCACGGGCGCCGTGACCGGGTTCAGCCCGAGCGGCCAGTTGCTCAACACGATCCAGATGGCAACGAACGCGCGCCCGTCGGCGCTGTACTTCGACGCATCGTCAGGTCAACTGATGGTGGGCGACGAAGGGCCGGACATGAACATCAAGCTCTACAGCGTCGCGGGTACGCCGACGCTCGTGGGCACGTTCGGCGTGACGGGCGGCTACCTGGACAGTACGACCGGCGTGAAAGGGCAGGTGGGCGCGAAACGGTTCACGCGCGTGGTGGGTATCAGCAAGGACGCCGCGGGCAATCTCTACGTGCTGAACAACCCCTGGGGCGGCGGCTGGGACCTGGGCCGCAACGGCGCAACCGACATTCACTCGTACGACCCGGCCGGCAATCTGCGCTGGAAGCTGCAGGCGCTCAATTTCGAGGCTGCCGCCGCGCCCGACCCCGTGACCGACGGCGCGCTGTTCTACAGCGGCAACGAGGTCTACACGGGAACAGCGGGCGGCACCTACGTGGCGAACACCATCGATCCGTTCACCTATCCAACGGATCCGCGCCTCGACATGAACGACACGCAGCGCGGCCAGCACTTCGGGCAGCTCGTGGCCGTGAACGGCAACCGCATTCTCGTCGCGTCGGGCCAGAACCCCGGCGCCTTCAACTTCTATCACTTCAACCCGGCGAGCGGTTACGTCGCGATACCGGACGGGTCGCTGCCGGGCACCGCGTTCAATACGACGCGGCAGGTAACAGGCGGCTTCTGCATCGACAGCCGCGGCGACATCTGGGCCGGCCTCGATCGCACGAACCACATCTACCACTATCCGCTCACCGGTTTCGACGCGAGCGGCAAGCCCACGTGGGGCGCGCCCGTCACGATCCGCATTCCGACGAGTATTCGTCCGCTCACGCGCATCATCTACCTGCCCGAAAGCGACACGATGATCCTCGCGCAAGGCATTGCTGGCAGCTGGGACTGGACGGCGATGAGCACGCGTATCGAGGTGTATCACGGGTGGAACGCCGGCAACACCACGACGCCGAATCCGGTGATCAACCTGACGAGCGCCAATGCGAAGTCGATGGCAGCCGCGGGCCACTATCTGTTCCTCGGCTACGTGCACACCGTGCCGAACATCGACGTGTTCGACCTCAACACCGGCGCGCTCACCACCACGCTCGTGAACACCAACACGAGCGCGATGGATGTGGGCAACGACGTGGACTCCATGTATGGCGTGCGCGCCTATTTGCGCTCGACGGGCGAATACGTGATTACCAAGGACAACTACAACGGATCGAGCCTCGTGGTCTATCGCTGGACGCCTTGAGGCGTTACCCGCGGTTTGGCCGCGCGAGGCTTGAGGCTCGCGGACCAGCGCATGGCGGGCAGCTCGACGAGGCGGTGGAAGAGCCACGCGACAGGCAGCACCGCGAGCATGAACGCGAACGACGGCCAGATCGCAAGCTGCAGTTCGGAGCGGAAGAACACTGAACCGAGCAGCACGAAGATGGGCAGATGGATCAGATAGAGCGAGTAGCTGAAGTCGCCGAAACGCGAGAGCACACCGAGTGCGAGGTGCGGCGCGCCGTTGCCAGCGCCTGCCGCTACGCCGCGGCTTGCGGATTGCCGGGCGAGTGCCGCATAGAGCCAGCACGCGAACCCCGCCGCCCAAAGCTGGAACGCACCGTACTGGCCGAAGTGGAACGCGCCGCAGCCCAGCACGATGAGTGCGGCCGCGGCGGCATACCAGAGGCGCGACGGCTGTGCGCGCGGCGCAGTAGCACTTGACGCCGAAGCGGAGCGCATGGCCCCGGCGTCGGCAATCCACGCGCCCAGCATCCACGAAAGCCAGTACGACGTGAAGAACTGCAGATCGTGCCGCTCGAGCAGCCAGGCCGACGCCACGTTGACGAGCGCGACCAGCGCCACGATGGCCGGCATGCCGATGCGCTTTCTGAGCGCGAACACGAGCGGATAGACGGCGTAGAACTGGACTTCGAGCGAGAGGGTCCACAGCGCGCCGTTCGAGCCATAGGTCTTGCCGGCCACGCCTTGCAGCGAGAACAGATTGACGAGGAACGCCTCCAGCCCGATGTCGCGAATCTTGTGGCTCACGGGCGGCAGTTGCAGGCTCACGGAGTCGAGCAGGAACGTGAGAATCAGGGCGGCCAGCAGCACCGGATAGATGCGGGCGAAACGGCGCGCCCAGAAATTAAGGGTGTCGAGCCGGTAAGCCGGTTGTGCGGCAAGCCGTTGCGCGGCGCCGCGATGAATGCAATAGCCGCTGATCACGAAAAAGATCGGCACGCCCGCGGAGCCCCACGCAACGGGCAGCGTCAGCCACGCGGCAATGGCGCCAGGGGAGAGCGAATGCCCCATGGTTTGATGGAAGCTCTGCATGCCGACCCACACCACCTGGCGGCAGTGAAAGTAGGCGACCAGCAGCGCCGCGAAGCCGCGCATGGCATCGATGAGGTGCTCCTTGCCGGCTGCCGTATCGACACGCAGCGTGTCGCCCACGGTTTCGCGGACAGCGGCGACGCGCAGGGACGAACCGGCGGCATCGAGTGCGGGATCGCTCATTCGGGTCCTCGGTGACGGATGACGGGAGGGTGACCGGCGCCCTCGAGCGCCTGGCTCAATCGTAGTGCAGCGGGGCGGCCAAAAATGCAGTGAAAAAATCGATAAAAAATCGCGCTGTCACTCAATGCGATGGCGTGTGCATGGAATAAGGCATTCAAAAAAAGCACGGCCTTTTCATCCGGATTCCCGACGGAATTATTTGCCCTTTTTTTCGTGTTAACGTGATTCCCGGTGAATCTCGGCGAATCTCGGATTCTTCTGTTCAAGGGTAAAGCTATGAACCTGCATCTGCTGGCGGGCATTGCCGTCATCCTGATTCTCGTGGCCGCGTCGGCCTATCGGGAAGCCTTGCGTAACGAGCCGATCAGGCGCTTCACGACGTCTTCGGGCAAGTTGCCTGAAGCCGATGAAACCGAGTAGACTGGCATTCCGCTCGGGTATGCGTGGCATTTCGTATCGATTATGCCGCTCGGGCTCTTCTGGCCGGAAAATCGTGCTGCGTCGTCCTTTCTGCACGCGCAAATCTTTCCGGCGGCGCTCACCGCATCGGTTCGGTTCCGCGCATACCGCCTGTTTTTTTCCTGCTAGCGTATTCGGACAGGCAATGAATACGCAATGCCACAAAAATAACTTCCACCAGTCTTCTCGGGGATGCCGGCTCGCCGCTGCACGGGCGTGCCGTATATCGGCAATCGATGGGGGAATACCTGTAATGCTAAAAGTTACCAAAGCTGTCTTTCCTGTGGCTGGTCTCGGGACACGCTTTCTGCCCGCTACCAAGGCAAGCCCGAAGGAGATGCTGCCCATCGTCGACAAACCGCTGATCCAGTACGCGGTAGAAGAGGCGATCGCAGCCGGCATCACGGAGATGATCTTCGTGACGGGCCGCAGCAAGCGCGCCATTGAAGACCATTTCGACAAGTCGTACGAGATCGAGGCAGAACTCGAAGCGCGCCGCAAGGACAAGCTGCTCGAACTCGTGCGCAGTATCAAGCCGAGTCACGTGGACTGCTTCTACGTGCGCCAGCCCGAAGCGCTGGGTCTCGGGCATGCGGTGCTGTGCGCCGAAAAGCTCGTGGGCGACAGCCCGTTCGCCGTGATTCTCGCGGACGACCTGCTGCACAGCACGACGCCTGTCATGAAGCAGCTGGTCAACGTCTTCAACCACTATCACAGCTCGGTGGTGGGCGTGGAGACCATTCCGCGCGAGCACAGCCGCTCCTATGGCGTGGTGGACGGCCGCGAATGGGAAGAGGACGTCATCAAGCTCTCGGGCATCGTCGAGAAGCCGGCGCCCGAAGTGGCGCCTTCGAATCTCGGCGTGGTGGGTCGCTACGTGTTGATGCCGACCATCTTCAAGCACATTCGCGCGCTGAATCCCGGTGCGGGCGGCGAGCTTCAGCTGACCGACGCCCTGCAATCGCTGCTTGCCGAAGAACAGGTGCTGGCGTACCGCTATCACGGCACGCGCTTCGACTGCGGCAGCAAGATCGGCTACCTCAAGGCGACGGTGGAATTCGCGCTGCGCCATCCCGAGGTCAAGGACGAGTTCGAGGAATATCTGCAGGCGTATCTGCCCACGATGATCACGGCCGCCGCGGCCTGACTCAGGTCCGTCCCCGCACGCCGGGGGCGCACGGCACGAGCCACATTTCCGATGTACGACGGGCGACCGGTTCACCACCGGTCGCCCGTTTTTCGTTTTGCGTATCGCTCGCCCAGTGCGAAAGACGGCTTGCCAGTGCGGCGATTCGTAGCGTCGTCGCTGGAAAGGGCGGGCAAGCGTCGCACCAGGGAAAACACCAGGCGCGGGCCGAAACTGGTGTTCCATGCACGGTTCGCTTTTTTCGAAGTCCAAAACGATGTGCGGGAAAAAGTGCCGTTTTGGGACGAGCCAATTCGTCGGATCATAGTGTCTTGGCCTTGAACTAGAAGGCCAATTTAAGCGCGCCCCCACTCGCGTCCCAATCGCGCTCTTCGTCGTATCGAACGCTGCGCCACACGTGGCCACACGCCCGACCTTGCACGTCACGGCAATTGCGCAAGAGAGACGTTGATATGAATCAAATAGAACACCTACGTTTCTTGTCGCCTCCATACCAGGGAAAACGATCCTTCATCTCGTATTCCTAAAGATAAAAAAGGGCTCGCCGTTAACTTGCCTAGCCATCGTGGGTCCGTATTTCCGTAATCGTTTTACGGACACCAGGAGGGCCGCCCTTGTTCAACTCCCTGGGAAAAGGAACCTCAAATGCGCAAACTTCTGAAGGCATTTGTCCGCGACGAACGTGGCGTGAGCGCCATGGAGTACGCGATCATGGCAGGCATCGTTGCAGTCGCGCTGACCGCTGTCGGCACCGCGTTCGACACCAGCATCGGCACCCTGTTCACGAATCTCTTTACGAAGATCACCACGGCTTCGGCGAGCTGATTCGTCTGGGAGGGGAGTCTGCCAGCGTGCTGGTTCCCCTGCTTGCATCATGCCGTTAGTTTCTCTTGCCCTGCGGGCCGTGGCGCTGGCCGTGCTGTTTTCGCTCGCCGTCATCGACGTTCGTGCGCGACGCTTGCCCACGCGCTCCGTGCTCGCATTCGGGCTGCTTTTCTTTGCGGATGCGCTTGCGGTTCATCGCAGCGCGTCCGACGTGCTCTCCCATGTGGCGCTGGCCTGCGTGGTGTTCGCGGTCTGTGCCGTGCTGTTCGCGCTGGGCTGGATGGGCGGCGGCGACGCCAAACTGGCCGCCGCTGTCTTTCTGTGGGCCGGCCCGCCGCTTTCGTGGCCGGCGCTCGTGCTGATATCGGTGAGCGGCACCGTGGTCGCGCTTCTGAGCCTCGCGACGCAGCGCCTGGACCCGCGGCATCGTGCGCGAGCGGTGCGGGCGCTCGCGATGTTTTCGGGCACGCGCGGCGTGCCGTATGGCGTGGCGCTGGCTGCGGGCGGCACGGCCGTGATCGGTCTGCCCGCGTGGTTCTCGCTGCTGGCTGTGCGATAGGAGGGGACCCGCCGTGTCGAACATCATCAAGATTCTGTTGTTGCTCGTGGGCGCCGTGCTGATCGCGTTGATCGTGCGCACGGTGGTGGCGAGCATCTCGCATCCCGGGGCGCAGGTGGTGCCCACCGTGAAGATCCGCGTGAGCGCGGCCGATTTGCCGCAGGGTCTGCTGCTGCGCGACGACGACCTCGCCTGGAAAGACGTGCCCTCGGCCAACGTGCCGGCGGGCGCCGTCATCGCGAACGCACCGAACGCCAACGAGCTGAAGGGCGCATTGCTGCGTCACGCCGCTGCGGCCGGCACTGTGCTGGGCCCGGACGACGTGATCCTGCCGAGCGCGCCGGGCTTCCTCGCGGCCACGCTCAAGCCGGACATGCGCGCGGTGTCCGTGGCGATCGACGACGTCTCCGGCAACGCCGGCCTGATCCAGCCGGGCGATTACGTGGACCTGCTGCTCACGCAGCAGATGGACCGCCGCACGGATTCGCCGGACCTTGCCGTATCGAGTGAAACCGTCGTGGAGCGCGTGCGCGTGCTCGCCGTGGGTTCGGAACTCAGTCGTCCGAAAAGTAGCGATACGCCCGACGCCAACAGCCGCGCCCGCACCGTAACGCTGGAAGTGACGCCGCACATGGCCGAAGTGGTGTCGGTCGCGGCGCGCCTGGGCAGCCTCTCGTTCGCGCTGCGCAGCTTCGCGAAGGCGAGCCGCGAGCCCGATGCGGCCTCCGCCGTACCGGCCTCGGGACCGCTGCACGCGCGGCCAGTCTGGGCCGGCGACATATCGAGCGCCGTGCGCGAACTGCCGTCGCCGCATGCGTCCCAGGCTCCGCAAGGCGCGCCTGCCGCGGTGGCGCCTGCGCCGAAGTCCGTCGTCATTTATCGCGGCTCGGAACGCTCGGACAGCCTGGGCGGCGGCAGTGCCGGCACGCCGCCGCTGCCTTCGACGGTGGCGGCTGCCGCGGCACTTCCGGGCAACCCCAGCCTGCCCGCGGGCGGCCCGCCGCCGTCGCCGGGCGCACCCGAGCAACCCACGCGTTGACGCGGATGGCGCATTTCTCAGGGATCCGAAGCATGAGCAAGCCGTACAGTCCGATCCGCTTCGCCGCGCCGCACGCCGGAACGCGACGCGCGGCATGCCGCGCGCTCGTCTGGGCGGCAGGGTGTGCCGTGGCCGCGCTGACGTGCATCGCGTCCGCGCAGGCTGCGGCGCCCCAGGGCGTGGCCCTCGTCGCTGGTCAGCCGGTCGGCGCGGGCAAGAAGGACGCGGCCACGTCAGGCGCCCAGCGCGAAGCGAACGGGGCACACGCCGAACCGCTCGCATATGGAAACGGACCGCTCGCCGTCACTGCGGGCAAGGGCACCTTGCTGCGGCTCAACGAAGATGCCACTTCGGTTTTCGTCGCGGACCCGAACGTGGCCGACGTCCACGTGCCGTCGCCGCGCGCCGTGTTCGTGCTCGGCAAGAAGAGCGGCTCCACGACGCTCTATGTGCTCGGCCCCAACAACCGCACGCTATTGCAGCGCACGATCACCGTCTCGCGCGACACGGACGCGTTGCGCGCCGCGCTTGCCACGCGCTTTCCGAACATGAAGCTCTCTGTGACGGAAGGGCTGGGGTCGCTCCAGATTGCAGGCGACGCCGCGAACGCCGCCGACGCCGACGCCGTGATTCAGGCGGTCACGCCGTGGCTCGACGACAAGGAGGTGCTGGTCAACCGCATGACGGTGGGCCGGCCGCTCCAGGTGCAACTGCTCGTGCGCATCACGGAAGTGGATCGCAACGTTACGCAGCAACTGGGCATCAACTGGCAGTCGCTCGGCAACGCCGCGGGCCACTGGTTCGGCGGCGTGTTCAGCGGCCGCCCGATCACGACGACGACCAATGGCACGACGACGTTCAACTTGCCGACGAACAATGCGTTCTCGCTGTTCGGCGCATTTCAGACCGGCCACAGCAACATCCAGGTCTTGATCGACGCGCTCAACGAGGAAGGGCTCCTTACCGTGCTGGCCGAACCGAATCTGGTTGCGCTCTCGGGGCAGACGGCGAGCTTCATTGCGGGCGGCGAATTTCCGATTCCGGTCTCGCAGGTGAACGGCGCCATCACGGTCGACTTCAAGCAGTTCGGCGTGAAGCTCGACTTCACGCCCACCGTGCTCGCCGACAATCGCATCAGCCTCAAGGTGCGCCCCGAAGTGAGCCAGATCGATACGTCGGTGAGCGTCACCACGGGCAGCATCACGGTGCCGGGGCTCTCCGTGCGCCGCGCGGATACCACGGTGGAACTCGGCAGCGGCCAGAGCTTCGCGATTGCGGGTCTTCTGCAAAGCGTGACGAAAGACACCGTTTCGCAGTTGCCGGGCCTCGGCTCGATTCCGATTCTCGGCAAGCTGTTCTCGTCCACGAACTACCTCAACAACAAGACCGAGCTCGTGATCATGGTGACGCCGTACATCGTGCAGCCCACCCAGGCCGCACGCCTGCGCTCGCCGCTCGAATCGCTGGAGTCGCCGGCCAACGACATCGAATACAGCTTCGGCCGGCGCTTCGGGCCTGCCGCGGGCGAGAGCGCGGCGAGCAGCGCGGAACCGCGCCTCGTGGGCGCGGCCGGCTATGTCTACTGAGAGGCCCGCCATGACACGCGCATCTTTTCCGTTGCAACCCGTTCGCTGGCTCGCGATGGCGGCCTGCGCGGCAAGCCTCGCCGGCTGCTTTCATCCGCCGCGCGACATGCCGGACACCTCGGTGCTCACGCTGCGCGGCAACACCGTGGCGCCCCCCGATTGCGACAGCCTTTCGCGCGCCTCGGTGCTGATCGATGCCGGGCACGTGCGTCCGCGCATGGCATGGGGCTGCGCCACGTACACGAATCTCGCGGCGCAGATCGCCAATCCGCGCGACCTCGTGGCACCGCAGCCGCTCGGTCCCGCCGATGCGGCGACGGCAGCCTCCGCCGTGCGTCGCTACGAGGCGGGCAAGGTGATGCCGCTCGACCCGACCACGTCGCGCGACGCGAGATAACGCACGCCACATTAGAGGCCACCATGAGCACGATGCCCTCCATTCTCCCGAAGCCCCGCAGCGCCGCGCGCGCGGCCGACTTCGTGGCGTTCGTCGCGGACAAGGCCACGGAACAGGTGCTGAAGAACTACGTGCTCGAACAGGCGATGCCGCACACGTACATCGCCGTGGGCACCATCGACGACGCAATCGCCCATCTCGCGAAGCTCGACCGCTCGCCGCAGTTCCTGCTCGTCGATCTGCAAGGCTGCGTGATGCCGCTCTCCGATCTGGGCCGGCTCGCGGAAGTATGCGAACCCTCGGTGCAGGTGGTGACGCTCGGCGAACGCAACGACGTGGGCCTGTTTCGCAGCCTGCTCAAGATCGGCGTACGCGACTATCTGGTGAAGCCGCTCACGGTGGAGCTCATCAAGCGCACGGTCAACGTGACCGACGGCGTGGTGAACCAGGTGATGCTGGCGCGCGCCGGCAAGACCATCGCGTTCGCGGGCACCCGCGGCGGCGTGGGCGTGACCACCGTTGCGCTCAACGTGGCGCGGCATCTTGCGGAAGAAACGCACCGGCGCATCGCGTACGTCGATCTGAACCTCTACAGCGGCGCGGCGAACTGCATGCTGGGCGCGCAGAGCAACAACGGTCTCTTCGACGTGCTGCAGAACGTGCACCGTATCGATCCGCAATACGTGGAGCGCACGCTCGTCCCGCACGGCACGCGGCTCTTCATGCTGTCGGCCGAACTCGACTACGGCGCGCCGCATCCGTACGAGCCCGGCGCGCTCGCGCGTCTGCTCGCATTACTGTGCGACAGCTTCCATTATGTGATTCTCGACGTGGCGGCCCCGGCCGAAGCCCTCGGCAACGAGGCCTTCGATCACGCCTCGCGCGTGTATCTGGTGGCCGACCGCTCGGTGCACTCCACGCGCGAGGCGGTGCGTCTGCTGCGTTTCGTGGAAGACCGCGACAACAATCCCATCACGTCGCTGCTCGTCAACAACGTCTCGCCCGCCAGCGCCGGCAAGGTGGAACTCGCCGACTTCACGGCGGCGGTGGGCCGTTCGGTGCTGCACGAAATTCCGTACGAGGCGAAGGCCGTGACCGTGGCCGAGAACCTGGGCGAGCCGCCGCGCGAGCGCGCGCCCAACGGATTCAATCAGACCGTGCGGCGCATCGCGAGCGACCTCACGGGCCAGCGTCCCGCTGAAGCACCGAAGCGCGCGCCGCGCTTTCGTCTCTTGAGGAAGCGTTGATGTTCGGCCAGAAAAAGCGCGTCGCGGAATTCGAAGAGAGCAGGGCGGGCGCCGCGTCGGCGTCGGCGCCGCCGCTCGCGGAACTGCTCGTCGTGCGCGAGATGCCGTCCGCGCGTTCGCCGCAGGCGGACAACGCCGAATCGCTCGTGCGCTCCGATCTTTTCCGCGTGATTCGCAGCGGCGTGTTCGCGTCGATGAACGCGTCGGCTGCCGTCGGCAAGACGCGCGAGCAGATGAAGCCCGGCGTCGAGCAACTGGTGCTCGAAATTGCGGAGCGCGAGCATCTGAACATGACGATGGCCGAGCAGATGCAGATCGTCGACGAACTGCTCAACGACATGTTCGGCTTGGGCCCCATCGAGCCGCTGCTCGCCGACGAGACCGTGACGGACGTGCTCGTGAACGGCCCCGACCAGGTCTACGTGGAACGGCATGGGCGGCTCGAACTCACCACCTGCAAGTTCCGCGACAACGCGCACGTGATCAACGTGGCGCAGCGCATTGCCGCGGGCGTGGGGCGCCGCGTGGACGAAAGCAGCCCGATGGTGGATGCGCGTCTGGCCGACGGCAGCCGCGTGAACGTGGTGCTGCCGCCTCTCGCCATTCGCGGCGCCTCCATCTCCATCCGCAAGTTTTCGAAGCGCAACATCACGCTGCACCGCATGACGCAGCAGGGCAATCTCTCCGCCGCCATGGCGACGGTGCTCAAGATTGCGAGCACGTGCCGCCTCAATATTCTCGTGTCGGGCGGCACGGGCTCGGGCAAGACGACGCTGCTCAACGCGCTCTCGCACTTCATCGATGCGGGCGAGCGCGTGGTCACCATCGAAGACGCCGCCGAACTGCAACTCGTGCAGCCGCACGTGGTGAGCCTCGAAACGCGTCCCGAAAACACGGAGGGACTCGGCGCCGTGGCGCAGCGCGACCTCGTGCGCAATGCGCTGCGGATGCGGCCGGACCGCATCATCCTCGGCGAAACGCGCGGGCCCGAAGCGTTCGACGTGCTCCAGGCCATGAATACGGGCCACGACGGTTCCATGACGACGATCCACGCGAACTCGCCGCGCGACGGCGTGACGCGTCTGGAAAGCATGGTGATGATGGCCAACGGCAACCTGCCGCTCTTTTCCATTCGCCGCCAGATTGCGAGCGCGGTGCACATGATCGTGCAGATCGAGCGCATGCGCGACGGCATGCGGCGCGTCACGCGCATCACGGAACTGGTCGGCATGGAAGGCGACGTCATCATCACGCAGGACCTGTTCACGTTCCGCTACGACGCGAGCGCCTACAGCGAGGAAGTGAAGGGCGAGTTCGAGTGCGCGCCCGTGCGGCCGGCCTTTGCGCCGCGCGCGGCCTACTACGGTCTCGAAGAGCAGTTGCTGGAGGCCATGAAGCCATGAACCCCATCGACCTCGTCACCGTCGCGACGTTCGGCATTGCCATCGTGAGCGGGCTGATGTGGCTGATCGTGCAGGACATGCGCCGCAAGCTGCCCGCCGCGCGCGTCCACGCGCGCATGGAAACGACGTTCGACCTGGCGCGGCGCACGAAGAAGGTGGACGGCAAGACGCGCCGCCAGCACGCGGACCTCTTCAAGGTGGAGCGCTACGAAAGCGCATGGGCGCGCTGGACCGCGCCGAAGCTCGCGCGTCTGCGTACCGTGGCCGGCAGACGCGGCCTCAAGATCGTGGTGGGCGTGGCATTCACGGCGGAGATAGCGGCTCTCGTCATGGTCGCGCTCATGCCGCTGCCCACCGCTGTCGCCGTGTTCCTGCCCATCGAAATGCCCGTGTTCGCGGCGATAAAGACCTATGGCTGGCTCGTGAACCGTTTCCGCCGGCGCTTTCTGGACGGCTTTCCCGACGTGATCGACCTGCTTGTGCGCGCCGTGCGCGCGGGCGTACCGGTCACGCACGTCATCAGCACGGCGGCTGACGAGGTGGAAGAGCCGCTGCGCCAGGAGTTCAGGCTGATGGGCGACGCGTTGCAGGTGGGGCTCGACCTCGACGAAGTGCTCTCCACGGCGGCCAAACGCATCGGCATCGCGGATTTCTCGTTTTTCTGCGTGTGCCTGAAGTTGCAGCGCGAAACGGGCGGGCAACTGGGCGAAACGCTGGAGAACCTCGCGGGCATCGTGCGCAGCCGCCGCGAGATCCGCCAGAAGACCCGCGCGCTCACGGGCGAAGCGCGCATCACGACGCGCATTCTCGCGGTGATTCCGCCGCTCATCCTGCTGCTGATGTTCCTCATCAACCGCAGCTACGTGATGGTGCTGTTCCAGACGCCCACGGGCACGAAGATCCTGACCTATGCCGTGGTGTCGGTGGTGATAGGCGTCGCGCTCATCACGAAGATGTCGAAGCTGAACACGATGCGATGAGCCCGAACCACACCGAAACCCTCGTCAATCTGCTGATGCTGCTCGCGCTCTTCGGCGCGCTCGCGCTGTGGTGGGTGCGCAAGCACGGCGGGCTGCGCGGGCGCATTGCGGAGCGCGCGCGCCAGGCCGCGCTTTCGCAGCGCGCCGAGCGCGTGCATGCCGACGTGACCGACGACCCTGGCAGCTGGCGCACGCGGCTCACGCACCGGCTGGCGCGCATCGGCGACCGCTTGCCGTTTTTCGACGTGGCGTATCGCGCGAAGCTGCAAAAGGAAATGCTGCGCGGCGGATATCGCAGCCGTCATGCGGTCTCCGTGCTGCTCGCGATGAAGTTCGTCATGGCGCTTTCGTTCGCGACGCTGGCCGTGATGCTCGGCTCGCATGTGCCGAACGTGGGCCACTATCCCGCCGTGCGCGGCGCGATGATGCTGATCGCGTTCGTGATCGGGCAGGTGTTGCCGGAATACGTGCTGGCCTTCACCGCCTCGCGGCGCCGCAAGCTCATGTCGGCCTACCTGCCCGATGCGCTGGACCTGCTCGTGATCTGCACGAACGCGGGCAACAGTCTTGCCGTCAGCATCCGGCGCGTGGCGGACGAACTGGCCGACATCTGCGTGCCGCTCTCGGGCGAGTTCTCGCTCACGGCCGACGAACTGCAACTCTCCGGCGACAACACCCGCGCGTTGCAGGGTCTCGCCGACCGCATCGATCTGCCGTCCATCCGCGCGCTCATCTCGACGCTGATCCAGGCCATGCGCTACGGCACGCCCATCACGCATGCGCTGCGCACGCTGTCGCGTGCCGAGCGGCTCGCGCATCTCGTCACGCTCGAAGAAAAGGCCGCCAAGCTCGCGCCGAAGATGGTGGTGCCGATGATGATCTTCATTCTGCCGGCCGTCGTCGTGATTGCGGCGGGGCCGTCCGTCATTCAACTCATACGGGTGCTGGCATCGCAATGAAAGCCCATCTTCTGTTTCGCGCGGCGGCCCTCGCCTGCGTAGCATTCACGGCGGCCTGCACGACCACGGTGACGCAGCACGCCACCGAGATCCGTCCGCTCGATCCGCGCGGCACGCCGTCCACGGCGAGCGAGTTGCGCATTGCCGAGACGGCGCTCGAGTCGGGCAATCTCGACATGGCGACCACCATCTACAGCCGCATCGTGAAGGCCGACGCGAATTCGGTGCCGGGCCTCACGGGCCTCGGCAACACGCTCTATGCCGTGGGCGACTTCACGCGCGCGGGCGTGTACTTCGAGAAGGCGAGCCGGATCGAGCCGGCCAACGCCGCGCCGCTCATCGGCATGGCGCGCGTGGCGATGCATCAGCGGCGCCTGGCCGATGCCGCGGCGAATTTCCGTCGCGTGCTCGCGCTCAAGCCCAACGACGCGCTCGCGAGCGCGGGCCTCGGTGCCGCGCTCGACCTCGCCGGCGACCACGCGGGCGCGCAAGACGTGCTGCGCGGCGCGCTCAAGGCGAATCCGGGCGACCCGATGCTCAGCATCAACCTGGGGCTTTCGCTCGTGCTGAGCGGGCATCCGCGCGAGGGCGCCAACGTGCTGCTCGACGTGACGCGCTTTCCGTCGGCGCCGCCCCAGGCCCGCGAAGATCTCGCGCTGGCGTACGGCCTGCTCGGCAACACCGAGGCCGCCGCGGAACTGCTCAGGCAAGACCTGCCGAAAGCGTCCGTGGACGATAATCTGCGCTATTACGCGTTGCAGCGCGCGCGGCTGATGGGCACCCGGGCGCCTGCGCCCGCGGGCAACAGGGCAGGAGCGGCAAAGGAATCGGCAAAGGAGTCGACAAAGGACTCAACAACGGGCGCGCTCCCAGCAACCGTGACGCAAGCGGCCAACGGCCCGCTCGCGCAATGACGCCACACGCGGCAGACCACAGGGCAGGGTGAAGCGATCATGAAAACCACGACGGCAATGCCGCTACCGGCGGCAGCCGAGGCAGGGCAGAACGGCACATCGGAAACCCTCGCCTCGGGCGTAGACGTCTCGGGCATGGCGCGCGCGGGCGAAGCTTGTGCCTCAGAGATGCCGACCGTCACGCTCACTCCCGGCCGGGTTGCAGTCGAAATCGCGGTGCGGCTCGCCGCCGTGCTGATGTTCTCGATGTTCGTCTCGTCGGCGCTGCATCAGTTCTATCGCGACCCCACGCGTGTCACGTTGCTGCTGCTCGTGGTGTCGGAGGCGATCACGCTCGCGCTCGCCCTCTGCACGCGCGTGCCGCGCGAGCGAGACTGGCATCCGCTCACCGTGGTCATTTCGACCTGCGCGAGCTTCTACTTCGTGGCGTTCCAGCTGGCGCCGGGCTGGCGCGTGCTGCCCGAGACGGCGGCGGCCGGTCTGCAGATCGCCGGCATGGCCTTGCAGATCAGCGCGAAGCTCACGCTGCGCCGCTCGTACGGCATCTTGCCCGCCAACCGCGGCGTGGTGGTGCGTGGACCGTACCGCCTGCTGCGTCATCCCATCTATGTGGGCTACTTCATCACCAACGTGGGGTTTCTCGCGGCCAACTTCGGCGTGCGCAATCTGCTGATCCTCGTTTCGCTGTGGACGCTGCAGATCTATCGCGTGCTGCGGGAGGAAAAGATGCTGCTCAAGGACCCGGCCTATCGCGAGTACGCGCGCCGCGTGCGGTATCGCGTGATGCCGGGGTTCTTCTGAGGCTGTTTCGAAGCGCCTCGCCCGGTTAGCGCTGCTCGACGATCGAGATTCCGCCGTTGGTTTCCACGACCACGTACTTCACGTCGTCCATGCTGCGCATGCCGCGATACGTGCCGCGCAAGCGGCCTACCTGAACGCCTACTGACTCAGCACCACCTCGGTAAAGCCGCTTCCGCTGCCGCCGGTCGTCTGGCATTGCATGGCGAAGAAGTTGTTCTTGTACTGGCAGTCTTCGCCATAGCCGGGTCCGTTCGACGTGGTCGCGGAGCAGTGGCTGGAGGGCCCGTAGTACTGCTCGCCGGGGCCGACACCGCCTGCGTCGTCCCACCAGTAGACTGCCGCGGGCACGGTGCTCGAACCGCCGCTCTGGAGCGCCGAAAGCTGCGCGCAGGTGGGGGCCGAGTAGCTTCCGCCGCCCGTGGTCGGGGCAAAGCATTTGGTGAGCGCCGCAGAGGGCGCGGAACTCGAATTCGACAACCCGCTGAGGTAGCTCTGCGTCACGCCCGTCTGCACGTAGAGCACGCAGTTGGGTGTGGACGACGAAGCCGACGTGAAGTATTGGGTGCGGCAGTTGTAGGCCGTCGTGGTGGTCGCCGTTTTGCCCGAGCCCGACGTGGTGGACGACGAGGTGCAGTTCGAGCTTCCCGTGCTGGGCGCATTGATGCCGAGATAGGTGGAGAGGTTGTTGTACGAAGACGAGGCCACCGGCACCGACCACGTCTGGCCGCCTACGGTAGCCGTGACGGCGGTGATGGTTCCGCCCGAATTCTGCGTGACCGTCACGGTGTAGTTGTAGTTGGAATTTTGCGTGGGCGGCTGCCCGTTCAGCAGCAGCGACGAATAGAACGTCTGCGTGCTCTTGTGCGGCGCGCCGTAGGAGTTCGCGCCCGTCACCGTCACGCCGCAACCCGAATTGCCGGTGTTGCCGTTGGTCTGGTTCACCATCGCCACACCGAGCGGCTGGTTCGCGCTGACGGTGGGCAGCGCCTGGCCCGGGGGCAGCGCGGCGCCCGTGCTGTTGCCGATCTCGTAGTAGTTGCCGCCGGAGCCGGTGGACCACGTCGGCACGGAGCCGAAATCGTAGCCGGAGCCGCTCGCGTTCTTCGGCACCTGGTACAGGTAAACGGCGTTGCCGTCGCAGGCCACCGAGTTGACGTTGGTGAAGCCGAGCTTCGCCGAGACCACCGGGTCGCTCGCCGTGCCGGTGGCCGTCATCGAAACCGAGGGCAACAGCATCGAAAGCAGCGTGGTGGAAACGGTCGCGCTGGCCGACACCTTGACGGTGTAAGCGGGCGCGCTGCCGAGCGCGGGATTGATGGTGCCGTTTGCGTTGGTGGTGACGGTGGGCGCGCCGGCCTTCATGGTGGCAGGCAAGATCGCGCGATTGAAGTAGCTGGCCGCCACGGTGGCGGCATTGGCGCCCTGGTCCGAGGTGGTGAAGACGCTCGCGCCCGCGAGCGCCGCTTCGTCCACGGCGTTCTGCAGGATCGCCCGGCACTGCACCATGCGCGCGTAGTCCACCACGAGGCCGAGAATCAGCATCATGGGAATGAGCAGAAGCGCGAACGTGACGGCGATAGAGCCCGAGTCGTCGGCGGCGGCGCTAAAAGGGTTGCGTGCGAGGCGCGGGAAGGAACCGCCCGAACGCGTTCGGGCGGCGCACGGCGAGGCGGACAGGGCCAACGCGTCTATCGTGGCGGACGGCATGCTGGGTCCTCAGGAGCAGGGCGCCGCGCACGCAATCGTGCCCGTGATGCGCGGCCGGGCGAAGGCCGTCTGCGTGAGCGTGAACGCAGACGGAATGAGGTACTGGATCGGCGAGCTGTACTGGTACGTCACCTGCACGACGATCACGCTGTCGCCCGGCGTGCCCGCATTGGGCACGAGATTCGTGGGCGACGCGACCAGCGTTTTCGCGGTGGCGCCGAGCGCAGTGGCCGTGACCGTGCAGGCGTGGTCGCTTTCCCAGTCCACCGTGACGCCCGTGGCCGAATAGTTCGTGACGCTCGCAATGGCCGCGGAAAACGAGCCCGCGCCCGACGTCGCGCTGGCGGGGAACGGGTTCATCATCAACCGGCCCGCGGCGCAGAAGTTGCCGAGGCTGCCCGCCGTGCCGCCCGTCACGCCTGCGGCCTGCTGCGAGACGAGATCGGCCATCGACGTGGCCGCGTTCGCGAGTTGCATGTTCACGCGCGCGTATTGCCCGACTTCGTAGATGCCGAACAGCATGCCCGTCATGAGCGGCAGGATGAAGACGAACTCGAGCGCCGCCACGCCGCGCGTGTTGCGCAGAAAGCCGTGCACGAAGGCGCCCACGCGGCGCAGAACCGGCTGCATCAGTAGGGCTCCGTCTGGAAGGCGAGGGTAGAGGTAAGCATCGCGTTGCCTGAAAAGAACGCCGCCACCCACGGCATCTGATAGCCGATTTCCAGAATCACGTCGTACTTGGGCGAAAGCGAGGCCTTGGTTTGCGTCATCACGCCGTTGCTGATGGCGGCGGGCGCGAGCGTCTTGAAGCCGCTGCCTGCCGGTGTGCTGGAGGCAGCGGAGGCCACATAGATCTGGATCTTCGATGAGCACGACGGCACGAGATTGAGGCCGCTCACCGTGAGGTCGTTGCAGACGGCCGTGGTAAGCGCACTCGAATAACTGCCCGACGTGCCGGTAAAGGTGCCGATGCGAATCAGGCGGGCCACATCGCGCGCGGCGTTGTCCATGAGCGATTGCGTCGTGAAGATCACGCCGAACTGAAACATGCCGATCACGACCGCGAGAAAGAGCGAGAGCACGATGGCGTATTCGAGGGCGACGACGCCGCGCTGTTCCGAAGGCGCGGCGGCATGCAAGGGCCGGGCGAGCCGCGCGCCGAGGCGCGGCAACGCACGAGCCGCTGCCGGCGCGCGTCGGCCGGCGAGCGGTGGGGGAACGGGTCTCCTCATGAGCGACAAGCCTCGTGTCGGTGCGTCTTTGCGAAGAACGTGCTGCGGGCGCCGCGGACGGTTCGTGCGGGGCGCTGCGGGCTTCGGGCTTTTGTTTAGAAAAGCTAAAAGTCGGATGAATGCCGCACGCCGCGTTCGCCGAAGCGGCGGCTACGTTCCCGATAACGGCACGCGAGCGCGGCGACTTGAGGGTGAAGAGGGGGGAATAAGCGCGGCGTGGAGACAACCGCGCGGCGAGTTGACCGGCGTCTAATGACGCCAGGTGGGCAACGAGAGCGGGAAGCCCTCGGCAAAGCTCTCGCGCAGATAGTTCACGAAGAGACTCACCGCGCGCGGGACGTGCGAGGTGTAGGGCCGCAGCACATAAAGCTGGTCGGCGAATGTGCCGGTGATGCGCCACTCGGGCAGTACCTCGACGAGCTTGCCGGCCCGCACGGCGGCCTGGGCGGTGAAGTCGGGCAAAAGGGCGATGCCGAGGTTGTCGAGCGCGGCATCGCGCAGCGTCTCGCTGTTGTTCGCACAGAACGGGCCACTCACGGGCAGCGCGATGGTTTCGGCCGCCTGCGACGCAGCGGGCTTCGACGCGCCTTTGGTTTGCGTCTTCGTGGCTGCGCGACGCTGCGCGCGGCGCTCGAACGACCACATCGCGGGGCCCGTGGAGCGCGGGTAGAACAGGCAATCGTGGCCGGCGAGGTCCGCCGGCGCTTTGGGTGTGCCGCGTCGACGCAGATACGCGCGCGTCGCCACGATCACCGAGCGCGTCTCGCACAGCTTCCACGCCACGCAGGTGTCGGGCGCGTCGGCGCTGTGGCGGATGGCGAGATCGAACCCTTCGGCCGCGAGCGACACGAGCCGGTCCGACACTTCGAGCTGAACCCGCACCTCAGGGTTTGCCCTTAGAAACGCGGGCAGGCGCGGCACGAGCTGCTGACGCGCGAACGCCACGGGTGCCGTGACGCGCAGCAGCCCCCGCGCCACGCCGGCCAGTTCACGCACGCTGGCAAAGCTGGCGGCGATCTGCTCGTAGTGATGCCGCGTGTTCTCGACGAGCCGCTGCCCGGCCTCGGTGAGCCGCACGCTGCGCGTGGTGCGCTGCACGAGCGAGATGCCGGCGGCCCGCTCCAGTTCGGAAATACGCTGGCTCATGGCCGCCTTGCTGACGCCGAGGCGCGCGGCCGCAGCCGTATAGCTGCCCTGTTCGGCGAGCATGGCAAGCCAGTGCAGATGGGTCCACAGTCCTTCGATTTTTTCGATATCCATACGCTCATTGTTCACAATGGCAAACAACGCGTTCAACGATAGCACCTTTGCAGACGGCCCGGCTCTTCCTACACTGACAGGCATCGCAATCCGTATGCACAGGAGCTCCTCATGCAGGCCTACAACGACAGCGCGGACGTCGGTCACTTCATTCATGGCGAGCGGGTCGCCGGCACCGGCAGCCGCTCGCAGCCCGTCTTCAACCCGGCCACGGGCGCCCGGGCGCGCAAGCTGCTGCTGGGCGAAGCGGCGGATGTGGAAGCCGCAGTCGCGAGCGCGAAGGCGGCCTTTCCCAAGTGGAGCGATACGCCGCCTATTCGCCGCGCGCGCATCATGCTGCGGTTTCTCGAACTCATGAACCAGCATCGCGACGAGCTGGCCGCCATCATCACGGCCGAGCACGGCAAGGTGTTTTCGGATGCGCAGGGCGAAGTGTCGCGCGGCATCGACGTCATTGAATTCGCGTGCGGCATTCCGCAACTGCTCAAGGGCGACTACACGGAGCAGGTGTCCACCGGCATCGACAACTGGACCGTGCGCCAGCCGCTCGGCGTGGTGGCCGGCATCACGCCGTTCAACTTTCCGTGCATGGTGCCGTGCTGGATGTTCCCGGTCGCCATTGCGTCGGGCAATACGTTCGTGCTGAAGCCGAGCGAGCGCGACCCGTCGGCCTCGCTCTTCATGGCCGGCCTGCTCAAAGAGGCGGGCCTGCCCGATGGCGTGTTCAACGTCGTGCAGGGCGACAAGGTGGTGGTCGACGCGCTCCTCACGCACCCCGACGTGAAGGCGGTGAGCTTCGTGGGTTCGACGCCGATTGCCAGCTACATCTACGAAACGGGTGCGCGGCTCGGCAAGCGCGTGCAGGCGCTGGGCGGGGCGAAGAACCACCTCGTGGTGATGCCCGACGCCGACATCGGCCAGGCCGTGGATGCGCTGATCGGCGCCGCTTACGGTTCCGCGGGCGAACGCTGCATGGCGATTTCGGTGGCGGTGCTGGTGGGCGACGTGGCGGACAAGATCGTGCCGGCGCTCGCGGAGCGCGCGCGCACGCTGCGCATCGGCAACGGCATGCAGGCCGATGCGGAGATGGGACCGGTCGTCACGCGCGAGGCGCTGCAGCGCATCGAAGGCTACATCGGCCTCGGCGTGGAAGAGGGCGCGAAGCTCGTGGTGGACGGCCGCGGCCTCAAGGTGGCGGGTCACGAAGACGGCTTCTTCACGGGCGGCACGCTGTTCGACCACGTGACGCCGCAAATGCGCATCTACAAGGAAGAGATCTTCGGGCCCGTGCTCGCGTGCGTGCGCGTGAAGGACTTCGGCGAAGCGGTCGATCTCATCAACGCGCACGAGTTCGGCAACGGCGTGGCGTGCTTCACGCGCGACGGCAACGTGGCGCGCGAATTCGGCCGCCGCATCGAAGTGGGCATGGTGGGCATCAACGTGCCGATTCCGGTGCCGATGGCGTGGCACGGCTTCGGCGGCTGGAAGCGCAGCCTGTTCGGCGACATGCACGCATACGGCGAAGAGGGCGTGCGCTTCTACACGAAGCAGAAGTCGATCATGCAGCGCTGGCCCGAAAGCATCGAAAAGGGCGCGGAATTCGCTATGCCCACCGCGAAGTAACGCGCTCCTCGCGGGGGCATTCCGGACATTCCCGCGAGGAACGGCAGTTGCGCCGGTGGGTGCCGTTGATCGGCGATGCGCCGATGCCGCGCCCGCCGGGATGGCGACGGTCAGGGCACGCATGCACGCGCCGCAGTATGCTTGCTCGCGGTATCCGTCACGTTCGGTCAACAGGAGGGCGACATGACCCAGCAGGCAGAGGCGGGCGCATTGCTGCGCCGGCTCGGCATCGATCAACCCATCATCCTCGCGCCCATGGCCGGCGTGGGCACGCCGGCGCTGGCCGCCGCCGTATCGAACGCGGGCGGCCTCGGCTCCATCGGCGTGGGCGCGATGAACGCGCAGGCCGCGCGCAAGGCGATTCGCGACACGCGCGAACTCACAGCGAGGCCGTTCAACGTCAACGTGTTCTGCCATCGGCCGGCTACGGCCAACGCCGCGGTGGAGCGGCAATGGCTCGAGTGGCTCGCGCCCGTGTTCCAGCGCTATGGCGCAGAGCCGCCCACAAAACTCGGTGAGATCTACACGAGCTTCGTCGCGGACCCGGCCATGCTTGCCGTGTTCCTCGACGAAAAGCCGGCTGTGGTGAGCTTCCATTTCGGCTTGCCCTCGGCGGAGGTCATCGCGAAGCTGCGCGCGGCCGGCATCCGGCTGCTCGCGAGCGCGACGAATCTCGACGAAGCCGCCCAGGTGGCGAGTGCCGGCGTGGATGCGATCGTCGCGCAAGGCATCGAGGCGGGCGGTCATCGCGGCGTGTTCGATCCGGCCGCACGCGACGATCAGCTGGGCACGTTCGCGTTGACCCGCCTGCTCGTGCGCGAATTCGATCTGCCTGTGATCGCCGCGGGCGGCATCATGGACGGCGCCGGCATCGCCGCAGCGTTGGCGCTCGGCGCACAGGCGGCACAACTGGGTACGGCGTTCGTGGCGTGTTCCGAAACGTCGATCGACGAAGGCTACCGCTGTGCGATCCTGGGCGACGCCGCGCGCCACACCACGCTCACGCTGGCCATCTCGGGCCGCGCCGCGCGCGCCATGCTGAACCGCTTCACGGAACTCGGCAGCGAGCCGACGGCCCCCGCCACGCCCGATTACCCCATTGCCTATGACGCGGGCAAGGCGCTCCACGCGGCGGCGAAAGCGAAGGGCGAATTCGGCTATGGCGCGCAATGGGCAGGCCAGGCCGCGGCGCTCGCGCGCGAGATGCCGGCCGCCGACCTCATGGCGCAGCTCGAAGCGGAGTTGAAGGAAACCATCGGACGATTGCAGGGGCTTGCATAAGCGGCGTGGCTGGCGGGTGCGCGTGAAAGCGCGGAGCGCAAGTGCGAAGTCGAATCGACAAGGCCACGCCTGAACAGGCGTCGATGCAAACGTCAAAGATGGTCAAGTGACGCGATTCGAGAGCGGGCAGCGTCAACCCCTGGGAGTGCCGAGCGTTTTCAGTCGGCAGGAGGCGAGCGGATTCGCCTCCGCGCAAACAATCTCGTCTCAGGGAAACATCATGAAGAAATCGCACCTGCTCATGCTCGCCGGCTTCAGCGCCGCTGCCGCCTTTTCGCTCGCGGCTCAGGCCGTGGAGGTGGGCGTCAACATCGGCCTGCCCGGTGCCGTCGTGACCGCACCCGCGCCGGTCGCGGTCGTGTCGCCGGGCTGGTACGGCGATCGCTACTACGACGGCAGCCGCTACTGGAACCGCGACGAGTGGAACGAGCATCAACGCCATGGCAAGGACCATCGTCATTGCCCGCCGGGTCACGCGAAGAAGGGCGAGTGCTGAGCCCATGCCGGTGCGAAAAGCCGTCACGGTTGTTCTGCTCGCAGCCGCCTTGCTCGCGCAGGGCGGCTGCGGCATTTTCGGCTGTGGCGGCGCAGCGACCAACGGCGCCGCGTTCGGCGGTTGCCACGCCGGCACGCGCTTCTAGCGGCCGGTCTTCTTCATGTCCGGACGGGCATGCCGATTCGTGTCCATTCGCGCCCCTTCGCGTCGATCGCGGAGCATCTGACAGACTTCCATGCCCAAACGCTTCATTTCCCTGCTCGCAGCCTGTGCCGCCATGACCTGTGTGGCCGGCTGCGACGAGCAGAAGGTGGCCGACGCGGTCAACGCCATCAAGCCCGATCCGATGGCATTCGGGCATCTGCAGCCCGGTGTGTCCACGCTCGACGACGCGCGTCGCGATGCCGGCAAACCCGAGATCGTCTGGCAAAACGAGGACGGCTCGACGCGTCTCGAATATCCGCGCGGCCCCAACGGCACGCATACCTACATGCTGGACTTCGATGCCAACGGACGGCTCGTCGCGATCACCCAGGCACTGAGCGCCGCGAACATCGCGCGCGTGGTGCCGGGCATGACGAAGGACGACGTGCGGCGCCTGCTCGGCAAGCCGGCCCAGGTGGCGCAGTACGCACTGAGTCAGGAAGAGGTGTGGAGCTGGCACTGGGACGAGGGCGGCGTGTCGCGCGACGCCATGTTCAATGCGCATTTTTCGCCCGACGGCGTGGTCGTGAAGACCTCGCGTTCCGAGGCGCCGGGGCATGAACAACCGTAAGCCGTCCGCCCGTGCAGCATGGACCCGTGCGCGAGCGAGGCACGGGTGCCGCTCCAGATAAACCCTCGATTGCAGGGAAAACCCCAGTCATAAAGGGCTCGAACCAGCCACGATTTCGCTTCAGTCCGTGTGGCGAGAAACCGTAATACAGGGCAGCGTCTGTCGAATGATCGCTCCCTTGACGCAGAAGCAGGCGCAAGTGACGGTCCATCCGTCGGTGATGCAACCTCACGCGAAACCACCATGCGCACACTCGGCTTCAAGCAGAAACTCTGGCTGCCCCTCATCGCGAGTCTCGCGGCACTGCTCGTCATTTCAGTGTCCGCTGCCTATCTGTCATACGAGACGCGCCTCGAAGAGCGCAAGGTCGACCTCGTCAACAGCGCGCAGATCGGCCTTGGCATCGTCAACGAGTACGCCGCGCTCGCGCGCGACGGCAAGCTGAGCGACGACGACGCGCGCAAGCAGGCGCTCGAGCGGCTGCGCGGCATCCGCTACGGCAGCGACGGCTACTTCCTCGTGCTCGATACGAATGCGCGCATGGTCATGCACCCCATGAAGCCGAAAACGGAAGGCACCGATCTTTCCAAAGTGACGGACGTGGACGGACGGCATCACTACGTCACCTTCGTACAGGTCGCCACGGGGCCGCAGGGCGCGGGCTTCGTCGATTACGTGTTTCCGCGTCCCGGCGTGATGCCGGCAAAGGCCGTGCCGAAGCTCGGCTACGTGCTGCGCTACGAGCCGTGGAACTGGATTGTCTCTACGGGCGCGTACCTGGACGACATCAAGGACGGCTTCTACACCTCGCTCTATGTGACGGTCGGGCTGTTCCTCGCCGTGGCCGCGGCGCTCGGCTTGCTGGTCGCGCTCATCAATCGCAGCATCGAACGCACGATTGGCGGCGACCCGGTTCATGCCATGCACGTGACGCACGAGATCGCGTCCGGCAATCTGACCGTGGCGGTCGATACGCGCAGCGGCGATACGTCGAGCCTCATGCAGGGCATTTGCGCCATGCGCGAGGCGCTGGGCGGCACGGTGAAGCACATCCGGCGCGCGGCGGAAACGATCACCGTGGCCACGAGCGAAATTGCGAGCGGCAACCTGGACCTCTCGGCACGCACCGAAGAACAGGCGGCGTCGCTCCAGGAGACCGCGGCCAGCCTCACGCAACTCACGCAGACCGTGCGGCACAACGCCGACAACGCACGCGAGGCCAACGCACTGGCTGCACGCGCCACGGACATCACCGGCGCCGGCAACACGGCGGTCCACAGCATGGTCGATACGATCGAGCGGATCAACGGCAGCTCGGCGAAGATCTCCGAGATCACGGGCGTGATCGAAGGCATCGCGTTCCAGACCAACATTCTGGCGCTCAATGCGGCCGTGGAAGCGGCGCGCGCCGGCGAAGACGGACGCGGCTTCGCCGTGGTGGCGGGCGAGGTGCGCAGCCTCGCGCAGCGCTCCGCGTCGGCGGCCAAGGAGATCAAGGAACTGATCGGTTCCTCCGTGGCCATGATTCGCGACGGCGCAACGCAGGCCACCGAAGTGGGCACGACCATGGATCAGATCAAGCTCGCCATCAAACAGGTCTCGGACATCGTGGGCGAAATTGCTTCGGCATCCGAAGAACAGAGCCGCGGCATCGAGCAGGTGAGCCTCGCCGTCACGCAGATGGACGAGGTCACGCAACGCAATGCGGCGCTTGTCGAAGAGGCCGCGGCGGCCGCGCAGTCGCTGGAAGAACAGGCCGCATCGCTCAAGAGCGCCGTGGCCGCGTTCAACGTGGGGGAAGGGCAGTGAGGCGGTAACCCGTGCGTCTTCAGTGCGCGCCGTTGCGCAGTTAGCCGCGTTGCAGCGCGACGAAGGCGCTTACGACGTCCGGATCGAAATGCGTTCCGGAGCTGGCGGCGATCAGGTCGATCGCGCTCGCCGCCGGCATCGCGTCGTGATAGGGGCGCGTCATGGTCAAGGCGTCGAAGCAATCGGCGACGGCAATGATTCTGGACCAGAACGGAATGCCGGTTGCCTTCAGGCCTGACGGATAGCCGGTGCCGTCGTACCGTTCGTGGTGATGGAGAACGGCGTCGGCGATCCGTTCGTTCGACCCGTCTTGCTGGTTCTGCGAGGACAGAATCCGCTTGCCGATGGCGCTATGGGTCTGGATCAGCTGGAATTCCGTGTCGTCCAGCGCGCCCGGCTTGAACAGCACCCTGTCGGGAATGGCGATCTTCCCGATGTCGTGTGCGAATCCCGCCTCCCGCAACATGACGAGGTCGGCGTCGCGCACGCCCAACGCGCGCCCGAGCGACTCGGCAAGCAAACCGACGCGCAGGCAATGTCCCGACGTCTCGCCGTCCCGTTCGTCGAGCGCGACGAGCAGCGCCCGGTTCACGTGAGCACATTCCAGATCAGCCGCAAAAGGCATGGCGTTCGACATTGCAGTCCACATTTCTCGAAATACTGGCAAAAAGCGTATGGGTCATATACCACAGGATGCGCCGCGGAAGCATGGGGTTCGCCAGGCCAGCTTGGGTCTTTGGTCATGAAGCGGCGGCGACCATGCCGCACGCGGGAACACACGGTATGTCTAACGGCTGGAGCCGCGCGTTGCTGAATGGCTGGCGCACGAAAAATGTCGATAATTTATCTTATGTAAACTCACGTCGAGCCATCTGCATCCGCGCGCCGCGCTCTCCATCATTGACCACCCACGCTCCGCCCCCTAGATTCATTGTGTCCGCAGCGTGCAGCGCCACCCACGTCCGGCCCCGCGTACGCCAATTGCTTCAGGGTCGCCACAAAAATCAGACAGGGAGACACCATGTTCAGGCATCTGGTCGTCATGGCCGCCGCCGTGGCCAGCACGTTGGCACAGGCGGCTCCCGCGCTCGATAGTCCCGCGCCGGATAGAAAGGCCGAATGCACGCAGACCCGGCAAAGCGAGATTGCGCGCGATACGGAGTCCGTCGCAAGGCTCGACGCCCTCGTCGAACAGGTGCCGCCGGACGAGGACAAATATCTCGGCGTCGAATACGGCGCGGCCGACGGCGCCCAGAACCAGGCGCGGCTGCAGACGCTTCGTCTGCGCCCGTACTATGCCTCCTGGGCGTTGCATCGCGAACTCCAGGCACTGGCGGATGCGCTCGCGCGCGTCGATGCGCCGCCCGTCGGCGAAAGCAAGGAGGCGTATCAGATCAAGACGGCCGCATTCGCGCTCGTCCAGGTGGCGGCCGCTTCCCGTGCGCTCTCCACCTACGTCGCCTACGACCAGCAGCGGACGTCCCACGTCCTGAGCGACGACGACATCAGCCAGCACACGTTCAGTCTCGGCACCATGGGCGCCGGCCTGGCCTGGTACATCGGCTGCACCGTCGATGCCATGAAGGCGCCCGCGGCGCCGCGCGGGCACGCGTCGTCCATCCACCGCACGCGGGCTCACGGTGCCTACGCCGGCTCCAGACGGCGTACGACGAGCGCCGCCGTGCCCGCCGATCCCACATTCTGGATGCGCGGCGCGCGTTGAGCTTCGTGCCGGGCGCGGCCGAAGGCGAGGAACACGGCATCGCGCAGGCCGCCGGCTCGAACCGCGCACAGGGCCCCGATAACCATCGCCGCGCCCTGTGTCGCTATCCATTGCCCCCTTTCGCACGGCTGTCATCCAGCTTCCGCCCGGCTGGCGTACGCTACGCATCGAGCGCGGCCCGCGTGTGACCCGCCAACCGAAAAGACCGGACAGCGCGCTGCGCTCGAAAACAGCGGACACCGTCGATGAAAACTGAGACAACCCTTCAAAGCTATGGCGCCGACACGGCGGGCATGATCTGCGGCTTTCGCTTCACGCCGGCCGCCGCGGGCGAGACGCTCGACGCGGACACAGCCGCGAGCCTCACCGATAGCGCCGCCCAGCCCGGCGAATTCCTGTGGCTGCACTTCAATCTGGCGCACGCCGCGAGCGAGCGCTGGATGCGCGCCCATCTGAATCTGCCCGAGACGTTCTACGAATTCCTGCGCGAAGGCTCGCACTCCACGCGTATCGAGCAGCAGGAAGGCACCTTGCGCGCCGTCGTGAACGACGTGATGTTTACGCTCGATCTCGAAACGTCCGAGATCGCGACGATGTGGGTCTACGTCGACCGGACGATGATGGTGACGGCGCGCGCCAAGCCGCTGCGGTCCATCGATACGCTGCGCGAAAGCGTGCGTCACGGCGAGCGCTTCCGCTCGCCGGCCGAACTGCTGATTCATCTGCTGCGCGATCAGGCGGATCTCATGATGCAGATCGTGCGGCGGGCGAGCGTCGACGTCGATCGCATCGAAGACCGCTTTCTCTCGGAGCGCCCCACGGCCAACCGCGCGCAGTTGGGTGCGATGCGCCGTACCCTCACCCGCCTGCAGCGCATGCTGGCGCCCGAGCCGGGCTCGATCTTCCGTCTGCTCGCACGGCCACCCGCCTGGCTCTTGCCCGAAGACCCGCAGGAGTTGCGCGAATCGACCGAAGAGTTTTCGGTGGTGCTCTCGGACCTCGCGGGCCTCGTCGAACGCATCAGGCTCTTGCAGGAAGAGATCACCTCGCGGCTCGACGAGCAGAACAACCGCACGCTCTTCACGCTGACGCTCGTCACCGTGATCGCGCTGCCGATCAATATCGTGGCCGGTTTCTTCGGCATGAACGTGGGCGGCGTGCCGTTCGCCGAGAACAAGCACGGCTTCTGGCTCATGGTCGTGCTGGTGGCCGGCTTCACGGCGCTGGCGGGATGGTGGGCTTTCCGGCGGCGCGGCGACCGCTGACCCTCGGGCATGGGGTGTCACATAGCATGTTAATATCGTTATCATGCTATAAGCATTCACCGTTCCGCGCGTACGTCGCCGTTCGCGCACGGCAGGCGCAACGGCGCGCCTGCTGCTTCGGGGCGGGCCATTCCGCGAACACATCCATGCCTGCGCACTACTTTCGACGCCTCGCGGGTAAAGACCGCAAAACGAGCGCGAACCGCCAGCTCGGTTTTCAGCTCGCGTTCATCGCGGGCGCCACCAATGCCGGCGGCTTTCTGGCGGTCAAGCAATACACCTCGCACATGAGCGGCGTCGTCTCGACGATCGCAGACCAGTTCGCGCTCGGCGACATCGAACTCGTGCTGGCCGGCATCGGCTCGCTCGTCTCGTTCCTGATCGGTGCCGGCTGCTCCGCAGTGCTCGTGAACTGGGGGCGCCGGCGCGACCTGCACAGCCAGTACGTGCTGCCGCTGCTCATCGAGGCCACCCTGCTCCTTCTCTTCGGCCTGCTCGGCAGCCATCTGGCGTTATGGGAGGCGTTCTTCGTGCCGGTCACCGTGATCCTGCTGTGCTTCATCATGGGCCTGCAAAACGCGATGATCACGAAGCTCTCCGGCGCGGAGATCCGCACGACGCACATGACGGGCATCGTCACCGACATCGGTATCGAGCTCGGCAAGCTGTTCTACTGGAATTCGTCGCGGGCCGGCCCCGACGCCCAGGCGGTAATCGCGAACCGCGAGAAGCTGAAGATTCACGCCACCACGCTTGCCATGTTCTTCTCGGGCGGTCTGGCGGGGGCGCTCGGGTTCAAGCATGTGGGCTACGTGTCGACGGTGCCGCTCGCCGCCTTGCTGATCTCGCTCGCGGTCGTGCCCGTGATCGACGACATGCTGGACTGGTTTTACGGCGCCGAACGCTAGGCCGCGCCCCGCGCGGCCGTTCACTGTCAGTCGGACCTCGGCCAGCCCGGGACCTTCCAGTGCGAAATGCCCGGCTCGTGCCAGACGAGCCGCTTCGGGTTGAAGCACTCGCCCTCCTTCAAACGCTGCGCGGTCGCGCGCAGGCCGAGATTGCGTGCCCAGCCCGGAGCGTGCGCGCGATCGAAAAGCGCCTGCCTTGACGGCAATGCCTGCGCATCGTTCCACGCGAATGCCACGTAGTTGTCGCCGGTCGCGACCGGGAAAACGGAACGCGACGTACCGAACGCACGCTCGAGCCGCGCCAGTTGCGCGGGCAACGCAGGGTCGTCGTTACCGAGATTGATGGCGAGCACACCGCCGTCCGCCAGCCTTTCGCGGCATGCCGTGAAGAATTCGACGCTCGTGCATCGCGCGGGCATGCCGTCGGCGCCGAATGCGTCGAGCAGAATCACGTCGAGCCGTTGCGTTTCGCTCTCCTCGCCACCGTGGCTGCCTACGTTGCCGATGTAGTCCGCGCCGTCCGCGCAGAGCACTTCGAAGCGCGCGTCGTCGGGCGGAATGCGGAACGTGTCGCGCAGCGCGATGACTTCCGGATTCACCTCGACCGCGGTGATCTTCGACTCGGGCAAATGGCGATAGCAGTACTTCGCAAGCGACCCGCCGCCCAGCCCGATCATCGCGATATGCCGCGGCGTGGGCCGCAGCAGCAGGAATCCCATCATGGCGCGCGTATAAGGCAGCACGAGCCGGTCCGGCTGGCGCAGCGACATGAAGCTCTGCGTGGCGAGATGATCGAAATGCAGCGACACCGCGTGCTCCGTCTCCAGAACGAACGGCCGCGCTTCGTCGACCGGCGTCGAGAGGAACGCCAGATACGCTTGCCACGACGTCTGATCGCCGCTCATGGTTGCTTCTCCCCTTCTCTGCTGTTGTTGACCATTCACAAGAACGTCGCTCGATGTGTGCGATCCGCGCACGAATCGAGGGTTACTCCGTAGCCGCGGCCGCTCAAGGCGTGAAGGGCCGTGCCGATATATGTACCGAATAGTTAACGGAACCGGCCCCCACTTCACTACATCAGACATGAGCCACATGAAACTGTCCACGAAACTGTTGCTGCTCGTCGGCGCCGCGCTGCTCGGCGTCGTGCTGCTGGCTGCCATGGCGTTGCAGACCTTGCGCGGCGCGCTGATCGAGAGCCGTCGCGAAGAGATCGTCATTCTGCTGACCAAAGCCGAGCATCTCGTGAACGCGTATCGCGAGTTGCAGGCGCGCGGCACGCTCACGCGCGACGAGGCGCAGCAGCAGGCGAAAGTCGCGCTCTCCCAGCTCAACGCGAACACGAAGAGCTACTACTGGGTCACGACCGCGGACGGCATCAACCTTGTCCATCCGAACGCGAAGTTCATCGGCACCAAGGCCAAAGGCAACCGTACGACAGACGGTCTCACGGACAGCGAAGCCTATCGCGCCGGCATGGCGCAGTCGCATTTCGCGCTCGTCGACGTGCTGATCAAGCGTAGCCCCGACGCGGACGTCGAGCCGAAGCTCCAGGGCGTGGTGTCCATTCCCGACTGGGACTGGTGGATCGGCACGGGCTTCTTCTACGACGACATCAACGCCGCCTTCAACCGGCTCGCCATCGAACTCGGCAGCATCGCGCTCGTCATCGCGGCGGCGCTGGCGACCATCGCGTGGGCGGTACTGCGCAGCGTGAGGCGCACGCTCGGCGGGGAGCCGGCCCACGCCGCGCATGTGGCCGCGCAGATCGCCAACGGCAACCTCGACATCGCGTTCGACGCCACGCGCGCGGGCAAGGACAGCCTGCTTGCCGCGCTCGGCGAAATGAAGACGCGGCTCGCGGCCACGATTGCCGAAATCCAGTCGGCGACGCACTCCATCGCCGTGGGCACGGGCGAGATCGCGCAAGGCAACCTCGATCTCTCGCAACGCACCGAAGAGCAGGCGGCGTCGCTCCAGGAAACGGCCGCGAGCATGGAGCAGATCACGGCGACGGTCAAGCAGAACGCCGACAACGCCCGCGAGGCCAACGGCATCGTGAGCACCGCGAGGCTCGCGACGGAGCGCGGCGGCGCGGCCGTGCGCGAGGTGGTCGACACCATGCAGCAGATCTCGCAACAGTCCGGGCGCATTGCCGACATCACGACGGTAATCGAGAGCATCGCCTTTCAGACCAACATCCTCGCGCTCAATGCCGCTGTGGAAGCGGCGCGGGCCGGCGAGGAAGGACGCGGCTTTGCCGTCGTGGCCGCCGAGGTCCGGTCGCTCGCCCAGCGCAGCGCCGCAGCCGCGAAGGACATCAAGGAACTGATCGAGGTGTCGGTCGAGAAGGTGGACAGCGGCAGCCGGCTTGTCGAAGTGGCGGGCGAGCGCATGAACGACATCGTGCGCTCCATCGGTCAGGTGGCTCACATCATGGGCGAGATCTCGGCAGCGTCGGACGAACAGAGCACCGGCATCGAGCAGGTCAGCAGGGCCGTCGCGCAGATGGACGAAGTCACGCAGCAGAACGCGGCCCTCGTGGAGCAGGCCGCGGCTGCCGCGTCGTCACTCGACGAGCAGGCGGGGCGCCTCAGGTCCGCGGTGTCGGTGTTCCGGCTGGGTTGATGCCTGCGCCAGCGGCGCCGACTCGCCTGTCCGCCTGTCTGCCCGTCCGCACCGCTCAGATCGCGAGCCGCTGAATGCGATGCGCGAAGCGCGCGCGTTCGGCGTCGCCCATCAGCGAGAGAAACTGCTCGGCGCCCATGTGGACGAGCTCTTCGTGGTCGCCGGCCTCGAAGTAGACGTCCGGTTGCTGGGCGAGGCTCTCGTCGAGATACGTCTTCATCCCGTAGGCCGTGCAGACGGGCGGCAGCGCGCCCACCTCGCAATCCTTGAACAGTTCGCGAAGATCGGTCTCGCGCGCGAGCGTGAGGCGCCGCCCCGTCTTCGCCCATAGCTCGGAGAGCCGCACCGCGTAGGTGGACGGCAGCACGGCGGCCACGTAGCCCTGCTCGTCTTCCAGCAACACGGTCTTGGCCAGCCGGTCGCCCGGCACGTGCGCCGCGGCCGCGGTCTCGACGCTCGAATGACTGTAGGGGTGATGCACGATCTCGTAGCGGGCGCCCTTGCTGCGCAGGCACGCCTCGAGGGTGGTTGACATCGGCATGACGCACCTCCATGGAAAGAGCGGTCGAAGAAAACCGCGCCTGTGCCGTTCAGCATAGGTCGCTTTGCGGTGCCCCGCGGGCCCGCTTCGCGCGGCTCGCCCATGGGCTTGCCGGACCGCCTTCCCGCATTTCTCACCATACCTTACTGCGCCGCAACATTCATTCCTCAGACAGTTCCGATATAAATTCGCGCTTCTCCCGCCTTTCGTCTGGTTTTTTCGCGCTACGCGCGCGCTTTTCGTATCGGCCAGCCGCGGCGAATAATTTCCGATTTCTTTCGAGTTTTTTTCAACTACCGTCATGCCACCCGGCAAAAGTTCGCATGGCGAATACGGTCGGGGCGCCTTTCACGACCGGAGCGTGTCATGACGACAAGTACCAAAGTCTCCATCTGCCTGCCGACGTGCGACCGTCCGCACCTGATCGTGCGATGCATCGACTCGTGTCTCGAACAGACCCACGCCGACCTGGAGATCCTGATCGGCGACGACTCCCGCGACGACCGCACCGAGCGGCTCATCGCCACGCGCTACGGGCACGAGCCGCGCGTCGTCTATCGACGCAATACGCCGCCGTTGGGTCAGGCGCGCAACGTGGAGAGCCTCTTTACCCGCGCGACCGGCGACAAGATTCTCCTGATTCACGACGACGACTACCTCATCACGAACGGCGTGGAACGGCTTCTCGCGCAATGGGACCGGCATCCGGGGCTCGACGTGGCGTTCGGCAATCAATACGAGGTGGACCAGCACGAACGCATCGATTTGGCGGCAAGCCGCAAGCTCAACGAGGCATTCCATCGAACGCCGCGCGCCGCAGGTCTGCAGCGGCAGCCGGGCCGCGTGGGTCTCGTGCAGATGTTTCCCAACAACGGATGGATGGCCAATGCGGCGCTCGTGAAGCGCATCGGCTACGACGGGCACTACGGCACGTGCTGCGATTTCGTGTTCGGCACGCGCCTGTGCCTCGCGGCGCAGCAGGTCTGCTATGTGGACGAATACGTGTCGTGCTACCGCAAGACCGACGTCTCCGTTTCGCAGGCCACGCGTCATACGACGAGCGCGGCGTCGATGGCCGCATGGCAGTTCGTGAAGGGCCTGGCCTTGCCGCCGGCACTGGAACCGGCGCGCAAAATGGCGTTGCGCCGGCTCGTGCCGATCGTGGTGTCGCTCTACGCGCGCAACGGGCAGGCACGTACGGGGCTCAATCTCGCGCTGCATCATCTGCACGCCTATCGATACGGATTGAGTCCCCGCCTCTACTATCACCTGCTCATGATCGGCAAGGCGGCGCGGCATGCGCGGCGTGCGCCGGTGCCGACGCCGATCGCGGGCGAACAGGGGGTGGACACACCCAGGGTGCGCTTGCCCTGACCGTGTCCCTGAAGAGCGTTGCGAGGCACGCGCCCTGCCCTTGCGGCGTCAGGGCTCGTGCCGCAGATAGCCTTCCGCGGACGGGTCGCGCATGCGCAGCGACACGATGCCGGCCAGCGCGCACATGGCCGTGACGTACCAGTAGAACATCGATTCGCTGCCTGCCTGCTTGAGCCAGAGCGCGACGTACTCGGCCGAGCCGCCGAAGATCGCATTGCCCACCGCATACGAAAGGCCCACGCCGATCGCCCGAACTTCGGGCGGGAACATCTCGGCCTTGATGAGGCCGCTGATCGACGGCGGAAACGAAAAAGGCCAGCCCGGAGGCCGGCCTTGCATGGCACGTCGCTGCGAAGCAGCTGTGGGCCGCCGAAGCAGGAGCCCGTGAGTTCCCTGCGCCCCTCTTACGCCGCTATCGCGCGGCCTAGAGTCTTAACGCCGGCGGCACGTAGCGGCACTCGTAGCGCTTCCTCACCGTGCCGTTCTCGTCCACGCTCTCCAGGTACACGTCGAATTGCCAGAGCCGCGCCATGTGCTTGAGCACCTCGTCGCTGTCGCTCGACAGATGCCGGTTGTCGCTCATGAAGTGGCGCAACGTAAGGCTCCGGTCGCCGCGCGTGTTGACCGACCACACCTGGATGTTCGGCTCACGGTGATGGATGTCGTATTGCCGCGAGAGCGCCTGGCGCACGTACTGGTAGCCGCTGTCGTCGTGAATGGCCGAGACTTCGAGCGCGTCGCGCATGTCGTCGTCGAGCACGGAGAAGAGCCGCATTTCGCGGATCAGGTGCGGCGACAGATATTGGGCAACGAAGCTCTCGTCCTTGAAGTTTCGCATCGCGTAGTGCAGCGCCCGCAGCCAGGGACTGCCTGCCAGTTCCGGGAACCACTGCCGGTCTTCTTCCGTGGGCGATTCGCAGATGCGGCGAATGTCGCTCATCATCGAAAAGCCCAGGGCATACGGATTGATGCCGCTGTAGTAAGGCTTGGTGACGGGCGGCTGATAGATCACGTTGCTGTGCGAATGGAGGAACTCCATCATGAAGCTGTCTTCCAGCTTGCCCTGGTTGTACAGCGTGTTGAGCAGGGTGTAGTGCCAGAAGGTCGCCCAGCCTTCGTTCATGACCTGAGTCTGCCGCTGCGGATAGAAGTACTGGCCGATCTTGCGCACGATGCGGATGACTTCGCGCTCCCACGGCTGCAGCAGCGGCGCGTTTTTCTCCGCGAAATACAGCAGGTTTTCCTGAGGCTCCGGCGGAAAGCGTTCCTCCACTTCTTCGGCAAGCTGCAACGGCCGCGTGGGCAAGGTGCGCCATAGATCGTTCACCTGCGACTGCAGATAGGCCTCGCGCTCGCGGCGCATCGCGGCCTCGCGTTCCAGCGAGAGCTTTTGCGGCCGCTTGTAACGGTCCACGCCATAGTTCATGAGCGCGTGGCACGAGTCGAGCAGTTCTTCGACGCGGTCGAGCCCGTAACGCTCCTCGCACTCCGCGATGTAGTTCTTCGCGTAGACGAGGTAGTCGATGATGGCGTGCGCGTCGGTCCAGAGCCGGAACAGGTAGTTGCCCTTGAAGAACGAGTTGTGCCCGTACGCCGCGTGCGCGATCACGAGCGCCTGCATCGTCATCGTGTTCTCTTCCATGAGATACGCGATGCAGGGATTCGAGTTGATGACGATCTCGTAGGCGAGGCCCATCTGGCCCCGGCGGTAGCTCTTCTCCGTGGCAAGGAAGTGTTTGCCGAACGACCAGTGCCGGTAGTTGACCGGCATGCCGACGGACGCGTAGGCGTCCATCATCTGTTCGGCGCTGATGACTTCCAGCTGGATCGGATAGACGTCGAGCTCGTATTGCTCTGCAACACGGGCGATGTGCGTGTCGTACTCTTCGATCAGCTCAAAGGTCCAGTCTGACGGGCACGGCAACGGCCTTCTGTCGGCTACGTTCATACGGACTTCCCTTTGCCCGGCGACGGGCGTTTCGGTGCGCCCCCGCGCTTCAACCTGCCCCGCTTCGCTTTGCGCGGCCTCGCTCTGCTGCATGCGCGGCTCGTCATGCTGCTGCGAGCTCGCGTCTTTGCCGCGCTCCGGCTGGTAGCCGCGCGCTTCGTTATCCAGATGCCGGGTCGTCATGATGCGGCCGCCTGCTTTTCGAACAGCTCCCGGAACACCGGATAGATATCGGCGGCCGTTTCCACCTTCTTCATCGCAAGGTGCGGGACGGTCTCCGCCAGTTGGGCGTACTCGAGCCAGAGGTTCTGCTCTTCGGGGGTCACCTGGATATAGGCAAAATACCGCACCTTATCGAGGATGTCATCCGAAAGGATCTTGCGGCACTTCGGCGAGTCGTCGGTCCAGTTGTCGCCGTCCGACGCCTGCGCCCCGTAAATGTTCCATTCAGTGGGCGAGTAGCGCTCTTCGATGATCTTGCGCATGAGTTCGAGCGCGCTCGACACCACCGTGCCGCCGCTTTCGGTCGAATGGAAGAACGTGTCTTCGTCGACTTCTTCGGCGCGCGTGTGGTGGCGGATGAACACCACCTCGATGCGCTCGTAATTGCGCTTCAGGAACAGGTACAGGAGGATGAAGAAGCGCTTGGCCAGATCTTTGCGCTGCTCGTCCATCGACCCCGAGACGTCCATCAGGCAGAACATCACCGCCTGGCTGGACGGTTGCGGCTGCTTGACGCGGTTCACGTAACGCAGGTCGAACGGGTCGATGAACGGAATGCGCCAGATGCGCCCACGCAGATGATGGATTTCGTCTTCGAGCAGCTTGATCTCTTCGCGGCGATCCGCCGGGTCCGCCTTGAGTTCTTCGAGCTGGCGTTCGAGTTCGTGCAACTCGTTGACGAGCGGGGCGCCCAGCGCGATGCGCCGGCCCAGGGCGCTGCGCAGCGAGCGCACCACGTCGATGTTGTTCGGCGTGCCCTCGGCGGCCCAGCCGGCCCGCACACTCTTCCATGTGGGCACGGCGAGCAGGTGCGTCTTGACGAGACGCGGCAACTCCAGGTCGTCGAAGAAGTACTGCATAAATTCTTCGCGCGAGAGTTCGAAGACGAAGTCGTCCTGGCCCTCGCCTTCGTTGCTCGCCTGGCTGCCGCCTCCGCCCGAGCCCCCGCCCGGCGGCCGCGGAATGCGGTCGCCGCGAATGTAGTCGGCGTTGCCGGGATGCACCATTTCGCGCCGCCCGCCCGGGCCATGCCGGAACGACGGCTCCGCGATGTCCTTGCGCGGAATGGTGATGCTCTGGGTGTTCTGAATGTCCTTGATGCTGCGGTCACGCACCGCTTCCGAAACGGCGTGACGAATGTAGTGCTTTACGCGACGCAGGAAGCGTTCGCGGTTTGCAATGCTCTTGTTCTTGCCGGCCAGTCTGCGGTCGATGATCTGGTGAAGCACATCCGGTCTCCCGCTCCAGTTTTAGAGAGGCGAAGCGCGGGTTGCGGATGCGACGTACGTGTACGTCATCCCGCAACCGGAGGCCATGCGGCCCGCGTCTCGCAGGGTGCCCGCGCGGTGCCCGTCAAGCGGGCTCGCGCGGGCTGTACGCCCGCCGTTTTCATGACGACTTGCGCACGCGCAGGTACCAGTCGCACAGGAGCCGGACCTGCTTCGGCGTGTAGCCTTTGGCGACCATCCGGTTGACGAAGTCTTCGTGCTTGCGCTGTTCCTCCGCCGACCCTTTCGCGTTGAACGAAATGACCGGCAAAAGTTCTTCCGTGTTCGAGAACATCTTCTTTTCGATCACGACGCGCAGCTTCTCGTAGCTGATCCAGGCGGGGTTCTTGCCCGCGTTGGCCGCACGTGCGCGCAGCACGAAATTGACGATCTCGTTGCGGAAGTCCTTGGGGTTGCTGATGCCGGCAGGCTTCTCGATCTTCTCCAGCTCGGCATTGAGGGCCGCGCGGTCGAAGCTTTCGCCCGTGTCGTGGTCGCGGAACTCCTGGTCCTGAATCCAGAAGTCGGCGTACGTCACGTAGCGATCGAAGATGTTCTGCCCGTACTCGGAGTACGACTCCAGATAGGCCGTCTGGATCTCCTTGCCGATGAACTCGGCGTAGCGCGAGGCGAGCACATCCTTGATGAACGAAAGGTACTTCTGCTCCGTTTCCGGTGGGAACTGTTCGCGCTCGATCTGCTGTTCGAGCACGTACATGAGATGCACCGGGTTGGCCGCGACCTCGGTCGAATCGAAGTTGAACACGCGCGACAGAATCTTGAACGCGAAGCGCGTCGACACACCGGTCATACCCTCGTCCACGCCGGCGAAGTCGCGATACTCCTGGTACGACTTCGCTTTCGGATCGGTGTCCTTGAGATTTTCGCCGTCGTACACCTGCATCTTCGAGAAGAGACTGGAGTTCTCCGGCTCCTGCAGACGCGTGAGCACCGAGAACTGCGCCATCATCTTGAGCGTGCCGGGCGCGCACACCGCACTCGAGAGCGACGAGTTGCGCAACAGCTTCTCGTAGATCTTCATCTCTTCCGAGTAGCGCAGGCAATACGGCACCTTCACGACGAAGATCCGGTCGAGCAGTGCTTCGTTGTTGCGGTTGTTGCGGAAGGCTTTCCATTCGGACTCGTTCGAGTGCGCGAGAATCACGCCGTCGAACGGGATCGCACCGAAGCCTTCCGTACCCTTGAAGTTACCTTCCTGAGTGGCGGTGAGCAGCGGGTGCAGCACCTTGATGGGCGCCTTGAACATTTCCACGAATTCGAGCAGGCCCTGATTCGCGAGACACAGGCCGCCCGAGTAGCTGTAGGCGTCGGCGTCGTCTTGCGCGTACTGTTCGAGCTTGCGGATATCCACCTTGCCGACGAGCGAAGAGATGTCCTGATTGTTCTCGTCGCCCGGCTCGGTCTTCGCAATGCCGATCTGCCGCAGGATAGAGGGATAGCGGCGCACCACGCGGAATTTGCGGATGTCGCCGTTGTACTCGTGCAGCCGCTTCACGGCCCACGGGCTCAGAATGCTCTTGAGGTAGCGTCGTGGAATTCCGTATTGTTCTTCGAGGATCGGACCGTCCTCGTCGTAATCGAACAGGCCGAGCGGCGATTCGTTCACCGGCGACCCTTTGATCGCGTAGAACGGCACGCGCTCCATCAACTGCTTGAGACGCTCGGCAATCGACGACTTGCCGCCGCCCACAGGCCCGAGCAGATAGAGAATCTGCTTCTTCTCTTCGAGCCCCTGAGCCGAATGGCGGAAGTACGACACCACCTGCTCGATCACGTCTTCCATTCCGTAGAACTCACGGAATGCGGGGTAAACCTTGATGACCTTGTTCGCGAAGATCCGCGAGAGCCGCGGGTCGTTGCGAGTGTCGATCTGTTCAGGCTCGCCTATGGCCATCAACATGCGCTCGCCAGCGGTGGCGTACGCGGCGGGATTGTCTTTGCAGAGCGCGAGATACTCCTCGAGCGAGAGTTCCTCCTCTCGTGTTTTCTCGAAGCGGGTCGCGAAACTGCTGTAGATATCCATGCTACCTCCTCGCCGAAGTCTGCGACCGATGTCGTGCGCGGCGCGCTAATCGGAAACGACATCGCTCGAATTCATCCTAAACCCTTTTAAATTTTTTTTCACGGGCTCGTTGCTAAAAAAGCGTCGCACTACGTTCGCGCAAAACGCGCTGGAAAGCACGTACTGCGTCACCTACAATCTTCTTCCCTGCTTCATCCTTTCCGCGGTCCGGCGGTTTCGCGCAGCAGGTACAAGGCGCTCTCGATGGGCGGCACAAGATCTCCCGCCGCCCTTGCTTCACGCTCTGTCACACTACGCAACGCACTGTCACGTTCATGGCACATCGGATCATGTCCTCTGGCCGTATCCGTTAGCAGCTTTCCACGTTTGCTGCTCATGCGTTTGGGAATGGAAAGCGCTGGATGGTTCCACACGGTTCCTTTCATCACGCCGGTGCAGGTCGCGCGATCACACCTCGCGGGCTCTTTCGGTATAGCCGCCGTTTCCGCTTCAACGCGCCGACGTCGTTGCGCGATTACAGCCTTCAGCGGGTGTTACAACTTCTTGCTGCGTTACTCGACGTCACGCCCCCGGTGCAAGTGCAATGCCCGGCGTTTCATCCTGCCGTTCGATAGAGCTTGCCCGTTCCATATGTGCGAAATGTGCCGCGCTACCTCTACGATAACGGCCGGCATAACGTTGTGAGCGAGAGGGGTTATCCACGAGAGGGTCTACCCGAACGCGTGGAAGACGCCACGATCACGCGCGGCGAACGCCGCATGCGCACGCAAGCTGCGCATGACACGTTGCGGCGCCGAGGCCCGGCCAGCGACAGCTGATCAGCAGCGAAGAGAGAAAGGCAGAAAAAGCCCAACAGGACTCAGAGGAACGACACCTCGACGTCGCCAAGGCCGTCGATATGTGCATGGACCGCGCCCGGCCCTTCGATGCGATGGGCCCCTACATATGAACCCGTGGTGACGGTCCAGCCAGGCTCGATGGTGATGCCCATGGCCGCGCAGTGATTGACGAACCAGACCAGCAGTTCGCGCGGATCGCCCGCGGGATTGCCTGGCGCTTCAGGTACGAGCGAACGGCCGTCGAACGACAGTTCGAGCTCGGGCGCGACGAAGTCGAACGTGCGCGCAAAACCGCTATAGGACACCGGGTGGCCCGTCACGAGCGCGCCATTGTTCTGGGCGTCGGCAAGCTGCGCAAGCGGTGCGACGTTGGGCCAGCCGCCAAAGCGGCTGTCGACGATCTCGATGGTCGGCAGCACGGCGCCGAGGAGCGAGAGCACTTCGTCGCGCGCATAGGCTTCGCTGCGCGGCGCAATGGCATGGCCAAAGCGAAACGCGATTTCGAGTTCGATCAGCACGCGGAAAAACATGCCGCGCTCGAGCCGCGCGGGAGATTCATACACGGCGGTGGCAGGAATGGGCGCGCCGGCCGCCTCGCCACCGGGCGAGCGGGCGCCGATCTTCCAGGCGCCTGTCGTCGTGCCGAGTCCCGCAATCACCTTCTGCTGGATCGCATAGGCCGTGGCCGCGTCGGGCGGCAGTGCCTCGGCAGGCAACGCGTCGATGACCCGATGCTCGCGGCGCGCATCGATGAGGTATTGCGCAAGGTCGTTACGCGTCATAGGGGATTCCTCCTCGCTCGCTCCGTTGGTTTGCTGCCGTACCTGCACCTGCGCCGTGGGGATGAAGCCGCGTCGGCCGGATTGCTGCCGGGGCAGACACAAGCTATGCCACCGCATCAGGGCGCTGTGGCTTGCGTCGCAGCACCCTTGCAGGCAGCGTGCCGGGTAGGCGCATGGCTACCGCGCACGACAATGTACCGGAACCCGGGCCGCATCGCGACCGTTCATTTATGAAGAATGAAAAAAAGACCGCCATTGCGTGCAATGGCGGTCTTTTCGGAACATTCGCATGCCGCGAACGGAATACGGCTTGCCGGGGAGGTCTCGCGCGACGCGCTACGGGCCGATCAGAAGGTCTCCCAGTCCTTGTCCGAGCCGGCCGTGGCGGCAGCGGCCCTGGCACCCGAAGCGCCACTTGCCGGGACAGCCGTTGCAGCTGGCGCAGCAGCCGAGGCTGCCGCCACGGCATGCACTGCGCGAGCCGGCGCGCTCGCCCGTGCACGTGCAGCCGGCTTCGCCGCAGTACCGTGCGCGGTCGGGGTCGGCCTTGCCGCCGTCGCGCTTGCGCGAACCGGCTGGGCGAATGCCATTGCGTCGCGACCTTCGTCCACCTGGAACACCGCCACCGCCTGGCGCAGCTTCGCAGCCTGGTCTTCCAGCGACTGCGCCGCGGCCGCCGCTTCTTCCACCAGCGCCGCGTTCTGCTGGGTTACTTCGTCCATTTGCGTGACTGCGCGTGCCACCTGGTCGATGCCGCTGCTCTGTTCCTCGGATGCCGCGGCGATCTCGCCCATGATGTCGGTCACACGCTGAACGGCGCCGATGATATCGCCCATCGTGCGCCCCGCTTCGTCTACCAGTGCCGAGCCCGACTGCACACGCTCCACCGACGTGTCGATGAGTTCCTTGATTTCCTTGGCCGCCGCCGACGAGCGCTGTGCGAGGCTGCGCACCTCGCCTGCCACCACGGCGAAGCCGCGTCCGTCCTCGCCCGCGCGGGCCGCTTCCACGGCGGCGTTGAGCGCGAGGATATTGGTCTGGAACGCAATGCCCTCGATGATCGCGATGATGTCCGCGATCTTCGCCGAGCTCTGGTTGATGTCGCCCATCGTGCCCACCACCTGGCTCACCACCTGGTTGCCCTTGTTCGCGATGTCCGAGGCGTTCGCCGCCAGCGCGCTCGCCTGGCGCGCGTTGTCCGCGTTCTGACGCACGGTGCCTGTGAGCTCGTCCATGCTCGAGGCTGTTTCCTGAAGCGCCGACGCCTGCTCCTCGGTTCGCGACGACAGGTCGATGTTGCCCGCGGCGATCTGCCGCGTGGCCGTCGCAATCGATTCGCTGCCGGCGCGCACCGTGCGCACCGTGTCGATCAGGCTCTTTTGCATCTTCGCGACGCCTTCCATCAGTTGGCCCATCTCGTCGCGCGAGCGCACCACCACGGCGCGCCGCAGGTCGCCCGCCGCAATGGCCTCGAAGTGGCTGAGCGCTTCCGCGAGCGGTCGTGCAATGGCGCCGCGCAGCGTGAAGAACGAAAAAAGCGCCGCGCCCAGTCCGACCAGCAACGCGCCAATGCTCGTCATGCGAAAGAAGCCGACCATCGACTGCGTGCTGTCGTAACCTTCCTTCGCCTGCCGGAACTGCAACTGCACGAGATCGCTGTCGGCGTTGACGAGGTCGTTGTAGACCTTTTGCAGCCGCTTGGCCGCGTCCGGAATCCTGGACTGGTCGCCGGCGTTGACCATGGCGGCGAACGCATCGGCCTCGGTGTGCAGCGCGTCGCGCCTGCCCGCCACCACTTGCGCGAGCCGGTCTTCCTCCGCGCCGCGCGGCAAGGCCAGATACTTCTTCCACCAGTCGTCGGACTGGCTGCGCATGACCTTCGCGCGCTCCACCGTCGCGGCCACCTCCGAGGTGCCGATCAGGAACGCCGCGCGGTCCAGTGCGAGGCGTTCGCGCGCCGCATAGACTTCCGCGTTCGCGATCGAAACGGCGCTCGGCATCTGATTCGTGAAGGTGTCTTTCAGCGCGTCGTTGGCGCGCGTGAGACCGACGAGCCCCAGCACGCTCACGGCTGCCAGCAACGCTGCGAGAAAAGTCATGGTCAGCCCGATGCGGGCTTTGATGGTGATGCCTTTGTTCAACATGTTCTTCCTGTGTGCAAAGCGGGGAGGCCTGTTCCGGGTGGCCTTGCCAGGGTCTCGCTGGCGGCCCTCGATACACCGTCTTTGGGTGCGGTGCTATGAGGGCGTTTACGGCCAAAGGCGTCCCGCCCTTGAATCTTTTATATGGGTCGACCCTATTCGACAGACAAATAGGTAAAAATTGCAAGACTGAAGAATGATGCGACGTGCATCATTCGCGGTGCAGCGCTATCGAGTGCGGGATAAACGGGGGGAACGGGGCGAGGCCCTGCGAGCCGAAGATGGGCAGAACAGGTAACCGGCGACGGCAGGAAGCCCGCTGACCGGGTGGCACGCGGAGCGCGATAGATCAGCCGGAGTTCAAGACAGCGAGCACAACGCACGGCCCCTCGTCAGGCGTCGCCATGACGGCGACGAGGGCAACACGTGCGCTGACAACGCTTTTACGCGCTATTGAGCGCTGAGCTCGGCGAGACGCGGAATGGAAGGCTGCGCGCCTTCGCGCGTGACCGACATGGCCGCCGCGCGCTGCGCGAAGCGAATCGCGTCGTCGACGGGCACGCCCGCCGCGAGTTGCGCCGCAAAGCCGCCGATGAAGGTGTCGCCGGCCGCGGTCGTGTCGACGGCTGTCACGCGCGGTGCCGGATAGAGCACCGGCTCCGTGGCGCCGAGCGCGGCGCAGACGCCTTGCGCGCCGAGCGTCACCAGCACGTTGCGCGCGCCGGCAGTGCGCAGCGCCGCGGCGGCGCGCGCGGCGTCTTCGGGCGTGCTGGCCGGCAGGCCCGTCAGCGTTGCGGCCTCGAGTTCGTTCGGAATCAGATAGTCGATGAGCGGCAGCCACGCGGCGGGCAGCGGCCCCGTGGCCGGCGCGGGATTGAGGATGACGGTCTTGCCGAGCCGATGCGCCGTGTCGAGCGCCGCATGCACGGCCTCCACGGGCGTTTCCAGCTGGCAGACCACGACGTCGGCGGCGGCCAGCACGGCCTCATGGCGCGCGACGGTCGCCGGTGACACCTCGCCGTTGCTCCCGGCCACGATGACGATCGCGTTCTGGCTGCTGTCGTCCACGACGATCAGCGCAACGCCGGTCGGCGCGTCCGCGCTGGACTCGAGCGCGGCGCAATCGATACCTTCGGCAACGAGGCCCGCGTGCAACTGTTCGCCGTTCGCGTCGGCGCCTACGCACCCCACCATCGCCACCCGGGCGCCCAGTCGCACGGCGGCCACGGCCTGGTTGCCGCCCTTGCCGCCCGCCACCTGGGCAAACGCGTGGCCCGCGAGCGTCTCGCCCGGCTTCGGCATGCGCGGCGCGCGCGCCACCAGATCCATGTTGAGGCTGCCGACCACGGCCACACTGCCTGCCTTACCCGCGATACCTGTCATTGCCGCGTTCCCCGCGCTTACCGTCGTTGCTGCTGTTTCGTTCGTCACGCCCTTCTCCGGGCGTCGCGCGCCCTGCTGTCTTCCCTCGCCCCGCACATGACGGGCTCTGCGCCGCTTCCTGCCGCCGTGCACCGCTCGCCCGCTGCCGCGCCAGTCAGGCCACGAGCGTCGACGGCCGCTCGCCCGACCACTGCGCCGTCGATTCGCGCACGATCAGCTGCGGCGCCACCACGCGGCGCCGCGGCGGCGCACCGTCGGTCTGGCCCGTGCCCGTAATGCGCTCGATGAGCGTCTGCGCCGCCGTCTCGCCCAGCGCGCGCACCGACTGGCCCACGGTCGAAAGCGCCGGATACGTGAAGCGGCCCAGCTCGATGTCGTCGAAGCCGATCACCGAGCAGTCCTGCGGCACGCGCAGGCCGCGTTCGGCCGCTGCGCGCAGCGCGCCGATGCCCATCATGTCGTTGCCGGCGAAGATGGCGCTCGGCCGCACCGAATCGAACAGCTGGCTTGCCGCGAGATAGCCGCCCGTGCCGGAAAAGTCGCTCTCGACGATGGCCCCTTCCGGAATCTCGATGCCCCGTTCGGCCATGGCACGCAGAAAGCCGTGCACCCGCATGGCGCTCACCGCGGTAGACACCGGTCCCGTAATGCAGCCGATCTTCGAATGGCCCAGCTCCAGCAGATGCCGCGTCGCGAGCCAGGCGCCCTTCTCGTGGTCGATCTGCACGAGGTCGGCGGCAAGCCCTTCGATGTTGCGGTCCACGATCACGAGCGGCTCGCGCGATCCGGAGAGCGTCTGGGCGAGCACGGCGTCGTCGCCGGCCGACGCGACGATCAGCCCGTCGATGCGCTTTTCCTGCAGCACGCGCAGGTAGTTGCGCTGCTTGGCCGGGTCGTCGTCGGAGTTGCAGAAGAACACGCAGTAGCCTTTGCGCGCGCAACCGTCCTCGACGCCGCGCGCGAGTTCCGCGAAGTACGGATTCGTGCCATTCGGTACGACGAGGCCCACCGTGGCCGTGGAACGCGCCTTGAGTGAGCGCGCGACGGCCGACGGCACGTAGTTGAGCTCGTGGATGGCTCGCTCGACCTTCGCGCGAACATCCGCGGACACCGGGCGCGAGTTGTTGACGACGTGCGATACCGTCGTAAACGACACGCCTGCCACGGCCGCTACATCCTTGATCGTCGCCATAAGCTGTTGCTCTCCTGCTTCGCTGTCTGCTGCTGTTTTCTGCTCTCTGTGCGCTCGATGCCTTACGCGCGCCGGCGCCGGCTGCGGTACGTGTCGAGCACGACGGCCACCACGATCACCGCCCCCGTGATGATGCGCTTGGTCGGCTCGTTCGCGCCGATCTGCGCGAGCCCGGCCGCCAGCACCGAAATGATCAACACGCCAAAAAAAGTGCTGATGACCGAGCCGCGCCCGCCCATCAGGCTCGTGCCGCCGATCACCACCGCCGCGATCACCTGAAGTTCGAGCCCCGCGCCGGCGTTCGGGTCCGCGGCTTCGAGCCGGGAGATCTGGAACAGCGCGGCGAGCCCTGAAAGCGCGCCCATCAATGCGAATACGATCACTTTGTAGGGCCGCGGGTTCACGCCCGCAAGCCGCACCGCTTCCTCGTTGGTCCCGATGCCCACCAGATAGCGCCCGAACACCGTGCGCGTGAGCACGAGCTGCGCCGCCACCATCACGACGACGGCGATCAGGAACGCCGGCGAAATGCCGAGCGCAATCGGGTTCGAGAGGAAGTCGAACGCATCGCCGATATAGGCCGTGCGCGAGTTCGTCATCTGGTAGGCGAGCCCGCGCGCCGCTTCCAGTACGCCGAGCGACACGATGAACGACGGAATGCGCCAGCCCACCGTCACGGCGCCCGTCAGCGTGCCGGTGAGCGCGGCGGCCGCGAGGCCGATCAGCGCAGCGGGCCACGCGCTCCAGCCCCACTTGAGCGCGGCGACGCTCACCACCGAGGCGCCGAGCGCGAGCACCGAGCCCACCGAAAGATCGATGCCGGCAATGATGAGCACGAAGGTCATGCCCACCGACATCACCACGAGATCGGGAATCTGGTTGGCGATGGTGCTGAACGTGTCGTAGGTCAGGAAGTGCGAGCTCAGCACCGAGAAGAGCGCGATCATCGCGACGAGCGCGCCCGCGAGGCCCAGATAGTTCGAGAAGCCGAGGCGCGTGCCGGCCGGCTTCGCGCTCGCCGCAATCGAGCCGGCCGAGGCATCCTTCGCGCCGGCGACGTTCTCCTGCGTGCCCGGGGCATGGCCCTGCGGCAGCGGCTGGTTGTTCATGACAGACTCCGTGCATTCGGTTGGGCGTCCTCGCGGCGCTGGCCGCCGGGGACGTCGTGGCTATCGTGGGGATCGTCGTGCGGGCTGTGCAGCAGCGCCTCGCGACTGCGATAGCCGGCAAAGGCGGCCGCCAGCAGCGCGTCCTGCGACCACGTCTCGCGGCTGAAAATGCCGGTCATGCGTCCCGCCGACATCACGCCGATGCGGTCGCAGATCAGCATCAGCTCGCGCAGGTCGCTCGACACCACCACGAGCGCGCGGCCCTCGCGCGCAAGCGCCCCCATGAGGCCATAGATGTCGAACTTCGCGCCGACGTCGATGCCGCGCGTCGGTTCGTCGAACAGCAGCACCTTACGTTCGCGCGCAAGCCACCGGCCGATCACCACCTTCTGCTGGTTGCCGCCCGACAGTTCGCTCACCGGCTGGGCCGGTCCCGAGGTGCGGATGCGCAGCGCCTCGATCTGGCGAGTCGCGAGCGCGTTCTCGCGCGTGGCGTTGACCACGCCGTGCCGCGACACGCGGCCGAGATTGCCGAGCGACACGTTAGCCGCGATCGGCTGAGGCAGCAGCAGCCCTTCGCCCTTGCGGTCCTCGGTGATGAGCGCGATGCCGGCGCGCACCGCGTCCACGGGCGAAGCGATCTTCACGGGCTCAGGCGTCGCCCCCGGCGACGGCGCCAGCGCGACGGTGCCGCCGTCTTTCTCGTCCGCGCCGTAGATGAGCCGCAGCAGCTCCGTGCGGCCCGCGCCGATCAGCCCGGAGATGCCGAAAATCTCGCCCGCGCGTACCTCGAACGACACGTCGCGCACCGCTTCGCCGCGCGTGAGGCCCGTCACGCTCAAGAGCGGCGCGCCGATGCGCCGCTCGCCCAGGTCGATGCGCTCGCCCAGTTCGCGCCCCACCATCAGCGCGACGATGCGATCCGGCGTGAGGTTCGCCATCGCGTCCGTGTGCACGAGGCGCCCGTCGCGCAGCACGGCCACGCGTTCGGCCACGCGCGCAAGCTCTTCGAGCCGGTGCGAAATGTAGACGAGCGCCACGCCGCGCGCCTTGAGCCGCGCGATCTGCTCGAACAGTAGCTCGACCTCGCGCGAGGTCAGCATGGCCGTGGGCTCGTCGAGAATCAGCACACGCGCGTCGCCAATCAGGTTGCGCGCGATCTCCACCATCTGCTGGTGGCCGATGCCGAGTTCGCCCACGAGCGTGTCGGGGTGGATCGCGTCGAGCCCGACCTGGGCCATCGCCTCGCGTGCATCCTCGCGCAGCCGCTTGCGGTCGATCCAACCGAACGCCGCGGGACCGAAATGCGGCAACCGGCTAAGGAACAGGTTTTCGGCCACGGAAAGCGTGGGCAGCAGGTTCAGCTCCTGCATCACCATGCGCACGCCGAGCGCTTCAGCCTCGGTGCGGCTCGCGGGCCGGTACGGCGCGCCGGCCAGCTGCATCGACCCCGTGGTCGGTTCCACGAGGCCGCCTACGATCTTCGAGAGCGTGCTCTTGCCCGCGCCGTTTTCGCCCGTGAGCGCGAGCACTTCGCCTGCACGCAACTCGAGGCTCACGTCGGCGAGCACAGGCGACGCCCAGGTCTTGCCGATGCCCGTGACCGAAAGCACGGCAGGCAAGCCGGACGGCGCGCGCGGCACGTCGGAGTCCGTTGAATCCATTTCCATCCTGTTGTCGAAAGCCGCTCTCGCCGGCCTGGTCACCGCACTGGGGCGGCGGAAAGCCCGACTGCCGCTTCGTGTGTCATGTTGGCTGAAGGCGTGGCCGCAGGGCCGTGCCGCAGATGCTGCGCGGCCCTTATCGCTGCCCTTACCGCTGCCCTCGTCGATACCCGCGGCGAGGCCGCGCCCGTCAAGGAAGCCCGCTCGCGCCTGCCACGATGCCTCCGCCGTGCCTGTTCGCCCGTCGACGGTGTTCATGCTGCCCGAATGACCGCCTTTGCCGCCATGACGCTATACCGGTGAATAACGGCGACGCCGAGCTTTTCTTGAGTGCCGGACGGCACGCCAGGTCATGAACCTAGGGACGAACGAACGCGGCGCCGGCTTCGCAGGGTCGCGGCCTGGTTTCACCCTGGCCGCGACCGTCCGGTTACTTCGTGATGAGATCGACCGGCGTTTCCACCACGCCCGAAAGCTCAGACTGCTTCTTGTGATCGGCAATCGCCTTCAACGCCGTGTCGATGCCGAACACGGCCTGCTTGGCCGCGTACTGGTCGGCCGTGGCGAGCACGCGGCCGTCCTTGAGCATGGGCTTGATGGCGTTGATGTTGTCGTAGCCGACCACGTACACCTTGCCCTGGCGGCCCGCCGCGCGCACCGCCGATACGGCGCCGATCGCCATGTTGTCGTTGCCGCACAGCAGCGCCTTGATGTTCGGGTACTCGTTGAGCATGGCCGAGGCCACCGCGTTGCCCTTGTCGATTTCCCACTCGCCGGACTGCACCGAGTCGATCTTCGCGCTCACCGCCTGCATGGCGTCCTTGAAGCCGGCCGTGCGCTGCTGCGCATTGGTGGTGGTCGAAACGCCTTCGAGAATGCCCACTTCGTCGCCGGCCTTCAGCTTCTTCGCGAGGTAGTCGCCCACCTTCTTCGCGCCCTTGCGGTTGTCCGGGCCCACGAACGGCACGTTCAGGTCTTTCGACTTGAGCACGTCCGGGTCGAGCCGGTTGTCGATGTTGACGACGATGATGCCGGCGTCAACGGCCTTCTTGACCACGGGCACGAGCGCCTTGGAATCGGCGGGCGCCAGCACGATCGCATCGACCTTCGAGACGATCATCTGCTCGACGATGCGGATCTGCGCCGCGGTGTCGGTTTCATCCTTGATGCCGTTGGTGATGAGGTCGAACTGGCCCGGGTTGTGTTTCTGGTAGTCCTTCGCGCCGTTCTCCATGGTGAGGAAGAACTCGTTGGCGAGCGACTTCATGACGAGCGCGACTTTCGGTTTCTTTGCAGCTTCGGCGTGAGCGGTGGAAAACGGCAACGCAGCCGCGGCGGTGAGGGCCACGGCGGCCGCGAGCACGCGGCGGCGAATGCGGGAGTTCATTCGGGTTATCTCCTTGTTGTTCGGCTCGGGCGAGCCGTATTTGTATCGCGCGCAAACGTTTGCGAGCGCCTATTCTGGACATTGCCAAAACGCCGTGTCAACGGCGGGCGCTGCTGCGTCGCACACGGCGGCTTGCCGCCCCGTACCCGCCGTTCGGGCGGAAAACGAAGTGCCGCAAGGCAATGGCCGACGCGCGACATGCGCGGCCGATGCGGGGTCGTGCGGGTAATCCCTGGCGATTGGGCTGGGTCAGACACAGTCTGCGCCTTGCATTACTGCGCTACTCGCCGGATCCCGACACGGTGGTCGGCGTTGAAGCTGACGCTCGCCCGGTTCGTGAACCGGGCATCGACCTGAAAGGGAAGCTCGACGACAGGATCGAACTGCGTGGACACCGCGATGCGGTGCAACCCCGGCGTGAGCCAGAACGTGACGTGCTCGCCCTGCATGAGGTCGGTGACGCGCTCGCCGTCCACGTAGACGAGCACGTCGCGCAGGCGCACCAGCACGTTGGTCGCGGGCTCGCGGCGCACGTCGACGGCGACCTTGCCTTCGGCTTGCGTCGTGTAGCCTGGCTTCACGATGCGCTCCGCGGGCACAGGCCGAAGCGGCAGCCGCGTGCCGGGCGTTTCGGCGCAGCCGGCAAGGGCCGCTGTCAGGGCAATCGTGGTGATCGCAGTCAGCGTGGCGGCGGTTGCGATGGCCGCCACGGTTGCAAGACGCGTGTGGAACGAATGGAATGCGCGCGTCATGAGACGCAGGGCCGCGATGCCTGCTTCGCCCCGCCCCGTGCGCGCGATCTGCGTGAAATGCATGCGCCGTAACGGCATGTTCCGGCCTCCCTCGCGTCGCCGCCCGGGCGACCATGCTGGACGTTCTGTTTGTTTCGTTGTTGTCGGCGTGCCGCCTGTCCGCCCGTCACGCGATGACCGCGCGGAGCCTGCACAGCACGCGCGCCCATGATACCCGCGCCGGTGTATCGACCGCTGCGTGCGCGTGTCCGAGCATGAACGCCGACGTGCGGCCGCGCACACAACCCGCCTGCCGGCCGGGCTTGCGCAGCGCCCGCCTGGCCGTCATGATCGGCCGGAAGACGCCAACCCACACCGATAGACCTCGAGCCGATTGAAGGCAACTGAAGCCAATGAAGCCAACTGAAGCGATGGAGCGTTCGTGGCTCGACTGATATTCATCTGCGGTCATGCCGGCACCGGCAAGTCCACGCTGGCCAAACGCCTGATCGCGCCGCTCATGCGCGCGACGGGCGAGGCCTTCTGCCTGCTCGACAAGGACACGCTCTATGGGCGTTACAGTGCCGCGGCCATCGGCGCGCTAACGGGCGACCCGAACGATCGCGACAGCCCGCTCTATCTACAGCATCTGCGCGATCCGGAGTACCTGGGTCTGATCGACACGGCGCGCGAGAACCTCGAACTCGGCATCAGCGTGATCGTGATCGGACCGCTTTCGCGCGAGGTGCGCGACCGGCGCCTGTTCGATCGCGCGTGGCTGGGAGTGGGCGCGGATGTCGCCATCCGCATCGTGTGGGTCTACGCCTCCGAGGAGACGGCGCACCGGCGCATCGTCGCGCGCGGCAATCCCAACGATGCCTACAAGCTTGCGCATTGGGACGAGTATCGCCAGCGGCGCTTCGTGCCGTCGGGCGCCGCATGTGAAGGGCTTCTGATGTTCGACAGCACGGCGCCCTCCGATGCCGACTACGACGCCCTGCTCGCTCAGCTCGCGGCGCCGTAGTTTTCGGTGGCTCTTCGGTGGCTCTTCGGTGGCTCGCGTGGGCAGGCCGGGGGCGCTTTCCCCGGCATTCACCTCACGCTTCCTGCGTGCTCAGACCGTTGCCATCGCGCCCAGCGTCGCGCCTTCGTACAGCTGACCGAAGCGGTTGCCGAGGAAGTCGCGCAGCGACACCTGCTCCTGGCGCACGAAACCGCTTTGCGGCAGGCGTTTTTCGCGGAACAGATCGAGCACGGCGCACATGGCGCCTGCGGTGGTGATCTGGATGGCGCTCATCGGCACGCCGCAAACCGTCTTCGCAAAAATCTTGCGCGTGAAGACGTCCTGCACGAGCTGGCCGTCGCGCATGCCCGTCACCGTGATGAACACGAGCACGACGTCCTGAGCCGTGGACGGCACCGAGCGCCGCAGCACCGCCTTGAGCGTGTCGCGGTCGCCCGCAAGCCGCAGATCTTCGAGCAGGAAGTGCATGAGCGCGCGGTGGCCCGGATAGCGCACCGACTTGTAATCGAGCGATTCGACGCGCCCCGCAAGCGTCTCGCACAGCGTGCCCAGACCGCCCGACGTGTTGAACGCCTCGTACTCGGTGCCGTCGAGCGAGAAGTGTTCGAGGCCTTCCAGCGGCTGCACCCATTGCGTGCGGCTGTCGCGAATCGCTTCGCACGGCTGGCAGTATTCGTTGATGAGGCCGTCCACGCTCCAGGTCAGGTTGTACTTGAGCGCGTTGGTCGGAAACTCGGGCAGCGCACCCACGCGCATCTTGACCTCGCGGATCTCGCTGAAGCGGTTCGCGAGTTCGTGCGCGGCAAGGCCGATGAAGCCAGGCGCGAGACCGCATTGCGGCATGAAGACGTGCCCGGCGTCTTCGGCGAGGCTGCGGATGGCGTGCGTGGCGCGTACGTCCTCGGTCAGATCGAAGTAGTGGACGCCCGCGCCTTTCGCCGCGGCCGCCACGCTCACGGCGAGGTAGTACGGCAGCGCGTTGACGAGCGCGTCGAACCCCTGGATGGCGTTGCGCAGTGCGGCGGGGTCGGCGGAATCCACGCGCTTCGTGGGGATGCCCTGGGCCGCGAGCTTGTCGAGCGCGGATGGGTCGCGGTCGAACGCGGTGACTTCGTAGTCGCCGGTTTCGCGCAGCAAATGGGCAATGGTGTGTCCAATCAGACCGGCACCGACGATCGCGACTTTCATGGGCTTCTCCTTGTGTTCTGTGTCTTAAGTGGCGAACCTGCGCGACACAGTGTAGGGACGGCCCCGTACGGTTGATAGGCGCAAAATGCTGCGCTTCGACCACTGCTTTCGCCGTTTTGACGAAGCTTCTCGTCATTACGACGAAAACATCTAAAAACCGCGTCAACGGCGGCCGACAATCAGCCCGTCACCGTGCCGCGATCGATCTTGCGTGCAAGCACGATGGAGGTGGTGGTGCGCTCCACGCCCGCGAGGCCGCCGATCTGGTCCAGCAGGTCGTTGAGCCGTTCCGGCGAATCGGCGCGCAGCCAGGCCACGTAGTCGTACTCGCCGCTCACGGCGCACAGCAGTTGCACCTCCGGCATCCTGCCGAGGCGCTTCTGCACGTCGGGTCCATGCTTGGGCGCGATGATGAGGCCCACCCACGCCTGGATGCTGGCATCCAGCACGTCCTGCCCGAGCCGCGCGCTGTAACCCGCAATCACCTGCGAGCGTTCGAGCCGCGCGATGCGCGCAATGACCGTCGTGCGCGCCACGCCGAGCTGCCGCGCGAGATTCGCCACGCTTTCACGGGCATTCTGCTGGAGCAGCGCAACGAGGTTGCGGTCGAGTTCGTCGAGCTGATCGAGGCGCGGAGGTCTCATCGGAAAGTGGCCGGAGTCGGTTGAAAGACGCGATTATCGCCTGCGTGGCAACGTGCCGGCGAACCGCTTCAGGCCTGCGTGGCCGGGACGTCGCACGCGTATTTTTGCGGTTCGTTTCGTTTGTAAGGAGTTGTGGCGGGTCACACGGAGCGCCGTGATATCGTGATACTAATAGCGCCCAAGGCGCCGCGGCCTTTCCACACGCACCCTCGCGGTGGACCGCCGTCAACGGTGCGCCCTGCCTCGCTAAGCAACATTCCAAGGAGCAACAATGAAAAAAGCCCTCGTGGTTTTCGCCGCCGTTCTTTCGATGACGAGCGCCTTCGCGCAGAGTGCCGCACCCGCCTCCGCGCCGGCCGCCGCCAGCGCGCCCATGCGCGAGCAGCACGTCGAGCAGCGCATCGCCTATCTGCATTCGGCGCTCAAGATCACGCCGCAGCAGGAAAGCCAGTGGAACGCGTTCGCCGACGTCATGCGCAGCAACGGCCAGGCGATGGCGCAGCTCTACGAACAGCGCAAGGCGGATGCGAACCGCACCGCGCTCGACGACATGAAGCAGTACGCGCAGATCACGCAGGCGCACGCGGACGGCATGAAAAAGCTCGTCGATGCCTTCGAACCGCTCTACAACAGCTTCTCGCCGGATCAAAAGAAACTCGCCGACCAGACCTTCCACGAGCGTCAGGAATCGCGCCGTCACCGTTCGGGTAAGGCGCCGCAATCGCAGCCCTCCCCGCAGCCGTCCAAAGCGCAGTGAGCACGATGATCGCACTCGAACATCTCGACCTTCGTGCGGACCCGGCCGCACAGCGCGTCGTCAAGGACGAAACCGTCATGGTCGAATTCGCCACGCAGGAAGGCGAACTGATGAGCCTGGAAGGTCCGAACCGCTATGCGCCCGGCGACGCGCTCATCACGAGTTCGGGCGGCGAGCGCTGGGTGGTGTCGCGCGAACGGTTCGACGCGAAGTATCTGCCCGCCGTCCCGTCCCTGCCGCACGGCGAGGCTGGACCGTATCGCAATCGCCCGGTCGTGGTGCTCGCCAAGCCGATGAACGAAGCGTTTTCGATCGCGCGCTCGGCCGCGGGCGGCGACGTGCTGCACGGCACGGCCGGCGACTGGGTCATGCAGTACGCACCCGGCGACTACGGCGTGGTGAAGGCCGAACGCTTCGCGAAGGTCTATCGCCGCGCTCACTGAGCGTCGCGCGGCGTCTTGCCTGCTTCGCGCAGGACGCTCTTCGGCCGGCGCTTTCTTTCAGCACGCCTGCACGGACGCGCGAGGGCATCGGACGGTTTCGTTCAGGCGAAGTCGTCGCCCGGTGCCACAGTCACCTCGCGCGGCACCGTCTCGCCCTTCGCGTAGAGTTCTTCGAGCGATCCCAGCTCGGCTTCCACATAGGCCCTCAGCACCGCGTAGCTGCGTCCGCGCAGCCGCGGCCGCAAGGCCCGGTAGCGCGCCAGCGCCGCCGGCGTGATGGCGATCGTCAACGCGATGCGCCGCGCCGTGGCGCCGAACCGCATCGCGACCCAATGCACCGTGAGCTGTGGCGTGCCGTCGTCGGCGGAGTGCTCGACGAAGCGTGTCTGCTCCGGGAAGAGATCGGTGATGACGCGCGCAAGCTCCTCGAACTCCGGGCTTGCGCATTCGTACAGGTAGCCTTCCATCTTCTGCCCATCAAGTTGTCGTGTGGAGCGGCGCCCCGTTTCGCCCCTCGTCATGCGCGCTCATACCCGCTTATGCCGCTTATGTCCGCTCATGCCATCCCCAGGCGCGCGGCCTCACGCTGCCCGTTCCGGCCGCGCGGCGCGCGCCTCGCTCACTCGCTTCGCGAGCACGCCCGCCACGGCGACACCGGCCAGCGCATAGCCGCCGTCCACCACGGCAAGCGGCAACACGTGGGCCTGAAAAAGCGCGGCGGGCACATCGATCAATGCATGGAGGCCGACGGCAAGCGGCAGGATGCCACGCCAGCCGGCTCGCACGCCGCGCCACATCAGTACTGAAAGCCCGATCTGGAACGCGAGCGCGGCAAGCCGCTCGAGCGCGAAAATGCCGGCCGTGGTGGGCGAGAGGCTCGCAAGAATCAGGTGGATGCGCATCATGGCCGGTTCGGGCACGTTGGGCAGATAACCGTCGAGCTGACCGCGATTCTCGAGCACCGCGAACACGATCCATTGCAACTGCACGAGCACGCCGATCATCCACGCTTCCGCGCCGCCGTGGCCGATGCCGTAAGCGAAGCCCGTGCCGTCGCTTTCCCCGGCGGGCCGGCCGCGGCCGAAGCGCTTGAGCAGCATCCGCATCGCGATGAACCGCCCCACCTCCTCGCAGACGCCCGCCGCCAGCGAGCCGTACACGACGAACACCGCAGGCTGCATGAGCCAGGCCGAGGTAACCGGGTTCTGCCGGAGCAGGTAGTCGTTGAGCGCGCGCTCGATCACCATGGCAAAGAGCGCGAAGACGGCGATGCCGGCGATAGCCGGCCGCCGGTCGAAGCCGAGCGGCTCGCGCAGACGCCGATACAGAAGAATGGGCACAGCGGCGACGGCGAGCGTCGCGAGCGAAAGGCAGGTGAGCGTGAACGGCGATACGGTCATGAGGGTCCTTGAGACGGCCGGCACGCCATGCAGGGAGTGCCCCGCCCGCGCGCCGCAGACCGAATGATCGCAGATTATGGATGCGGGCCATGCTGCCATCGGCGGCCGCCTGGCAGCACGACCATCGCGGCCGTCGCGGCGTCCCCGCGCCGCATACGTTCAACCGCCCGTCGAGGCCCGCACGATCAATTCGCCCGGCAGCACGCAATCGCGCGCGACGTCGGCGAGGCCTTCGATGCGTTGATGCAGAAATTCCACGGCGCGATAGCCGATAGCGCGCGTGGGCTGACGGATCGTCGTGATGCCCGCAAGCTCGGCCCATTCGGGATCGTCGAATGCGAGCAGTCCGACGCGCCGCTGCCATTGAGCACCGTAGCGCGCATTCAGATGCAGCGCGATGCGCATCGCGACCGGCGCATTGCCCGCGAAAAGCGCGATGCGGGGTGGTGCCTCGTGCGCCTCGTGCGGGTCGTTCGGGTCGTCATCCGCGCCCTTTCCGATGCGCTCGTCCAGCGCCGCGAGCGCGGCGCTTGCCGCGTCGTCGTTCTGCAGGTCGAGCACCACCGTATCGGCGCGAACCTGCGGCGTCGTCCGCATGGCGTCCTGGAACGCCGTCACGCGACGCCGCCGCGAACTCACGTGCTCGTACGGCTGCACGACGAACACGATCTCCTCGTAGCCGCGCGCGAGCAGATGCGCCGTGCCGAGCCGCACCGCGGCTTCGTTGTCGAGCCCGACCATGTCTGCGTCGAGCCCTTCCACCGTGCGGTCCACCAGCACCGACGGAATGCCGCCGCTGCCCACAGGCTTCAGCATCGCTTCGCGCACGCCGAGCGCGTTGACGATCACGCCTTCCACGCGATACGTGGTGAGCAGTTGCAGATAGCGGCCCTCCATCTCCACCTCGTTGGCCGCGTGACAGATGAGCGGCATGTAGCCGAGCGCCTGACACGCCGCTTCCACGCCTTGCAGCACCTCGACGGAGTACGGATTCGACAGGTCCGCGAGCAGCATCCCGATCAACCGGTTGCGGCCGCGCTTCAGGCCGCGCGCCATCTGGTTCGGGCGGTAGTCGAGCCGCTCGATGGCGGCCTCGATGCGCGCCCGCAGTTCCGCGGAAAGCACGTTGAACTCGCCGTTCAGGTAGCGCGAGATGCTGGTCTTGCCGGTGCCGGCTTCGCGCGCGACGTCGCTGATGGTCGCGCGGCGCGGCGACATCGGCGTTGCCGATGCCGGCGACGGTGGGGAAGGCACGCGGCTCATCGCGCGAGCACTTCGCGGTTGACGACGTTGTTGGCGAGCGTGCCCGCCAGCGCCGCGACCAGATTCTCCGCGGCGCAGCGCGCCATGGCGTGACGCGTCTCGTGCGTGGCCGACCCGATGTGCGGCAGCGCCACCACGTTGGCCATGGCGAGCAGCGGCGATGTGGCGGGCAGCGGCTCTTCTTCGAACACGTCGAGCCCCGCGCCGTGAATCGTGCCGGCGCACAGCGCGTCGATCAGTGCCGCTTCGTCGACGGTCGCGCCGCGCGATGCGTTGATGAAGATGGCGCTGCGCTTCATCTGCCGGAACTGCGCGGCGCCCATCAGATGCCGCGTGTCGGCCGTGAGCGGCACCTGCAGGCAGACGAAATCCGACGCCGCGAGCAATTCGTCGAGCGCCACGCGCCGTGCGCCGTAATCGCGTTCCGCCTGTTCGTTCGCGCTGCGGTTCGTGTAGAGCACGCGCATATTGAAACCGAGCGCCGCGCGGCGCGCCACGGCACCGCCGATGCGCCCCAGTCCGACGATGCCGAGCGTCTTGCCCTGCACGTCCGTGCCGTAGTGTTCGGGCCCGATGCTGCCCGACCAGTGCCCCGCCTTGACCCACTGCGCCAGTTCAACGACGCGCCGCGCCGTGGCGAGGATCAGCGAGAACACCGTGTCGGCCGTCGATTCGGTCAGGACGTCCGGCGTGTGCGCGAGCACGATGCCGCGCCGCGTGAGGTCCGGTACGTCGAAGTTGTCGAAGCCGACGGAGATCGTGGAAAGCGCCTTGAGCCGCTGTGCGCCTTCCAGCATGGCGGGCGTGATCTTCACGCTCGCGCCGATGGCGCCGTCCGCCTCCCGCAGCGCGGCCACGAGCGCATCGTGCCGGGCAGCGTCCACTTCGATCACGTCGGCGTGCTCGCGCAGAAAGGCGAGCACGTCGGCGGGCAACGGTTTGTAGGCGACGATCCTGTTCTTCATCCAGTTATTTCCCTTGCATGGGCGTGGCAAGCCGGTGCCCGTCGAGTTCCTCGTGCGACTGGGGCTGCGGCGGCTGCGGCTTCACCGCGAGCGTAAGCACGACGGCGGCCACGAGCGCCGCGCTCATGAACGCATAGGATGCCGCAGGCGAGCCCGTCGCGCCATTCAGATAGCCCACGGCATACGAGCCCACGAACGAGCCGAGCGCGCCCATGCTGTTGATGAGCGCCATCGCGCCGCCCGCCACGTTCTTCGGCAGCAGTTCGGGCACGATCGCGAAGAACGGTCCGTACGGCGCGTACATCGCGGCGCCCGCGATCACGAGCAGCGCATACGAGAACCAGAAGTGCGTGCCCGTGCCGGTGCCGATCACATACGAAGCCGCAAACGCGGCAGCCCCGATCAGCAGGAACGGCCAGACGAACACCTTGCGGCGATTGAGCCGGTCCGAGGCCCACGACGCCGCGAGCATGGCGATCGTCGCGGCAAGGTACGGCAGCGCGGAGAGCCAGCCCGTCTCGACCATGCCGAGCGTCGAGCCGCCTTTCAGGATGGACGGCAGCCACAGCACGAAGCCGTAGACGCCGATGCTCCAGCAGAAATACTGCGCGCAGAGTTTGATGACAGCAGGCGAGCGGAACGCCTCGCCGTAGTTGCGCACCGGCCGGATGGCCGCCTGTTCGGCGCGCAGCGCGGCGTCGAGCGCCTGCTTGTCTTCGGTGGAAAGCCACGCGACCTGGTCGGGCCGGTCGCGGGCGATGAACCACCAGGCCACCGCCCACACGACGGCGGGCAGCCCCTCTGCGATGAACATGTGGCGCCAGCCGAACGAATGCACGAGGTAGCCCGAGACGATCGACATCCAGAGCACTGTGACCGGGTTGCCGAGAATCAGGAACGTGTTGGCGCGCGAGCGCTCGCGCTTCGTGAACCAGTTGCTGATGAAGATGAGCATGGCCGGCATCACGGCGGCCTCCACCACGCCGAGCGCGAAGCGGATCGCAATGAGCGCCGGAATGTTGCGCACGATGCCCGTGAGCGCGGCACATCCGCCCCACAGCACGAGGCTCACGAACACGAGCTTGCGCACGCTGCGGCGCTCGGCGTAGATGGCGCCCGGAATCTGGAAGAAGAAGTAGCCGAGAAAGAACAGCGCGCCGATCAGCGACGAGAGGCCCTTGCTCACGCCCAGATCCTGATTGATGCCCGCCGCGGCGGCAAAGCCGTAGTTCGCGCGATCGAGATAGGCGAGGCTGTACGTGATGAACACGACCGGCATGATCGCCCACCAGCGGCGCGGCGCGAGGGTGGCGAGTGTGGACGAACCCATGAGTGTCTCCTTCATGCAATGAATGAAAGCATCGTTCAACGGATGCAGACGCACGGGCGCGCGAAGTGCCCCCGAAGTGTCCCTGCGTCAGTGCGCCGTTGCCGACATCTTGTTGTGGTTGGCGATGTCGCTCGCCAACGAGGCGGCGGCGCCGTCATGAGCCTCGCAGGCCGCTTCGAGGGCGTCGAGTTGCGCGCGCGTGGGCAGCCCTTCCGAGTCGCCGATCACCTGGATCGCGAGCGCACCGATGCGATTGCCGCGCGCCACCGCCTGCGGCAGCGTACGGCCTTCCAGCAGCGCGCTCACCACGCCCACGGCAAAGCCGTCGCCGGCGCCCACGGTGTCCACGACGGTTTCGACGCGCTGCGCGGCAATCGTGCCCGCGCTGTCCGCCGTGCGGTAGTACGCGCCCTGCGGACCGAGTTTCACGATCACGGCGCGCGCGCCCGCATCGAGGTAGAACCGCGCGATGTCTTCGGGCCGATCGTAGCCGGTCAGCACCTTGCCCTCGCCGATGCCGGGCAGCACCCAGTCCGCGTACGCGGCCAGCGCGTTCAACGTCTCGACCATCGCCTCGCGCGACGGCCACAGCGTGGGACGCAGGTTCGGGTCGAACGAGATCGTCCTGCCTGCCGCGCGCATTTCGCGTACCAGGCGGAATGCGAGGTCGCGCGAGCTGGCCGAGAGCGCGGGCGCCACGCCCGTCAGGTGCAGGTGACGCGCGCCGAGCACGTAGTCGGCGTCGTAGTCGTCGGGCGAAAGATGGCTCGCGGCTGAACCCTTGCGGAAGTACTCGACCACCGGATCGGTGCCGTCGTCGGTCTTCGACTTGAGCTGGAAGCCGGTCGGATAGCGCTCGTCCGTGAGTACGCGACGCTGGTCGATGCGCTCCTTTTCCAGCGTGTCGCGCACGTAGTCGCCGAAGGAGTCGCGCCCCACGCGGCTCATCCAGCCCACCTTGAAGCCGAGCCGCGAAAGACCGATGGCGACGTTCAGGTCGGCGCCTGCCACGCGTTTCGTGAAATGGCCGACGCGGGCGAGCGCGCCAGGCTCGGCGGCCACGAACATGGCCATTGCCTCGCCGTAGGTAACGACATCGAGTGGGGTATCTGTCATGGGTTTGCTTTCCTGCTGCATGTCGTGCTTCGTGTCGTACGTCGTGTCACGCCGCGGTTCTGCTCATGCTGCGGCAAGCCATCCGCCGAGCCATTCGACGTAGCGCGCGGCGTCTTCGGCCACGCGGTGGGCGTGGAACGGAAACTCGATGCCGCGAGGCACGTGCCTCGGCAGCAACGGCAGCACGGTTGCCAACACGGGGTCGTCGGCGGCCGGCGCCACGGCGAAGCGTCGCGCGCCCTCGCCCGTCACCGCCTTGCAGTGGATGTACTCCACGTGCCGCGCCAGCCGTTGCGCCGCGGCTGCGGGCGCCACACCGGTCCACTGCCAGTTGCCGATATCGAACGTCATGCCCGCGACGCGCCCGTGCCCTTGCGCTTCGAGCGCCTCGAAGAACGCAACGAACTGGGCCGTCATGCCGCCCTCCGCTAGTTGCCCGTTTTCCACCACGAGCCGGGTATCCACGCCACGCAGACACGCCGCGATGCTGGCGGCGTCGCTCTCGCCGGCGAAGCCGCCCAGTTGGAGCTTCACGAAACGGGCGCCGAGCGCCGCGGCTTCGTCGAGCGCGCGGCCGAGTGCGGCGACGTCGAGCCTGCCGTCGGCCGCATAGAGCGAGTCGGGGGTCGACCAGACGGCCCACATGCCCGTTTCGCGAATCGCCGCGCCGAGTTCGCGCAGCGCGGCGGGCTGCACGCCGGTCTCGGCCGAAATCAGCTCGCGGCGCACCTCGAAACCCGAAGCGCCGGCCGCAGCCGCGGTCGCAATCCACGCCCGGTGGCCGTCGCGCCGCACGGCGTCGGCGCCGAACGCGCTTGCCACGATGACTACTTCGGTCATGACGATGCTCTCCTTTCTGCTTCCGCTTGTTCCGTTCCCGCCTTCGAGCGGGGGAATCGCTTTCCCCATTTAAATGGAACCGGTTCCAAAACTGGTTGCGATAGTGCGCCGGGCATCGTGACAAGGCCATAGTGGAAATCCCTGGCGCGCCGCCCGAGGCTTGTCCCGCCTGGGGAATCATCCGGTCGCCTCGCCGGCCAGGCACAGCTCCAGAAACCGCCGCGCGACGCGCGAGGCGGCGCCCGCATGCGGCACGAGAATCGAAAAGCGCCGCGTGAGCGGCTCGGGCGCGAGCGAAAGCTGGGCGAGCGCCCCGTCCTCGTGCCGCATCGACATGGCAGAAACGAAACCGACGCCCATGCCGGCGCGCACCGCCTCCTTCACGCCTTCCACGCCGGCCACCTCCAACGCCACGCGCATCGGCACGCCAGCCCGCGCGAACGCGCGCTCCACCGCCTGCCGCACGCCGGAGCCGGCCTCGCGCAGCACCAACGGAAACGCGCCCAAGGCCGCAAGCGTCACGCGCGCCTCGCCTGCGGCCGTGGGCTGCCCGTCGGCTGAGAGCAGCGCGTGCCCGCGCGGCGCGATGGCCACCACCTCGTCCTCGTGCCATTCGTGGGCAGTGGTGTCGAGGGACAGGTCCATGCCGACCGGCCCTTCGATCAGCGCAATATCCAGCGACCCGAGCAGCCCCACCACGTCTGCGGTATTGCCGCTCATGGTCTCGAGCGAGACCTCCGGATAGCGCCGATGAAAATCCGCGAGCAGGTACGGCAGCAGGTAGCTGGCCGGCGTGGTGCTCGCGCCGATGCGCAGCGTGCCGCGTTCGAGTCCACGCAGCGCGTCGCGGAACGCCTGCGCCTCGCGCCAGGTGTCGCGCAGGCGCGCCGCATAGACCGCCAGTTGCTGCCCGGCGGGCGTGAGCCGCACGCCGCGGCCGTCGCGCTGATACAGCGGCTCGCCCATCTCCTCCTGCAACAGCTTCAACTGTCCCGAGACGGCGGGCTGCGAGAGATGCAGGGCGTCGGCGGCGCGACTCACGTTGAGGCATTCGGCCACGGCGGCGAAAGTTATAAGCTGGTCTGGCGTCATGGTCGCTCAATTATCGGATTTTCCGATATCGTACGTCACAAATCACGATTTCTCATATCGATATATCCAAATTAGGATTAGGCCATCCGCTGCCTGCGCCCCCGCCCATTTCCTGGCAGGACTCAGCCCGCTCCACGTCATTGACCAAGGCCGATCACCATGTCCACCGTCCACACTCCCGCGCTCGCGTCCGGCTCGTCGACGCGCGGCCAGCTCAACGGCATCCTGTTCGTCGCGCTGTTCGCGGCCGCCGTGACGAGCATCGCTTCGCTGCCGGCCATCGCGGGGCTCGGCATGAGTCCGCTCATCGTCGGCATCGTCGCGGGCGCCGTGTATGGCAACGCGCTGCGCGACGGCATGCCCGAAAGCTGGAACGCCGGCATCCACTTCTCCGCGCGCAAGCTGCTGCGCATTGCCGTCGCGTTCTTCGGGCTGCGCGTGAGCCTGCAGGAAATCGCCCAGGTGGGACTGCCCGGGCTGACGGTGTCGGTGCTCGTCGTGATCAGCACACTCGCCGTCGGTACCTGGGTCGGCATGAAGTTGATGAAGTTGGACCGCGACACCGCGATCCTCACTGCGGCCGGCAGCGCCATCTGTGGAGCGGCGGCGGTGCTGGCATTCGAATCGACGCTGCAGTCGAAGCCGCACAAGAGCGCGATGGCCGTGGGCAGCGTCGTGCTGTTCGGCACGCTTTCGATGTTCCTCTACCCCGTGCTCTACCACGCAGGCTGGCTGCCGCTCGATACCGAAGGCGTCGGGCTCTTCTTCGGCGGCACGATCCACGAGGTGGCCCAGGTGGTGGGCGCCGCGAGCAACGTGAGCCCCGAAGCCACGCATATCGCCACCATCGTCAAGATGACGCGCGTGATGCTGCTCGTGCCGGTGCTGCTCCTGCTCGGCGTGTGGCTGAATCACACGACACGTCGCGCCGTGCGCGGCGCGGGGCATGAAGCCGCTGCCGCCGGGCACACGCAAGGTCACACGTCGGGCCGCGCCGGCCACCACGCGCCGCGCAAGCTCGCGGTGCCGTGGTTCGCGCTCGGTTTCCTTGCGTTCGTCGTGGTGAACTCGTTGCACGTGCTGCCGGCCGCAGCCACCCACACGCTCGATACGCTCGACACGTTCGCCCTCACCATGGCCATGACGGCGCTCGGCATCGAAACGCGCGTGTCGCAGATTCGCGAGGCCGGTCCGCGTGCGCTGACGACGGGGCTCATTCTCTACGCGTGGCTGACGTTCGGCGGCTTCGCGATCACGTGGGCCGTGCTGCGCGTCTTCCACTGACGCACTGACTGGATGGAACGACCGCTGCGCCGCTTTCCGATCGTGATTCCGGACGCCCCGCCGTGCACGGGGCGTTCGGCGTTTTTCGGCTGCGGCATGCAGCGCATTCCGACCGCCCACGGCGTGCCGCATCGAGAGAGGTTCGCGGGCGCGTCCGGCGTATCGGCTACATCGAGCACGGCAGACGACGCCGCGCGATACTGTGGGCTCGCATCCCTTCCTGTGCCGCAACACCGGAGAACGATCGATGGCCTACGAACTGTATTACTGGGACGGCCTGCAGGGCCGTGGCGAATTCGTGCGGCTCGCGCTCGAAGAAGCGCGCGCCGACTACGTGGAGATTGCGCGTGGCCCCGAGGACGAAGGGCTCGGCACGAGCGCCATGATGGCGGTGCTCGGCAGCCGCTCGGAGCCGCATCCGCCCTTCGCACCGCCCTTTCTGAAGGACGGCGACCTGATCGTCCCGCAGACAGCCAACATCCTGCTGTACCTGGGCCCGAAGCTCGGCCTCCTGCCGCGCGACGAAGGGCTGCGCTACGTGGCGAACGGTCTGCAGCTCACCATCGCGGACATGGTCACGGAAGCGCACGACACGCATCATCCGCTCGCGAGCAGCCTCTACTACGAAGACCAGAAGGAAGCCGCGAAGACGCGCGCCTCGGACTTCATCGACCACCGCATCCCGAAGTTCATGCGCTACTTCGAACGCGTGCTGCGGCAGAACCCCGAGGGCGACCAGCATCTGGTGGGCAACGCGCTCACGTACGTGGACCTCTCGATGTTCCAGCTGATCGACGGCCTGCGCTATGCGTTCCCGAAGGCCACGAAGCGCTTCGACGAGCAGTACCCGCGCCTCGCCGCGCTCTATCAGGCCGTCATGACGCGCCCGAACATCGCGGCCTATCTCGCTTCGGACCGCCGCCTGCCGCACAACGAGCAATGCATCTTCCGGCACTACCCGGAACTCGACAAGGCGTCGCGCTGAAACGGCGCCCGGCGGCTCGCACCGAACCGGACGCGGCATCGCATGGCGCGACGGCGATGCTATTCTTGCGCCGGACTCATTGCGCCGAACTCCATGACATCCGAAACGCCCGCCCCGCGGCGTGCCCCCAACCCTTTCCGACCGACCGTCGCCCGTGCTGTCCTTCCTGCTGAAACTGCGCACCCGCGCACAGAACCTGTTCCGTCTCTCCGACGCGCACACCATGCTCGTCTGGTCCGTGATCGTCGGCGTGGCCGGGGCGTTCGCGACCATCGCCTTTCGCGAGGCGATCGCGCTGCTGCAACGGTTGTTCTCGGGTACCGAAGGCAGCTTCGTCGCGATCGCGCGCGGCTTGCCGCCCGCCGTGCGCATCGCGCTGCCGGCCCTGGGCGGCCTCGTGGCGGGTCTGTTGCTGCTCGTGGCGCGCCGCGGTTCGGAGCGCGGCAACCATACCGACTACATGGAAGCGGTGGCCATCGGCGACGGCGTCGTGCCGGTGTGGAAAAGCGTGTGGCGCAGCGCGTCGTCGCTCTTCACGATTGCGAGCGGCGGGTCGATCGGCCGCGAAGGTCCCATGGTGCAGCTCGCGGCGCTCGCCGGATCGCTGATCGGACGCTGGGTCCACTTCGACCCGCCGCGCCTGCGCCTGCTCGTCGCCTGCGGCGCGGCGGCCGGCATTACGTCGGCGTATAGCGCACCGATTGCGGGCGCGTTCTTCGTCACCGAAATCGTGCTGGGCTCCATCGCGATGGAAAGCTTCGGGCCGGTGGTGGTGTCGTCGGTGGTGGCGAACATCACGATGCGCGAGTTCACGCGCTACAGCCCGCCCTATCAGATGCCGGTGTTCCCCCCCATCGCGGGGCTCGAAGTGCTGCTGTTTGTCGCGCTCGGCATTCTGTGCGGGGCGATGGCGCCGCAGTTCCTGCGTCTGCTCGACGGCGCGAAGGCCGGCTTCGCGCGGCTCGCGCTGCCGCTGCCCGCGAGGCTCGCACTGGGCGGCCTCGTGGTGGGCGTGCTCTCGGTCTGGGTACCCGAGGTGTGGGGCAACGGCTATAGCGTCGTGAACTCGATCCTGCATTCGCCGTGGACATGGACGGCGCTCGCCACCGTAGTCGTCTTCAAGCTCGTCGCCACAGCGGCGACGGTGGGCTCGGGCGCGGTGGGCGGCGTATTCACCCCGACGCTCTTCGTGGGCGCCGTGCTGGGTTCGCTCTTCGGCGAAGGCATGCATGCGCTCTGGCCGCACGCGACCTCGGCGCCGTTCGCCTACGCGATGGTGGGCATGGGCGCCTTCCTCGCGGGCGCGACGCAGGCGCCGCTCATGGCGATCCTGATGATCTTCGAGATGACGTTGAGCTACCAGGTGGTGCTGCCGCTCATGCTCTCGTGCGTGGTCGCGTACTTCGTGGCGCGCGCCATCGGCAAGACCTCGATGTACGAGATCACGCTGCATCGCAATCGCGAAGAGCAGGAACGCATGCGGCTGCGCGCCACGCAGATGCGCGAGCTGATCCGCCCCGCCGGCACCGTCGTGCCGCCCACGGCGACGGTGCAGGACATGACGCGCGTGTTCCTCGAATACCCCGTGAAGTATCTCTACGTGACCGATCCCGAGAACCGGTTTCTGGGCGTGGTCGCGCTCAAGGACATCACTTCCGACCTGCTCGAAAAGCGCGAGACGTCCACTAAAACCGCGGTGGACTACCTTCAGTCCCAATTCGACGTGCTCACGCCCGACATGCCGATCGGCGTCGCGCTCCAGCACTTCATGGCGTTCCAGGGCGAGCGGCTGCCCGTGGTGGAAAGCCTGCAATGCCCGACGCTGGCCGGCGTGGTCTACAAGACCTCTTTGCTCGACGCCTACTGCCGTATGAACCCCGTGCGCTGAGCGCCGGGGACGCTGTTCGCTCGCGCCCGGTTTTCGCATGCGGGCGTCGCAGCCCGCGACCGGCTCGGCATTTTCCCTGGCGCGATCCGGCATGCGCCCGCTCCTGCCCATGCGGCAAGGAACACGCCCGGTGGCACGCAGCCGCGCGGGCTGGCATCGGCGGGCAGATTCTCTACAATGGACGAACCAAGCGAACCAGAAGCCGCATGCCGCGCGCATTGCCGGGCGCGCCGTGCAGGCCGGAGACAGCGCTGTTCCGGAGCGAAGATGAGCGAACCGTCCATCGATGCCGTACGCCGCGATCACGCCGGCTGGATCTTCCTGCATATCGAAGGCGAGCCGTACGACCGCGGCGAGCAGCACGGCCAGCTGCTCGCGGCCGAAATCCAGAGCGCTATCCGCACCGCGCGCTATCTCGCGAAATGGGATACGGGCGAAGACTTCGACACCTTCGTCAACGCCGCCGTTTCGCAGTTCGCGCCCCGGCTGGACACGGAGTACGCCGACGAAATCCAGGGCATCGCCGACGGGGCGAAGCTGCCGTTCTCCGAAGTGCTCGCATGGAACGGCTACATGGATCTGCTGCAAAGCTGGTGGCCCATGCATGTGGCAGCGCAGCAGCCGCATCTGGCCGCGAAGCCCTGGCGGGGCCGGCGCGGCCACCATTGCAGCGCCTTCATCGCCACAGGCAGCGCCACCTGCGACGGCCGCATCGTCATGGCGCACAACTCGTGGGACCGCTACGCCGCGGGCGACGCGTTCAACGTGGTGTTCGACATCGTGCCGGACCGCGGTCATCGCATCCTCATGCAAGGGTTGCCGGGCTGCATCTCGAGCCTTACGGATTTCTGGGTCACGTCCGCGGGCCTCATGGTGACCGAGACCACGATCTCCAACTTCGTCGGCTACAACCCGGCCGGCGCGCCCGAGTTCTATCGCTCGCGGCGCGCCACGCAGTACGCGAACAGCATCGGCGAGTGGTGCGAGATGTTCGCCGTGGCGAACAACGGCGGCTACGCCAACAGCTGGCTGTTGGGCGACACGAAGACGGGCGAGATCGCGCGCTACGAACTGGGCCTGCACTACTCCGGATTCGAGAGCACGAAAGACGGCTTCTACAGCGGCTACAACACGGCGACCGACCTCAAGATCCGCAACCAGGAATGCACCGGCGAAGGCGAGGACTACACCGACGTGCGCAAGAACGGCGCGCGGCGGCTGCGCTTCATGCAGCTGGCAGAGCTGCATCACGGCAAGATCGACATCGAAGTGGCCAAGCAGATGATCGCCGACCATCACGACGTCTATCTGGACCGCAGCGACAACCCGTGCTCGCGCACGATCTGCGGCCACCTGGAACTGGACGACGCGCGCTTCGGCGGCACCGACCACGGCCCGTTCAACCCGTGGGGCGCCAACGACGGCAAGGTGGTGGACAGCGAGATGGCCCGCGATCTCGCCTTCTGGGCGCGCTGGGGGCATCCGTGCGGACGGCCGTTCGACGCCCAGGCGTTCATGCAGCGGCATCCGCAGTGGAACTGGTTGAACGGCTACATGCGCGACCGGCCGTCGTGGCCGTGGACACGTTTCGACGTGCTGCGCTGAGGCCGGCTGCGAGGCCAATCGGCGGGGCTGCCGCAACAGGCGGGACGCCCACCAACTACGACGAACCAACGCCGAACCCGTACCGAACAGCCGGCTTCGTGCCGTGGCGCGGAATATAGAACGGCCGTTCGCGACGCGGTTTTTCCATCCTGCCATGATGAGGTATCCCGCACGTTTTTCTCGCCGCAGCGGCGCGCTTTGCGTCGCGCACGGCCCGGTAAAACGTGCGTGCGCCGGCGCGTCGCGTACGGCGCCGCGGCCGTGCAACGGGCACGCCCCGCTACGCGCGGATGAAACGGCACGGCACTTGCGGCAACCCCCACGGGCTGCATGAGAAAGGAGGTCGAGCGATGAAAACCTCGACGCTGATGACCGCCGTGTTGCTGTCGGCTTCGTGCTTCGCCGCGCCGGTTCACACCGCGCGCGAGAGTCTCGCCGATCTTGCCCGGTCCCCTGCCTTCACCGCCGGCGCCGCGCCCGGATATGCGGCTCCGGTCGCCCCGCCCGCGCCGGACGTGCCCATCGATGCCAATATCGGCCCGCAGCGTTGGCAGCACATCGCACTGCCACCGTCGCGGCACCTGGGGCACTTCGTGGCGCCCCACGAGCATCTGCAGACGTGAGCGGCTCGCACGGATTGGCGGCCGGAGCGACGACACACCGCGCCACATCGCCCGTGCGCGGCCGCAGCCTTACTATGCCGTTCAGGATCGCCAACAAGGAACGCGAGCATGCCCTCTTCGAACATTCCCGACGAATCCATCGACCTGCAAATCGCCGACGTGCTGCGCGCGGTCGCCTGGCCCGCGAACAAGGACGCGCTGGTGGATACGGCCCGCGCCGCGGGCGCGAGCAACGAAGTGCTGACGATGCTGGACGGGCTGCCGGAGCAGGATTACGCGGACATTGCGGCCGTCACGCGGCTGATCGGCAGTAACTACGGGCCGGGACTCTCGGTCTAGCCGCGGCCCGGCGCAGTCGCGAGGATCAGGCCTGCGGTTCGCCGTCGGCGGACAGGGTGCGCCCGAACACGACGCGGCTGAAGAAGCCGGCCAGCACGTTTTCCACGAGTTGCACGGAAACATTCTGTGGATCCGCCGTGGCGAGAAACTGCACGCCGTCGCACAGTCCGATCAGCCCCAACGCCAGCACGTCGGACGGCAACGGCAGCGGTGTGCCCACGCGACGCGCGAACTCGTCGATATAGCCCGCGAGGTGCTCGCGCTTTTCCTTCATGAACTCGTTGAAGCGCGTGCGAAAGCGCGCCTCGCGCGCCGCGAGCAGCTTCGCCTCCACCCATAGCAGGAAGCACTTGTTGTCCTGCGGCAGACGGCTGTAGTAGGTCTGCACCTTCGCTTCCATCTGCTCGCGCGTGAGCGCCGGGTCGAAGATCGCGTTGAGCCCGGCTTCCATCGCCTCGTGGTCGCGCCGCAGCAGCTCGATCAGAAGCTCCGGCTTGCTGCGGAAATTCGAGTAGAACGCCCCGCGCGTGTAGCCGGCGGCAAGCGCGATGTCTTCCACGCTCGCGCCGACAAATCCCTTTTTCATGAACATCGCCTGCGCAGCGTCGAGCAGACGCTGGCGCGTCTGGTCACGGCTTTGCTCGCGTGTGAGTCGTTTGCGTTTCATGTGCGCAGTCTAGCATCCGGGCGGAAATCCGGATGCATTTCCACACTCAGATACAGGTATGTATTAGAATCCAGCGCTGTAGTCGAAAGGCGTAGTAGGCTTCGGATGCACTGTCGCGCGATTCGACGGGCGAATCCGGCCCGTCTGCGACCGGCAAGGCCCGCGGCCATGCCCTGCTCCAGCGCTATCTTGCCTCGCTTTTTGTCGCGTATGGCCGCCGTGTCGCGCGTGGCAGCGCGGGGCCGTTTCTCCAGTCGAGGTCGATGTGAATCATCCCGGTTGTGACGTATGGCCCTTCGCAGCAAGACGCTTGCGCCGCTCGCCGGCTCTGGAAAGCACGCGTGACACCGCGCGACCGCTTCGCCTCGGCGCCCTGGCACTTCTCTTTTCGAGCTTCGCGCTGTTGGCGGCCTGCCACAAGCCGGCCGATGTCGCCCCCGCGGCCCGGCCCGTCGTGGCCGTGGCGGTGCAGCCCGACGGCGCGCCGGTCGTGGCGTCGCTGCCCGGCGAGGTGCAGTCGCGCTATTCGACGCCGCTGTCGTTTCGCATCGGCGGCAAGATCCTGGAGCGGCGCGTGCGCCTGGGCGATACGGTGAAAGCCGGGCAGTTGGTCGCGCAGCTCGATCCCGCGGACGTGCAGAAGAACGCCGCGAGTGCTGCGGCCCAGCTGGAGGCGACGCAGCACCGGCTCGTATATGCGAAGCAGCAGCTCGATCGCGACCGCGCCCAGGCGAGCGAACAACTGATCGCGCCGGCTCAGCTCGAACAGACCGAAGATGCCTACGCCTCCGCGGCAGCCCAGCGCGACCAGGCCGCGCAGCAGGCGGCGCTCGCTCGCGACCAGCTCCGCTACGCCACCTTGCTGGCGGACCACGACGGCGTGATCACGGCCGAACAGGCGGATACGGGGCAAAACGTCTCAGCGGGCCAGGCCGTCTACACGCTCGCCTGGAGCGGCGACATCGACGTGGTCTGCGACGTGCCCGAAAGCGCCGTGGGCGGGCTTGCAACGGGACGCGCGGCACAGGTCACGCTGCCTGCGCTGCCGAATCGCGTTTTCGCCGCCCGCGTGCGCGAAGTTTCGCCGGCGGCCGATCCGCAAAGCCGCACGTATCGCGTCAAGCTCACGCTCGATCACGCCGGTGCCGACGTGCGGCTCGGCATGACAGCGAACGTGGCCTTCGCGAGCGCAAACGGCATGACAGGCGTTCAAGCCTCCCAGGCCGGCGCATGGGCTCAGCCCGGCGGTCCGACGTTCACACTTCCCGCCACCGCCCTCTTTCACGACGGCAATGCGCCGGCCGTGTGGGTGGTGCGGATGAACGGCCATGCGGCCAGCGCGACGAACACGGCCAGCGCAGCCAATGCGGCCAGCAAAGACAACGCGGCCGAAACCGGCACATTGGAACTGCGCCGCGTCACCGTGGCGCGCTACGGCGAACGCACCATCGCCGTCACGCAGGGGCTCGCGAGCGGGGAGCGTGTCGTGCTGCAAGGCGTGCATACGGTAGCCGCGGGCGAGCAGGTACGGCCAGTGGCGCCGCTGCATCCCGAGGACTTCGCGTCATGACGGCCGCGCGCGAAGAAAGTGCCAATACCGGCGCGGGCGCCGCCGCCGAAGCCGGTCCCACGCAACGCTTCAACCTCTCGGCATGGGCACTGCGCCACCAGGCGCTCGTCGTGTTCGTGATCGTGCTCGCCACGCTGTTCGGCGTGCTCGCGTACACGCGGCTCGCGCAGTCCGAAGACCCGCCCTTCACGTTTCGCGTAATGGTGATCCAGACGTTCTGGCCCGGCGCAACCGCGCGTCAGGTCCAGGAACAGGTCACCGACCGCATCGGCCGCAAGCTGCAGGAAACGCCGTACATCGACTTCCTGCGCAGCTATTCGCGGCCCGGCGAGTCGCTGATCTTCTTCACGATGAAGGACGCCGCGCCCGTGAAGGAGGTGCCGCAAACCTGGTATCAGGTCCGCAAGAAAGTCGGCGACATCGCCGCGACGCTGCCGCCCGGCGTGCAGGGCCCGTTCTTCAACGACGAGTTCGGCGACGTCTACACGAACATCTACACGCTCGAAGGCGACGGCTTTTCGCCGGCGCAGCTGCATGACTACGCGGACCAGCTGCGCACCGTGCTGCTGCGCGTGCCCGGCGTGGCGAAGGTGGACTACTTCGGCGACCCGAACCAGCACATCTACATCGAGATATCGAACACGCAGTTGACGCGCCTCGGCATCACGCCGCAGCAGCTCGCGCAGGCCATCAATTCGCAGAACGCCGTCACGGCCGCGGGCACGCTAACCACCGCCGACGACCGCGTGTTCGTGCGTCCGAGCGGCCAGTTCACCGACGTCAAGGCACTCGCCGATCTGCTCGTGCGCATCAACAACCGCTCGTTCCGTCTGGGCGACATCGCCGTGATCCGGCGCGGCTACGACGATCCGCCCGTTACGCAGATGCGTTCGAACGGCCATGCCGTACTCGGCATCGGCATCACGATGCAGCCCGGCGGCGACGTGATCCGCCTCGGCAAGGCGCTCGACGCGCAGACCGCCGAACTCGAAGCGCGCCTCCCGGTCGGTCTCAAGCTCGTGCAGGTGTCGAGCATGCCGCACGCGGTCTCGCGCTCCGTGGACGACTTTCTCGAAGCCGTGGCCGAAGCCGTGGCCATCGTGCTGATCGTGAGCCTCGTTTCGCTCGGCGTGCGCACGGGCATGGTGGTGGTGATCTCGATTCCCGTCGTGCTCGCGGTCACGGCGCTCTGCATGTATCTGTTCGATATCGGCCTGCACAAGGTGTCGCTCGGCACGCTCGTGCTCGCGCTCGGCCTGCTGGTGGACGACGCGATCATCGCCGTCGAAATGATGGCCGTGAAGCTCGAACAGGGCTGGAACCGCACGCGCGCCGCGGCCTACGCCTACACGAGCACGGCGTTCCCGATGCTCACGGGCACGCTCGTCACCGTGTCGGGCTTTTTGCCCATCGCGCTCGCGAAGTCGAGCACTGGCGAGTACACGCGCTCCATCTTCGAGGTCTCCGCCATCGCGCTGATCGCATCGTGGCTCGCGGCGGTCGTGCTGATTCCGCTGCTCGGCTACCACCTGCTGTCGGAACGCAAGCGGCCGGAACACGCGCCTCACGATCAAGGCCGTCACAACGACCACGAAGAGCACACCGACATCTACGACACGCGCTTCTACGACCGTCTGCGCGGCTGGGTCAGCTGGTGCATCGAACGTCGCTTCGTGGTACTGGTCATTACCGTGGCGCTCTTTGTCGTGTCGCTCGCGGGTTTCACGCAGGTCGCCCAGCAATTCTTTCCGAGTTCGGACCGCCCGGAGTTGCTCGTCGATCTGCGGTTGCCCGAAGGCGCCTCGTTCGAGGCGACGCTGCGCGAGGCGAAGCGTTTCGAAAAGGCGATTGCAGGCCGGCCCGAGATCGATCACAGCATCGACTTCGTGGGCACCGGCGCGCCGCGCTTCTATCTGCCGCTCGACCAGCAGCTGCAGTTGCCCAACTTCGCGCAGTTCGTGATTACGGCGAAATCCGTGGAAGAGCGCGAGAAGCTCGCGCGCTGGCTCGAACCCATGCTGCGCGACAGGTTCCCCGCGCTGCGCACGCGGCTCTCGCGCCTCGAGAACGGCCCGCCCGTCGGTTATCCCGTACAGTTCCGCGTGAGCGGCGACGATATCGCGACGGTGCGCTCCATTGCCGAACGCGTGGCCGCGAAGATGCGCGACGACGCGCGCACGGTCAACGTGCAGTTCGACTGGGACGAGCCCGCCGAACGTTCGATGCGCTTCGAGATCGACCAGAAGAAGGCGCGCGAACTAGGCGTCAGTTCCGAAGACATCGCGAGCTTTCTCGCCATGACGCTCTCGGGCTACACCGTGACGCAATACCGCGAGGCGGACAAGCTGATCAGCGTCGATCTGCGCGCGCCGCAACGCGAACGCGTGGACCCCGAGCGTCTGACCACGCTCGCCATGCCCACGCCGAACGGCCCGGTGCCGCTCGGCGCACTCGGCAGCATGAAACCCGACCTCGAATACGGCGTGATCTGGGAACGCGACCGGCAGCCCACGCTCACGGTGCAGTCGGACGTCACCGGCAACGCCCAGGGCATCGACGTCACGAAGCGCATCGACCAGGCGCTCGCGCCCATTCGCGCCACGCTGCCCGTGGGCTATCGCATCGAGGTGGGCGGCTCGGTGGAGGAAAGCGCGAAGGGCCAGGCGTCGATCAACGCGCAGATGCCGATCATGATCATCGCCGTGCTGACGCTGCTCATGATCCAGCTGCAGAGTTTCGCGCGCGTGCTGATGGTCGTGCTGACGGCGCCGCTCGGCCTGATCGGCGTGGTGGCGACGCTGCTGCTCTTCGGCAAGCCGTTCGGCTTCGTCGCGATGCTGGGCGTGATCGCCATGTTCGGCATCATCATGCGCAACTCGGTGATCCTCGTCGATCAGATCGAGCAGGACATCGCGGCAGGCCACCGGCGCTTCGACGCGATCGTGGGCGCCACCGTGCGGCGCTTCCGGCCCATCACGCTGACCGCCGCGGCCGCCGTGCTCGCGCTCATTCCGCTGTTGCGCTCGAACTTCTTCGGGCCGATGGCGACGGCGTTGATGGGCGGCATCACGAGCGCGACGGTGCTCACGCTCTTCTATCTGCCAGCGCTGTATGCGGCCTCGTTCCGCGTGCGGAACGACGAACGCGATGAGAGCCGTCCGGGCGCATCCCACGAACATACGGGGAACTGATCATGAAGACGTCTGGGGTGCTGCTCGCCGTCGCGACAGCCGCGAGTCTCGGTGCCTGTTCCTTCGGTCCGAACGGCAATCCGCCTGCCATGCCGCAACCGGAGCATTACGGGGCGACCGCACAGCCGGCGCAGACGGTGTCCGCGCAAGGCGTGGCGCAGACCTTCGTGGTGGGCGCGCGGCCCGTGCCCGAATGGTGGAAGCTGTTCCGCTCCGACGCGCTCGACTCGCTCGTCGACGAAGGTTTGCGCAACAGTCCCACTCTCGCGGCGGCGGACCGCAATCTCGCGGCGGCCCGCGAGCAACTGCGCGCGCAGATCGGCCAGTCGATGCTGCCTTCCATCGACGCGGGCGGCCAGGCGACGCGCGAACGCGCGCTCGGCATTCCGGAGGCGGGACCGAACACGGTGCTCTACAACGTGTTCGTGGGCCAGTTGCAGGCGAGCTACACGTTCGACCTGTTCGGCGCCGCGCGGCTCGAAAACGCGGCGCTCGCGGCGCGCGTCGGCATGCAGGCGTTCCAGTTCGACGCGGCACGGCGGGCGCTGGCGGCGAACATCGTGTCGGCGGCGATCTCGGCGGCGGCACTGCACGCGCAGATCGACGCCACGGAGCGGCTCGTCGCCCTCGCGAACGACGAAGCCCGTGACCGCGAGAAGCGCTACGCGCTCGGTGCGCTCGCCCATGCGGATGTGCTCGCCGCCCAGCAGAACGCCGCGTCGCTCGCGGCCAGCCTGCCCGGCCTTCGCCAGCAATCGCTCACCACGCGCCACGCGCTCGCGGTACTGCTGGGCCGCACGCCCGATGCCGCCCCGCCCGATCTCGACCTCGCGAGCCTCGACGTGCCGCGCGACGTGCCGGTCGTCGTGCCCTCGGACCTGCTGCAGTCGCGTCCCGACGTCCTCGCCGCGAGCGCCGCGCTGAAGGCCGCGGCGGCCGACGTCGGCGTGGCCACGGCGCAGATGTTCCCGAGTCTTTCGCTCACGGCGTCGATGGGCAAAGGCGGCTTCAGCTGGCCCGCGATGCTTTCCGGCGCAGGCGCGCTGTGGAGCGTCGGCGCGTCGCTCTCGCAGCCGGTGTTTCATGGCGGCGCACTGTTCGCGCAGCGGCGCGCCGCGTTGGCGTCATACGACGCAGCCGTCGCGCAATATCGGCAAACCGTGCTCGCCGCATTCGAAAACGTGGCCAACACGCTGGCCGCGCTCGAACACGACGCCGAAGCGCTCGCGGCGGCTGACACCGCCGCACGCGCCGCGCAGGGCGCCTTCGGCGAGACCGCAGCGCGCCAGCGTCTGGGTTCCGTGCCGCGATCGGCAACGCGCTCGGCCGAGCAGCAATGGCGCAACGCGCAGCTCGATGAAATCCGCTATACGGGCGCGCGCCTCTCGGACACGGCCGCGCTGTTCCAGTCGATGGGAGACCCGCCTGCCCCTGTCGGGCACGCCGGCGATGCCGGGGATGCCGGGGATGGAGCGCACGCTGCGTCGGCGCAGCCCTCGACCGGCCATGCGCAGCACGCCGAGCCCACAGAGAACGCCGCTACGCGATGACAGCCGGCTCGCGTGCCGCGACAGCGCTATGCTTGCGGCGTAGCGAACGAGGAGACGCCTCATGTCCCAACGCCTGAGCTCGACACCCACCCCGCCGCGCGAGATCGAGTTGTGGTTCGACTTCGCCAGCAACTACAGCTATCTGAGCGTCATGCGTATCGGGCAGGCGGCCGCCGAGGCCGACGTATCGGTGCGATGGCAGCCGTTCATGCTAGGTCCGGTGTTCGAACGGCTCGGCTGGTCGGGAGCGCCGTTCGTCGTGCAGAAAGAGAAAGGCGCTTACGTGAAACGCGACATGGAGCGCCTGTGCGCAAAGTACGGTCTGCCGTGGAGGTGGCCCTCCGCGTTTCCACGGCGTGCGCTTCTGCCCATGCGCGTGGCCGCCTTCGCGGCGGGCGAGCCGTGGATGGGCGCCTGGTGCCGCGAGATCATGCAGATGAACTTCGCCGAGGACCGCGAGATCGACTCGCCCGAGGCCGTACGCGAAGCGCTGAACCGCCTCGACCTGCCTGCCGGCGAGATCGTTGCCGCGGCGCTGAGCGACGAGCACCGCGCGAAGCTGCGCACGCAAACGGCAACCGCGATCGAACGCGGTATTTTCGGTGCGCCGACGTTCTTCGTCGGCAACGAGATGTTCTGGGGAAACGACCGGCTCGAAGATGCGATCGCGTGGGCGGCGGGGCGGACCAGCGCATGAGCGCCTAAGCGGAGAGACAACTGCGAACCGCCTGCCTCGTCGTCCGCGCGGATGGTGACGCACCGCCGGCCAGTTATCCCCAGATTATGTTGAAGAGCCTGTTGAAAACTCGCCGACAAGCGCCCTAACCCGTTGAGCCGCCGGCGCTTTCCGCATGCGATGCGAAATGCGCCGGCGTAGCGTCAACGTGCGTTGCGACGACGCTCAGGGCTTGTTCGACTCGAACAGATCGATGATCTGTTTCTTCTCGGTGGAACTCACGCTGGGCGGCGACATTCCGGCCGGGCCCACGTTGCCGGTCGCGTCGCTCGCGCCGGCCAGCGCCGCGCCCGAATCCATGCCGATGCTCGCGACGAAGCCGTTGCCCGGCGTCATGTCGGCGAAGTAAAGCTCGCCGTTCACCACCGTCACGCCGTCGGGTTGAGGCGGCTCTTCCTGCGGCACGCCGCGCAGCGCGCGCTGCATGTACTCCACCCAGATCGGCAGCGCGAGTTGCGCGCCGAACTCGCGGCTGCCGAGGCTCTTCGGCTGGTCGTAGCCCATCCAGGCCACCGCGACGAGCGTCTTCTGATAGCCGGCGAACCAGCCGTCCTTGGCGTCGTTGGTGGTACCCGTCTTGCCCTGCAGGTCGGAGCGATGCAGCACGTTGGTGCCCGCGCCCGTGCCCGAGGTCGCCACCGTGTGCAGCAGGCTGTTCATGACAAACGCGTTGCGCGGCGAGAGTGTCTGCGGCGCGTTCTGTCCGGCCACGAGCGGCTGCGCCTTCGAAAGCGGCTGGCCGTGCGCATCGTCCACTTCGCTGATCAGATACGGATTGATGCGGTAGCCGCCGTTCGCGAACACCGAATACGCGCCCGCCGACTGCAGCGGCGTGACGAGCCCGGCACCCAGCGCCATCGGCAAGTACGGCGGCGTCTTGTCGGGGTCGAAGCCGAAGCGCTGCGTGACATAGTCCTGCGCGTACTTCGTGCCGATGTACGAGAGGATGCGGATCGACACGAGGTTCTTCGACTTCGCGAGCGCGAGGCGCATCGGCATCGGACCGTCGGGTTGGTCGTCGTCCTTCGGCTCCCAGGCGTCGCCGCCCGGCGTGGTGGGCGGGAAGTAGAGCGGCGCGTCGTTGATGATGGTGGCCGGCCCCAGGCCCTTTTCGAGCGACGCCGAATAGATGAAGGGCTTGAAGCTGGACCCTGGCTGGCGCCACGCCTGGGTCACGTGGTTGAACTTGTTCTTGTTGAAGTCGAAGCCGCCCACGAGCGCGCGAATCGCGCCGTCCTGCGGCGTGAGCGACACCAGCGCGCCCTCCACCTGCGGCAGTTGCGTGATCTGCCAGTTGCCGTTCGCGTCGGCCACGAGCCGGATGATGGAGCCGGGCCGGATGCGCAGCGCCTGGCCCGCGCGCGGCGACAGCGCGGCAGCGACGAACCGCAGCCCCTCGCCAGTCACCGTGACGCGCGTGCCGTCGAGCATCTGCGCCTTCACGACCTTCTGGCTCGCGTCTGTCACGACCGCGGCAACGATCTCGCCGTTATCGGGGTGATCCGTGAGCGCATCTTCGATGGCCTGCTCGCGGTCGTCGCCTGCCGCGGGCAATTCGACGAAGCCCTCCGGTCCGCGATAGCCGTGACGCCGCTCGTAATCCATCACGCCCTTGCGTACGGCACGATAGGCGGCTTCCTGGTCGGCCGAGTCGATGGTCGTGGTCACCGTGAGGCCACGCGTGTAGGTTTCGTCCCTGTACTGCGAGTACATCATCTGCCGGACCATTTCGGCCACGTACTCGGCGTGCACGCTGTACTCGTTGCCCGCGGCCTTCGTGTGGATCTCTTCCTTCACGGCGGCGTCGTACTGCGGCTGCGTGATGTAGCCGAGGTCGAGCATGCGCTTGAGGATGTATTCCTGGCGCACCTTCGCGCGATGCGGGTTCACCACGGGGTTGTAGGCCGAGGGCGCCTTCGGCAGGCCCGCCAGCATCGCGGCTTCCGCGAGCGTGATGTCCTTGAGATCCTTGCCGAAGTACACGCGCGCAGCGGCCGAAAAGCCGTAAGCGCGCTGGCCCAGATAGATCTGGTTCATGTACAGCTCGAGAATCTGGTCCTTCGTGAGCGCGCGCTCGATCTTGTAGGCGAGCAGCATTTCATAGATCTTGCGCGTGTAGGTCTTCTCGCTCGACAGGAAGAAGTTGCGCGCCACCTGCATCGTGATCGTGCTCGCGCCCTGCGACGCGCCGCCGTGCAGCAGGTCCGTGAAACCCGCGCGCAGAATGCCGACGAAATCGACGCCGCCGTGCTCGTAGAAGCGGTAGTCCTCGATGGCGAGCACCGCTTTCTTCATGACGTCCGGAATGTCCTGAAAGCGCACGAGCTGCCGGCGCTCTTCGCCGAACTCGCCGATCAGCACGTGGTCCGCGGTGTAGACGCGCAGCGGCACCTTCGGCCGGTAGTCGGTGAGCGCATCGAGCGAGGGCAATTGCGGCGCCATCACCACGAGCCCGTAGCCCACGATCAGCGCCCCGACGACAGCAAGCGTGGCGATCAGCCCGATGAACCACAACGCGATCGAACGGCCGATGGAACGCCCGCGGTCGACACCGTCGCGCGACGTGGTGTGTCGCTGCGGTTCGCGGCCTCGTGGCTGGCCGTTGGAGTGGAAGGAAGGTTCCCGATCGTCGGACGGGTAGCGCGGGGAAGACGGTCGTTTGATGATAGGCATGACTGGAATGGTTCGGGAGTGTCTCTTGCACCCCTGCTGCGTGCGGCCGCACGCGTGTGGATCGTGGTCATGGCGTCTGACGCGGACTGCGCCTCGTACGCTGGACGGCGCGCGGGGCAGCGAGCGCGCCACGCAGACACAGCGAACAGACGACGAAGGCGCAACAAGGCCCAACGAAGGCGCGGCGCCGGCGCATGGCCGGCTACGCCCCCGTCCGGCCCGGCCGCGCCGGAATACGATATCCCGACGCAGTGCAACAGCGCATTTTAAAGAATTCGCGCGGGCTGCTACGCGCTTTTTTTTGTAAGAATTTCCGTGCGGAAGTTCCCGGGCTTACCTCGTCCGCGATAGTCCGCCGATGCCCGGCTGCTTCGCCGCGGCGTGCGCCGTGTCGACGAGGGTTCGCCGAAGTGTCGGGTTATCAACAGAAATGGTTGAAAAGCCTGGGGACAATGCCTCGGCAAAGCTGGCAAGCCGTTGATGGCACGATATTTTCTTGGAACGCCCGTTTTGGGCCCATGCTTTGACCCATCTTTCGCCCGGTAGACCGGATTCGGCCCTGCCCGGCCAGACCCATCTGCGATAGCGCACGCGAACTGCGCGTCGCCGTATGATGGACGCGCCATGTCTGCCGCGTCCGCCGTTTTTCCATCGAGGCCTTATTCCCGCGAGCCGATCGCAAACGAGCCGACCATGAACAAGCCCAGCGAACGTATCGTCGTCTTCGTCACGCCCGCGCAGAAGCGCGCCATTGCGGCGAGCGCGGAACAGCTCGGCATCAGCGTGAGCGAGTTGATGCGGCGCGCGGTGCTCGCCTATAGCGGCACCGCGGATCAGGTGAAAGCGGCCAGCATCGTGGATCGTCTTCATGCGCCGCGTGAGCCGGATGCACTGGCCGAAGCGCTGCGCAAAGTCACGGCGCGCACGCGGACTACATCGGTGAAAGATCCGGCGTTGGCCGGGGCGCGTGCCAAGGCCGACGCAACGGCGAAAACCGCGGTCGACGACGCCGTGACTCCTTCGCCGCGCACCGCTTCCCGCGTCACGGCGGTCTTGCCGCCTTTGCCCGAATCGCCGGCGCTGCCGCCGCTGCCCGACCTCTCGATGCCGCCCGACCCGGACGAAGCGTCGCTGCGCGACGTCGAAAACGCTGTGGCACGCGTGGCCGCGGCAGAGGCCGCATCGATCGGCTCGCATTCCGTCGCGCCGCAAGCGGCCGATGCGCTCGCGGATGGGCGGCCACCGGCACCTGCCGCAAAGCATGCCGCCAAGGCCACGCGCCTCGATGCCGGCAGCGAAGATCTGCCCTTCCCCGGCGCTGCGCCTGAAGGCGGACATTTCGCGTGAAGGCGCGCCCGTTCACGTGCGCCTGATCGGTCTGCACGCGTGTGTGCGCCCTGCTCGCCGAGCCTGCGCGTCGCACGTCTGAACGCGCCCTTTTAAGTCCGTTTTAAGCGACCGGTGGTGTAATATCCGCGAGCAGTTCGGGCCTTGCAGGACGCGCCACTCGCAACGCGTTTCGTATCCACGCGTCGCGGCACGGCGCAGGGCGATAAGCCTTCGCCGCTATTGCAATCTCGCGAGGTGCCCCGATCTGCGCGCTGCATGCGCGGTCCGTTCCAGACGGCGTAAGCTGAAGGGCCTCGCATGCATGGCGCGCCGCTTCACGACGATGCGCGCCGCTTTCAATCCACGGAGGAATTCATGTCGCTTTTTGATTCTGTCTCGCGCACGCTGAAGGGTCTGCTCAACGATGCTGCCGAATCGGTCCAGGATCCGTCGCGCGACGCGCGTCAGATCGTGCGCGAGCTCGACGACAGCATTGGGAAAGCGGAAAACTCGCTGATCGAGATCCAGGCGCAGGTCGCCACGCAGCAAAGCAAGCGCGACGTGGCCGCCGACAAGGCGAAGAAGTACGAAGACGGCGCGAAGCGCGCGCTGCAATCGGGCGACGAAGCGCTCGCACGCGAGGCGCTCGCCGCGCAGGCCAACGCCGAGGCAGAACGCGACGCGCTCACGGCGGAGCTCGCGAAGCTCGAACCTTCGGTCGATCATCTGAAGCAGCAGATCGACGAGATGCGTCAGCGCCGCAACGACCTCAACGCGCGCTCGAACATCCTGCAGGCGAAGCAACAGATTGCCGAAGCGAAAGACGTGGCGGCCACGGCGCTGGGCGGCATCGGCGGCAAGAATCTCTCGCAGGACTTCCAGAAGCTCGAAGACAAGGTCGCGCTTTCGAACGCGCGGTCCGACGCGCGTCTGAATTCCGCCGACGAGTCGAGCGGCAAGGCACTCGACGACAAGCTCGCGGCGCTCACCAAAGGCCCGTCCGTCGACGACCGGCTCGAAGCCCTGAAGAAGCAGTTGAATACGCCGGCGCAGTAAGCGGCCGCGCAAGCGGAAGGCGCCGCGCTCACGCGATCCGGCCACTTTGCGGGTCCGCGCCTTGCGCGCCGCCTTCCTGTCCCGACTGTCATGGAGACGGGCGTCAAACCGCCCGGCCCACATCATGAAAAAGTTTCTGGTCGCTGCATTCGCATCGCTTGCGATGATCTGCGGCGGCGCGTTCGCGGTGCCGAGCGTGCAGCAGATCGAGTCGGCCATGTCGCAAGGCAACTGGCAGCAGGCCGACACGGGGCTGACCCAGGTGCTCGAAGCGCATCCGAACAACGCCCACGCGCACTATCTCTACGGCCAGGTGCTGGAACGCGAAGGCCGCTATGGCGATGCGCTCGCGCAGGTCGAGCAGGCGAAGTCGCTCGACCCGCAAATCCGCTTCACCTCGCCGTCGCGCTTTGCGCAGGTGGAAGCGCGCATTCGCGCGAGCGCACAGCGAGCCGGCAGCGTGACCACGCGCCGCGCCGACAACCCCTTCGTGCAGCAGGCCGCGCCGGCGCAGACGCCGCCGCCCGGCACGTTCGCCGAGGCGCCCGTGAAGCACGGTCCCTCGATGGGCATGTGGATCGGCATTGCCGTGCTGCTGGTCGCCATCGCGCTCGTGCTGCGCTGGACCGTGCGTCGCGCGAAATCGAGCGAAGACACGCGCGCCAACGACGACCGCCGCGTGCAACTCAAGCGCGCCACCGACCTGCTCAACGAAGTGCGTTCGCTGAAGCTCGACGTGCGCCTTTCCACCGCGCCGGGTCACGAGGCGCTGGAAAAGGATGTCGAAGCCACCGAATCGCAGTTGCGCGAGCGCGTAGAGGCGCTTTCCAATGCGAGCAACCCTGTGCCGCCCTACGAGATCGAGGCGCTCGAACGCCAGGTGGCGAGCCTCAAGGCACGCGCCGAAGGGCGTCCCGATCCGAATGCGCAAACTGCGCAGACGGCAGCGGCGGGCGACCGCACCGGCGAGTCCGTGTTCGCACGTGAAGCGGACGAACGCTTCGGGCGCGGCCAGCAGCCGGGCTATGGCCAGCAAGGTCCCTGGCCCGCTCCGCCGCCCCAGCAGCAGCCGCCCGTGATCATCCAGCAAGGCGGTTTCGGCGGCGGCATGGGCGGTCTCCTCACCGGCGTGCTGCTCGGCGAGGCGCTCAATAGCGGGCGCGACCGCGTCGTGGAGCGCGACGTGATCGTCGACGACGAACGGCGCCGCCGCGAAGCCGACAATGGCGGCGGCCTCGATTTCGGTCAGGGCTCGAACGACTGGAACGACGACAACTCGGGCGGCAACGTCGATCTCGGCAACGACGACTCGGGCGGTTGGACCGACACCTGACCGACCCGCCGGCTGCGAGGTAACGCAACCGGAAGCGCAACCCACCCACAGGCTCCGCGGCGCACGCCCCGGAGCCTGTTTCTTTTGCCCGCCGCACGTTTGCGATGCGGCAGCGCTCACGCCATGTCATGCTGCGCGAGCATCGCCGCGCCTGCGAAGAGCCGCATGATGAAACGCTCGGCGTATCCCACGAGCGCCTCGCGCTGCGCCGCGTGATGAATGTATTCGTGCGAGAGATGGAAGAGCTGCAGCACGATCTGCGCGCAGATTTCGTCGACGGTCGCGCGCGACAGACCGGGCACGAGGCTCAGTTGCACGACGTCGTCGGCCATTTCCTGCGAGACCTCGTTGAGATTTCCGCGCACCGCATCGCGCAGCGCGGCCGACGTGCCGTGATACTCGGCGAGTGCGCAAAGAAACGCGTCGCGATGCTCGAGCACGAAACCGAAGAACGCCGCACAGGCGCGGCGCGGCACGCTGAACGGCTCGTCGTGGGCGGCGAGCCAGCGCTCGCGACGCAGCATCGGACGCAGCCGCGCACTGATCGATGCCAGCGCCTCGCGGGCCAGGTCGTCGAGTGTATCGAAGTGGCGATAGAACGTGTTCGGATTGAGGCCGGCCTCGCGCGCGAGTTCGCGGATGCCGAGCGTCGCGAGACTGCGCCCGCTCGCGGCGAGGCGCAGCGCGGCTTCGATGAGGCGCCGCTTGCCCGGCGCGAATTCGGGTTCGTCTGGAGCAGTTTGCATGCGGTTTGAAGGGCAGGCTCGGAAGCACGGCGCGGTACCGTTGCGCCTCGCGTGCGCGCCGGTTCGTCGGTTGAACGCTGTTTGAATGCAGCCGTTGGCGGGGTCCCGCGCACTGCCTGCGCCCGGCGCCGCCTTGACGCGAAGTGTACACTTGTCTACCCTGCGCCGTGAACGCCGGCCTTCACGCGATAGAGCCTGAAATCAGGCCTCGACGTGCATCTGAAGACGCCCGGCGACGCCCTCCTTTCGTTCGCTGGAGCCCACTGCATGCCGCTTTCTTCGCCGGATTCGCCTGCCATGCCGCGCATCGCCATCGTGGGCAGCGGCTTCGCCGGCATCGGCATGGCGATCCGTCTGCTGCGCATGGGCATTACACCGCTCGCGCTCTACGAAGCCGGAGACGACATCGGCGGCACCTGGCGCGACAACACGTACCCCGGCGCGGCATGCGATGTCCCCTCGCATCTCTATTCGTTTTCCTTCGAGCCGAATCCCGCGTGGACGCGCGCCTATGGACAGCAGGCCGAAATTCTCGAGTATCTGCGGCACTGCGCACGCAAGTACGGCGTTGAACCGTTCGTGCGGCTGCGCACGCGCGTAGTGGCGGCGCGCTATGACGAACAGCGCGGCGTCTGGAAGCTGGACCTTCAGACGCAGGACCATCAGAGCGACGCGCATCCATACACGCACACGGACAGGCAAGACACGGCGCAAACAACGGAAACCGTCGAGGCCGACGTTGTGATCTGCGCGGCCGGTCCGCTCTCGCGGCCCGCGCTTCCGCAGATCGAAGGACTGGACCGCTTCGAAGGCAAGCTCTTTCACTCCGCGCGCTGGGACCACGCCTGGCCGCTCGACGGCAAACGCGTAGCCGTGATCGGCACAGGCGCGAGCGCCATCCAGTTCGTCCCGCAGATTCAACCGCGCGTGGCCCATCTCGCCCTCTTCCAGCGCACGCCGCCCTGGATCCTGCCGAAGCCCGACCACCCCGTGAGCCCCCGCGCGCAATGGCTGTTCCGGCGCCTGCCATTCACGCAGCGCCTCGTGCGCAGCGCGATCTACTGGCGGCTCGAATCGCGCGCGATCGCATTCGTCGTGAGCCCCAAGCTCATGAAGTACCCGCGCCAGTTCGGACTCGGCTACCTCGCGCGCAAGGTGAAAGATTCGCAGTTGCGCGCGAAGCTCACGCCCGACTATCTGCCCGGCTGCAAACGCATTCTGCTGTCGAGCGACTACTACCCCGCCGTCACGCAACCGAACGTCGACGTGATCACCACCGGCATTCGTGAGGTGGTGGCGGACGGCGTGGTGACTGTGGACGGCGCGCATCATCGCGCGGATGCGATCATCTGCGGCACCGGCTTTCACGTCAACGATGTAGGCGCGCCGTTCGACGTGACCGGCGTGGGTTGCGCGGACCTCGGCGCCGCGTGGCTGCGCGACGGTCCCGAAGCGTATCTGGGCACGAGCATCGCCGGCTTCCCGAATTTCTTCATGATGGTGGGTCCGAACACGGGACTCGGCCACAACTCGATGATCTACATGATCGAGTCGCAGGTCCGCTATATCGCCGACTGCATCCGCGCGCTCAAACGGCGCGGCGCCCGCACGATGGACGTGCGCGCCGACGTGCAGCGCGACTTCAACGCGCGACTCCAGCAGACGCTCGCACACACGGTGTGGCAGACCGGCTGTCACAGCTGGTACCAGACGCGCAGCGGCAAGAACACTTCGATCTGGCCGGGCTTCACGTTCAGCTTCCGGCGCCGCACGCGGCGCGTGCGCGAAAGCGAGTATCGCTTTACGGCGTAGCGCGTCGGGCAGAACGAACTGCGGCTCGCTGTGCTCGCGTTGTGCCTGCGTGCGTCTTCGTTGTGCCGGGCTCTCGCGTCACAAACACCGCAGCATCCATCAACAAGAACAGGGAGACATGAATGGCAAGCCTCGATTCCACGCACCCAGACACAGCCACCGGCGCACAGGTGTTGCCGCCCCGCTCGTTCGCGCAGCGGCTCGGGCTCGTGAGTGTGCCCCGCGACGTGCTCGCGCAGCGCTACACGCAAAGCGGCTCGAAATTCATCGACGTCATGGGCGCGAAAGTGCATTACGTCGACGAGGGCAGCAACGAAGGCGATGACGTGCCCATCGTGATGATTCACGGCTTCGCGTCGTCGCTGCATACGTGGAATGGCGTAGCGGCGGGGCTTGCGCGCGAGCATCGCGTGATCCAGCTCGACCTGCCGCCGTTCGGCGTGACGGGGCCGCTGCGCTCGGCGCGCGGCGCCGTCGAAACGATGAACCTGCCGATGTACCGCCGCTTCATCGATACCTTCATGGGCGCGCTCGGCATCGGGCAGGCCACGCTCGTCGGTAACTCGTTAGGTGGACTGATCTCGTGGGACTACGCCGTGCGGCATCGCGGTGCGGTGAAGCGGCTCGTGCTCGTCGACGCCGCCGGTTTTCCGATGAAGCTGCCCGTCTACATCGCGCTCTTCAATCATGCGCTCGTGCGGCTCAGCGCCCCGTGGATGCTGCCCGAAGCCATCGTGAAAGGCGCCGTGCGCAACGTCTACGGCGACCCGCGCAAGATCGACGCTGTCACGCTGCGCCGTTACGTCGATTTCTTTCACGGCGAAGGCACGCGCGAGGCGATCGGCAAGATGGTGCCCACGCTCGATTTCGCGGACCTCGACACCGACGTGCTGAAGACGCTCGACGTCCCCACGCTCGTGCTGTGGGGCGAAAAGGACCGCTGGATTCCGCCGGCCCATGCAGCCGATTTCGCCGCACGCATTCCGGGCGCGAAACGCGTGATGTATGCAGGGCTCGGCCACATTCCGATGGAAGAAGCGCCGCTCCAGGTGCTGGCCGATCTGCGGACGTTTTTCGCGGAGAGCGCAAAGAAGTAGGACGAAAGCGCTGCGCGGCCGGCGGACCGCCCTCGCCTCCTCAACGCGTCGGCGCAACCGCCATGCGGCCCGCGTACACGCGCGTGTCGTAGGCGAATTCCACGGTGCCGTCCTGCGCGGTCGCGTCGAACAGTTCGCGCAGGGCCGCGAGCATCGGCTCATGGTTCGGATGCCCGGGTTTGGGTGCGTACGACGACGACATCAGCCGGCCCTTCAGTGCGTCGAAGTCGAGCCGCTGCGCGTTGGGGAACACCGCCTTGTGCTCGAAGCCGTCGCCGAACCAGCGCGCCATCGCGGCGTCGTCGCCGTAGCGCTCGGCCACTTCCTGATAGTCCACGCCATAGCGCTGCAGCAACGCTTCGTAGCCTTCGAGGAACGGCGTGCCCGCAACGAGCCGGCTGTTCCAGAACAGCATGACGATGCCGCGCGGCTTGAGAATGCGCGCGAACTCGCGTTTCGCGCCTTCTTCGTCGAACCAGTGGAACGCCTGGGCCGCGATCACGAGATCCACGCTGGCATCGCCCAGCGTGGTGGCCTCCGCCGTGCCCGCGGCGCTGCGATAGCCCGGATACCCGCCCAGCCACTGGTCGGCCGCATGACGCATGGCCGTGTTCGGTTCCACCGCCACCACGGGGTGGCCCGCCTCGAGAAAGAGCCGCGCCGAAATACCCGTCCCCGCGCCAATGTCCGCCACGCGCGCATGAGTCGCTACGCCGCAATCGATATGCGCAAATGCGACGACCTCGCGCGGGTACGAGGGCCGGTATTTCACGTAGTCGGCCACGCGGTCGGTGAAACGCTGGGTGGAGTCGTGCAGCATCGGGCATCCTCGGTCGCGTCAAAGACGCACAACGTTACCTGAGATCGGCACGTGTCGCATGACAGCGCGCTTTCAGCCGCCGCCGAGAAAACGCAACAGGCCCCACAGAAAACGCACGACGAGCACGATCAGTTCCCACAGCCGCACGAGCTGGTCCCAGCCCACGGCGAAGCCGGGGCTCGTCTGGCCGGCGAACCGGCCTGCCAGCGCGGCGAGGGTGTGGATCATTGCGGTTGCCCTTGTGCGCATCAGAACGCGGAAGCGGCGCCTGCCGCGGCGGCGCCGTTTGCCCTCATTCTCGCGCGTGTGCGGAATCTCGAGGGCCCATGCGCGACGTACAGCAGGCGCCAAAGCGGGCATCAAGCGACGCGCGCGGCATGCGGTACGGTGACGTCACCTCGCGGGCCGCCACCTGCGCCTGGACCGCCCTGGCCGGGTCCCCCTGCGGGGCCGCCGCCCGGGCCCCAACCCGGACCACCCGGGCCACCCGGACCGCCGCAGAACGGCCATCCCCAGCAGCAGCCATTCAGCATCGAGGTCAGCGCAAGCAGCGCTGCGACGGCAAACACCTTTTTCGTTTTCGTCATGGCGTGCCCCGGCGCTCAACGGTGCGGCGCAAGCAGGATGCTCGCAATCACACCGGTCGTGATCGCGACCAGCACGAACTCGCCATTGACCTGCAGCCATTGATAGCCGGCGGGCGGCGCCTCCAGATCGTGCGCACGCCAGTCGTCCACCACATAGCGCGGATCGCGATAGTCGGGCGGCACGCGCTCGCCGCGATGCCAGTCGCTGTGCGGCACGGGGCGCCGCGCGTCGTGCCCGGGCGGCATGCCGGGACCATCGGGACGGTGCCGCGGACCGTGCTCCGGCGAATCCTCGCCGTGCCCGCCCCGCCGATCCTGTGGCGGCGGGCCGTCCGGTGCATCGCCCGGGACGGGTTGTGCGAAGGCCGACAGCGCCGTGCCCAGCATGCACGCCGCAACGGCGAGTGAGAGTGTGCGTTTTTTCATGTGTGGGTTCTCCCTGGGTGAAACCTCGAAACAAGACCGGGAAGGGAAGCATCGAAAGCGCTGACGATGCTCCCAAAAGTCCAGCCCCCGGGGGTTACGACCCCTTACCGAAACTCACCGTTGCCCCAAGCCGCGACGGTTTCCCTCATCTCAAGTCGCAAGACAGTCCGCCGTAAACACAGAATGAAGACACGGCGTCTGCATCCTGCATCGCGGCGACCGCGCCATTTCAAGCCCTTGCCATGAAGGAGACAACCCGATGACGCGTTTTCGCTTCCGTCGTGCCGTGCGCGCGCGGTCGATCGTCGACGATATTGCGGCCCAGGCCGGCCGGCTCGGCATCGAGATATGCGATGTCTCGGGTCACGTCGACGAGGTGGCGGCACGCGTGGAGCGGCAAGCCGAAGTCTGCCAGGCACTGCGCGAGTCCGCGGCGCAGACCATGAGCGGCAATCATCGGATCGCCGAAGCGGCGCGCGCCATGCGCACGGTCACGGCCGGCACCGCGGAGAGCGTGCAGCAGTCGCAACAGACCATCGAGTCGTCGCTCGCCGACATCCACGGCCTCGTGGAAGGCGTCACCGTGATCGAGACCCAGATCGCGGCGCTGCGCACGGCACTGGAACACGTGAGCCGCGTGTCCGAGGAAATCTCGCTGATCGCGCGGCAGACCAATCTGCTCGCGCTCAACGCGGCCATCGAAGCGGCGCGCGCAGGCGAATCCGGCAAGAGCTTCGCGGTGGTGGCCGCCGAGGTGAAGAACCTCGCGGCGAAAACGGCGCAGGCTACGAGCCAGATCGAGACCACCCTCACCCAGCTCACGCGCCAGACCGACGAACTGATGACCGAAGGCGCCGCGAACACGGCGCGCGCGCATCGCGTGCGCACGGGCACGGCCATGATCGGCGAAGTCGTGCATTCGACGGGCCACGCCATCGCGCAGCTCAACGACGAGGCCGCGCAGATCGCGGAACTCACGGGGCAGATCGAGACGCAGTGCGACGGCCTCGAAGCGCAAGTGCTGGAGATGGCAAGCGACGTGGAAGATTCGGGCCGCAACTTCGTCCACGCGAAAGACCAGTTGGGCAAGCTGCTGGGCGTGTCGGAGTCGCTGATCGAGTTGACCGCGGCCACCGGCGTGGAAACGGCCGACACGCCGTTCATCGCGGCGGTGCAGGAAGCGGCCGCGAAGATCGGCAAGCTGTTCGAGGCGGCGGTGGCGCGCGGCGACATCTCGATGGACCATCTCTTCGACAGCCACTACGCGCCCATCGCCGGCACGAACCCGCAGCAGTTCATGACGCATTTCACGGCGTTCACGGACCGCGTGCTGCCTGCCGTGCAGGAGCCGCTTCTCAAGCTCGACGAACGCGTGGCGTTCTGCGCGGCCGTCGATACGCGCGGCTATCTGCCTACGCACAACCTGAAGTTCTCGCAGCCGCAGCGTGAAGACGCGGTCTGGAATTCGGCGAACTGCCGCAACCGGCGTCTCTTCAACGATCGCACCGGTCTTGCTGCCGGCTCGCACACCAAGCCGTTCCTGCTGCAGACGTATCGCCGCGACATGGGCGGCGGCGCGCTCGTGCTGATGAAGGATGCGTCGGCGCCTATCTTCGTCAATGGGCGCCACTGGGGCGGGTTCCGGATGGGGTACCGGGTTTAGGGACGGCTCGCCTGCGGAACTGGCTATCGCAGCGCGCGCAGGCGAACTGTCCTAAGCCGCTTCGGCGAGACGCCTGCGCTCGGCCCGCTGCATGAAGTGATTCGCCACGATCACGCCGACCGTCACGACGGCGATGAAGAGCGTGGCGAGCGCGTTCATCTCGGGATTCAGGCCCAGACGCACGCGCGAGAACACCACGAGCGGCAGCGTCGTGGAACCGGGCCCGGAGAGGAACGCCGAGAGCACGAGGTCGTCGATGGAGAGCGTGAACGAGAGCAGCCAGCCCGCCACCAGCGCCTGGGAAATGAGCGGCAGCGTGATCGCGAAGAACACCTTGACGGGCGTGGCGCCCAGATCGAGCGCCGCCTCTTCCAGCGAAGGATTCAGCTCGCGCACACGCGACTGCACGATGATCGCGACGTACGAAATGCACAGCATCACGTGACCGATCCAGATCGTGAAGATGCCGCGCCCCGCAGGCCAGCCGATCAGCTTGCCCATTTCCACGAAGAGCAGCAGCAGCGAAATGCCCTGGATCACCTCGGGAATCACGAGCGGCGCGTTGATCATGCCCGTGTAGAGCGTGAAGCCGCGAAAGCGGCCCATGCGCGCGAGCACGAAGCCCGCCCACGTGCCGATCACGACCGAGGCGAACGCCGTCATCAGCGCGATGCGCAACGAGAGCCAGGCGGCGGCGATCAGTTCGTCGTCGCGCACGAGCGCCGCGTACCACTTCGTCGAAAAGCGCGTCCACACCGTCACGAGTTGCGACTCGTTGAACGAATAGACGACGAGGCTCACGATCGGGATGTACAGGAACGCGAAGCCGAGTCCGAGCGCGACGATCTGCAGGATACGATTCGGCTTCATCGGCTGCGCCCCTCCAGGTCTTTCGCCTGGTAGTGCTGGAACAGCGCCATCGGCACGAGCAGCAGCAGCACCATTGCGCAGGTGACGGCGGACGCCATCGGCCAGTCGGCGTTGTCGAAGAACTCGTTCCACATGACGCGGCCGATCATGAGCGTGTTGGCGCCGCCGAGCAGTTCCGGAATCACGTACTCGCCCACCGCGGGAATGAACACCAGCAGGCAGCCTGCGATGATGCCGTTGCGCGAGAGCGGCAGCGTGATCTGCACGAACGCCTTCCACGGTTTCGCGCCGAGGTCGTAGGCCGCTTCGAGCAGCGTGAGGTCCATCTTCACGAGGTGTGCGTAGAGCGGCATCACGAGAAACGGCAGATACGAATACACCATGCCGATGTAGACGGCCGTGTTCGTGTGATAAAGCTCGAGCGGCACATGAATGATGCCGATCGACATCAGGAAGTTGTTGAGCAGTCCGTTGTTCTTGAGAATGCCGATCCACGCGTAGACGCGGATCAGGAACGACGTCCAGAACGGCAGCATCACGCCCATCATCAGGATGTTGCGCGTAGCCGGGTTCGAACGCGCGATGTAGTACGCCATCGGGTAGCCGAGCAGCAGGCACAGCAGCGTGGAGATGGCCGCGACCATCACCGAGTTCACGTAGGTCGCGAAATACAGACTGTCCTGCAGCAGGAACGCGTAGTGCGAAAGATCGAGCGCGACGTGGACGATGCCGTCCGCGTACGAGGTCAGCTCCGTGTACGGCGGAATGCCGAGCTGCTGGTCCGCGAAGCTGATCTTCACGACCAGGATGAACGGCACGAGGAAAAACAGCAGCAGCCAGACGAACGGTCCCGCCACCACGGCCGTGCGGCCCGTCAGGTTGAATCGTCGCACCGGCCACTGGGCCAGCGCCTTCAGCTTGCTCTTCATGACGTCAGCACCACGCCCGCGGAGGCGCTCCAGCGCACGTAGACTTCGTCGTCCCAGGTGGGCGAGTCGATTTCGGACAGCGCGAGGCTCGACACGTTCGCGATCACCGTTTTGCCCGAATCGAGCTTCACGTGGTACAGCGAGTAGCCGCCCATGTACGCGATGTTCTTGACGACGCCATGGCCCCAGTTGAACGCACCCTCGGGCGGCTTGCGCGTGAGCGCGATGCGCTCGGGCCGCACCGAGATCGTCACCGGCATGCCGAGCGGGCCCGTAATACCGTGGTTCACGTAGAGCCGCACGGGCAGTTCCGCGCATTCCACGAACACGTGGTCGGGCTCGTCTTCCACCACGTTGCCGTCGAAGAGATTGGTGGAGCCGATGAATTCGGCCGAAAAACGCGTGTTCGGGTATTCGTAGACTTCGCTCGGCGTGCCGAGCTGGACGATCTGGCCTTCGCTCATCACGGCAAGGCGGCTCGCCATCGTCATCGCCTCTTCCTGGTCGTGCGTGACCATGATGCAGGTGACGCCCACCTTGTCGAGAATGTTGACGAGCTCGATCTGCGTGCGCTGGCGGATCTGCTTGTCGAGCGCGGACATCGGCTCGTCGAGCAGCAGCAGCTTCGGACGTTTCACGAGCGAGCGCGCGAGCGCCACGCGCTGCTGCTGACCGCCCGACAGCTGATGCGGCTTGCGCTTCGCGAAGCGGCTCATCTGTACGAGGTCGAGCACGGCCTGCACGCGCTCCTTGATCTCGGCCTTCGGCACGCCTTCCTGCTTGAGGCCGAAGGCGACGTTGGCCTCCACCGTCATGTGCGGAAAGAGCGCATACGACTGGAACATCATGTTCACGGGCCGCCGGTACGGCGGCAACTGCGCGAGGTCTTCGCCGTCGATCAGGATCTTGCCCGACGTGACGGGCTCGAAGCCCGCCAGCATGCGCAGCAGCGTAGACTTGCCGCAGCCCGAGCTGCCGAGCAGCGCGAACAGTTCGCCCTTCCTCACCGACAGGCTCACGTTCCTCACCGCCACCGTCTCGCCGAACTTCTTGACGACGTCGATGACCTGAACGAAATCTTCCGTTGCACGGTCTGCAACGGGCGCATTGCTTCGGGGCGATGCACCGGCCGCGGCCGGCGCGCTCGACTGCTCACTCATGATCTGCTGCCCTGCTCCAGCCCGGTTGATACACCGGGTTTGACGAACAAAGCCCCCGGTAGACACCGGGGGCCTCGTGGTTGCACGGCGGCTATCGCATCGCGCGCAGCCGCCGCCATGACTGCCACATCAGCGGCCGGACTTGAACTCGGTCCACAGGCGCGTTTGCAGCCGCTGGATTTCAGGCGGCAGCGGCTTCAACAGGAACAGCGTCTTCACGACGTCCGCCGGCGGGTAGATGGCCGGGTCGTTGGCGATGTCCTTGTCCACGTACTTGCGCGCCTCGGCGTTGGCGCTCGGATAGTAGACAGCGTTCGTGATCGCGGCATGAACCTGCGGCGTCTCGATGTGGTTGATCCACTCGAGCGCGGCTTCCTTGTGGGCCGCGTCCTTCGGAATGGTCATCACGTCAAACCAGATCGGCGCGCCGCCCTTCGGAATGAAGTATTCGATCTTGTAAGGTTTCTTCGCGTCGATGGCGCGGTGCTTCGCGATCACGACGTCGCCCGACCAGCCGTAGGTGAAGCACACGTCGCCGCCCACCATGTCGTTGATGTAGCCCGACGAGTTGAACTGCGTGATGTACGGCCGGATCTTCTTGAGCATTGCGAGCGCGGCGCGATAGTCGTCCGGGTTGTGGCTCATCGGGTCTTTGCCGATGTAATGGAGCGCCGCTGCGAACATCTGGTCGGGTGCATCGAGCACCGATACGCCGCAGGCCTTCAGCTTCGAAATGTTCTCGGGCTTGAAGAGGATGTCCCAGTTATCGAGCGGAACGTTCTTGCCGAGAATCTGCTGCACCTTGGTCACGTTGTAGCCGAGGCCCGTCGTGCCCCAGGCCCAGGGCACCGCGTACTTGTTGCCCGGGTCCGCGCCCGCCACGAGTTCCATCAGTTGGGGATCGAGGTACTTGAGGTTCGGCAGCTTCGACTTGTCGAGCGGCGCGAAGATGCCGGCGGCGATCTGCTTGCCCGCGTAATTGCTGGTGGGCACGACGATGTCGTAGCCGGAATTGCCGGTGAGGAGCTTGGCCTGCAGCGTGTCGTCGCTGTCGTAGTTGTCGTAGCGGACCTTCACGCCGGTCTGCTTCTCGAAGTTCGGGATCGTGTCCTTGGCGATGTAATCGGACCAGTTGTACACGTTGAGCTGCGTGTCCTTCGCCATCGACGTCGCAAAGGGCACCGCGCACAGCACGAGCGCCGCCAGCTGGCCCACCACCTGTTTCTTCATCCCGTTCTCCCTATGACCGGCATCGTGCCGGTGCTTGACCCCGCCTGACGCCGCGCCGTCGCCGGTGCGGCTCCCCTGAAAAACCCGAAACGTACCACTAAACGTTGCCCGCGACAAAAAAAACGCTCCGCTGTCGCGGATACGGCACAGCCTTTGCCGACGCCGTTCCTCGCGCAGCGGTCGCCCCACTGACGGGGCCATGGGCGCCCGCGTCGCTGAGCGGTGGCACGCGCTCCGGCGGCCGACGACCCAAGCCGCGGAGGCGGGCAAATCGGGCGCAATTTTATCGGGTTATGCGGCTGTGTCCACCGCAAAAAAGCCTGGAAACCGGGTCGAAAGCGACAGCAGGCGCCCGGGGCGACCCGCACCCGCCGCCTGCCGCGCTGCGTCGCCTGAGACGGGGTCGCGTCGACTGTCCTGATCGCCCCCATCCGACGGTCCGCATGGGCCCCGCCCGATGCCCCTACCGCGCGAGAGGCGTTCGGGGCATCGGTTACCATAGCGCCACTTGCCGGTGTTCCCTGGACTTTCCCGATGACCTCCAATCTGCACGACCTTCCCGACAGCCCCTGCATCGGCGTCTGCTCGACGCTTTTCGACGAGGTCTGCAAGGGCTGCGGCCGCACGGCCGCGGAGGTCTCGCAGTGGGTTTTCATGAGCGAGGAGGAAAAGCGCGCGGTCTGGGAACGCATTCAGCGCGAAGGCACGGCGATGCGCTTCAAGTACGACAAGCTGTAGCCTGCCGTAGTGCCATGGCCGCGACAGCCACAGCAGCCGCAATAAAAAACGCCGGGTTTCCCCGGCGTTTTCGTTCCCCCTGAACGCGTTCTATGACGCGCTTGCGTTCCGCCTGTCGGTCAGAACTTCATGCCGACGCCCACGCCGACCACGAGCGGGTCGATGTGAAGCGTGCCGAGCGACGCGCCGTTGAGCGACGCATCCGTCTTCATCCAGATCTTCTTGATGTCCACGTTGGCGAAGATCTTCTTCGTCACCTGGAAGTCGATACCGGCCTGCAGCGCCGGACCGAAGCTGTGGTTGCCGACGGAGATCTGCGAGCCGCCCGCATGCAAGCCGTTGTTGTAGAAAAGCGTGTAGTTGACGCCGGCGCCCACGTACGGACGCACCTTGCCCGCATGGTTGAAGTGGTACTGCAGCAGCAGCGTGGGCGGCAGCACGCCGACACCGCCCAGGTTGCCGAGGCTCGAAGTGACCTGATGGCGCGACGTACCGAGAATCAGCTCGACGCCGAGGTAGTCGCGGATCATGTACGTGAAGTCGAGTTCCGGCACGATCGCGTTGTTCACATCGACGTTCAGCGCGGAGAGCGTATCGCTCGTGCGCGCGTTCGGTTCGATGCTGATGGCACGCAGACGTACCAGCCAGTCGCCGGCATGGATGCCGCCGCTGGTGGCGTCGGTAACCGCGTCCGGCGTGGTGGCGGCGTCTGCCGCGTTGGCCGCCGGGGCGGCGAATGCCGCGCCAAGCACGCAGGCTGAAGCGGCAAGGGTCTTGATGAGCTTTTGCATGTCTTTCCCCGTGGTCAAAATGCCCCTACATTCTGTAGGGCCGATTGCCGCGGAGAATTGACGTTTGTCAAACCAGCGCGAACGCTCCACACCGTGCGACAGCCGGTCGCGCTACGCCGGTCAGCAACAGTTCCATGAGCTCGCGCACGCTGCGAATGGCGTTGCCGAACGGCAGCGACTCGCGGCCGCGGAAGAAGAGCCCATTGGCGACGTCGCCGCGCAACGCGGCGGCAAGACGCGTGTCGATACAGAAGTGCCCGAACTTCTCCACGCCGTCGCGCAGGCCGCACACCGAGAGGCATTCGAGCGCCGTGGGGCACGCATTCTTGATGCTGCCGATCTTGGCGCGAATGCGCGCCTCGTTGCGCAGGTAGCGCGCGAGCCACGGCGTCTTCACGGCACGCGCGGGCAGCCCCGTCACGCTCACGAACTCGACGATGTCTTCGGGGCGCGCGTCGGCCAGCACACGCTTGAAGTTGGGGTGCGCGTCGCCCTCTTCCGTCACGGCAAACGGCGTGCCGACCTGCACGCCGTTCGCGCCCGCGGCCAGCCACTTGCGCACGGCCTCGTGGCTGTTGATGCCACCCGCCACGATCAACGGCACGTCTTCGCGGCGCAGACCGAGCGACGTGAAGACAGGATCGAGTTCGGCAAAAATGCGCTCGAACGAAAAACGCTCGTCGTTCATTTCCGAGAGGTTGGTCACGCCGAGGTGGCCGCCCGCGTGAGCGGGATGCTCGATCACGACCGCGTCCGGCAAGCGGCCCTTCTTCATCCACTTCTTCAGCACGAGCGCAATGCCGCGGGCGTCCGAGAGAATGGGGATCAGCGCGATGTCATGCCCTTGCGTGAGATCGGGCAGATCGAGCGGCAGACCGGCGCCCATCACGATGGCGTCCGCACCGTTCTCGCAGGCCGCGCGCACGTAGTCCGCGTGCGCGCTCACCGCCTTCATCACGTTGACAGCGATCATGCCGCGGCCTTCCGAAAGCCGCTTCGCGCCTTCGATCTCGCGGGAGAGCGCGATCAGGTTCGCACGCTCCAGCGTCTCGCGTCGCGGGTCCGCACGGCACATGTCGAGCAGATCGGGGTGATGGTGGCGCAGGTCGATGCTCGCGATCGTGCCGACCGCGCCTTCGCGCGCCACGCTGCCGGCGAGCCGATGGGCCGAAATGCCGACGCCCATGCCGCCCTGCACGATGGGCAAGAGCGCGCGGCCACGAATTCTGAGTGGCGCGAACGGGTGAGATGGAAACATGAGGGGTGCCCGCTTCATTGATGTCGAAGCCGCCATCATCGCGTGACGCGCCAGACGCACCTTGCGCAAAATCAACGACTCGTGCGGATGGGCGGAAAAATCGCCTGCTCTTGATCGGCGTCACGCGAGTGGTGGTGACAAAACGGCGCGCGTGCCAACTTTTTGGTGTATTGGAATATGCGGAGTGCCCTGTGAACGGCCGGTTTAGGCCGCCGGCGGCATCGTCAGAAACCGCTACGCTGTCACCGTCGGCGCCGTAAGCGACGCGAGCGGTCGAATAGCCGTCATGCGGAGCCAACACAAAACTTTCACCTTCGCTCCGTCTCCATTTCCAGGCTGCGATCCGCGGCCATCAGCCTCACCGGGTCGGTTTTCTTCCACTGCGACTTCGGCACGAGCACGGACCATTCGCTACTGTCCGTATCGCGGAAGAACGCCGCCACGCCCACGTAGTTCGCCGCATCGCCGATCGGCTCGGACACCTTGACCGTCTGCCCCGGCCCCAGGGTTACGTCGCGGCTCCAGAGTGTTGCAGCCTTCAGCGCCTCGCTGCCTTCGAGCATCTGCCCGGGGGTCGCCGTGGCGAATGCCTTCCCGTCCTTCAGCTGGACGATGCGCAGCACGACCGGCAGCGACGCGCCGTGTGCGTCCGGGTTCAGCGCCCCGCGTGCCGTGATCACCAGATTCATCTGCTCGACCTTCGCCTCGAACACCGCGCGCGTGGCGCTCACGGCGCCCTCCTTCACCGACTGCCATGTTGCGCATGCGGAAACCGTCAGCGCGAGGATTACGCCGGGCGCGTATCGCCTGATCCACGTTGTCATCAGCATGCGGCTCCCTTCCAGTCGGTGCCCGGCCAAAGCGTTTCCTCGCCATCGACCGTCAGCGCCAGTTGTACGGAATACTGCAGGCTCGCGTAGCGCCCGAGGAAACAGGCCAGCACGTCGCCGAACAGCACGACATCGCCCGGTCCGTCGAAGCCGGCCGCATCCAGTTCGACGTGGACGCGCACGACCGGGAACACGTCCCTGCGCCGGATGGTCTGCTCCTGCGAGAAACGCACCGACCGGATCGCCTCGATACGCCGCGAGATCGCATCGTCCGGCGCCCAGTCGTAGAGTTCGAGCACCTCGCGTAGCACCGGCGCTCCGTCCACGAGCATTCGGTTGAATTCGTTCGAGCCGTTCGCGGTGTAGTGGCCCAGCACGCGCCAGTCGTAGCCGGGGTAGTCGCGCGGCGGGTACTGCGGCAGGCTCGGTGGCGTCAGGTTGCGCACCGACGCGATACCGGTGAAGCCCGAAACGGTTTCGGTGATCGTCGCCTGCGCGAGGGCGAGGCGCGGCAGGCGTCCGTTGTTCGCGAGCGAGCGCACCATCACATGGTGGTCAGGTGGCGGACGCTCTTCATCTGCGTGCGCGTCGTCGTGTGCGTCGTGGTACGCGTCGCGGTACGTCCCTGCCCACAGCTGACCGGCCAGCGTCACCCACAGTTCACGCCCCACCGCGCCATGGCGCGTGGCGGTATGGAAGTACCGTTCGGGGTTGTCGTAGCGCAGCATCCAGCCGCGATGCCGGAAGCTCGTGAATGGTGTGTAGGCATGCCGGGCGCTGCCCTCGGGGTCGGCGGCCGTCACCGTGAGCAGGTCGTAGGGCTCGACGTGGTCCTCCACGGCCGGATGCACGCGCACGCGATGCTCCGTGTCGTGCCAGCCGGCGGGATGCAGCGGCAGCGCATCGACCTCGAACAGGTTGATCACCGGCGTGCAGAAGAGCCGGAAGCTGTCGCGGCCCACAGGGTGGTCGCCGGGCATGCGGCCGTCCAGTTCGATCTCGAAGGTCAGGCGCGTTTCGTTCGCCGGCACCATCGCGCTGTCGAAGCCGCAGAGGTCGACGAAGTGGAATTTCTGCGGGAACACGAAATACTCGAGCAGCGTCTGTTCGCGATCGAGTGCCTCGTTGCGCGCGGGGTCCGTGACCGGCCACAGCCGCGTGGATGGGCCGAAGCCCGCCGACTCGAAGCGCACACCGTCGAGCGGCAACAGCTCGCCGTCGCGCACGGACGGCAGACGCAGGCCGACTGACGCGACCTGGCGCGTCAGCGCCGCGTATAGTGCGGCCGCGGCAGGCCGGTCGCCATGCAGGTACAGGCGGATGCGCAAGAGGTCCACATGCTCGCGCTGGTCCCCGAACCAGAGGCCCAGCGTCAGGCGGATGACCGTGCGTCCGTCCGCACGGACGGCCACGGAGGCATCCTCGATGGAGAGCGGCAGCAGGTCGACCGTCTGCGTCGTGCGGAACGGGCAGCGCACGCCATCGGGCCCAACGGGCGCCGAGCGCACCAAGGCCCCGGCAGGAATGCTCGCCGTCATGGAACCGCCGCGGTTCAGGGGCAGGCATTCGATGATGGACAGCGACGGAACCGGGCGTGCCATGTGCCCGTAGAGGTTGTCGAGCAGCCCTTCGGTGACTTCCGGCATGCCGTCGTCGAGCTTCATGCGCAGCCGCGCAACGAGCAGCGCGAAGCCTTCACTGACCGCCCGGACCGGTCCGTCCTCCTCGCCGCGCGCCTGGCCCGGTTGCATGCCGAGGCGCCGCGCGGCGTCCGGCTGGCTGCTCGCGAACTCGCGCCCGGCTTCACGCAGATAGCGCATCTCCGCATCGAAATAGCGCAGCAGCGGACTGGCATCTTCCTGCTGGTGCGGCTTCCATGGTGCGGTCACGGCTGCAACTCCGGTGGCAGCGGCGGCAGTGACGGCAGGCCAGCGATCACGCCCGCGCGGCCGGTCACGAAGATGCGCTCCGGCATCCGGAAGCCGCGCAGCTTCAGCAGTTCCAGCGGCCCCGCCCCCGCCTGTACGCGCAGCAGGTAGCGCAGCGGCGGCGGTGCATCGGGGTTCGTAACAGCACTGGCCACGCGGACGGCACTCGCCGCCGATACCGCCTTCGCGTCATCGGCACCTGCCGCGCCGTTCCAGACCAGTTCGTAGCGCGTATCGTCAAGCGCCCTCACCCGGGCCTTTTCCAGCAGGCGCAGGAAGGCCCAGTCGCCGGTACTATCGAACGCGATGCGCACGCCCGCGTCCAGCGTCTGCCACGTCAGCGACGCCTGGCCGTGCAGGCCGTCGCCCGGCCACGCGAACGGCGTCCACGCTTCCTGCTGGTTGAAGTAGGCGACACGGTGGCCGTCGACGGAAAGCTCCGTGCGCGTCACGCCCGGCGTGGACTGCGGCATGATCGCGAAGCGATAGCCGGCCTCGCCCTGCGCGTAGAGTCGCGCGCCCATCGGGCCGATCAGGCGCAGCATGGCGAGGAACTTCGGATCGAACTGCAGCGACTGCGGCGCGAGTTCGTTCGGCACCCACTGGTCGCCCTGGCACTTGAGCACACCGGACAACTCGACCTGGATGAAGCGGTTGACGAGCCCCGTATCGGGACGCACGTAACGGCCGAATTCGGCGAAGGACGCATCCGCGGCCGTCGGCGAGAACGGATAGCGCGAGGCGAACGTCGAGGCGAACGGGGCCGCCACGCCCGCGCGCCATGCCTCGTTCAGGCTCGCGGCTGCGGGCTGGAGCACGGCCTCCCATGCCGCGTCGAGCGGTTGCACGAACATCGTCTGCCCGAAACCCGCCCACTGTGCGCCCAGGCTCGCTGCAGTCAGCGCTGCGTCGTCGCGCGCCTGCGTGAGATCGGAGAGCTTGCCCTGGAACACCGCCTGCGCGAGCGCACGCGCCATCGCCTGTGCGTCCGGGCTCGACTGGATCTGCTGCAGCTTCAGGCGCACGGTCGTATCGGCGGTCAGCACGCGCGGGAGGCTCACGCCGCTGAACGCAGCGGCGTTCGTGCCGTTGGCCGCCTGGCTGTTCCCAGCGCCAGGCTGAGCCGCGTTCGCCGCGCCCATCAGCGCGAGCAGCGGGCCGAAGCTGCGGTCCAGCGGATTCGTCACGGGCGCCTGTGTCGCGTTACTGTCGCCGCCGTCGAACAGCCCCTGCGCCTTGCGCACGAGCGTATCGGTGAGCGCCTGCGAGGGACGGCCCGCCTCGCCCTGGTACTGCACCGACTTCATGACCGCCAGCAGCGGCGAGGTCTGTGCATCGGTCAGGCGCGTGAGCTGGTCGATCACGGCGGAGAAGCTGCTGGCGGGCAGCCACTGGAAGCTGTTGAGCATGCTCGCCCAGGCTGCCGTGTAGTCGGCGAAATAGCGCTCGCGCAGCCGCCTTTTCAGGGCGGCCGCACCCTGTCTTGCCTCGGCTTCGGCCTGCGCCGCCCCGACCGCGCCTTCCACGGTGGTGGCATTGACGCGCGCTGTCGGCTGTTCGCCGGTCAGCACCCAGTCGCCTTCGACATGCTGGCCTTTCACGGCGTCGTCGATGGCTTTTTCGACCACGCCTTCCCAGGCCGCCCGCGTGAAGAGGCCCGGCACCGTCTGCGTGGTCGTGAAGAGGCCATGTGCGTCGGCACCGGCCAGCAGCGTGGCGAGCGACACGTCGGCGTAGCGGCCGCGCGCCTCGCCGAGCACGCGCTGGTAGAGCACGTCGTCGCTGGCCGCGAGGCCGATCTGGTTCACGAGCGTCGAGCGCATCTGCGTGACGAGCGGCGCCGACGCGTTCAGCCGCCACTCCGGATGCGCCCTGAGGTGACCGGACCAGAAGCCCGCGAGCTGCTGCGAGATATCGAGCCATTCGCCCGCGCGCATGCCGGCGACCGCGGGCCAGACGTCGAGCATCTGCGCCTTGAGAAACGGTGCGTCGGTACGGGCCGGCGTGGCGAGCATGAGATAGGCCTTCAGGCGGCTGTACGCACGCTGTTGCGCGTCATGGCTCTGCTGCTCGTCGGCGCGGACCTGCGAGAGCTGGGCGAGCTGCCCTTCGAGTGCCTGCGCGACGGGCTGGCGCAGGTTGCGGAGGGCCACCGTCTGATAGGGCTGCCACAGTGCGGCGAGAAGGTCGTCGTTGCGTGAGAGGCCCGCCCGCAGGGACCACGGCGCGCCGTGCTGCCGGCGGTATTCGAGTGTCGCGATGCGGTTCTGGAGGGCGAGCTGTGCACGCAGCGCCTGCGGTGTGCCGGGCCCTGCTGCAAGCGCCGCTTCAGCGGCGGTCTGTGCGTCGCGAACGAGCGCGCGGTTGCCAACACCGGACACCACGAGCAGCACCGTCCACACGACGGCTGCGGCCAGCACGCACGCCGCGAGGACGTTGGGCCAGTACAGCCCCGTGCGGCGGCCGCGGTAGTGCGGCATCGAAGCCGTGATCTGTTTCCACACCGGGAGCAGCGCCGGGGGTTGGAGAGGCGTGACGAGGCTCACAGGCTCCGCCCGGGCGGCCGGAATGGCCGGGATTTCGTGTCCCGCCGCTTCCTCACGGTCAACGACCGGTACCGGCACGGGCGACGTGCCTGCAAAGACCGGCGCGAACAGGACGCCGGCCAGCGGCGCGCGCAGCCAGTTCGATGCAGCCAGCGCGCCCAGGCTCGCGGCGATGTGCGCTGCCTCGTCGCTGACGTACTTCGCAATCTCCAGCATCCACGCCGTCCAGAGCGGCGCGCCTGCCTGCGACACGCCGATGTCCGCGGTCCGCTGTTGCAACTGGTCCAGCAGCGCCGGCGCGCGGGCTGCGCCAGCCTGTGCCTGCCTGCGTGAACCGCCGGGCAGGAGCGTGCCCACTGGCTCGAACCGTTCGGGCGCGTGGCCCTGCGCCTCGACCGGATGCAGGAACGTGACGGGCGCTGCCCAGCGCAGCGCCGTGGCGATGGCCGACAGCCTGCGCGGCAGTTCGGTATCCGGATCGTCAGCACGCGCGACGTGCACGACCCCATCGACCGGGCAATGCCGGCGCAGCCGCCGGATCTGGTTGAGCCACTTCGCCGCCTCGATGCCGTCGGGCGACGCGTGCACGAGAACCGTTTCGCCTACGTGCATGACGCCCGCCTGCTTCAGGCCCGGTGCAACCTGATCAATACGCCCGTCTGTGCCGTTCACCAGCAGCCAGCGCAGGCGGCGACGCCAGAACCAGCCGTGTGAGACGCGTAGCTCCTCGTACAGGCGTTGCAGGCGTGCATCGCGCCTGAGTGGCTTTGCGGCCTTCGTGTGATCGCCAGTCTCTCTCTGGAAGAGCCGTCCCGCGAAACCGTACGTCCCGGTCGCGAACAGTACGAGATGGGACACGACGACGATAGCGAAGATGGCAAGAATGGCAATGATCGCCTTCAGCTTCGGCTCGCCGGACGCTACGCCCATCATGTCGCCACGCACCGAGACGATGCCGATCGCAAGCAGGGCGACAACGAGAGCCGCTACGGGCAGGCCCCAGATCGCGAGGCGGCCCCGTGACGCCGGTTGCTCCATTGACGCTGCCGCCTCAAGCGGTTGCAGGGAAAGCCTGGGGTCTGTCATCGGTAATCCGGTTGTTATCCGTTGTTGCGGGCATGACGCGCAGGACTGCGGACTGCAGGCCGTCGGCGATCAGTTGCGGGCCATCGGCCGCACCGGCCTCGACAGCGGCGGCAACCGCCAGCCATCCGTTCGCGTCGCCCATGTCGCCCACCACGCGATCGGGCCGAAGTTGCGTGTCGTCTTTCGCGATCGCGTCCATATGGGCAGCACTGAGCGCCCTGTCGCAGCCTTCGACGGGCCGGGTGATCCATGCGCGCACGAGCGAGGCAGAACCAGCCTTGCCCCAGACGGCAGCATTGGCAAAGCCGTATTCAGCCTCGCCGTCAATCGCCCGGACAGGACGATGCAGCAGCGCCACAACCGTCACGGCCTCCGGCAGTCTGAAGTGGCCCGGCGAGAGCAGCACCACGACACAGCCCTCGGTGCTGCCCTCGGGCGGCCCCTTCTCATGCCAGGCCGTCGCCACCACGAGCAGCGGCCTCGCCTCCTTCGCATCGAGCCAGGCATCGGCGACCATCAGCCCGTCCGTAGCCGGCGATGCCTGCACAGCGAGCGGCGGCAGACCCGCAATGCGCAGGGCGTCGATGACCCGCGCAACATCCGCCTGCTCGCTGCCGGGGACACTCAGGACGCGGACCTGTGGCCACCATTGCCGTTCGTAGCACGCGAGCGCGCGCAGGCTGACTGCAAGCGCCTCCAGCGCCCTTGCGATCTTGAGCGTGAGAAGAGAGACCTGCGCCGGCGCGCCAAAATCAGGGGTCTCTTCGTTTCCAGCAAAACCGTCGATGACCACTGGCTCGTCGACCAGCCAGTCCGCCTCGCAGAAGCGGGCATGTTCGACAGGTTTCGAGCCAGCGCGCGGCACCTGTGACGCAGGCAGTCGCTTCTTTCGGGCCATGGCTTCGGCAAGCGTCTGTGCGGGTTCTACGCCAAGGGGAAGGCTGTAGCCGATGCCCAGTACCTGGAGCGGCTTCTGTGCGGCGCGTAGCCGCTCTGCCAGCCACCGTGTACGAAACTCATTGCGCCAGTGGGCGCGGTACCAGAGCGCCTCGTAGCCGGCCCGTTCGATGGCAAACAGAAATACGAATGCGCCGTTAGGAAAACCAGCGAAACAGAGCCAGAACCAGGCGCCGCGCGCCGCTTCTCCCTTCGGCCAGAGAATCATCGCAATGGCAACGCCGGATACATTGCAGGCAAGCCAGATGCAGAACCACCACGGCCAGAACCTGGGGCGGCGGGGATAGGCACTCGGGCGTCCGGCAGCAGAAAGATCGACAGGCATTACGCGACGTTGAAGTTCATCAATGATGAAAGCAGCCGGCATCCGCACGCACAGCGATAGTGGTGAAAAGCGACGGCCCTGCCGTCCCGGTCGGGAAATTTCCCGTAACCCTCGGCAATCGCAGTGGGTCCGTGCTGCTCGCAGATCGCCTCGTCACCCTTGCGGGCGAGCGGACGGCCCATCACCTCGAACCACGGTGAGCCCTCTGTGACTTCGCCACCGTTTTCCAGCTTGTCGCCCTTGCGGATGGGGGATTTCATCATTGCACCTGTATCGCCGTTTTTAAGTGTGACCAGAAAAAAGATGATTTTTCGTGAGACACGATTTGGATTATTTAAATCATCAACTCAATGACTGAAAATTAGACATTCATATCATCATCAATAAGCAATATATTCAATCAATTGCATGATTTTCGAATCAACAGGATATTATCCAAACGCTGTCTTGCAAAATTAAGAGTTAACTCACTACCAGTCCATCCCACGAAATTTTTCGTTTGCTTTCCAACATTAGCCTCCATACGCGAAGCCTCATTCAAGTAATTCTCAACAAGATCTGCGCACACAACCGCACTTTTACCCTTGATATCTTCACTTAGTTTGACTATTTGATTATTTATATCCGCAACACCCTCGTCGTAGCACTGTTGAACAATCATTCCGCAACCAGCCTGACAATTTAGGCGATCGTTTTTGGTACGAGCCATGCATCGAGCATAAGCATCAGTGCTCGGCGTTTTTGAAAGCGCAACGCCAGATACCAAGACCATAAATATAAATAAAAAATTTAATAAGGCAGCCTTCATCAGAACACTCCTTTATACTGGTCGCGACAAATCCACTACAACAGTTGCATGCCTCGGCGTTGTGACGCTAATTTTCATGGCAGATGGCAACCAATCAGTAAATATATCCCTCACATACCAAGTAAAGGCAAATCTTTCGAAGTACCCAAAAAAACCTCCGTTTACCAGCACATTAACCCTATGAATCGTTTCTGGCGAAATACCCAAATCAGCTACCCGGCCAATATGCCGAGCTCCATCATGGTGCTTCCAGATCCAAAAGAAACCACCGCTATCGCACGCCGCCAATGAATTAGCCGAAAGAACGTCGGGATCATAGTAAGGCGCCCAGTGTCTCGGAGTTCCTGCTATAGCAATGTGGCCATGAGAATCCTTTTTCCTCGGATCATCCCAATAATGAAGAGACGCTTGCGTAATTCGCAAGTCAACATACGCTCCATAATTATCTGATCGCGCAGAAAATTTCCCATACGCTTCGTATTGGCTGGCCCATGTCAATTGCATAATCCCACGGCCATAGAATGCAGCGTAGTATTGAGCTGCGGGGATATTCGGGTTAGCGGTCCCAAGCCCATATTCCTTAAACGTCTTCCACCGATCGGTCTCAAGATATGTTTGCGCCAAGAAAATCGCAAGCCTCTCTGACGACGAGTTAATCGAGTACTTTCTAATCGTCTTATTCAGATTGGAAAGATGCGGAGAAATACGATCAACGACCTGTGTCGAGGTTAGTACAGTAGATGCCGGTGTATAAAGCGCTCCAGCTTGGGTTAGCCACGCGTGCGCGGGCATCAATTGCCGCAACTCTTGCGTCCCAATCCACCCACACTTCCTGAAATGCCGGATAAACGCGAGCGGATGAAAGAACCAGAGCTTCTCCCCCGCAGGCAACCCCGTCACGTCCCAGAACTGCAGTTCCTTGAGGTACTTCAGAAAATCCTCGTAGCCCTTCCGGTTGCCGTGATAGAACCCGCCTTCGTCGAGCAGCTTCGCGAAGCGCGTCTCGTTGTGCGTGCTATCCCATTCGCTCGGCGCGTTGCAGATGAATCCGCGCAGGGCCCGACGTACTTCCTCATGGCCCTTCACGTAGTACGAGAGCGCGTCTGCCTTCTGGACTTCAGTGGCTTCCTTCACGACTGTGGGCTGCTCGCTGGCCGCGGCGTCCCTGACGAGCTTCTTCAACAGGTCGACATCGCACAGGCCGTCACTGACAAAAGGTGTATTGCCGTCGCTGATCTTCTGCCAGCCCATGAAGGACGGGAAATCCGCGTCAGACAGCTTTTTGACCTCTGCCCTGCTGATATCGATGTAACCCCGCTTCCCCGTGTCGTAGGGTATCTGCACCCACGTCGCACGGGCTGCCTCCGGGAGGGTCGCAGGCATTGAAAGAATGCGCCCGAAGCGCAGCATCTCGTAACCGTCGCTGGGGCAGGCTTCGTAGAGCGCCGTTGCGCGATGGTACAGATCGTATTCGTAGTCCTTCTCCTCGACCGGCGCGGATGTGAGCAGCGTGCGCGAGCCGTCCGCCGCAATGCTCCAGACGTTGGTGTACTTCGCTCCCTTGCTGAAGTACATCTCCACGGCAAGTGGCAGGGCATTCGTGCCTGCGTAGCCCGCCTTGAAAGCGATGCCGTGGAGTTTGCCGTGTGCGTCCGTTCCCTGGGGCAATGCGTAAAACTGCTGTCCCGCAGGAATGGTGAAACAGGTATGCCCCCAGCAGTCCGAGGTTGTCGCTGTTGCCGGCGACGTCACTCCGAGCTGCGTGTGCCCGAAATACGCATCGAAATCGCCCGGCGTCGTGAATATCTCGAAGTGCATGTAGGGGACGCCCTGATAGCGCCCGAGAAAACCCAGCACATCCTTGCGCCGCACCTTCTGGCCGTTTCCCTTCGCCGCAGGCGTGACCTTGCCCTGGGTATCCGGCCCGGATGGTTTGTGCAGGAACGCCGGTAGCCGGGTCGCGTCGTGTCCGAACGTGTGGTATTCAGCAAGCGGCAGCAGGTGCATGTAGAGCGAATAGAACGTCAGCGCGCGTCCGTCGCCCGTTTCGGTGGCGTGCCTGAGCAGCACGAAACCCGCATTGCCGTTGCCGTCATCCATCGCATGCTGGCAGACGCGGTATGCCACCACCTCGCCGTCGGCGATGGCATGGACCGGACCGTGCACGTCCGGCGCAAGATGGGCGCCGCAATGCCAGGTCCGGTCGGCTGCGACCGGATAGATGCCATGCGCCAGCTCGAACCTGTCGACGGCATCCATCATGGGGTCGGGCTTCGATGCGTCGGTGGACGTGAGTCCCGATGCGGGCAGAAAGGGCGGGCTGATGATCATGACGTGTCAGTTCGTATGGGGGGGACGGTCGTTGACCTGGAGATCGCTTTTCGGCAGGACGGGCAACGGCGTCGGCACGTTGTCAGGTCCGACAAACGTGAACGACGCCGCCTTGATCGTGAACGCGCCGGGGCAGTGGAACGTCATGTTGCCGCCCTCGATCACGAGCGAAGCGCCGCCGCTGTTGAGCGTGATCTTCGATTTCGCCGCCACCTGCACGTCCGCGTTCTCGCTGGCAATGCGTAGCTGCTTCTGCGCGAAGAGGTCCATGCCGTCGGTAAGCGCCGCGGCCGTCAACCTGCCCTTTGCGGCAGTCAGGTTGATGCCGAGCTTGTGCGCGCACAGCGAGATCATGTCGCCCACGGCCATGCGCAGACGCCTGACGACACTCACGTCCATGTCCCTGCCCGCCGTGACGATCACGTTTTCGCCCGCCGACTGCTGCACCGACTTCGGCGTCACGAACGCCATGCCGCCCGGCGCGCTCGCGAGCAGCCCCGCGTCGCGAAGCTGGTTCAGTCCATCCAGCAGCGCCGCCTGCGTGGAGCGGTCGGCAGCGTCGGCGCCGGCCTGCCGGGTCGCCATCGCCAGATCCGTCACGCGCTGCAGTGCCGCCTTGAGCTGTGCGATAGCCGCCGGCATCTCCAGGTGCGGTGTGTCTGCCCCGGCGGCTGCGTCCGCCGTGAGGAACAAACCCTTCGCCGCGCGCACCGTGCCCCACCCCTGGGTCGTGGCCTCGAAACCTTCACCGCGCGGAAGCTTCTTGCTGTTGAGCAGATATCCCTGATTGAACGCCGACTGGCTGTACACCGTGGCAATGCGGGCGCTCTCCTTGCCCCGCAGGTCGTTGAACACGATCTCCGCGCCGAGCAGCGGCGAGCGCCAGATGGCATAGCTGAAGAGCGCATCGGTGCTTCGGACTACGTCCGGATGCGAGTAGTCATGCAGGGCACCGGTGATATGGAGCCGGTCCACATCGCCGTGTGCCCCATCGAGCAAAACCTCGGTTCCGGGTAACAGCGGCGAATGGAATCCGCCCTGGTACGACGACGAGGCGCGCAGCAGACGCAGATGCAGCAGTCTGTTGCGGGCGTTCGCCGGACCCTGCAGGAACTTCGGCAGAACCGGATAGCGACCGTACTCGTCAAGAAACGCGTAGGGAGCCGAATCAAGGGTTGTCACGACACCGACCACAGGGCCGTTCAGGAATCTCCAGTCCCGCTCGTAGTCAAACCGCGGCCGGTAGGCCAGATGCGCCGGCATCGCCTTGAAGCGCGTATACGCTGGATTCGTGCGGCTGCCCTTCATCCGGAACGACGTCACGACGAAACCGTACTCGGCGCCCGGCATCTTCGTGTTGGTCAGCCTGATCACCACGCCCGGTGCGATGCCTTTCGCGTCGCTCGCGCCGGCGAATGTCACCTGACGCGCGATCTGCTCGTCGCGCCGCGTCTGCGCGAGCGCCTCGCCCTGCTGCCGGGTGAGATGAAACTCCGCACTGCGGCTGATCCGGCCGAACACCGACCGGTCGCCGTCTCCGGAAGAGACGTTCGCCGTGGCCTGCAGCGGGTCCTCCGGCGTGCGGTAGTTACGCTCCCACACCTCGATCGTGGCCGGCACCAGCGTGCGCTGCCCGTGGACCGACTGCGCCGCCTCGTGCCAGTTGCTGTGCAGGCCCGAACCCGCCAGCAACGGCAGGTTGATCGAACGGATATAGGCGCGTGGATTGTCCGCAAAGACGAGAATGTCGAGCAGCCCGTTCTCGCCCCGCTCCTGGCGGTAGAACCAGAAAATCCCCTTGCGCTTCGCGTGACGTGCGATGAAAGCCCACACCGACTCCTCGTACATCACGACCTGCTCCATCTTTTCCTGCGGGCCGTCCAGGTGGAACTCGACATCGAAGGCGTCGATGTTCTGGCCGTCGACCAGCTTCGTGCGGACCAGATCCTCGAACGTGACGTCCTGAAGCACATCGGAGTGCACCATGCGCTTGCCGAGCGCAGCAAAGCGCGGCTCGATGCGCAGTTCGTAGGCCGCCTCGTCGCGGCTCGTGCGGACGCGCTTCCAGCGCGTCACCACGCCGTTGAAGGTAGCCGCTGCGTGATCGACCGGAGTGGCCCAGGTGGCCGAGGGCACTGCTGCGCGCTCGTCGACCTGCAGGCCCGCGCGCCGGCCAACGTAGTCCCTGCCGTCGATATCGAGCCGAGGCGACGTGACCGTCACACTGACCACGTAGTCCTTGCAGAAGCCGCCGCGCACCTTGAAGTCGAGCACATCGAGATCGTGCTCCTCACTTCCGATCCACAGCCTGAGATGCTGGGTCAGGCGCGCGCTGGGGTGAAGCAGCGCATCGGTAAAACGCTTTGCGGGAGTATTCATTCCGCGCATCCTCGTCCGGTTTAAAAGAGCGATGCGAAGCAGATTAATTCGCATGCCATTAAGCCGGATAACCGTATCAGAAGCGGACCGAGATATTGTCAATAATGGTCAATAGGCTCCGTCGGTTTTTACAGACGCGTGGCGATTTCCGGCGCAGCCGTGCTCGATGCATAAGGGAAATGCATTCTTCTGCGATGGAACAGTTGTCCGGCCCCGACGTGGCGCCTCATTGCGGCGCGCCCTGCCCCGCGCCGATGCGCAACGTTAGCCACGGCGTGGCAGCGCATATCGGCGCGCAACAAGATCGCGCCTGAAACAAAAATGGGCACGCTTTGCGTGCCCATTTTTTATTGGTGGACGTTGGCGTGGTGACCCGGCATTTCGCCAGCGCCGTAACGCTTACTGCACACCCTGACTCGCGAGAAAATCCTCGTAATTGCCACCGAAGTCATTTAGCTTGCCGTCCGTGCGCACTTCGATAATGCGGTTCGCAAGGCCGCTCACGAATTCGCGGTCGTGCGAGACGAAGATCAGCGTGCCTTCGTACTGCTCCAGCGCGATCTGCAGCGACTCGATGGACTCCATATCCATGTGGTTAGTCGGCTCGTCCATGAGCAGCACGTTGTGGCGGCCCAGCATGAGCTTGCCCCAGATCATGCGGCCTTTCTCGCCGCCCGAGAGCACCTTCACCGACTTGCGGATGTCGTCTGCATTGAAGAGCAGACGGCCCAGCGTGCCGCGCACGGCCTGATCATCGTCGCCTTCCTTGCGGTACTGGTCGATCCACTCCATGAGCGTGACGTCGTCCGGGAACTCCTCGTAGGTGTCCTGCGGCATGTAGCCGACGTTCGCGTTCTCGGCCCACTTGATGGAGCCGCCGTCGAGCGCGAGGTTGCCGTACAGCGCACGCAGCAGCGTGGTCTTGCCGGCGCCGTTCTCGCCGATGATCGCGATGCGCTCGCCCGGCTGCACGCTCAGACTGAAGTTCTGGAAGATCGTGCGGTCGTACTTCTTGGTGATGCCTTCGGCCACCACGACGATGTTGTGCAGCTTCTTTTCGAACTCGAAGCGGATGAACGGATTCTGCCGCGACGACGGCTTGAATTCCTCGATCTTGATCTTGTCGATCATCTTCAGGCGACTCGTGGCCTGGCGTGCCTTCGACTTGTTGGCCGAGAAGCGGCGCACGAAGTCCTGCAGTTCGGCCACGCGTTCCTTGGCCTTCGCGTTCGCGGCGACCTGGCGTTCGCGCGCCTGGGCCGAGGCCAGCATGTAGTCGTCGTAGTTGCCCGGATAGACCTTGAGCGTGCCGTAGTCCATGTCCGCCATGTGCGTGCAGACCTGGTTCAGGAAGTGCCGGTCGTGGGAGATGATGATCATCGTCGAGTTGTACTCGTTGAGGACGTCTTCCAGCCAGCGGATCGAGTTGATGTCGAGGTTGTTGGTCGGCTCGTCGAGCAGCAGCACGTCGGGCTTCGAGAACAACGCCTGGGCAAGCAGCACGCGCAGCTTCCAGCCGGGCGCCACGTTGCTCATGGGGCCATTATGCAGGTCGCCGGCAATACCGATGCCGAGCAGCAGTTCGCCCGCGCGCGCCTCGGCGGTGTAGCCGTCGTATTCGGCGAACTTCGCTTCGAGCTCGGCGGCGTGCATGTAGTCGTCGTCGGTGGCTTCGGGGTTCGCGTAGATGGCGTCGCGCTCCGTCATGGCGGCCCACATTTCGGTGTGGCCCATCATCACGACGTCGAGCACGCGCACGTCTTCGTACGCGAACTGGTCCTGGCGCAGTTTGCCGAGGCGCACGTTGGGTTCGAGCATCACGGTGCCCGACGACGGCTCGAGGTCGCCGCCCAGGATCTTCATGAAGGTCGACTTGCCGCAACCGTTCGCGCCGATCAGGCCATAGCGGTTGCCTTCGCCGAATTTGACCGAGATGTTCTCGAACAGGGGCTTCGGCCCGAATTGCATGGTGATGTTGGCGGTAGACAGCACGGCGTGTCCTTTGGTCCTGTGGTGCTCAGAAAATGCCCTGTGGGGATGCTCGGCGGAGTCGATCGACGGGTTGACCAACGATTTGACCCACGATTGGCAAACGCGGTGATCAACCGGGGCGATCGACATTTCCGCCGGCCTGTTTTAAAGGGCAAATGAGGCAGATCGACGAAAAACCTGTAATCTTAGCAGGTTATGGAGTGGTGGGGTGGCGCGCTGGATGTTGCCGCGGCGGCGGTTCGTGTGATTCCTTGGCGCGCTCCGGGCATCGGTTTGCAGGGGCAGATGGCACTTCTCGTGTGCGGCGCTTACGCAGCGGCTCTCCCGCTTTCGGGGCCTTATCGCGGCCGCGCCTCTTCCTTCACCCGTTATCTCGTACGCGGCGTCTGCAGCACATCGATGAACGCCGACAAATCCGCTTCGCCCAGCCCCATCGCCGCGCCCAGCCTCAGGAGCTGCTGCACCGTGCCGGAGACCGGCATCGGCGTGCCGGTGGCGGCCGCCGCGGCGGCGATGGTCTCCACGTCCTTCTGGAAGGTTTTCAGCGCGCCGATGGGCGCGAGGTCGCGCTGGGTCATGCGCGGCACGAAGGTCTGCAGCAGCGCCGAGTCGGCCCAGCCGCCTGAGAGCGCTTCGGCAAGCTTCGCGGCGTCGATGCCGCTGCGCTGCGCGAGGCTCACGGCCTCCGCGATCGCCGCTACCGTGGCCGTCACGATGGCCTGGTTGCACAGCTTGGTGGTCTGCCCCGCACCGCTGCCGCCCATGCACGTAACGCGCGCGGCGTAGGCGCCGAGAAGCGGCGTGACGGCCGCGACGTCGGCCACCTCGCCGCCTGCCATGACGGCAAGCGTGCCCGCCTGGGCGCCCGCCACGCCGCCCGAAACGGGCGCATCCACCCACCCCACGCCCCACGCCGCCGCACGTTCGGCAAACGTACGCGTGGCGGTGGGCGGAATGCTGGAATGATCGACGATCCGCAGCACGCGCCGCGTTGGCGGCGCATGCACGGGCGAAACCGCGCCCTCGCCCCGCCCTGAGCCCGCCTGGCCGACAACGACCTCCGGCGCCTCGCGCCCGAGCACGCCCTGCTCGCCGAATACGACCGCTTCCACGGCCGCCGCGTCCGCGACGCACAGCAGCACGACCTCGGCACACGATGCCAGTTCACGCGGCGTCGCCACCACCCGCGCACCGTCGGCCTCGAGCGCCTCGGCCTTTTCGCGCGTGCGGTTCCACACGTGCACCGCGTGTCCCGCTCGCAGCAGATGACGGATCATGGGCGCGCCCATCAGCCCCGGGCCGCAAAAACCGATGTCCACGTTCGAAGTCCTCCCAAGGTCGATCCCGTATCAGCGGGCGACCATCATACCGGTGCGACATCGCGGCCGCAGCGGGCATGCGCCGTGCGCAGTCGCACGACGCGGACGCGCGCGGCGCACGCAGGTGTGCCTCGCCGCCGGTATTCGTTGCCTATACTCGTTTTGAACCGACCCGCGAGGAGCACACCATGGACGACCACGTCTACAAGCAGATCGAGCTGACCGGCTCGTCACCCACGTCGAGCGACGATGCCGTGCGTCGCGCCATCGAGCGCGCATCGAAAACGCTGCGCAACCTGCACTGGTTCGAAGTGACGGATACGCGCGGACATATCGAGGGCGACCGCATCGTGCACTGGCAGGTGACGATCAAAGTGGGGCTGCGCATCGAAGAGTGAAGCGCAAGGCTGAAGCGCGGAGGCGCACAGACACCGGCGTGGAAGTGACCGGCGCGTCAGGCGGCGCGCCGGCGAAGAAGGCGTTGCGTCCGGATACAAAAGCGCTGGCCCCGCCACCGCGCACTCATGCGGGCAGTGGAGCCGGCGGTTCACGTCGGTTTACTTCGGCAACGCCCCGTCCACGCCCTCGACATACCAGTTGAGCCGCTGCAGGTCCGCGTCGCCCAGCGTCTTGCCCGCCGGCACTTTCACGGCGCCCGACTGATCCTTGATCGGGCCCGTGAACACGTCCCACTTGCCGCTCGCGAGCTGGTTGCGTTTCGCGTCCACGTCCTTGATGGCGTTAGCCGGAATCGCGCCCGTGTTCAGGTCTTCGAAGTTGACCGCCTTCTGCGGAATGCCCCACCAGACCGGATCGTTCTTCCACTTGCCGTCCAGCACCTGCTGGATGGCGGCCGTGTAGTAGACGCCCCAGTGGCCCACCACCGACCCCAGGTGCGCGTCAGGCCCGAACTTCTTCATGTCCGAGTCCCAGCCGAACGCATGGACCTTCTTCTCCTCGGCCGTGGCAAGTGTCGCGCTCGAGTCGGTGTTTTGCAGCAGCACGTCGGCGCCCTGCCCGATCAGCGTTTCGGCGGCCTGCTTTTCCTTGCCCGGATCGAACCAGCTGTTGATCCAGATGACCTTCGTGTGGATCTTCGGATTCACCGACCGCGCGCCGAGCGTGTACGCGTTGATGTTGCGCACCACTTCCGGAATCGGCACCGAGGCGACGAAGCCGAGCGTGTTGGTCTTTGTCACGTAGCCCGCGGCCACGCCGGCAAGATACGCGCCCTGGTACATGCGCACGTCGTAGGTGCCGAAGTTCGGCGCCTTCTTGTAGCCCGTGGCGTGAAGGAACACCGTGTCCGGGAAGTCCTTCGCGACCTTCAGTTCGAAGTCCTGATAACCGAAGCTCGAACCGATGATGATCTTGTTGCCCTTCGAGGCGAGATCGCGGAACACGCGCTCGGAATCCGCCGACTCCGGCACGTTCTCCACACGCGTCACCTTGATCTTGCTGCCGAACTTCGCTTCGGCTTCCTTCGACCCCTGGTCGTGCGCGAAGGTCCAGCCCGCGTCGCCGGGATTGCCGAGATAGACGAAGGCGACGCCGGGCGCGTCGGCGGCCTGGGCCGGTGCCTGCAGCCCCACGGCGCCGACGAGCGCCGCAGCCGATGCGAATGCGGTCAGCAGTGTTCTTTTCATCTTGTTTCTCCTGTTGTGTAGCTGTCGTTCAGATTCAAAACGGTGAAAGCGGTCAGAACCGTAAAAGCGGTATCGCCGCGCGCCTCATCCCGCCGCAAAAAAGGGCTTGCCGAGCGAGGCCGGCGCATTCAGCCGGATCGTGTTCGGGTTACGCGAAATCAGCACGAGCACGACGATCGTCGCGACGTAAGGCAGCATCGCGAGGAATTGCGTAGGCACCGCCACGCCGACGCCTTGCGCGTAGAACTGCAGGCCGTTCACGGCGCCGAAGAGCAGCGCGCCCACGAGCAGGCGTCCGGGGCGCCACGTCGCGAACACCACGAGCGCAAGCGCGATCCAGCCGCGGCCCGCCGTCAACTGCTCCTGCCACAAATGCAGTTGCACGATCGAGTAGTACCCGCCCGCGAGCCCCGCCATCGCGCCGCCGAAGAGCGTCGCGCCGTAGCGCACGCCGATCACGGGAAAGCCGACCGAATGCGCGACTTGCGGCGACTCGCCCACCGAACGCAGTACGAGCCCGGCGCGCGTGCGATACAGGAACCATGCGACAAGCGGGAACATGAGGAACGCGAGGTATTCGAGCGGGCGCAGGCTGAAGAACGCGGCGCCCAGCACGGGAATTTTCGCGAGGCCCGGAATGGGCCAGACGGCAATGGTCGCGCTTACCGCGGCCGACGTGTACGGCTTGCCAACGTACGCCGAAAGCCCAATGCCGAAAATGGTGAGCGAAAGCCCCGTGGCCACCTGGTTGGCGAGCATCGTGAGCGTGAGGAAGCCGAACAGCAGGGCCATCGCCATGCCCGCGCCGATGGCGGCGAGCACGCCGAGCCAGGGCTCGCCCGTCACCGTGGTGACGGCGTAACCGCTCACGGCGCCCATCAGCATCATGCCCTCCACGCCCAGGTTGAGCACCCCCGACTTTTCGGTGACGAGTTCGCCGATGCCCGCGAACATGAGCGGAATGGCGGCGAGAACGGCGCTGGAAACGAGTGCGCTGGCTTGTGGAATGTCCATGGCGAATCAGTGGCGTAAAGCGGTGAAAAAAGCGTGTTGTCGCGATCAGCTCATGCGGGACGGCGCCGGATTGCGCACCGATGTCGGCTTCACTGCCCGTGCGCAGCCGCATGGCGGCGCCGCACCACGCGGTAGTTGACGAACAGGTCCGCGCCCAGCAGGCAGAACAGCAGCAAACCCTGGAACACGCCCGAGAGCGCCTGCGGCAATTGCATCGACGTCTGCACTGCCTCGCCGCCCAGGTACAGCAGCGCCATCAAGAGACTCGCGAGCACGATACCGACCGGATGCAGGCGCCCGACGAACACCACGATGATCGCGGTGAAGCCGTAGCCCGGCGACCACGTGGCCTGCAACTGGCCGATGGGTCCCGCAATCTCGCCCATGCCGGCAAGGCCCGCCAGCCCGCCGCTCGCGAGCAGCGTGGTCCAGATCGCTTTCTTGTCCGAGAAGCCCGCGTAGCGTGCCGCGAGCGGCGCGAGTCCGCCCACGTCCATGCGATAGCCCGCGAAGCTCTTGCGCATGAAGAGCCAGACGAGCGGGATGGCCGCGAGCGTGACGAAAACCGATGCGTTCAGGCGCGTGCCGCGCAGCCACTTGATGTGCCAGTCGCCGCCGAAGGTGGGGTACAGCGCGTCGCCGCTGAACATCTCGGACAGCGGGAAGTTCATGCCTTGCGGGTCGCGCCACGGGCCGCTCACGAGGAACACGAGCAGTTGCGTGGCGACATAGGTGAGCATGAGGCTCGTGAGAATCTCGTTGGTGTTGAAGCGGGTCTTGAGGAACGCGGGAATCGCGGCCCACAGCATGCCGCCCGCAATGCCCGCGAGCATCATCGTGGGCAGAATCCACCAGCCGCTCGACTGATCGAAGTAAATCGCCACGCCGCTCGCCGCGATGCCGCCCAGCAGCATCTGCCCTTCCGCGCCGATGTTCCAGACGTTCGCGCGATAGCCGAGCGCGAGCCCGAGCCCGATCAGGCACAGCGGCGACGCCTTGAGCAGCAGTTCGCACACGCCGTTCACCGACGAAACCGGCTCGATGAAAAAGGCGTGCATCGCCTCGCCGGGGTCGCGGCCCACGAGGCCGAAAATCAGAAAGCCGATGATGAGCGTGAGCAGCGCCGCGACGAGCGGCACGGCGAGCTGCATCGCGCGCGACGGAGTGGTACGGGCTTCGAGTCGGTAGGCAAACGTCATGATGCGTGTGGTGAGGCGTTGTTCTGTGTTGTTGTCGATGCCCGCATGCCGCTGGGAATGGGGGCGACGGGCGGGTCGAATCGAAGCGCGGCGCCCCTATGCGTGCGCCGGTTCGCCGGAGCCGCCCGGCACCGCGTTCGCGCGCTCGCCGAAGAGCCCGGCCATCCAGCGGCCGATCTCTTCCGCGTTGGTGTCGCCCGTGCGGCGCGCCGGCGACAGCCGGCCACGCGCGAGCACCGCGATGCGATCGCAGATGTCGAACAGCTCTTCGAGTTCCTCCGAAATCACGAGTATCGCCACGCCGCTTGCCGAGAGATCGAGCAACTGCTGACGGATGAACGACGCCGCGCCCACGTCGACGCCCCATGTGGGCTGCGCCACCACGAGCACCTTCGGCGCCTGCAGGATCTCGCGTCCCACGATGAACTTCTGCAGATTGCCGCCCGAGAGGCTTTGCGCGAGCGCGTCCGGGCCGCCGCAGCGCACGTCGAACGAGTCGATGCAGCGCTTCGCGAAGTCGCGCATGGCACGCGTGCTGATCCAGCCCGAGCGCACCATCTTTTGACGGTGCGCGGTGAGGAGCGCGTTCTGCGCGAGCGACATCGCCGGCACGGCGCCGCGACCCAGCCGCTCTTCGGGCACGAAGGCGAAGCCGAGCGCGCGCCGCGCACCGGCCGACAGCTTGCCGGCAACCTTGCCGCAGATCGTCACGGCATGCGCGTCGGCGCCGCGCCGCTCGCCCGAGAGCGCCGCGAGCAACTCCGCCTGGCCGTTGCCCGACACGCCCGCGATGCCGAGAATCTCGCCCGCGTGCACGGCGAACGACACGTCTTCCAGCGAGGTGCCGAACGGGTCGTCGCTTGCCACCGTCAGATGCTTCACGTCGAGCAGCACGTCGCCCGGCGTATGCGCGCGGCGCGTGTAGTCGGGCAGCGAGTGCCCCACCATCAGTTGCGCGAGCGACGCGTGCGTTTCCTCGCGCGGCGTCACGCGGCCCGTCACGCGACCGCCGCGCATCACGGTGGCCGTATCGCAGAGTTCCTGGATTTCGTCGAGCTTGTGACTGATGTAGAGGATGCTGCAGCCCTCGGCCGCGAGGCGCCGAAGCGTTTCGAACAGCTTGCGCACGGCTTGCGGCGTGAGCACGGAAGTGGGCTCGTCCATGATGAGCAGGCGCGGGTTCTGCAGCAGGCAGCGCACGATCTCCACGCGCTGCCGCTCGCCTACCGTGAGGCTATGCACGTGGCGCTGCGGATCGATGTCGAGCCCGTATTGCGCGGACACCTCACGAATGCGTCGCGCGAGTGCCTTCAGATCGAAGGGCTCGTCGAGCGAAAGCGCGATGTTCTCGCCCACCGTCAGCGTTTCGAACAACGAAAAATGCTGGAACACCATGCCGATGCCGAGGCGCCGCGCGGCGGCCGGGCTCGCGATCTCGACGCTCTCGCCTTCCCAGCGGATTTCGCCCGCATCGGGACGCACGGCGCCGTAGATGATCTTCATGAGCGTGCTCTTGCCGGCGCCGTTTTCGCCCAGCACGGCGTGAATCTCGCCGGGCGCCACGGTGAGCGTCACGTCGTCGTTGGCGAGCACCGCGGGGTATTGCTTCGTGATGCTGCTGAGCGCAAGCCGCGGGACGGCCCCGCGCAGGCCCGTGCCTTGAGCCGTGCCTGCCGCGGTGCTTGCCGTGCCCTCGCCTGCGAGGCCGCGTGAAGATGAATCGCTCATGTGTTTCCGTGTTACGTAGTGACTGCAAGGCGAACCGGGCTGCGAACCGAACCGCGCCGGGTTCCGAAGCACGCGGCCGGCTGGACGACGGCCCGCGCGGCACGCCGCGCCGCCGGTGACGATACCCGATCAGGCCGCCGCCAGTCGAGCCTTCAAAAATGCCGGGAGGCCGCGCCGGTCCTGGCTTTGCGGGTAACTCTCCCTTGACGGCCTTTTCTGTCCATACTAAAAACCATATACCCACCCCACCACTCGATCAGCCAGCCCATATAGTCCGGAGAGTTCATGAGTCAGCAACGCGAGGCGATCGACACGTACCTGTTGCGCGTCCTGCACACCCTCTTGATGGAGCGCAGCGTCACGCGCGCGGCCGTCAAGCTCAACCAGTCCCAGCCGGCCATCAGCGCTGCGCTGCGCCGCCTGCGCGACATCACGGGCGACCCACTCCTCGTGCGCGGCAAGTCCGGCATGGTGCCCACCGAATACGGCCTGCGCCTGCTCGAGCCCGTGCAGAACGCGCTGCGCGAAATCGAGCGCATCCGCTTCCAGCAGCACACGTTCGACCCGGCCACCTCGATCCGCTGCTACCGCATCGGTTGCCCGGACTACCTCAACGTGCTGTTCGTGCCCACGGTGATCGAGCGCTTCCGGCTCGCCGCGCCCAACGCGACGCTCGAATTCCACTCGCTCGGTCCTGCCTTCGACTACGAACTCGCGCTGGAAGAAGGCAAGCTCGACATCGTGGTGGGCAACTGGCCCGAGCCGCCCGAGCAGCTGCATCTCTCCAACCTGTTCGTGGACCAGATCGTGTGCCTCATGAGCAACACGCATCCGTTCGCGCGACGCGGCACGCTCACGCTCGACCTGTACCTCAACGCGCCGCACCTCGCGCCCACGCCCTATTCCGTGGGCCAGCGCGGCGCGATCGACGTGCATCTGGCCCGCGAGCGGTTGAAGCGCCACGTGGTTGTCACGCTGCCGTACTTCAATCTCGCGCCCTACGTGCTGGTCAAGTCCGACCTGATCTTCACCACGACGCGGCTCTTCGCCGACCACTACGCGAAATTCCTGCCGCTCACCGTGGTGCCCGCGCCGCTCGATTTCCCGCCCATGCAGTACTACCAGCTCTGGCACGAGCGCTGCCATTACTCCGACGAAGTGCGCTGGCTGCGCGGGCTCGTGGCCGAAGCCACACGCGCGTTGATCGAAAAAGCCTGAGCGGGAAGGCCTGATCGGAAAGGCCCGCGCGCGGCGGCTGCGCTTCTGCTACGCGCAGCCCGCTTCCTCGATCCCCGCTTCACCTCACCCGGCTGCGGTCGCCAGTTCGGCGGCCAGCCGGTTGTGCCGCTCGATCACGGGGCCCAGTTCCACCGTTTGCAGCACACCGTCCTTCACGACGACGCGTCCGTCTATCACGCTCAGCGCCACCTGCGACGGCGCGCAAAACACGAGCGCTGCCACCGGATCGTGCAGGGCGCCCGCAAAAAGCGGCTGGCGCAGGTCGAAGGCCACGAAGTCCGCGGCCATGCCGGGCGCGAGCGCGCCGATGTCGTTGCGGCCCAGCACGCGTGCTCCGCCCAGCGTCGCGATTTCGAGCGCCTCGCGGGCCGTCATCGCGTCCGGCCCGAAGCCGACCCGCGCGAGCAGCAGCGCCTGGCGCGCCTCGGCCACCATCTGCGCGCCGTCGTTGGACGCGGAGCCGTCCACGCCCAGCCCGACCGGCACGCCGGCGCGCCGCATCCTGCCGACCGGCGCGATGCCCGAGGCCAGCCGCATGTTCGAGCACGGGCAATGCGCGACGCCCGTTCCCGTGCGTGCAAAGAGCGCGATGCCCGCGTCGTCGAGCTGCACGCAGTGCGCATGCCAGACGTCATGCCCGACCCAGCCCAGGTCTTCGGCATACTGAGCAGGCGTCATGCCGAACTTCTCGCGGCTATAAGCCACGTCGTTCACGTTTTCGGCCAGATGCGTATGCAGTGACACGCCGTAGTGCCGCGCCAGCTTCGCGGACTCGCGCATCAGGTCACGGCTCACCGAGAACGGCGAGCACGGTGCCACGACCACGCGCAGCATCGCGTAGCGCCCGTCGTCGTGATACGTCTCGATCACGCGCTGCGTGTCGGCCAGAATCGCGTCTTCGCGCTCCACCACCGCATCGGGCGGCAGTCCGCCGTCCTTCTGCCCCACGCTCATGCTGCCGCGGCTCGCGTGAAAGCGCATGCCGATCCGTCGCGCCGCAGCGATGCTGTCGTCGAGCCGGCTACCGTTCGGGTAGAGATAGAGGTGGTCGCTCGACGTGGTGCAGCCCGAAAGCAGCAGTTCGGCCATCGCCGTGAGCGTGGACACCTCGATCATCTCCGGGCTCAGGTTGGCCCAGACGCGGTACAGGCTCGTGAGCCAGCCGAACAGCTCGGCGTTCTGCGCAGCCGGCACGGCGCGCGTCAGGCTCTGATACATGTGGTGATGCGTGTTGACGAGGCCCGGCATCACGATGTGGCCGCGCAGGTCCAGCACCTCGTCGGCCTCGGCGGGCAGCTCGTTCGTGGCGCCCACCGCGACGATGCGGTTGCCTTCGACGTAGAGGCCGCCGTCGCGTATCTCGCGCCTTGCGCCATCCATCGTGACCAGCATGTCCGCGTGCTTCACGAGCAGCGTCCGGGCGGCGCATGGCTCGCCTTTGCCTGCGTGCAATGCGGGGTCGCCTGCCGGGGCCGGGTGCGCCGTGTACGCCCTCTGCGCCGCCTGCCCCGCTTGTTCCGCCTGTCCCACCTGACTTGCTGCTGCCCTGTGCTCGTCCTGCTGCATTGCCATTCGTCTCTCTCCCGTCCGTGTGCCCGCCGTTCGTTTGATGCGGCGCGGCGCCTGAAAGGCTGTCCGAACGCAATGCCCCGGCACGCACCGTGCCGACGCGTTCCGTTCTGAACGCCGCTGGCCCGGTTACCCGGCGTGCCGCCGTCTTCGGGACGCGCAGCCGTGCTGCGCATGGCGTAACCTTCGACGGCCAAAATTGCCCTGGCAATGCGCGCCGCTGCGATACCCGCCCTCAGCGTGGCGATATAACGGTCAATTTTGGTGCCGGTACGATCGGAAGCAGGGGGCGATCCGTGCCTCGTCCTGCGCTACCGCGCGGCGCACGGGCGCGCCGCACATGCCGCTGGCATTATCTTTCCTATCGCTCGCCCGCGGAACCGGCGATCGTTCATAGAATCACCCTCACGGCGCTCGCATCGATCCGCCGACGGGTATGTAGCCACTGACGTGGAGCCTCGATCCGCCGCCAGCAGTTCTGGATCGGATCGGGCTGCCGCCGAAACCTCGCACACAGGTCGAACCGACACAAGGAAACTGCGAATGGGCAAGCTCACTACCCACGTGCTCGACACCGCCAACGGCCGTCCCGGCGCTGGCGTCAAGGTCGAACTCTTCGCGCTGGCGGGCGACACGCGCCGCGCGCTGAAAACCACCACCACCAACCACGACGGACGCTGCGACGAACCGCTGCTCGAAGGCGCGTCGTTCGCGACGGGCGAATACGAACTCGTCTTTCACGCGGGCGACTATTTCGCGGCCACAGGCGCGCAACTGCCGCAGCCGCGCTTCGTCGATCGCGTCGTGCTGCGCTTCGGCATTGCCGACGCCAACGCGCACTACCACGTGCCGCTGCTCGTCTCGCCGTGGTCCTACAGCACGTATCGCGGCAGCTGAAGTCGTCACGCAGGCGCCGCGCTGTGTATGCGAGCGCCGCAGCACACGTTCATCGATCAACCCGCACCACCGGAACCGAAGGCCTGCACGCGCGGCCACGCCGCCGCCCTATCGCATCGGCGCGTTCCGGCATAGAAAGAATCAGGAGTGGAGGCGTTTCATGGAAGGCTTTATCACCGACTGGCTGAACCTCGCGATCCGCTGGCTTCACGTAATCGTCGCGATTGCCTGGATCGGCGAGTCGTTTTACTTCGTCGCGCTCGACAACAGCCTGAAGCCGCCGAAAGACCCGAAGCAGCGCCAGCGCGGCGTGTTCGGCGAACTCTGGCACGTGCACGGCGGCGGCTTCTACAACATGCAGAAGTACACCGTCGCGCCACCTGAAATGCCTGAAGACCTGCACTGGTCGAAGTGGCCGTCGTACACCACGTGGATGTCGGGCTTCGCGCTCTTCACCGTGCTCTACCTCAGCGCGCCGAACACCTACCTCATCGACAAAAACGTGCTCGACATGGGCCCCGTGGTGGCCATCGCGTCGGCGCTCGGTTTTTTGATGGCGGGCTGGATCGTCTACGACTCGCTGTGCCGCGTGCTCGGCAACCGCGACAAGCTGCTGGGCGTGTGCGTGGGGCTCTACGTGCTGGCCGCCGCCTGGCTCGCCTGCCATGTGTTCGCGGGGCGTGCCGCCTATCTGATCGTGGGTGCCATGCTCGCGACCATCATGTCCGCGAACGTGTTCTTCGTCATCATTCCGGGGCAGCGCAAGATGGTGGACGCCATGCTCAAGGGCGACACGCCGAACCCCATCTACGGCAAGCGCGGCAAGCAACGTTCCGTGCACAACACGTACTTCACGCTGCCTGTCGTGTTCGCGATGCTCTCGAACCACTACGCGATGACCTACACGCACGCCTACAATTGGGCGGTGCTCGCCGTCATCATGCTGGCCGGCGCGCTGATCCGTCAGTTCTTTGTGATGCGCCACCGCGGCCAGGTGCTCTGGTATCTGCCCGTCGGCGGCGTCGCGCTGCTGGCTGCGGCGCTCGCATGGACCTTGCCGCGCCCCGTCGTCCCGCAGGCCGAAGCGGCCAACGCGCCGCGCGTCAAGGTCGCCGATATCGCGCCCATCCTGCAACAGCGCTGCGTAGCGTGCCACTCGGCGCACCCGACGCTCATGGGCAGCGCGCCGGCCGGCGTGATGTTCGACACGCCCGCGGAGATTTCGCAGAACGCGCAGCGGCTCTACCAGCAGGCCGTGACGTTGAAGGCGATGCCGCTCGGCAACGTCACGCACATGACCGACGAGGAGCGGATGAAGATCGCGGCGTGGTTCCAGGGTGGGGCTGCGCAGTGACGAGATGAGAGAGCGGCAACGGCAGTCGATGCCGCAGCGGGGTGGCCCGGCGATCGCCAGATGGAGCGCGATGGTCGGGCTTTTTTGCTTGCGACGTTGGTGGTGTGGCTCGATGGCGTTGCTTGATGGGCGGACCGCTGGCTCAGTCCCCCGTACCGTTCGACTCGCCATGCTCATGGCAATCGACATCGCCGCGCGAACTGCGTAGCGCCATCGCTATCCGCAACGCCTCCTCGCCTCGCGCAGAACAAAGCGGCGCAGGCATCGCGCGCTCACCCCAGATCGTTCCTCGACGTCCGGGTACAAAAAAGCCCGCGGCCAATTCAGCCGCGGGCCGTTCTTCTTTCCACGCACGCACCGTTATCGCCTTCCACCAGCGGCGACCCCGACTCAACGCGCGTTCAACGAACCACCGCTTTCAACGCCTCTTCCGTGAGCCACAGCGATTCTTCGAGGTCCTGCTCGTTGAGGTTGAGCCCATCGCCGCCGCGATCCACCACGATGAAGTCGCTCACCTCGCCGAGCGCGATGAGCGGATGGTGCCAGACGCCCTTCGCGTAGTTCACGCCCTGCCAGCCGCTCGTCACGAAGGCGCGAATGCCGCGCGGGTCGAGCACGCCCGCCGGCGCCACGACGACCAGATACGGCCGGTCGTTGAGCGGCACGAACGCCTGTGAGCCGAGCGGATGACGCTCCAGCATCTTCACCTCGAAGGGCAACCGCCGCGGCTGGCCGCGAAAGAGATTGACGAGCGGACGGCCGCCTTCGTCGGCCACGTCGACCTTCGCGAGGTCGTGATAGCGCATCGTGGTGCCGAGGTTGATGGGAATCTGCTTCGCGCCCTCCAGTTCGATCACGTCGCCGAACGGCGCGAACGCAGCGCGCGTGAGCGGCTCGATTGCGAGCATCTTCATGGTTGCTGTGCTCATGCCAGCGTGCCCCACAGACGCAGACGCGAGACGCCGCCATCCGGAATGATGTTGAAGCGCACGTGCGTCACGGGACCGAGCGCCGCCAGTTCCGCTTCGAAATAATGCTGCGCGTCCATCTGCAATTTCTGTTCGCCGAGCAGCACGGGCCAGAACATCGCCTGCGTGACGAGCGAGCTGTCGGTGCCGCCCGTCACGCGTGCGGCCTGAACCGAGCAGCGGTCCGGATAGTTGCCCTTGAAGTGCGCCGTGTCCACTTCGATCTTGCGGATCACGCCGGGCTGCGCGAGCGCGATGATGGCCCAGTCGTTGCCCGGCTCACGGCGGCGGCGCGTTTCCCAGCCGTCGCCCATGTTGACGCCGCGGCCCGGCATGAGGAGGCTCGAGGCCGCGCCGAAATGCTGGTTGTTCGCGGCCACCACGTAGGCGCCGTTTTCCATCGCGGCCAGATCGAACAGTTCGCTGCGGCTCGCGCCCGACCGGTCCACCTGCGGCTGCCCGTACACGCGCAGCCGCGCAATGCCGCCGTCGGGATAGATGTTCACGCGCAGGTGCGTGAAGACGCCCGTGTTCGTCACGTCGACGTAGTGGTGGCTGTTGCCCTGAAGCGTGGTGGACGGCACGATCTCGGTCCACTGCGTGGCGGCGCCGGGCGCACCGTCAACCACATACGCGGCCTCGATGGACGCCGCGGGCGGGAAGTTGCCCGTGAAGTGGCTCGTATCGATGTCGAGTCCCTTGATGACGCCCGGCCGCGCGAGCTTCACGATGCACCAGTCGTAGCCTGCCGTGCGCTTGCGGCGCGTTTCCCAGCCGTCCATCCACTTGCCGTGCTCGTCGTACTTGCCCGGAATGAAGACGGCCGGCTCGGGATTCAGCATGCGGTCCTTCGGCGCGAAGAAATCGTCGCTGGCCTCGAGCGCCGCGGCGCCCAGGCGCGGGTCCGCGAGATTGACGTAGCGGCGCGTGAAGTCGGGCGCGTTGGGATCGAGAATCGGGAGTGCCATCGTTGTCTTCCTTGGTGTGTCTGTGTCGGGAGATGCCGTCTTTGGCAACGGTCGGTGTGTGTGAGGCCGTCAGGCACGCGGCGCCGGCTCGTCGATGAGTTCGTCGAGCCTGAAGCGCGCGATGCGGTAAATCTGGTCGAGGCTCGCGCGCAATTCGTCGGCGCGGCTGTTGTTCACGCGTGCTTCGAAGTTCGCGATGATGCCGTGCCGGTCGTAGCCGCGCACGGCGAGAATGAACGGAAAGCCGAATTTTTCGCGGTACGTGCGGTTCAACTGCTGAAGCCGGTCGAACTCTTCCTGCGTGCATTGATCGAGCCCCGCGCCGCTCTGCTCGCGCGTGGATTCGGCGGTCAACTCGCCACGCACCGCGGCCTTGCCTGCCAGTTCCGGGTGCGCGTTGACGAGCGCAAGCTGCCTCGCTTCGCCCGCCGTTTCCACGGCCTTCGACATCGCGCGATGCAGCGCGTCGATGCTCGCGAACGGCCGCTCGCCCGCGACAGCCTCGGGCACCCACGGCGAATGTTCGAAGATGCCCGAGAGCGCCGCGACGAACGCGCCGACAGGCAGCGTGTTGATCTGGTCGAGGGTATGGCGCATGGCCTTCATGCCGCGGCTCCGCGGCCCGTCTGCGCATACGGATGCCGCTCGCGCCAATGGCGCGCGATGTCGATGCGGCGCGTCACCCACACGCGGTCGTGCTGCTCGATGTGATCGAGAAAGCGCTGCAACGCGCGAAAACGCCCCGGGCGGCCCAGCAGCCGGCAATGCATGCCCACCGACATCATCTTCGGCGCTTCGGCGCCCTCTTCGTAGAGCACGTCGAAGGCGTCGCGCAGGTAGGTGAAGAAGTGGTCCGCGGTGTTGAAGCCCTGCGGCGTCGCGAAGCGCATGTCGTTGGTGTCGAGCGTGTACGGCACGATGAGCTGCGGCACCTTGGCGCCGCCCGTGACTTCCACGTCCATCCAGAACGGCAGGTCGTCGCCGTAGTAGTCGGAGTCGTAGAGAAAGCCGCCGTATTCGGCGACGAGCCGGTGTGTGTTCGGACTGTCGCGCCCGGTGTACCAGCCGAGCGGCCGCACGCCCGTGACGCGCTCGATGGCCTGCATGCCGAGCCGCATGTGTTCCGCTTCGCGCTCGGGCGCCATGTCCTGATAGTGAATCCAGCGATAGCCGTGACACGCAATCTCGTGGCCCAGTTCGACGAACGCTTTCGCGACCTCGGGGTTGCGCTCCATCGCCATGCCGATGCCGAACACCGTAAGCGGCAGGCCGCGCTTTTCGAACTCGCGCAGAATGCGCCACACGCCGGCGCGCGAACCGTATTCGTAGATCGACTCCATGCTCATGTGGCGCGACGGATACGCCGCTGCGCCCACGATCTCGGAGAGGAACTGCTCGGACGCCGGGTCGCCGTGCAGCACGCAGTTCTCGCCGCCTTCTTCGTAGTTGAGGACGAACTGCACCGCAACGCGCGCGCGGCCGGGCCAGTCGGCCTGCACGGGATGACGGCCGTAGCCGGCCAGATCGCGGGGATAGTGAGAGTCGAGTGTCATGATGGAACGCAAGTGTCGGAACGGAAGAAGGCGGTACAGGGTGGCGGTGAGGGGCCGATGTGCAGCCCGCGCAATGCGCCGATAGCGCCCGCCTTCAGGACCGGACCAGTGTAGCGAAATCGGCCCGAAGCGCCCATACAGCGGGCGAGATAGTGCCCGTCAGCGGCGATGTATGTGCGGTGCGCAAATGTGACGTGGGCGTGGTGCCCGAAGCTGACACGGTGTCGACATGGTGCTGCCGCTATGCAGTCGCTGCCATGCGCTGTTTGCGACGGGAGCGCTCATTGCCCGCCATCGCCGACCTCGCGTCCATCACAACCAAACCTCAGCCGAACCGATACGCCGTCTTCGGCACCTCCCCATCCGGCACGCCGTCATCGCCGGGGCTGAAGCGTTCGAAGTCGCCGTCGTAACGCTTCGGAAGCGGCCGCGCGAAGTCGCCGCGCTTGGCCGTGCCGAGCCGCAACGTGACGAGCGCTTCGGCCCACTTCACCGCGGCCGTCACGCCCTCTACCACCGGCACGCCCACGGCGTCTTCCACGTAGGCGCACAGCTCGGCCATGCCGGCACAGCCCAGCACGATGGCCTCGGCGCCGTCTTCGTCGAGTGCCCGGTGGCATTCGTCCACGATCAGCTCGCGTGCCGCCGAACCGGGCCGATCCAGATCGAGCACCGCGACGTCGGTCGCGCGCACGTTGCGGCAGAAGCGCCGCATGCCGTAGCGCTCGGCCAGATGCCAGGCCATCGACCGTGTGCGGGCCAGCGTCGTCACCACCGAAAAGCCCGGTGCCAGCACGCTCGCCGCGTGCATCGCGGCCTCGGCAATGCCGATCACCGGCCCGCGCGCCAGCTCGCGTGCTGCGTACAGCCCGGGGTCGCCGAAACAGGCGATCACGTAGGCATCGAAGCCTTCGCGTTCGCCCGCGGCCACTTCGGCGAGCAGGCCCGGCGTGGCCATCGCCTCGTCGTAATAGCCTTCGATGGAAGGCGGCCCCATGGTCGGGCTGACCGCCACGACTTCGGTGCCTGCCGCCGCGACGTCGCGCGCGCAGCGGCCCATTGCATCGGTCATGCGCTGGGTGGTGTTCGGATTGATGAGCTTGATGCGCATGGTGACTCCCAAGGTTGAGCGATCAGCGCGTGACCGCCATCGCTCGATAAAAAACCGCGCCCAGCCCCGCGCCGATGAACCACGAGAAGTTCGCGAGGCTATCGAGGTGAGGTACGAGCACACACGCCACCGCGATCAGCGCCGCGGGCAGTAGCGCGGCCACCGCCCGATAGTTGACGCCGTTGCGGTACCAGTAAGCGCCCGTCGGCGACACGGTGTAGAGGTCGGCTGTATCGAGCTTCTGGCGCTTCACGAGGTAGAAGTCGGTCACGAGCACGCCGTAGAGCGGCCCGATGAAGCTGCCCAGCACGTCGAGCGTGTAATGGATCACGGCCGGGTTGTTGAAGAGGTTCCACGGCGTGATGAAGACGGAGGCCACTGCCGCCAGCATGCCGCCTGCGCGCCAGCTGATGAGACGCGGCGCGACGTTCGAAAAGTCGAATGCCGGCGACACGAAGTTCGCGACGATGTTGATGCCGATGGTGGCGATGGTGAAGGTCAACGCGCCCAGCACCACGGCCGTGGGCTGATCGATGCGACCCACCGTTTCGACGGGGTCGGTAATCAGTTGTCCGAACACCGGCAGCGTGGCCGACGTGGTCACTACCGTCACGAGCGAGAACGCGAGGAAGTTGACGGGCAGCCCCCAGAAGTTGCCGCGCTGCACGCTGCGAAAACTCTTGCCGTAGCGCGAGAAGTCGCCGAAGTTCAGCATCGGTCCCGAGAAATACGAGACCACGAGCGAGATGGCCGTCACCATGACGGGCAGCACCTCCATGCCGTGATACTTCACTCCGCCGAGGTTGATGCCGATGTTGTTCCAGCCCGCGCGCCACACCATGTAGCCCGCCAGCACGAACATCACCACGTAGACGGCGGGGCCGGCGAAGTCGATGAACTTCTTGATGGTCTCCATGCCGTTCCAGAACACCAGCGCCTGCAAGACCCAGAGCGTCATAAAGCCGGTCCAGCCGAGCGCCGAAAGACCTGCGAAGCCATGCCGATGCAGGTCGGCATACGGCATCAGTTGCGGGAAGAACTTGAGCACGACGATGACGAGCGCGCTCGACGCAAGGTAGGTCTGGATGCCGTACCACGCCACCGCGATGAGCCCGCGGATCACGGCGGGAATGTTCGCGCCGAGCACGCCGAAGGTCGCGCGGCACGCCACGGGGTACGGCACGCCATGCATCTGGCTGGGCCGTGCGATGAGATTGCACAGCACGTTCACGATGCCGATGCCCACGAGCAGCGCGATCAGCACCTGCCAGCTCGTGAGGCCCAGCGCGAAGAGACTGCCCGCGAACACGTAGCCGCCCACGCTGTGCACGTCCGACATCCAGAACGCGAAGATGTTGTAGGCGCCCCAGGTCTGGTGACGCAACGGCGCGAGGTCGTGGTTGTAGAGACGCTCGCTGTAGCCCGCGGGCACGAGGACGTCGCCGTCCACGCCTGCGTTGCCCGACTGCGCATCGTCGTAAGCGGATGCTGCCGGCGCACCTTGCGCCGCACTGAACTGAGCCATGACTCCTCCTCCGTGAGATGGAACCGCCGACCGCTGCCTTTCGCCTTTCGCTTTTCGTCGACGGCGGGCAGCCGCCGCTGTGCTGCATCCCTCATGCCAGTTGCCGGCGGGCTCGCAGGCGCGTTGCGCCGCGGCCTGCCGGCTCGTCAGCCAAATTGAGCGCCGGCGAAATGGCATGGGGCGCCACGGTGGCCTGCGTACTTTGCGTACGGCGTTTGTCGTCGAGGCGAGACCGCGGCGCTCGCCTCGACGTGGGTACTGTCCTGGATTCGTTTCAGTGCGCGGCGCACCACGTGCAGGCACGTCGGCGCCGATGGCCGGCGCCCGGGTGAAGCACGTTCGCCCGTGCAGGCGCCGTTATGGTGGTTATCTTAGGATGGACATAAAGATTGTCAACAATTTTTGAGTGGGGTTTTCGCGGAGATGAGCGGATGGGGTTTGCTGCTGCAGGGCTTCAAAGCACCTAAGCTCTGGCCTCTTTTGGCGTTACGGCGGGGTTCTGCAAGGATTGCAGCGAGTTCAGAAAGACACCTTGGTCGATCGGCTCACCGCTAATTTTGTCAACAAAAAACCAGGCAGAACGACGGCTGGAACAGCGGCCACGCACACGGCCCTGGCAAGGCCATCGGAATTGACCCACGCCAAAGCCGGCACGCGTCTGTGCGTCATTCAGACCCGGCTCCGCTGCCAGGCCGAGCCCGATAATGATGCTTTTGCGTTGTCGCGATGGCTTCGCCGGGAGAACACGCATGGTCAAGGTCTTTCCGCTACACCCCCTGCGTCCGGAGCGCATCTGCTGGGGCTGCGACCACTACTGTCCCGCGAACGACATGCGCTGCGGCAACGGGCAAAGCCGCACCCAGCATCCGTCCGAATTGCTCGGCGACGACTGGTACGAACACGGTGACTGGGGGCTCGATGTGAGCCCCGGCGACAAATGCGTGAAATCCGGCAGTGGCGGCACCGCGAGCCCGGCGCCTCGTGCGGCGCCCAGCGTGCCGCGCTGAGCCCGTCGGACAGGCCTTGCGAGGCCACCCGGCCTCGACGCCGCGAAGAACATAGAAGAAAGCAAAAGAAAAAAGCGGGCCATTCGTGAATGGAACCCGCTCCGCCTGCGCTTCCCCGATGCGCGCCGCCTCTTACCCCAGGTGCGGATAGCCGCTCACCGCGAGCCTGAACCCGTTGGCATCGGCATCCAGCTTCGCCCTTGCGCCCACGGGCAGCGTCACCATGTCGGCGATATGGCCGAACGGCAAACCCGTGATGACCGGAATGCCGACCACCGCGCGCACCTGCTCGATCATGGCCGCGAGGTCGTAGCCGTTGTCGTAGTCGAACGCCTTGCCGCCCGAAAAGCCGCCCAGCACGAGCGCCTGCTGGCGCGCCAGAATGCCAGCCAGGTGCAGCTGATAGATCATCCGTTCGACGCGAAACGGCTGCTCGTTGACGTCTTCGAGAAACAGGATGCCGCCTTCCACAGGCGGCATGTAGGGCGTACCCACCAGCGACGACAGCACCGCCAGGTTGCCTCCCCACAGCGTGCCCGCGACGCTCGCAGCCTGGGTCTGCGGCGCCTCGACCTCGAGCGTGAAAGACGGCCTGGATAGCGCCTGCCAGAAGTGCTCCATGGTGAACGGGCTCAGTTCTTCGGCGCCGAAGTCGCTCGCGAGCATCGGACCGCCGAACGTCACGAGGCCGGCGCGCGCGAGCAGCGCAAGCTGGATCGCGGTGAAGTCGCTATGCCCGACGAGCGCGACCGGCTGGCCGCGCAGCCGCCGCTGCAAGCCTTCATAGTCGAGCCCGTGCAGGATGCGCACCGCGCCGTAACCGCCGCGCACGGCGAGCACGATGTCGGGCAGCGGCTGCGAGGCATCGGCGAGCCGGTTCAGTTCCGCGGCACGCTCGCCGTCGGTACCCGCGAACCGCTGGTAACGCCGCGCGAGCGCCTCTATTCCCTCCACGCGATGCCCCTCCGCGCGCAGCCGCTCGACGGCCCGCGTGATGGCGTCCGGATCGTGCGGGTAGCCCGAAGGGGCGATCAGCAAAATGGTACGGGCATGAGCGGTCATGGCAGGAAGCAGTCGTGTCGTCGTCGTGGGTCAGGAAGGCAGATCGGTATGCGGTGCTTGAGCGGTGGCGGCTGCCGCGGCCCGCGCCTCGCGGCTGGCCCGCCGCCGCTCGGCGAAGAAGCTGCGCAGCGCGTCGCCGCATGCGTGTTCGAGCACGCCGCCCGTGACAGTGGTGTGGTGATTGAGCTGCGTGTTGGCGAAGGCGTCGACCACGCTGCCGCAGGCGCCCGTCTTCGGGTCCCGTGCGCCGAACACCACGCGCGCAATGCGCGCGTGCATGATCGCGCCGGCGCACATGAGGCACGGCTCGAGCGTCACATACAACTCGCAACCCGGCAGACGGTAGTTCCGTTGCGACGCGGCGGCGGCCCGCAGGGCGACCATTTCCGCGTGCGCGGAGGGATCGTGAGCGCCGATAGGATGGTTGAAGCCGGTCGCGATCACCTCGTCGCCGCACACCAGCACGGCGCCCACCGGCACTTCGCCGGCCGCGCGCGCTTCGTCAGCGGCGGCGAGCGCGAGCGTCATGAAATGGAGATCGCGTTCGGAAACGGGCTCGGGGTTGCCCGTGAAAGCATGGCTAGCCGCGGATGGCGCCGCTTCGTTCGGCGTATCGGAAGCATCGGATGCATTCGGCGACGCGCATGCCCCGGGCCCTTCCGACGTATCGGCCACGTGGGGCTCGTCGGGTACGACGCTCACCGCGGTCTCGCTTCGAGGCTCTCGCCGCCTTCGCGGCGGTCTTGAAGCGCAGGGCCGGCCGGCGCCGGTTCCGTGCTCGCGGCATCGCCCTCTTCCACGACACGCTCGGACAGCCGCTCGGCAATGCGCCGGCAATACTCGCGCGGCAAGACCATGGGGCCGCCGCGCAGCGATTCGAGCGCCATATCGAGCGCGAGCATCTTCGCCTGGAGCCGGCAACGCGCGGCGCGGTCGCTCACCGCGTCCAGTTCGTCGCGCAGATCGCGCAGCGCGCGCAGCTGTTCGACTGCGGGCGGAACGAAGCCGGCGTTTTTGAGAATGCGGTTCGCGACGCGCACTTCCTCGGGCACGAGCAGGTCGTCGTCGAACGCCTGCGGCTGTCCGGCCCCCGGCAAATCGTCGAACTCGCCGCGCGCGGCTGCGGCGGCAATGCGTTGTTCGACGAGAGCATCAAGCAATTTCATCTGCGATCCACGGCGTTTGCGGCCCCGGCATTTTATCAGGGTGTTCACAAAACGTTCACAGCGCATGGCGGCTGTTCGTCGAAGGTTCCTTCGGCTCGCCGGCACACCCGCCGACACGGCCACTCGGGCCGAGTCCTTACTGCGCGAGCCTCCACCGGCCCAGCACCACATGCCGGCGCTGGCCGATCAGGCTGTGCACGAGCAGAAACTCGCTCACCGTCCAGGCAATGGGCGGTTCAACAGGGAAGTCGCTCGCGCCGTTGTCGCCGCGCGCGAGCGTCAGGTGAGGCGTATAACCGGACGCCGATCCGACCCGAAAACCCACGTCCCTGAGCGCGGCGCCCAGCGCCTCATGCAGCAAGGCGCACCCGACCACGCCCTCGCCGCCCGTCAACACGAACGGATGCCGCGACTGCTCCGGCGAGAAGCGGGTCGCCGCGTCGAACGAGACGTTGAACTGCCGCATCGACACCGCGGTCGCGGCGGCACTCGCACGCGCGACGACGTCGTTCGGCACGCCCGCGTAGACGCCCAGCTCATGCAAGGTGACGTGCAGCAGCGGCACGGGAACCGGCACGCCCGCAAGCCCGCGCTGCCCGTGCCCAGTGAATAGCCGCTGCACCAGCGCAGCAACGCGCGCGGCGGCCTCCACGTCGGGACGCAGCAGGAACAGCAGGCGGTCCGTGGCAGCCGGCACGGGCGCTTCGAAGCCGGGCAAGGCGAACTGCCCCGGCATGGGTGAGCGAGAACCCAGCGAACGGGCACGGGCCGGCGGACGGCGCACCGTCATGCCGTCACGGGCGCCGTCACGCGCGCGGCGATCAGTGCGCGAATGCGCTCGGCGTCGTCGGCCGTGGTGGGGTTGTAGACCATCATCGTGAGGTCAGGCCGCCCGTCCACGGCGAACGACGAGAACTCGAGCGACAGCAGACCGGCCACGGGATGCCGCAGCTGCTTCGAGCCCTCGCCGTGCATGCGCACGTCCTTTTCGCGCCACAGGGCCGCGAATTCGGGGCTCGATGCGCTGAGTTCCGCGACCAGTGCCTCGACGTTCGCCGCCGCCGTTGCCCCCGCCCGGCAGACGCCCGCACGGAACGTGGCAAGAAGAAAGCGCGCCACGCTTTCCCAGTCCAGTTGCACTTCATGCATTCGCGGGTTGCCGAAGAAGAGCCGCAAGACATTGCGCTGCTGGACTGCAAGCGAGGCGTAATCGGTGAGCACCGATGCCGCCGCGCGATTCCACGCGACGATGTCCCACGTCGGCGTCTTGACGAGGGCCGGGCTCAGTTCGAATGCATCGAGTACGCGCTGCAGGCGCGGCGTCACGCCGCTCGCTTCGTAGCGCACCGCGGGCGGCCGGCCCTGCGCCAGCAGAAAGAGGTGTTCGCGCTCCACCGGCGTGAGCAGCAGCGCGCTGGCGAGGCGTTCGAGCACTTCCGCCGAAGGGGCGCCGCCGCGCCCCTGCTCCAGCCACGTGTACCAGGTCGCGCTCACGTTGGCGCGCAGCGCGACTTCCTCGCGGCGCAGTCCGGGCGTGCGGCGGCGCGTGCCCGAAAAGCCGAGCGCGGCGGGGTCGAGCCGTGCGCGGCGGTCCTTCAGGTAATCGCCCAGCAGATTGGGGGGTGCGTTCGGCGTGCTCATCCTGTTAGTCCGTATACCTGTAAAACGCCACGACTTCACCGCGTGACGCGAACGCGCGAGAGTGCCGACGTACCAGGATCACCCAGGACCACCCTGGATCAACCAGCATTCACCAGCAACACTCAGGAGATTTGGCTATGCGCGTGTTCGTTACCGGCGCCACCGGATTTGTCGGTTCCGCTATTGTGCGGGAATTGCGGGATGCGGGACACGAAGTGCTCGGGCTTGCCCGCTCGGATGCGGGCGCGGCGTCGCTCGTCGCGGCCGGCGCTCAGGTCCACCGCGGCTCGCTCGAAGAACTGGATGCCCTGCGCCGCGGCGCGGCGGCCGCGGACGGCGTCATTCACACGGCGTTCAATCACGACTTCTCGCGGTTCGTCGAGAACTGCGAGCTGGACCGCCGCGCCATCGAGGCGATCGGCGATGCATTGGCGGGCTCGAATCGCCCGCTCCTCGTCACCTCGGGCGTCGCGTTGCTCACACAAGGGCGCGCGGCCACCGAGGACGACGTGCCGCCGCCGCGCTCCGAGCACTACCCGCGCGTCTCCGAAGCGACGGCGAACGCGCTCGTGGCACGCGGCGTTCGCGCCTCGGCGGTGCGGCTGCCGCCTTCGACGCACGGCGCGGGCGACCACGGTTTCGTGCCGATTCTCATCGCGATCGCGCGCGAGAAAGGCGTGTCGGCCTATGTGGGCGACGGACTCAACCGCTGGCCCTCCACCCATCGCTTCGACGCCGCACGCGTGTTCCGGCTGGCACTCGAACACGGCGCCGCGGGCGGCCCGTTTCACGCCATCGCGGAGGAAGGGGTGCGGTTCAAGGACATCGCCGACGTGATCGGGCGGCGCCTCGGCATACCGGTCGTCTCGCTTTCGCCGGAAGAGGCCGTGCAGCATTTCGGCTGGTTCGGGCGCTTTGCCGGCGCGGACCTGCTGGCGTCGAGCGAGCGCACGCGCAGGCTGCTCGACTGGGCGCCGACCCAGCCGGGGCTGCTCGACGATATGGAAGCGACGTACTTCGACTAAGACCCGGCCCCTCGACTCACGGCATGGAGCCAGCAACAGCGGCCGGCGCCGGGTTCCCGGTGCCCCGCTCCCAAGCCGCGGTTCCCCAGAAACAAACGGGCCGGGCGTAGAGCCCGGCCCGGCACTGATCCCGACCAGCTTCGCTCAAGCCTCATCCAGTTGCCCTTCGATGCCTTCGAGCGCGCGTTCGCGCTCTTTCGTGAGGCCGCCGATAGGCGGCCCGCTAAAGCTCTTGCGCACGCCGCCCACGTACCAGATGGCAAGCAGCACCACGAGCAGCGCGACCATCACGTAGATCACCTTCTCGTTGGGCGGCTGGATGCCGACATACGCGAGCACGAGTGCGCCGAACACGGCGGCCACGGCAAACGGCTTCGAGAGCCAGCCCAGCTGGAACGGGCCTTTTTCGGTCCACGTGCGGCCTTCGGCGAAGATGCCGGCCGCCGTCGGCATGGCGTACGAGACGAACAGGAACACCGCGCTGCCCGCGCTCAGCACCGTGAACGCGTCGCCGTACAGCGTGACGAGAATGGCGAGCACGGCCGAGACCCAGATCGCCGTGCCCGGCGTGCGATGCGAGGCGTTGACCTTGCGCAGCCACTTCGAGCCGGGCAGACCGCCGTCGCGGGCGAACGCGAACATCATCCGCGAAGTCGAGGTCACGGCAGCGAGGCCGCAGACGTAGTTGATGAAGAACATCAGCAGTTCGATGACGATGCGCAGCGGCCCCGGGATCGGCGCGAGGATGGCCTGGAAGAAGCCCGTGCCCTGCTTCACCGCGGCGCCGATATCGGGCATCACGAGCACGAACGCGCAGACCATCACGTAGCCGAACGTGGTGGACCAGAACACCGACCCGATGATGCCGCGCGGCACGTTGCGCGCGGCTTCGTGCGTTTCTTCCGAAGTGTGCGCGGACGCGTCGAAGCCCGTGATCGTGTACGCCGTGAGCAACAGGCCCGAGAGGAACGCGAGCGCCATGGTCTGCTTCGGCCACGCGCCGCCGTCCACGCCCGTGAAGTTCGTGAACGTGTAGAGGCGCGAGAGGTCCACCTTCACCGGCGAAAACGCCAGCAGCGAAATCACGAGCACCACCGTCACGACGAAGATCAGGTATCCCGACAAATCGGTGATGCGGCTTGTGATGCGAATGCCGCGATGGTTGAGAAACGCCTGCGAGGCCGTGATGACGGTGAGGAAGAGCGTCTGCGACCACCAGCCGAGCGAATCCGGATTCACGCCGAACATCGGCGCGATCAGCGTGCGGAAAAACGGATCGTAGGTGCCGTAGTTGATGGCCGCGACCACGAACACGAGCCCCAGCAGGTTCAGCCACGCAGTCAGCCAGCCCCACGTCTTGCCGCCGAGAATCGAGCTCCAGTGGTAAAGGCCGCCCGCCGTGGGAAACGACGACGCGATCTGCGCCATGGCCGCGGCCACGACGAGCGCGAACACCGAGCCCAGCGGCCAGCCGAGCCCGATGGATGCGCCGCCCGCCGCCGACAGTCCCATCTGGAACGACGTGATGCCGCCCGAGAGAATGCAGATCAGCGAAAACGAAACGGCGAAATTGGAGAACGCGCCCATGCGGCGCGACAGCTCCTGCGCGTAGCCCATCTTGTGCAGGAGCCTGACGTCGTTGTCGACCGGCTCAGCCGGTTGCACGGCCGGGTTGATATCCATGATCGATCCTTGATTCGAGGTTTAGGGCAGTGCAACTGCAATGGGAACAGCTTTGGATTGATGCTTCTTCGTTGCCGCTGATGCTTCGTTGCCGCGGGAACGATCGAGAACGCTCAGGCCGCGGTAAAACAGTTGTCGACGTAGAGGTGCGCGCCGTTGATGAACGACGCGTCGTCGCTCGCGAGGAAGAGCGCGGCCTGCGCGACCTCCTCCGGCGCGCAGAGCCGCCCCTGCTGCACCGAGAGCGCGGCCTCGCTCGCGTCGAAACCATATTTCGTGAGCGCACTCATTTCGCGGCGGCCGTGCGGCGTATCGATGAAGCCCGGGTTGACCGCGTTGCAGCGAATGCCGCGATCCCGATACTCGACTGCAATGGCCCGCGCAAACATGGCGCAGGCGCCCTTCGTCGTGCAGTACAGCACTTCGAGCGGCGTGGCCGCGACCGACGAAATCGACGCCGTGCAGACGATCGAGCCCCCGCCGTTCGCGAGCATGTGCGGCAGCACCGCGCGCGTCATCATGAACATGCTCTTCACGTTGACGTCCATGAGCCAGTCGTAGTCGTCGTCGGTCGTGTCGAGGAACGGCTTCACGACGATACTGCCCGCGTGATTGAACAGCACGTCGATGCGGCCGAAGCGCCGCGCGATGCCGGCAACCGCGGCGTCCACCGCCTCACGCTTCGAGACGTCCGCCGTGAAGAGCTCGGCCACGCCGCCCGCGGCGCGAATCTGCGCGACCACCTCTTCGCCCGCGTCCCCGTTGACGTCGACGAGCGCGACCTGCGCGCCCTCGCGGGCAAACAGCCGCGACGCCGCACCACCCGCGCCCGTCGCCCCGCCCGAGACGATGGCGATCTTGCCCGCCAGCCTGCCCGGGCGCGTTCCGGCGCCCTCCGTGTATCCGCCTGCCGCTACGCTCATGCAACGCCTCCTGTGTCGTTCCGTTGGCTCAACGGTAGTCACCACGCTGGAAGCACGATAAGCAGCCCAAATCGTAGCGACTATCCAAAATTGGCAAAAAAAACTTTGCGGACGGGATGTGTCGACCGGCCCCGAACCGCGCCGCCGAACCGACACCGTTGCGCACGACACGGCGCGCGGAACGACGCGCACCCGGCGTTTCCCCCATACAGCGCGCATTTTTTTCACTTACACTGGGGCGGCCGATTCCTGACGCCGCCCGCTTCCCGGGTCGGTGCCCGTGCCCCCTTCACTCGCGCCGGAGAACGCCATGCAGACGTGCGCCTCTACCCGCGCCGCAGTCGACATCCGACGCTGCCGGAACGTCGACGAACAGGCGCTGCTGCTCGACGCCTGGAACCAGACCTACTGCCAGATCTCGCGCGGACCGTTCGACGGGTCGGTGAGTTCGTTCGTCGCGGGCGGTATCCGCGTGCTGGTGGAGCGCCTGAACCGCACGGTGTATCAGCGCGGCGCGGTGGCGCCGGGGCGCATCGCGATCGGCGTGCCGTTCCAGCTGGAAGGGCCTGCGCTGCTGTGCGGCCAGGCCAGTCATCGCGACGGCCTGCACGTGTTTTCCGGCGACGGCGGCTTCGAGTTTCTTTCGCCGGACCGACATGTCGTCGTGAATCTGGAGATCGAGCCCGACGCGATGGCAAGCGTTCTCGCGCGCGAGCAGATCGCGCGGCTCGCGGCGCGGCTCGGCACGCATGCCACGGTGCTCGATGTCGACCCTGTGCAGTTGCAGGCGTATCGGGCCACGTTGAAGACGATGCTCGATGCGGTCACCTTGCAGCCCGCGCTGCTCGACGACGCCGGCGCCGTGGATGCGTTCGAGCGGCACGCCGTCTTCGGCCTTGCCGAGATGCTCGCGGCGACGCCGGACGATGCGCCCGCGCGAACCGCGTCTCCCGCGGCGGCGCGCATCTCGCGGCACTGGCAGCTGGTGCGCGCGGTGCGGGACGTCGTCGAGGAATCGCCGGACTGCGCGTTGTCCGTCGCGGAACTCTGCGCGCGCTTCCACGCGAGCCGCCGCACGCTGCAATACGCGTTCGAGGAAACGCTGGGCGTGAACCCGTCCGCCTACATTCGCGCGGTGCGCCTGGGACGCGTGCGGCGCGAGCTGCGCGGCGCCCGGTCCGTGACCGAGGTCGCGACACGCTGGGGCTTCTGGCACTTCGGAAATTTTTCGGGCGAGTATCGCGAGCAGTTCGGGGAACTGCCGTCGGAGACCTTCAGGCGCGAGAACCGGTGCTGACGGCGATACGCCGCGGTACGGCTGCTTGAGCGGTGCTTGAGCGGGTGCTTGACGCGGTATCGGCGCCGATCCCGTCAGCCTCGATTGAACGCGCCTCGTCACGGCGCGATCCAGCGGTGAATCCAACGGTCGCCCTCACGGGCATAGCACGCCCGCAATGGGCGAGCCCCTGACAGGTCCAGCCAGTCGAGCCGTGCCGGACGAACCTCGACCACGCAGAAATGCTGGAACCCTTCGGCGGGACCCGGCACATCGTGCGGATCGTGTGAGGCTCCGAGCGCGTCGTCCGCGTGGCGCATGGGCGTGCCGGGCGCGAGTCGCGTGCGGTAGGCGATCAGGTCATGATCGGGACTGGCGTGCCACGCATCGAGCCGCGCTTGCCCGTCGCGCACGATGCGGGCTTCGCCGGACACACGAATCTGCTGACTCCGCGCAGCGTCCACGGCAACGAGCGCAATGCGCGGCTCGCGGCTCAGTTCGGCCACCTTCGGCGAGCGCAGGTCGGTGTGAAAAGTGAGCAGGTTCTCCCGCTCGCTTACGCCGCGAAGCAGCACGGTACGCACGTTCGGCGACCCGTCGAGGCCGATGGTGCCAGCCTGCATCACCTTGAACGGCAGACTGTCTTCGCGTACCGAGGCGGCGAGGCTGTCCCAGATTCGGGCGTAAATCTGTTCGAGATTCATCGGGCGCGTTCCTGGCAAGCCGGTTCCGCGTCGATACAGAACCGGGCGTCCGCAACGAGAAAGCACACCGGATGCCCGCCTGTCATGCATGCATACGCTTGCGATGGCGCGCTGATGGCCACCCCGCGCCGCAAACCACGGACGCGGCACGGTACGAACGATCCACGTGCATCGAACCGCCCGTGCCCTCAAGGCCGCATCAAGCCCACGTCGAGCCTGTATCAACCCCGCGCCCGACGCCCCAGTACGGCCATCGCGACAAACCCCGCCGCGCCTGCAAGCAGCGCCGCCGCCGCGACCCACAGCGCCGGCGTGAACGAGCCGAAGCGCGCGGCCAGCGGCGCCGCGACGAGCGGCCCCAGAATCTGTCCGACGCCGTACGACGCGGTCGCATAGCCCATGAGGCCGGTCGCGTGGGCGCCGCGCAGGCGCCGGGCGTCGCGCATGGCGAACAGCGTGATCGCGGTAAACGGCAGCCCGAGCAAGGCGCTGCCCGCCGAGAAGCCCGCCGCGTTCGGCCACACGATGCCGGCCGCGATGCCGAGCGCCTGCGTCGCGCAACCGGCGGCCAGCAGCAGCCGGTTGTCCCAGTGCGCCGGCAAGCGCGCGGCGGCAAGGGCGCCGACGATCAGCGCCACGCCGAACATCGGCCAGAACAGGTCGGGCCACGGCGAGCCGGCGGGCAGCGCGGCGCGCGCGATCACGGGCAGGAAGGTAGCCGTGATGATGTAGCCGAAGCCCGGCAACCCGTACAGCACGACGAGTCCCACCGCATCGGCGCGCTGACGCCGCGTGTCGTCGTATGCCGGCGCCGCGGCGGGCACTGCGGTGACCACGCCAGCCGCCGCCTGCGGCGTTGCGCTGCCCGCAGGCACGACGCCGAACGTGCGCCAGATCGCCATCGAGAGCACGGCCGACAGCGCCGCGAATCCGAGCCAGCCCGGCGCGGCGCGCTGACCCTCCAGCGCACGGCCGATCAGCCCGGTCAGCACGATGCCGACACCCGGCCCCGTGTAGATCACCCCGCCCCACTCCGGCGCGTGCAGTTCGGCAAGCCGCCGCAGTCCCCATTGCGACACGAACACGAAGGTCCACGCACTGACCACGCCCGCGACGAAACGCACGGCGAGCCACACCGGCAGCAGATGCCCGACGCCCATCGCCGCCAGGAGCAGAGCCGTCGCGGCAAGCCCGAAGCGAATCATCCGCGCGGGCGCGACATGCAGCGCCGCGCAGCTGAGCGCGCCGACGAAATAGCCCGCGTAGTTGGCCGATGCGAGCCAGCTGCCCGCCTTCAGCCCGATCGACCCGTCGGCCAGCATCAACGGCAGCAGCGGCGTGAACGCGAAGCGCCCCACGCCGAGCGCGACCGCGAGCCCGACCATGCAGGCAAGCGCAGCCGCGCCGGCGCGGCGGTCGGTCGTGTCGGGCAAACGCTCGCGGACGTCAGCGGGCGGAGCATCGGAACGGGCCATATGCGAGGGGCCGCGCGGAAAACGCCGGCCGTAACGGAGGTGAAGGCTTTCATCGTAGCTTGACCCAACGTTCTCCGAAAATGAATAATCGAGAATCCATTCATCGCTGGGAGAGAACGATGGATCTGGCAGCCCTGGCCATCTTCCGGGCCGTGGTGCGCGAAAACGGCGTGACGCGCGCGGCGGCGAAACTCAATCGCGTGCAGTCGAACGTGACGACGCGCATCAAACAGCTCGAGGAGGAACTGGGCGCGGCGCTGTTCGTGCGCGACGGGCGCCGGCTCGTGCTGACGCCCGCCGGCCATACGCTGCTGCCGTATGCGGAGCGCCTGCTCGCCCTTGCCGACGAAGCGCGCGACGCCATGCGCGAAGACACGCCGCGCGGACGGCTGCGGCTCGGCACGATGGAGAGCACGGCGGCGAGCCGCCTGCCCGCCGTGCTCGCGCGCTATCACCAGGCGTGGCCGGACGTGTCGCTCGAACTCGTGACCGGCACGACGGGCTGGCTGATCGACAGGGTGCGCGACTTCGAGGTGGATGCCGCGCTGTTCGCGCGGCCGCCGGCACCCGACACGCTGCCCGATACGTTCGAGACGGTGCCGGTCTTCCGCGAGCACCTCGTGCTGCTCACCGCGCGCGGCCACCCGCCGGTTCGCACGCCACGCGACGTGATCCCGTCGACGCTGATCGCGTTCGAACGCGGCTGCACGTACCGCAAGTACGTCGAGCAATGGTATGCAACGCATGGAATGAAGCCCGCGCGCGTGCTGGAACTCGGCTCGTACCACGCGATCGTGGCGTGCGTGGCGGCCGGCGCAGGCGTCGCGGTCGCGCCGCGCTCGGTGCTCGACCTTCAGCCGGAGACGGAAGACGTCATGCAGCACGCCATCGCCGGCTTCGCCGAGATCGATACGCTGCTGGCGTGGCGGCAGGGCTACGCGTCAGCCGCGCTCGCCGCGCTGCGCGATGCGCTCGCCGAGGCCGCACGGCAGCCTCGCGGGGCCAGAAAGCGGGCGGCCGCCATGTCGGCGTGAGTCGGTGCAGCGGCCACCATCAGCGATGCGCACCGCTACCGCCGGCCGTCTCCCATTGATAACGAAAAAACATCAATCCTTCCGAAAATCGCACTTATCGTTTCGCCGGCTCCGGGCGAACATTGCCGAAACGACAATCAACCGACACCCGCGCATTTTCCGGATTTCAGGAGACACTTCGATGCACCCTTCGTCCAGCCTTCCGAGCGGACGTTCGAAGGCCGCTACGGTCTTTCGCGTCACGGCCGGCAACTTCCTCGAGCAGTTCGACTTCTTCCTGTTCGGCTTCTACGCCACGCAGATTTCCAAGGTCTTCTTTCCCGCCGACAGCGAGTTCGCCTCGTTGATGATGACCTTCGCCGTCTTCGGCGCGGGCTTTCTGATGCGACCGCTCGGCGCCATCGTGCTGGGCGCTTACATCGACGACGTGGGCCGCCGCAAAGGTCTCATCGTCACGCTCTCCATCATGGCGAGCGGCACCATCCTGATCGCGTTCGTGCCCGGTTACGCCGCCATCGGCCTTCTCGCGCCCGTGCTCGTGCTGTTGGGCCGCTTGCTGCAGGGCTTTTCGGCCGGTGCCGAGCTGGGCGGCGTATCGGTGTATCTGGCCGAGATGGCCACGCCCGGCCGCAAGGGCTTCTTCACGAGCTGGCAGTCCGCGAGCCAGCAGGTCGCCATCGTCGTCGCGGCGGCCCTCGGCTTCGCGCTCAACCAGTGGCTCAGTGCGTCGGCCATCGCCGCGTGGGGCTGGCGCGTACCGTTTTTAGTCGGCTGCATGATCGTGCCGTTCATCTTCATGCTGCGCCGCAATCTCGCGGAAACGCAGGAGTTCAAGGCGCGCCAGCATCGTCCCGGCATGAAGGAAGCATTCGGCACGCTGCTGCAAAACTGGGGTGTCGTCGTTGCCGGCATGATGCTGGTCGCGATGACCACCACGAGCTTCTACCTCATCACGGTCTACGCCCCCACCTTCGGCAAGACGGTTCTGCATCTGAGCACGTCGGACAGCCTGCTCGTGACCCTGTGTGTCGGCGCATCGAACTTCGTGTGGCTGCCGGTGGGCGGTGCGCTCTCCGACCGGATCGGCCGCCGGCCGCTTCTCGTCGGCATGACGGTGCTCACCGTCGCGACCGCCTATCCCGCGCTCTCGCTGCTCGCTCACGCGCCGTCGTTCACGAACATGCTGCTCGTCCTGCTCTGGCTCTCGTTCATGTACGGCATCTATAACGGCGCGATGGTCGTCGCGCTCACGGAAGTGATGCCCGTCCAGGTGCGCGTAGCCGGCTTCTCGCTGGCCTACAGCCTTGCCACGGCCGTGTTCGGCGGCTTCACGCCGGCCATCTCGACGGCGCTCATTCACATGACCGGCGACAAGGCCGCACCCGGCTACTGGATGAGCCTCGCGGCGGCGTGCGCCCTCGTCGCAACGTTCGCGCTCTATCGCCGCCGCGCGGCGACGTTGACGCCGGCGCACTGAGCCCCGGTTCATCCCGCATCTTCACGCACACACACGACCTCGCCTCACGACAACCATGCGAAATCTGCTTCTGAAACTCTGCGCGGCAGCGCTCGTTGCAACCTCCGCCGCCGCAGCGAACGTGCAGGCCGCCGACCTGCACGTCATGAGTTCGGGCGGCTTCACCGCTGCCTACAAACTGCTCGGCCCCCGCTTCGCCGCCCAGACCGGCAACACGCTGGACACCGCGCTCGGCCCGTCCATGGGCAAGTCGCCCGAAGCGATTCCGAACAGGCTCGCGCGCGGCGAGCCCGCAGACGCCGTCATCATGGTCGGCTACGCGCTCGACGCGCTGATCAAGCAAGGCAAGGTGATGCCCGGATCGCGCGTCGAGCTGGCCGATTCGCGCATCGGCATGGTGGTGCGCGAAGGCGCGCCGACACCCGACATCAGCTCGCCCGAAGGCCTCAGGCAGACGCTGCTGCATGCGAAGTCGATCGCCTACTCGGACAGCGCGAGCGGCGTCTATATCGAGCGGGAGCTGTTCAAAAAGCTCGGTATCGAGGACCAGGTGAAAGACAAGGCGAAGATGATTCCGCGAATTCCCGTGGCGTCGGTCGTCGCGAACGGCGATTACGAAATCGGCTTCCAGCAGGTGAGCGAGCTGCTGCCGGTCAAGGGCGCGACCTTCGTCGGCAAGATTCCCGAGTCGCTGCAGTCCGTCACGCGCTTCGCCGCGGGCATTCCCGTCGGCGCGCAGCATCCGAAGGAAGCGAAGGCGTTGCTCGACTATCTCGCGTCGCCGGACGTGCAGCCGGAAGTGAAATCCACGGGCCTCGATTCCGTCTCCGCCCACTGACGCGCCACCGCGGGAAGGCTTGCCTCAGGCCGCCTTCCCGTCGTCGCGGTTTTTTCTTGCGGCGTGACCGGCACGGTCGGCGCCTTCCGTTTCGCCGGGCTCACCAGCCTCGCGAGGCTCCGCCACGCTGAGCATCCGCGCCAGATGCGGACGATCGCACGCCCCTTCCCACGACGACACGAAGATCACCGCGCAGGCGTTGCTGATCACGCTCGTGAGGGCGCGTGCTTCGGACATGAAGCGATCGATGCCCACCAGAAGCGCCACGCCCGCAACAGGCAGATCGGGCATCACGACGAGCGTGGCGACGAGCGCCACCAGCCCGCTGCCCGACACGCCGGCAGCCCCCTTCGACGTCAGCAGCATGACGGCGAGCATCGTCGCGATCTGCTGCGCGGAAAGCGGCACGTCGCACGCCTGCGCGATGAAGAGCGAAGCGAGCGTCAGATAGATCGCGGTGCCGTCCAGGTTGAACGAATAACCCGCGGGCAGCACGAGCCCCACGACGCCTTTGTCGCAGCCCAGCGCCTCCAGCTTGACGATGAGGCGCGGCAACACCGGCTCCGTGGACGACGTCGCGAGCACGATGAGCAGTTCCTCGCGCAGGTAGCGTAGCAGGCGCCACAGCGCGAAGCCGTGCAGCCGCGCAAGCGGCGCGAGCACCAGCGCGACGAAGAGCCCGCATGCCGCATAGAAGGAAGCCATCAACATCGCGAGCGAACCGACCGAGCCGATGCCGAAGCGGCCCACGGTGAACGCCATCGCGCCGAATGCGCCGAGCGGCGCGAGCCGCATGATCATCGCGAGGATGCGAAACACGATCCCGGCGAGGCTCTCGATCAGTGCCAGCACGGGCTTCCCCGCGCGCGGATTCGCATTCAGCGAGAAGCCGAAAAGCAGCGAGAGCAGCAGCACCGGCAGCACCTCGCCCTTCTCGAAGGCGGAGAACGTCGTGTCCGGAATCACGCCCAGCGCGAACGCCACGAGCCCGTGCGGCTGTGCGTGTTTCGTGTATGGGGCAAGGATGCTCGAATCCAGGTGATGCACGTCGATGTGCATACCGGCGCCGGGCCGCAACACGAGTGCGGTGACGAGGCCGAACGCAAGCCCGGCTGCGGTCAGAAGATAGAAGAGCACCAGCGCCCGCACGATGGTGCGCCCGATCGTCTTCCCGTTCGCGAGCGACGTGATGCCGGGAACGATCGTGCAAAACACGATAGGCGCGATCATCATGCGCACGAGGCCGACGAACGCGTCGCTGAGAGGCTTCAACATGGCGCCGGCCGACGGCCAGAAGTGGCCGAGCGTCACGCCCAGCACCATGGCGAGCAGCACCTGCACGTAGAGCGAACGCAGCGGTCTTGCCAACCTCACGATACGGCCTTCCCTGTGGTCTTCCTTGTCGTCCTCATGTTGTCATGTCGATGCATTGCTGCGGGCGAAGCCGCCGCGCTTCGCTTCGATGATGGCCCGGTGAAACTCCTCGGCGGCCGGCGTGAGCGGCCGTCCGCGCCGCTTCACGATGCCCACGCGGCGTTTCACGACGGGCTCGACGAGCGGCACACTCGTGAGAACCGGATGCTCCTGGCCGGGCATGGCCATGGACGGCACCGCGGCCACCCCGAGCCCCGCCTCGACGAGGCCGAGCATGGTGGTGACGTGCCGCGTCTCGCACACGCTCGGCACACGCGGCGCCACGGCGGAGAGCGCCTGGTCCAGCAACAGGCGGTTACCCGAGGTCTTGTCCACCGACACGTACTCGTGCTCGTAAAGCTCGTTCCACGTCACGCGCTTCTTGCGCGCAAGCGGATGATCGCGGCGGCAGGCGACAACGAAGCGCTCCTGCAGCAGCAGCTTGAACTCGATCTCGGACTCCTGGCTGCCCATGAAGCTCACGCCGAAGTCGGCCTCGCCGCTGATCACCGCGCCCAGTACCTCGTTCGCGCTCGAGTCGAGCAGCTTGACCCGGATGCGCGGAAAGCGCCGATGATAGTGCGCGATGACGTTAGGCAGAAAGTAGTAAGCCACCGAAGGCACGCATGCGATGGTCACATGACCCAGGCGGCTCGACGAGACGTCGCGGATGCCGAGCAGCGCGACGTCGAGATCGTCGAGCAGCTGTTCGGCGCTACGCGCAAACACGCGGCCCACGGTGGTGAGCGTGACGCTGCGCGTGGTGCGCTCGATGAGACGCACGCCGAGCGCTTCCTCCAGCTTGTCGATGCGCCGACTCAAGGCCGGCTGCGAAATGCTCACCGCCTCGGCCGCTTTGCGGAAGCTGCCCAACTCGACCACGGCGCGAAACGCCTGCAGGTCCGTCAAATCGAAGTTAATTCCCACGGGCCGGTCTCCGCATCCCAGAATGGCCGGTATTTTGCCCGATTCCGCCGGGAGCACTGGCGGGCACGATGCTGCCCGGCGACACGCCGTTGCACGGCGACGACCGCGCGCGACCTGACGCGACTCGCGCGCGCCGCGTACGGCTACCCGCAGATTCGCCTCTATTCGACGTCGCACCAGAAGCTCGTGCTGGGTGGCGCGGGACCGCTGATGTATCGCAACACGGATCCGCTCGTGCGTAACGACGCATGGCACGTCGCGCTGCAAAAGACGGGCTTTACGAACGAAGCGGGGCATTGCCTGATCGTCACGACGCCCGTGCATGGGCACATGATGCTGATCGTGCTGCTCGGCGACCCGACGCCCCAGGCGCATTTTCAGGACGCTATCGATCTGCGGCGCTGGCTGGCCGCAAGGCGCTATCGCTGAGGGGCCGGGGCGCCGGGTACTCCGCTGGGTATCTTGCTGCTTATCTTGCTTGTTACCCCGCCCACTCGCTGCCGTCACCGGGCGGCACTCGAAGCCCCTCGTGCCGCTTCGGGATTCGCCACGAGCCGCAGCCTCACGCGCAGCGGTTGCAGCATGTCGGGCGGTGGCGGTTCCGGCAACGGATGCGCCATCAGCAAATCGCGCAACGCGGCATCCGCCCGTTCGTCGCCGAGCGACTCGAACTGGATCCGGCTCACAGCGCCGCGCTCGCCGATCCATGCGCGCACCACGATGGCCGGCGGCGGCGCATCGGCGGTCGCGTTCACGACGCGGTCTTCGAGGTACTGATGCAGTTGCGCCGACGCGTCGTTGTCCGCTTCGAGCGAGGTCTGGAACTGCGTGCTCGCAAGCTGGGCGTAACGCATCCACGACGGCGGAATCGACGACGCTGCCGGCACATCCGCCGTCTGCGCCCATGCGCACGTCTGCCCCAGCCACGTGCACGAGGCCACGACCAGCGCCCAGACGCACTGCCGCCACACGGCCCTTCGCTGCCGTTTCATGGCCACGCCCTCCTCCCGCCGTTTCATTTCATGCCTCGCGCCGCGCATGCCGCCGCACTCAACCCGGATCGACCGGCAGATACAGCCGCGTGCCGCCGCGTTGAACAAGCAACGCAACGGGCCCATGCGCGCCATGCACCTCGTCAGCCAGCGCGCCGATGCTCGTCACCGGCGTACCGTTCACGGAGAGCACCACGTCGCCGCTGCGCAGGCCCGCTCGCGCGGCCTGACCGTTGGCCGCTTCGATCAGGAGCCCATGATCGACGCCCAGTTGCCGCTGCTCGCGCACGTTCAATGCGCGCAGCGCGAGCCCCAGCGGCGCGGCATCGGCCTCGCCGGTCGTCGCGGCCACGGCGCTGTCGAGCGCGCCCACCGTCACCGGCATGTGGCTGCCCTTGCCCGCGCGCCACACGAGCAGATCGGCCTGCTGCCCCGGCTTGATCTTCGCGATCGTGCCGAGCAGGTCCGCCGAATCCGCCACGCTGCTGCCGTTCACGGCGAGCACCACGTCGCCCGCCTGCAATCCGGCCTGCGCCGCGGGACCGCCGGCCTCGACGGCACTGATCAGCGCGCCGTCCGGCGTCGCAAGCCCGAACGAGCGCGCCAGCGCCTGGCTCACCTCCTGCACCGCCACCCCCAGGCGCCCGCGCGTCACCTTGCCGGTCTTGAGCAACTGGTCTTTCACGTCGAGCGCCACGTCGATCGGAATGGCGAACGCGAGCCCCTGGTAGCCGCCCGTCTTCGAATAGATCATCGAATTGATGGCTACGACGCGACCGTTCAGATCGAAGAGCGGGCCGCCCGAATTGCCGGGGTTGATCGGCACGTCGGTCTGAATGAACGGAATGTAGCTTTCGCCCGGCAGCGAGCGCGACTTCGCGCTGACAATGCCTTGCGTGACCGTGTTCGCGAACCCGTACGGCGAACCGATGGCCATGACCCAGTCGCCCACGTCGATCTTCGCGGGGTCGCCGGTCACGACGGCGGGCAGATTGCGCGCGTCGATACGCACCACGGCCACGTCCGAAAGCGGGTCGCTGCCGACGACCTTGCCCTTGAACTCGCGCTTGTCCGTGAGCTTCACGTCCACGGTGGCGGCATCGCCCACCACGTGGCGGTTCGTGAGAATGACGCCGTCCGCGCTCACGATGAACCCCGAACCCAGACTCACCTCTTCGCGATTGCCGATCACGCGCCGCGCGAGAAACGGTGCAAGCGGATTGCCGGGGCTGATGCCGGGCGGCAACTGGATGCCCATTTGCGTCACCTCGCGCGTCACGCTGATGTTGACCACGGCCGGACCATAGCGTTTGACGAGCGTGGCGAAGTTGGGCATGGCAAGCGCCGTGCGGACCTCGCGCGGGGCGAGTCCGCTGGGAGCGCCGTCGTCCGCGGCACACGTCGCGCTTGCCGCAAAGAGGAACACGAGCACGGTGATGGCCCACGCACGTCGTCGCGCCGCCAGGGCGCCACGCGATTGCGCCAGCGCTTTCCTCGTCGCCATGAATGAGGCTTCGCCGCGAACATTCATTTCGGCGGCACGTTGACGGGCGCGGCCGGCCGTTGCGGCGTAACCGACTTACCCCAGTTCGAACCGAAGCGGTTGCGTTCGGTGGAAAGATTGAACGTCCCCACGCGGTTCGATGGGCCTTTCGCATTGACCTCGGCAGCCGTGGGCGATGCACCCTGCGCCGCATCGGCCGCGCTCGGCTTCGGCCGCAATTGCGCATTCAGACAATCGATGGACGGCGCACGCTGCCCATTTATTTCGGCATCCACACAAACGGGTTTCGTGCCCGACGTCGCTTCGGCAGCGGCCGCGCCTGAAGCGTCCGCCTTCCGCTGGCCGCTCTGGGCGTAGGCAGAAGCACTGAGTGCGCCACATACGAGCATCGCCGCCGTCCGCTGCCACTTCTTCATCTCGTTCTCTCCTGTCGCAACCCGTGCAACGCGCCCATCATTTCGCCCTTCATTCCATCCCTTCATTCCAACCGATATTCGCGCGAGCGCGCGACGTACTGCGCGACGGCACGCCGCTCGTCCGCGGTTACCGAAAGCATCGACGTGGCAGGCTGCCGGTGCCAGAGGTCGCTCGCGTCGCCTACGCGCGTGCAGGCCAGCACCTCATTGCCGGTGGGAAACGGCGTGGACTTCGCGTCGCGATAGTCCACGCGAAACAGCGCGGCCGGCGTGTCCTGCGGCTTCCATAGATCCGCGGCCTCGCGCACGTTCGCGCCGAACCAGAAGCGCACCCAGCGCGCTTCATCGCTCACGAGTCCTCTGACGCGTGGCGGCGCGAACGCGTCCTCGTCGGGCACGCGCATGAAACCCGCGAGCACGAGCAATACGGCCGGCACGTCCGCTTCGCGCAGTTCGGCGTAAGACCAGAGGTCCAGCACGTCCGCGCACGCGAGCACCGTGACGAATCGCGCGATGACAAGCGAGGGCCACGTCGCCTGCATCGCGAGGTAGTGGCGCGCCCAGTCTTCCAGAAAACGGCGCCGGTTCATGGCCGAGATCACCGCGTTACGCGACCCGTTCACGACCAGTTCGTCCGGTTGATAACGTGCGGTGCTCAGCACGCATTGCGCGGCCCGACGAGCGCTCTTGTGGCGCACGTGCTCCGGCATGTCGGGCACGTGGCTTAGCGCGCCTCGGCACAGCGGGCAGCGCACGAGAGCGGCGCCATCGGGCATGCGCCATGCGCCCGGCTCGCCGGATCGCGCGCGTTCAGCGCCGTTGCCTGACTGGAGCCTGTCCGCCGATGCCTGTGTCGATACCTGCGTTGATACCTGAGCCGGGGACGCGATCGGAAGTGCCATATGCGCGCGCCTCTATTGCACCGCTGCGAGCGCCTTCTTCAGCGCGTCTTCGTTGATGGGTGCGTTGCCGGCGAGCTTCGTGAGATACGCCTGCACGTTTTGCTGCGTGCGCTGGGCGCGCAGCAACGTTCGGAGCTGCTCCTTCACTTCGGCGAACGGACGCACGCCGGCCGGCCGCGTATCGATCAGCTTCAGCACGTGAAAGCCCGTTTGCGTGCGAACCGGCGCCGAAACCTGACCCGGCGTCAGTGCATTCGCGGCATCGCGCACGGCGGGCAGCAGCATCGTCTCGGGCACGAAGCCCATGTCGCCGCCGCGGTCCGCACTCGCCTTGTCCTGCGAGTTGGCCTTCGCGAGCGAGGCGAAGTCGTTGTTCTTTGTGCCACCGCTTGTGCCCGCTTTAGCGCCGCTTCTTGCAAGCTCCGCCAGATGGGCGGCCTGCTTGCCGGCCTTGTCGAGCGTGGCCTGATCCGCATTCGGCGGCACGGCGATGTAGATCTGCGCGAGATGCAGCGCGCGCGGCACGGCAAACGCGTTCTGGTGTTCGTTATAGGCCGCCTCCAGATCGGCATCCGACGGATAGTCGGACGGCGGCGCATTCACGGACGCCAGATACGTGCGCACGATCACCTCACGACGCGCGGCCTCGATTGCGGCCTGCACCTGCGGTTGCGTGTCCCAGCCCTTGGCCTTCGCTTCGGCCAGCACGGCCTTCTGTTCGAGCGTGGAATGCACAAGACGATCCATTGCCGCGGGGTCGGCGGCAAGGCGCGTGCGCCCTTCGGGGCTCAGCGACTTCACGAGCGTTTCGATATCGTCCTGCGTGACGGACGCCTGCGCCGCATTCGCCACCACGTCGTTGCCGGCGAGCACGACCAGCGGCGTGCCGAACAGAACCATTGCTGCAAGCATTGCGAGTTTCTTCACGCCTTCTCCTGCGACTACCCGACTGCTGTTTCCGGAACGTTGGCACACCGCCGTCGCGTCACAACCGTGCGCCGGCCCGTATGCCGCCTCTTGCCTGTCTTATCTGTGCGGCGCCGAATCCGCTACGCTCGCATTCAGCTGCATCACGATGGGCTGCCTCATGCCGTGCGGCGGCGGCGCACCCATGCACGTTGCGACGAGCGCCGTGCGCAGCGCTGCCTCGAGGGACGACTCGCACGCCGCTGCCACTTCGACGCGCTCGATGCTCCCGCGCTTCTCGATCCATATCTTCAGCCGCAAGCGTTCGTCGCGCGCCTCGGCATGCGCGTTCGACGCACTGCGTTGCGCGGCCCACGCGTCGCGAAAACGCAGCGCGGCTTCGGCGGAATCATCCAGTGCCGCACGCACGCGTTCGCTCACGCGGCCCGCGTATTCCATCCAGTCCGCGGGAGCCTCGTGAACGGCGATAAGCCGGTCGCTCTTCGTGCTGCGCGCGCTGCCCGTGAACAGCGCGCGCAGCATCGCACCCATTGCAGCGATGCGCGCCCACGCCGTCATTGCAACGTGGCCTTGTCACCGGCGGCCGGCTGCGTCACCGCCGCGTCCCCCTTCGCCGCGTCCGCCGGGTCCTGGCGGGCCGCGGCCTCTTGCGCGGCCATCGCGGGACGATTGCGAAGATGGAGCAGAAACTCCTGGATCAGCCTGTCCCATAGCTCGATGGTGGAGCGCAGGTAACGGCCGCTCACGCCGCCCGCCACCACCACGTCCAGTTCGAGCGCGAGAAAGGGCCCGTGATTCGCGAGCCGCGCGAAACGCTTCGTGCGGTTCCAGCTGGCGACGAGGTCCGCGGGCAATTCGCCTTGCACCTGAAGCACGCAGCTCAACGTGTAGTCGAGATAACGCAGCGCGTCTGCGCCCGTTTGCGCGGACGCCTCCGGCGCCGTGAACCCGGCCGCCACGTTGCCGAAGCGCACCGCGAAGCCCACGCCCTGGCTCGCGCTCATCAATTGCACCGCGCCGTTCTGCTCCGCGGCCGTCACGCGATAGCCGGCGGCGCGAAACACCTGCGCGAGTTGCTCGATGCCCACAGCCTCGATCCATTCCTCGTTCGAGACGGCCGCGTTCGCGTTTGTGCTGTCGTTGTCCATGTGGTCTTCCTTTTTCATGGGTTGCCTCGTATCGGCGTGCCCCGCGGGCGATCGCGGGCCATCGTCGTTCATTGCGCGCCGGCAGGCGCCGATGCCGCCGACGGACGCGCCGCCGGGTCGTATTTGCCCGCATAGAGCGCGTCGCCGTAGCGCTGCGCGATGTCGTCGTACTTCACGCGCGCCGACTCCGCGAACGGCTGCCGCGACGAGAGAAACGTGCCGAGGCCGACGTGCTCGTAGGCTTCCAGAATCTCGTGGCCCACGCGGTACAGGTCCGCATTTTTGGCTTCGCATGTTTGCAGTTGCGTGTCACGTGTCTTCACATCGTTCTGCAATTGCGTGCGCTGCGCGTCGCGGGTTTTCGTGACGGCGAGCAGATCTTCGTAGGAGGTCTTGTACTTCGCGAGTTGTTGCGTGTCGCGCGTATGGCTTGCGCGTTCTTCCGCCAGCGCGCGCCGTGCCTCTACTTCGGCGCTCGACTGCCCCTTCGCCGCAGCCAGCTGCCCCTGCAAGTCTTTGACCTGCGCCAGCGCCTGGTCGCGCTGCTGCTCCGCGGCGGTCTTGTCGGCCTGCAACTGCGTCTGGTTGTCCTGAAGCTGACGCAGTTCCTGCGTGGTGGCGCGCAACTGGCTGCGTAGTTTGTCTTCGATGCTCTGCGCGCCGGCGCCGGTCGCGGCGAGAATCAGCCCGCCGGCCAGGCCCACCGCGATCATCGCGTGACGAGTTCGTTTCATGCTTCGCTCCATCAGAACCGCGCGTTGAGTTCGAGTTGAAGCACGTCGATGGACACCGGCGGCCCATACACTTCCTTCGCGCTCAGGTAGCGCGCGGTGAACCACGTGTCGCGCGCCACGGCGTACGCGGCGGCCAGAATGTAGCCGCGCGCGTTGGTGCCGCCCAGGTGGAAGTCGGGGTCGGTGAAGGCGTCGAGCGTGGCGTCCGGTTGCAGGTACTTGTACGCCACGGAGAAATTCCACTGGCCCTTCGTCTTCGGTTCCGGCTCGCCGATGGTGGCCTTCGCGAGGAAGCCGTTCGGGCCGCTGCGGTAGTCCGAGCGCGACGCATTCACCGTGGTCGCCTCGTAGTTGTTCACGGGCAGCGAGGCCGCGCCGAAGGCCTTGTTCTCGTCGTAGGCCAGGTTGCGCACGAATTCGCCGTCGAGCCGCAGCTTGAAGCGGTCTGCGATGACCGTATCCCACTGCGCCTTGATGTCGAAGAGGCGATAGTTGTAGGCGAGGCCGAACACCTGCGGCTGCGGCGTGAGCCCCGGCGAGAGGTTCGGGTTCTGCACGATGTTGCGCAGCGCGATGAGCGAGTTGCCGCCCTGCATGAAGGTCGGTGCTTCGTTGTCCGTGCTGCAGCTCGTCGCGCCCAGATACAGCGCGCACGGCGAAGACAGCGTGCCGCGCATGTTCTGGAAGTCGTAGTAGGCAATGGCGCCCTTCAAGCGGTTCTGCGCGTTGATCTTCCAGTCCGCGCCGAACTGCGCGCCGAACATCCACTTCGTATCGCTGCCCACCTTGCTCGTGCTGTTCGACGGGAAGTTCTCGGCCGTGTACTGGATCGGGAACACGCCCAGTGTGCCGAACAGCATCACGTCCTGGTTCGCAGGCAGCGCGTAATGGAAGTTCGACGCGATGCCGTCCATCTCGAGGTCGTTCGAGAACAGCAGATCTGAAGCGAAGAACGGATTGTCGAAGCGGCCGGCGATCACGTTGGCCCACGGCGTGGGCGTATAGGCGAAGTAGACCTTGTTGAGCCAGATGTTCTTCTTGCCGAAGCCGCCGCCCGCGGTGGCCGTGGTGGACACGGGGCCGTTGTCGTTGCCGCTCGCGAGTTGCAGGCCCGCCGTGAGCTGCTCGGAGAGCAGCGCCGTCACGCCGAGCCGCGCGCGGTAGCGCTCCAGGTTGTTGCGGTTCTGCGTGGTGTTCTGCGTGGGCAACTGCGTGGTGTTCGTGTTCGGATTGATGTCGAAGCCGCCGGCCTGGTTGATGGCCGCGAAGTTCGTCACGTTGTTCGCGTTACGGCTGCCGTAGAAGTGGTACTCGTCGCGCACGCGCAGGTCGCCGTCCAGCTTGATGCGCGAGATCCAGTCCGGCAGCGCGTTCGGTTGCGCCCAGTTTTCGGCCTTCGCCTGGGCCATGACTTCCTGCTTCACCTCGTCGCGAATCTGGTTGCGCACCACCTGCGGCACGTAGGGCACGGCTACGTCGCCCGGTTGCGTGGGTGCGTTCACGACGGCTGCTGCGGGCGCACGCGCGGCGTTTGCGGCGCGTGCCTGCGCAGCCTCGGAACGTGCCTCGCTGATGAGGTCGTTGGCGTTCTGCTGCGTGAGTACCCCGCGCTTCACGAGCAGGTTGATGAGGTTGATCACCGTGTTCTCGGTGGGCGCCGCGGCGCCTTGCGCGGCCTGCGTTTCGAGCGACTGCGCGTGAGCGCCCGCGGCACACGTCATGCCCAGCGTGAAGAGCGCGGCGCTCATGCGCGAACGCCGCATGGGCATACCGCCGCCGCTCCATCCGCTACCCCGAATCTTGTTCATGCGAATCATCAAAGCTCTCCACATACCTGTTGTTTGCCTGGCACCGTCTTCGCGACGGGCCTGCGCTTTCGATTGCCGTATGTCGTTGCGTATGTCGCTGCGTATGTCGCTGAGTATGTCGCTGCGTATGTCGTTTGCGTATGTCGTCTTCTGTCGCCGCTCTTTCGTTCCGGCCCGCGCTAGGCCGGCTTGCGTCCCTGCAGCTTCACGAGCACCGGCCACGTCGTCGAGGGCGGCGGGGGCTCGTCCACCTTGCCGAGCGCTTCGATGGCCGCGACCACGGCCGCGTCGATCTTCGCGTCGCCCGTGGACTGCGCGATCGTCACCTTCGTGATGCGGCCGCTCGGCTCCATCCACAAATTCAGGCTGCCCGTGAAACGGCTGCCGCCCGCTTCCTGCACGCCCTTGTCCTGCTCGATCGCGCGTTGCAGCACGTAGACCATGTAGGTGTTGTAGCTCGCGTTGCCGAAGCGCCCTCCGCCGCCGCTGCCCACCATGCCGGAGCCGTCGCCCGCGCCGATGTTGAAGCTGTCCGTGCCAGCCTGAGCCGGTGCGTTCATCGTCATCTGCCTGGGTTGGTTATCCGAAGGTTTCGGCGCTTCGGCCGGTTTCGGCGCAACCGTAGGACGATCGACGGGCGTTTTCACCTCGTCCTTGATCTTCTCGGGCGGCGGCTTCTGTTTCGGCGGCGGGGGCGGAGGCGGCGGCAGCGGAATGACCGTGGTCACCTGCGGCGCGGTCGCGCGCTTCACGCCGGCCGTATCGCTGGCGAAATGCCAGACGAGCGCGGCCACGCCCAGCAGCACGAGCGCGATCAGCACCGGCTTGATGAAGCGGCCCGGACCGTTGCCGCTCGCGCCGCCGTTGTAGGTGGTTTCCATTGCGCGTTCCTAGCCGCCCTGCTTCGCCTTGCCCGTGACGAGGCCGACCTGCGAAAGATCGAGACGCCGCAGCAGATCGAGCACGTCCATCACGCGCTGGTACTGCACGGTGGCGTCGCCCTTGAGCACGATGGGCACGTCTGGATTGGTCGCTTTCTCCGTGCGCAGACGGCTTTCCAGTTCGTCCATCGTGACGGGATACGCGTCGAGAAAGATCTGCCCCGAGTCGGACACCGTGATCGCTTTTGTCTTCGGCTTCGCGAGGCTCGTGGACGAACTCGCCTTCGGCAGATCGACGCGAATGCCCTGCACCGAAGCGGTCGTCATGATGATGAAGATGATGAGCAGCACATACGCCAGATCGAGCATCGGCGTGATGTTGATGTCGTCGTAGGGCTTGTCGTCGTCCTGAACCTGCATGGCGTTCTCCCCGTCGCGTTCAGGCGGCCAGCACCGCGTGGTCGCGGTGGCTGCGATGCGCTTCGGCGAGGCGCGTGACGAATTCGTCGACGAACACCTGCATGTTCGCGGTCACGTTCTTGTTGCGAATGAGCAGGTAGTTGTAGCCGAAGAGCGCGGGAATCGCGACGAAGAGGCCCGTCACGGTGGCGAGCAGCGCTGCGGCGATACCCGGCGCGATGGCGTTCACGTTGACGTCGCCCGCCGCGGCGATTGCGGCGAACGTGATCATCACGCCCACCACGGTGCCGAGCAGACCGAGGAACGGGCCGCCCGAAATGGCGATGGTGAGCAGCACCATCGACTTCGAAAGACGCTGGTTTTCGCGCACGAGCGTGGCGTCCATCGAGGCGCGAATGGCTTCGATCGATTCGCTCGTAATCACCGTGCGGCCGGTTTCATCGACGCGGCTATGAATTTCCTGCACGCCGGCCTTGTAGAGCCGGTACAGCGACGACTGCCGCAGGCGCCGCCCTTCGTCGGTGGCTTCGTCCACGTGCGCGAGGCCCGTGAGGTGACGCCCCGCCACTTCGCGAAAACGCTGCACGAAGTAGTTGTTCGCGCGGTCCACGGTGCCCACGTAACCGGCCTTCGTCCACATCACGACCCATGAAATAACCGCCATGCCGAGCAGGATGCCGATGACGACCCACGCGTCCACCGTCACGGACTGCACGATGATGCCGAAGTAGCCAAAGCCGAAGCCCGACTGCTTTTCGTCGGCACCGTACCCCACGAGCTTCGATTCGGAGCCCTGCGACAAGGCATCGAGCGAGATGAGCGTGGGCGAACGCGCGATCTTCGAAAGACGCAGTTCGTCCAGCGCGCCGTTGAAGCCCGCGAAGCCGGCCGGCGCGCCGGCCACATCGCCGCCTACGGCCGCGGCACCCGCGAGCGCGGGCAACGTGGCCGCCGCCTGCGCGGCCTGCTTGCCGTTCACATAGAGCGTGAGGTTCTTGCCGTCCGCGGTGACGGCCACATGCGTCCATTGGGCCGCGGCCACGGGCGTGGTAGCGGCCACGCGCACGGGCGCCGCGCCGCTCGCCACCTCGGCAAACGGCACGCCGTTGTCGAGCCCGATCAGGAGCGCGTTGGCGCCGTCGCGACGGCTGTAGAGCAGCGTGTTCGGCGCAAGGGCCGCGGGCTTCGCCCACACGCTGAACGTGAAGCTGCCGCCCGCGCTCACGTTCAGCGACGGACTCGCCGGCAGGTTCAACGGCGTGCTGCCGTCGAACTGCGCACCCTTGCCGATCACGCCGTCTTCGATGGTCTTGAACGGCGCGTTCTGCGCGTTGTTCGCGTAGGCCGTGGCATCTTTCGGCGGCGTGCCCGACGCGCCGTTGAAGTGGTAGACGAGCGTGTAGTCGGGGTCGAACGTTTCCGCGGGCTTGCTGCCGTCCGGCGCCTTCTTGTTGCCGTAGTACATCCAGATGGACTGCGCGGCACCGGCCGGCATCTGCGGCACGTCGATCCAGACGAGCGCCACGCCGAGCACGGGGTCGTATTGCTCGATCTGGTAGTTGAGCGGCGTCTTGTCGTCAGCCGCGACGAAGCGGATGTCGGCGCCGCTGTCCTGCAATCCGTCGAACTGGAAGTTGCCCGAATGCAGCCGGATCAGAAGCGGCATGCGTCCTGCGGACTCCGATACGTTCACGCCCTTCGGGCTCGTATCGATGGTGATGGCCTTGCGATACGACCAGTCGTTCTGCCACCACGCGTTGGCCACGCCCGGCACGCAACCGAGCAGCACGGTCACGGCCGACAGAAAGAGAAATAACGCTCGCTTCACAGTCTTGCTCCCCGATAAGCCGGCCGCAACGGCCGGCACGACAGATGGAAACCGGTCAAGGTGGTGCATGCGGGCCGTGTTCATCAGAACCCCACACGCACGTAGAAATCGAAGCGCGGGCTGTACTGCCGCGTATAGACGCCCGCTTTGAGCGGCCAGCCGGCCTCGAAATCCGCGCTTGCATACTTGAAGATCTGCACGCGCGTGCCGAAGCCGATGCTGAGCAGGTTGAAGCTCGAGGTCTGCTCGGGCAGCGGGCTCAGCAGCCAGAGATGCGCGGCATCGACGAACGCATGGAAACGCCACTCGTTGACGTTGCTGCCTACGTACTTCGCAAGGGACGGGCTTCTCAATTCGAGCGAGCCGATCACGCCGCTGTCCGCCGTGTCTTCCGCCTGCATGTAGCCGCGCACGCTGTTCATGCCGCCCGCCGCGAACTGCTCGCTCGACACGAGCGGCGAGTTCGAAAGCTGCGCGCTGACGTGCGCGTTCGCCTGCATGTCGTTGGCAAAGCGCTGCGTGTGATTGACGTCGAACTTGCCGTAGACGAAGTCGGGCGTCGCGTTGTAGCGCTTGTTGTCCCACGCGTTCCAGTCGCTGCCCACGCCGCGAATGTTGGTGGTGAGCGACGCGGAAAACGCCGTTTGCGACTGCTTCAGCGCAAGCTGCCCGTTGTACGAGAACGTGACCGGCACATAGGTGAGCGGCGCGCTCGACGCGCCCTGACCTGCCAGGCTCACGTTCTCGTCGTAGTGCTTGCGGTCGATCTCCACGCTCGCGGACTGCGCGTAAGTGTCCGTGGAGGGCAGCGTGTAGATCGCGGTGAGGCCGAACGTGGTGCCTTTGCCGAGCACGTTCGTGCCGCCCACGGACGCCACGTTGCTGTCCGAATGCAGCACGGTGGCAAGCAGGCTCCAGTGCGAGTCCCTGAACGGTGCGAGATACGAGAACGAATAGACACGAGCGTCGTCGGGATGCTGCGGCGCCAATAGATAGGTACCCGAAATCACGTGCCCAAGCTGCCAGAGATTCGAATAGCTGAGCGTTGCGCTCGTGCGCAACAGCGAGGTGCCCGGGCTGTTGTCGTTGTTGAGGTCGAAGTTGCCGTGCAGCGGGCTGTGGTCGTCCACTTTCAGATCCACGTCCAGCGTCTGCGGCAGCGCGCCGGGCTTGAGCACCGGAATCACCTGGCGGTCCTGCGAACGGTTGAGGTCCGCCAGTTGCTGCTGCGCCTGCGTGAAGTCGGGCACTGTGCCTTCGGCGAGTGCGGGCACGGCGTCGCGAATGTTCTGCGGCGAACTGTATTGCGCACCTTCCACGCGCAGGCGCCCCACCTTCGCTTCCACCACCTGCAGCACGATCACGCCGTTCTTCACCTGCTGCTGCGGCAGCTCCACCACCACGGACTGATAGCCCTTGTCCTGATAGACCTTCTGCAGCGACTCGCGCGCGCCGTTGACGTCCGCGAGCGTGCGCCCCGGTCCTTCGAACGGGTACACGGCCTTCTCGATATCGAGGCTGGACAGTGTGGTGTTTCCGCGCACAATGAACTCGTTCACGTCGAAGGTTTGCGGTGCGGCGGTGGCCGGCTGCTGCGCCGGCGCGGCGTCGGCGGCACGCGCCCCGCAGGCGAAGCTCAAGCCGCCCGCCAGCGCGACGCCCGCAAGGCGTTGTCGCCTGCCCTGCCGCATCCGTTCCAGTCGTTCCCCGTCTACTGTTGGCGGCATGCGCCATTCCCCTTTTGTCAAACTGGATCGCTGTGCGCCGGGCCGGCCTTCCGGTCTGCGCCGCGCCGCCCGCTAACACAGCAATGTTTCAGATTCGTGATACTTGTTTAGTGATCCTTATCGCTATGATCGAACCATGGACGACGATCCGCGTTCCTTCTAGCGTGATGCCAGAACGAGGCGACGCGTCATATCGACGTGCGTTGCGGCGGCACCGCCCGCAAACTCGCCGAGCGCGTAGTGCAACAGATTGCTCACGCACGTCGCGACGTCCATGTTGGCGGTATCCAACGTCAGCTCCGCTTCGACAGGTGTTTCATATGGTGCGGAGACGCCCGTGAATTCCGGCAGTTCTCCGGCACGCGCCTTGCCGTACAGCCCCTTCGGGTCGCGCGCCTCGCACACGTCGAGCGGCGCGCTCACGTACAACTCGCGAAAGCGTTGTCCCACGATCTGCCGCGCCTGTGCCCGCATCGCGGCAAGCGGCGAAACGAGCGCGACGATGGCGATCAGCCCGGCGTCGGCCAGGAGCGTTGCCACCTCGGCCACGCGCCGCACGTTCTCGAAGCGGTCGCGGCACGAAAAGCCGAGATCGCGATTCAATCCGCTGCGCAGATGGTCGCCGTCCAGCACCACGGACCGCACCCCTTGCTTACGCAACTCGCGATGCAAGCCCTGCGCGAGCGTGGACTTGCCTGCACCGGGCAGGCCCGTCAGCCACAGCACGCCGCCGCTCGTATCGCGTTCGTTCCAGTCTGTCGTTTGCATCGTGACTTTCGCCCCACACGTGTTGCGCCTGCTCACATCCGGCCAACCGGTTTCACAAGAATCGGTCTCTAAGGACAATGACGAAACGCCCGCACGTATCCCGCATATTTTTTGCGTCGCACGACTCGCAGCGCCGCTTTTCGCCGCGCGCTGCGTGCCGCGCGTCAGCTTGCAGGCTCGTCTTCTTCGCGCGGACGCTGCTGCCAGAAGCCGCCCTTCATGGTCGCGATGGAAGGCGTTTCGGCCCATTGCCACGGACTCAGAATTTCGCCGCGCAAGATGTTAGGCATCACCTGCACGTCGAACACCTCGTCCACGCCGTTTTCGAATTGCAGCGTGCCCAGCACTTCCCCGGTGCGGGCATCCAGTGCCGCAACACCCGCCACAAGCGACGTCGATTCGCTTTCGATAGGCAGCCCCTGCGGGCCGCGCTTGTCGCGCAGCCGCGAAAGCCCGACGAACAGCACGCCGCCGTATTCCGCAAGACCGTGCGTAAAGCCCGGCAGTGCGGCGACCACGCGCTTCGCGCCGCTCGCCGCATCGATCTCCAGCACGTGGCCGCGCCCGCCTTCCAGCACGAAGAGCCGGCCGCCGATCAGCCGCGGCGAATGCGGCATGGACAATCCCGACGCAACGATGCGGCCCGACGGCACTTCCATCACGATGCCGCCCGTGGCCATCTGCTTGCGCCAGCCGAACGGCGTGCTGGTTTCGCCGAGCGCCGTCGCGTAGCGCACCTTGCCGTCGTGAAACGCCATGCCGTTGAGGTGGCAGCGATCGTCGGGGCCGAAGTCGGTGACGAACGGCGGCTGCCAGATCGGCGTGAAATTGAAGTAGCCGTCTATCACGCTGATGCACGAGTAGCGCGTGTTCACGGCAAGCACGATGTGCCTGTCGAACACCATGTCGTGCAGATCGAGGTCGCCCGTGTAGTAGGACACGCGCGGCACGAACACGGCGTCGTAATGGTTGGGGCGCGCGGGATAGAGCGGCGCAAGATTCGACACGTTCGCGAAGATCATCAGCTCGTGGATGGTCGCCACGGCGAGGCGATTGCCGCTCACGGTCATGCCCATCGAACGCGGCAAGAGGCATGCGGAAAGCGTCGGTACGCCGTTGTCCACGCCGAGCAGCGCCACGCCCGAGGGCCGGCGGCTTAGCGCGAGCGAGCACTTGAGCGAGGCGAGCACGTCGAGAAATCGCCCCGTGTCGCGCAGATGGATGAACGGTTCGTCGATACCGCTGACTGCCGACGCGCCATCGGTTCCCCGCGCTGGCGTATCGGCGGCCTTGTCTTCGTCGGTCTGTTTCACCCTTGTCGCGCCTCTCGTGCCCCGCGGCGCGCCTCATACGAGGCTGCTATCCGCATGCGCGGCAGCGGGTTGCCCGCGCCGCTGGTCTACGGTATCCAGACTTCATCCGGTTGCGCGCAAATCGTTTTGGCGAACCGCGGTCAACGCGCTTTCGCCTCGAATCGCTGCGCACCGAATGGCAAGTCGTGACTCTTATCTTCCTCGACGCATCGGACGGCTCAATACCGCATATTTTTTTGTACAAGCCGCTTTTGCGCATCCACTGAGGAAATCAATCCTCGTCTTTCCATCGTAAGTTTTTGTGACAGCTAACCGAATAATTCATCACGACATGCAAGTTTCTGACGGTGCCTGAAAAAGCGGTGCCGAGGCGCGCACCGGCAGCATGCGTCTGTCCATTCACAGTGTGGGAAACGGCGAAAAGGGGGAAAACTCAGCACTTCGCGCAACGAATAGCGTGAAACGCGAAACGCCAAATGACAGTCGCATGACCGTTATGCGATTGCGCATAAAGGCATTAGCGCAATAGCCTGCGGCATAGCGCGCTTTGCAACGTCTTATCCAATACAGGGAAAAGCAAAAGGGCAAGAACGTTCATGTCGATCACCACGGGGTTTTGGCGGTGGTTTTGGCGGTGGTTTTGGCGGTGGTTTGGGGCGCGGCTCACGGGTGCCTGCGCCCGCTCCGTCCACGCGCGCGCACGGTTGGCCGGGTCGCTTTCGCATGACGACTCGCGGCTGCCGCTGCGCTGGCGCATGCCGTGGCTCGCGTGGCAATCGCTTTCGTGGGCCGTGCTCACGGTGCTTGCGCCGCCGTTCTGGGCCGTCGGCATGCTGCTCGTCATCAACGCGCACAGCGACCAGCCGCTCTTCTGGGCCGCGACCATGGCGATCGTGCCTATTGCCCACGGCATCGCCATCGTCATGGTGAACCAACTGCATCACCGCGCGCGGTTCACGAGTCGCCGCGCCGTCGCACTGCGCTTCTTTCTGGTGAGCATGGCGGTGTGCTGCGTGCTGTTCGTCGCGGCACTGTGGGCCACAGGAGCAGGCGATGCGCTGCTTCGTCCGCTCGTCGAAACCGCACCCGGCACGCGAATCGACACGCTCGTGCTGCCGGCCGCGTGCGTGGCGGCGGCGTTCGGCATATCGTCATCCGCGCATGCGAGCATCGTGCATGCGTGGCTTGCGTTCGAAGCCTGACGCATTCCTTCACCACCGTGGGCGCCCGCACATGGATTCCGATGCCGACCGTCGCGCAGCACGATTGAAGCCCCCGCGTCGCGAGCGCGGCATCGCGATCATCACGGTGCTGCTCGTCGTCGCGCTGGCGGCCACGCTCGCCGCGAGCGTGCTGTGGCGTCAACAGGTTGCCACGCGCGACGTCGAGAACCAGCGTCTCACGGCGCAAACGCTGTGGAGCGAGCGCGCCGCGGTCGAGTGGGCGCGCGCGGTGTTGCGCGCGCAGAGCGCCACCTCGAACGTGACCTACCTGGGGCAGCCGTGGTCCGCGCCCGTAAGCGACGTGCAACTGGGCGACCTGCTTCCGCCCGAAGCCGCCACGCTCAATAGCGAGCTTGCGCACGCCTCCATCTCGGGCAACGTGGAAGACGCGCAGGCGAAGTTCAACGTGATGAATCTCGTCGCGCGGCGCGCGCCCGGCCAGCCGTGGCAGCCCAACGCGGAGGGCGTGCTCGCCTACCGCCGTCTGCTGGCCGAACTCGGGCTCGATCCCGCGCTCGCGCAGCAGACGGCCGCGTACCTCGTGCGCTCGCTGAGCGACTCGAACGGTTCGGCCGAGTGGCCACTGCAAGTCGTTTCCGTCGACGACCTCACGCGCATTCCCGGCTACGACGACAAGACTATCGAGGCGCTCACGCCCGTCCTCACCGTGCTGCCCGATCTCACCAGCGTGAACGTGAACACCGCGAGCGAACCGGTGCTCGTCGCGGCCATTCCCACGCTCTCGCGCAGCCAGGCGCACCGGCTCGTGGAGCGGCGCGGTACCGCCTACTTCGTGAGCACGGGCGATGTGGCGGAAACGCTCGCGCCCACGTCGGGCAGCACCGCGCTGCCCGACGGCGCGATGGTGGGCGTGAACAGCGGCTACTTCATCGTGCATTGCCGGATTCACTCGGCGCGTCTCGACGCACGCATCGACACGCTGATTGCGCGCTACGGCGTGGGCAACTTCTCATGGACCGCGGTGATCTGGGTGCACCGCGTCGCGGCGTAGCGGGCCGGCTTGACGCCCGCGGTTCAATTCAACGAGGGCTCGCCCACTGCGATGGTGGCAGGAGCGAGGTTCGCCAACGCCGACGCATAGCCGAGCGAAAGCCGTTCGAGGCTCGTCTCGCGCACTTCGCCCACGAGGCGGTTCCAGTCTTCGATCGAAACGAGCAGCGCGATGGGCCGGTTGTATTTGGTCACCATCACGAGCGCTTCGCCGGCATCGCGCAGCGCCTTCGACGGGTTGCTGCTGAAGTCGCGCGTGGCCATGGCGATGGTGCGCAGCTTCAGCGGTCCGGCCACGTCGAAGTCGGCCTCGTCGCGCAGCAGCCGGTCCAGCGTCGTGTTGCGCAGCCTGGCCTGGGCGCGCGCGGAGACCTTGTTTTCGCGCCGTTTTCTGCGCTCGCTGCGCGGGTCCACGTGAACGGCCAGGTGCTGCACGATCTCGCCCAGATCCGTCGCGCCGAGCCGGTCGTAGCGCGCCCAGCTTTCGGGCGGCAACGCGATCATCATGCCGGCGTACGTGGCATCCACGCCCGCCGCGATGTAGGCCGGCAGACGGCCCAGATCGCGATCGTCGAGGTCGAGCGCGCCGTTCACCGCGGCCTGCATCGCGCTGAGCGCGTTCCACGCGAGCGCGGTAATGCCGGAGGCCAGCAGCGCCGCGCGCGGCGGCACAGCGGCAAGCATGGCGCCATCGCAGAGGGCATCGAGCGGCAGCGGCAACGTCTCGCTCCAGGACCGGCACGACAACTCGACGACGCGAGCCGCGTCGAGTTGCGCAGCGGGCACGTTGGTCAGCACGACAACGGAAGCTTGCGCGCCGTTGCCCACCGCGCCGCGCCGCCATTCGATGCGCCGAAACACGAGCGAGGCCCCGCAGCCGTCGGAAAGGCTCACACGCTGCTCGCAGACGGCGTCGCCTTCCATCAGCGCCGCCTCGCGCGCCGGCTCGAGTTCGCGACACGGCACCGGCATGCAGGCATGCTCGCGCACGATGAACGCGCTGCCGCCGCGCGGCCAGCCCGCGAGCACGGCATTGGCACCGAAGCGGCCGTCCATGATCCACAACTCGCCGGGGCGAACCGATTCCAGGAGCTTCGCGGCTAGCGCGCGCTCATGCACGAAGCCGCGCTCGTACGGCAGAAGATCCACCACCATCGCGAGATCGGGATCGTAGACGGGCAGCGCGCGCAGCGCCGCGGCCGTGCTGGCCTCAGCGGTAGTCGCGGTATCGCGTCCGCATGCGCCCGCGGGCGCCATGCAGGCAACGGCTGGCGCGACGAGCATGCTGTCGAGCACGCGCACGCGAAATCCCGCTACCGTCGCGGCCGCCTCGCGCCGCCTTGGCGCAGCGGCCGGCGCGAGCAGTTCGGCGCAGTCCCTCACGAGCGTGCGGCCCCATTCGCTGCGCAGCCGGCTCACGCTGTCGTGCAAGGCCGTGACGGCCGCACCGAAGCCCGCGCCTGGATGCGCAGGCAGCGCATGCAACACAGGCGATAGCGACGGAAACGGCGCCGGAATGGCGGCCATCGCCTTCACCGCAAGCGAGAACAGCGCCTCGCGCGTCTGCCCCGATTCGTGTACCGGCGGCTCGCGCAGCGCTTCATCGCTTGCGGCCGCGTCGCTCATCCACTCGCCGTGCACCGCGGCCTGCATCACGAGCCTCGCCATGACGGCCATCGGGCTCTGTTCGACAAAGCGTTCCATGATCGTGCGTATCACGTCTTCTCCCGCCCCTGTTTCGTCACTGCCCGCATGCGCGGCCTCGAGGCCGCTCGCCTCGTCCACCCCATCCGACGCACCAAAATACGCGTGCTATCCTGCCTGCTCCGCGGGCGCAGCACGCCGCCCGCCATGGATCCGCGAGAACCCGGCATGTTTGTCGATCCACGTGTCGCGCATGGCCGCGCCAAGCTCGATTTGAACCGCTCCCCGCGCCTCTTCGCCGAAGAACGCCGCTGGGAAATTGCCGACGTCATCACGCGCGCCATCGATCAATTCGGCGGCACGCGCAACCGGCGCAATCTCATGCGCCTGCTCGAACGCCAGATCGCGCCGAAGCTCGCGCGGCTCGGGCTCGAACCGTACGTGGGCACCGTGGGCGAACGCGAAGGCCTCTTCCTGAATTTCTCCACGATGAGCGCGGAGCACGGACTGCGCGAATTCCAGCTCGACCTCGCCGTGCCCGATCTCGTGCTGCGCAGCTTCGCGTCGAACACGATCCGGCCTCATGCGGTGGCGCGCTGCATGCAGCGCAACGGCGTGATGTCGATGGCGGATATCGGGATCGAAACGGACGTGGCCTTCGTGCTCGCGCGCGTGGTGCGTGCCCTTGCGCTCGCGCAAAAGTGGCAGCAGGTGGGTGTGCCCACGCCGAAGGGGCTCTTCGTCGGCGCGCTCGACGAGAACACCAACGTGTGCCTGAACACCTACATCCGGCCCGCTGCCAGCGACCGGCCTTCGCGCTGGAGCGGCTTTGCCGCCCTCTTTTCGACGATGCCGGCCTGGAGCGCGGCCCAGATCCGGCAGGGAAGCGATCTGCTGCAATGGATGATCAACCATATCGTCGCCTTGCAAGAATCCGCACTGTTCGCCGAACGTTTTCCTTTTCTGCTCGAACCGTATCGCGCCGCCGACGACCCGCTCGACGCAGCCTGGTCCGCCGCTCGCGCGAGCACTTCAGGCGGCCCTGCGTCGAGCTGAAGCGCGCGCGTATCGCTTACATAAACTAGGTCGAAGCGAGCGGCGCTAACCCGCAGACGAACGTTCGACTGCGCGCGGCCACGGCATGGGCAACCGGCAACCGGCGACGAAAAGAAAACGCCATGCACGCGCCATCGTCCGACCGCGGACGCTTAAGACAAGACGGATGACTCAATGAACCGACGAGGCCCAGTCCGTGGCCTCGCGGCCCGGCATGCCGAGCATCTTCCAGAGCCAGACGATGTCGCGCGCCGCGCGCGCATGCGCCTCGCTCTGCATCCGCCAGCGCCGGAAGGCTTCGCGGTCGGCCTCGTTCGCCTCGCGCGAGCGCAGCCAGAGGACCCAGCGCACGGCTGCGTCGCGAATCTGCGCGGAAACGGTGTGCGTCCGGCAAGAAGAGTCATGCAGTTGCGATACTTTCATGTCCGCCACCGCTCGCGCTGAGTTGAACCTGCCCGCATCGTGCGGGCGCCCCTTGTGCCCTTGCCTTCTTCCGCCATGCGAGGGCGCGCGCGCCGGCTCGCAGGCACGTGCACGCGTTGGGGCCTTTCTACAGGCCCTCATTGATCAGGTCGGATGGGACGGGGGGTAACCCGCAAAGCGCGAAGCGCGTTTCGTCGTGCAGCGCGTGGCCGAACGCACCGCGCGCGCAGCTTCGCTTCAGCTCAGCAGCACGATGTTGCCCGGCAGCCGCATGACGCGCGCGCCGTACAGGCGGCCCATCATGTCGAGCACGTCGTCGAGCCGCGTAATGGGGAATTGCGCCTGGATGCGGTTCTGGCCCAGCGCCGCATTGCGCAGCACGACCTTGCCGGGCCGGTAGCGGTTGATCTCGTCGATCACCTCGGAAAGCGGCACGCCGTTGAACACCAGCACGCCGCGGCGCCATGCGGTGACGGCGGCAGCGTCGGTACGCGTGACGGGCCGCACGTGGCGGTCGTCGTAGGTGACCTGCTCGCCCGCGCGCAGCGTGAGGTCGCCGCGCGAACGCTGCACCGGATGGTCGAGCACGAGCCAGCCCGACACGCACGTGACGCACACCTCGGCGCCCGTGCGGCGCACGTTGAAGCGCGCCACCTGCGCCTGCATGCGGCCTTTGCCGGCCACGACCGTGACCGGCTGGAGCGGCGCGACGCGGCCCGCGGCGGGCGCGGCTGCGTCGAATTCGGCTTCGCCGTCCACGAGTTCCACGCCGCGTGCGGCCACGCGCGTGGGCAGCACGTCGAGCCGCGTCTGCGTATTCATTTCGACGCTCACGCGGTCCGAGAGCGCCACGCGGCGCTGCTCGCCCGTGCCCGTGTAGTAGTCCGCGGCCATGTCGCCCAGCGACGGCCACAACTGCATGGGCGGACGCAGCGCGAGCCACGACGCGCCCGCCGCCACCGCGAAGCCGACGAAGGCGCGCCGGCCCGTGCGCACGGCGCGTTCGCGGCGCGCCACGCCGGCCCACGAACGGCCCGACGCCCGCTCTTCCTGCGCGATCTCCGCTGCCGCCGTGCGCAGCGAACCCCACGTCTCGCGCAACAGCTGAGCCGTCTGCGGATGATCGGCGCACCATTCGCCGAACGCCGCGGCATCGGCCGGGCCCGCCTGGCCCGAACGCAGGCGCAGCAGCCACGCGCGCGCTTCTTGCTGCGCGAGGTCGACGGAATCGGCTTCAGCTTTGGTCATTGCGATGAGGCTCAAAATTTACGTGGCCCGCTGCGCGAACCAGGGTAGGCGTCGCCCGCTTCCTGGACGCGTTGCAGGCAATACTTGAGGGCCGCGCTCAACTCGCTTTCCACGAGCCGCAGCGAAATGCCGAACTGCTCGGCGATCTCGCGGTTCAGCAGGCCGTCCACGCGCGCCGCGATCAGAATGGCGCGGCGCCGCGGCGTGAGACCGCGCAGCACGTCCTTCAAGGCTTCCACCTTGCGCCGCGCCTCGACGATGCGCGCGGGGTCCGCGAGTTCGTCGGGCACTTCCATCAGGGTTTCGACGTCGTCGTCGTGCAGATGCCGGCGCTCGCGCCGATGCTGGTCGATGGCCACGTTGTTGGCCATGCCGAGGATATAGGCGTCCGCGTTGGCCACCTGCGTCGTGACGTTGGCGTTTTCCAGACGCAGCCACGTTTCGTGCAGCGCGTCGGCGGCGCCGTCTTTCGATCCCGTCACGCGCTCGAGGCGCCTGACCAGATACGCGTAGCGCGAGGCCAGGAGCTTGCGGAGCTGGACGCGGGTACTGTCGGCCATGGCGCTAGTTCGAGTCCGGCTGCGGGCAGTGAAAGTGCACGCCGTTGCCCACGGGCCGCAACAGGATCGTGACAGGCTCGGGCACGCCCGCGGGCGGCGCCGAATCGAGCTTCATGCGGCGCAGTGCGCGCACGATGGCCGCGTCGCGCGAGGCCAGGCCGCTCGATGCCACCAGGTTGACTGCCACTACTGTCCCCTTGTCGTCGATACGCAGTTGCGCCACGAGCCGGTAACTGCCCGGCACGGCAGCGGGCTGCGCGCACAGCGCTTCAGTCATGCGCGCCTGCAGCATGGCTGCATAGGCGCGTTGTTCGTCGTTGCCGCCGATGCCGTCCGCGGACTGCGCGGCACTGGCGGGCTCGCTGCCCGCCGCGGCCGGCGGCGCAGGTGCAGCCGGTTCGGGCTGCGCCACGATGATGGCCTCGTCCGGGCCCGTGAATTCGGCTCGCAATCCGGTGCCCGCGAGCAGTTGCTCGAGCGCATCGCGCGGCGCGTAGTCGCCCGCCAGGGCGGCGCTCGTGCGCCCTTCCAGCAAAGGCGCGGGCGCCAGCACCACGAGCTCCGTGACGTGCGCAAACGCTTGCAAGGCCTGAGACAAGGGCTGCGCGGGCAGATCGAAATGCACTGCACCCGCCGCTCGACTGTCTCGCGCCGCCTGCTGCGCCTCGGCGCAACGCGCCGTGAAGGCGGCAAACACCAGGCATGCGATCAGCGCCAGGACACCGGTTGGCGTCCATGAACGTCTCATGAGTCAATGGCCGGAAAAAAGATGCGCCCAGCGGATAGCGCCCGCCCCGAACGAATGGCGCCCACCGGAAAAATGCGAACGTCATACGATAGGTAAAGACTGTGACAGTCAGGTGACGTCGCGGCGAAGGTGACGTTGGGGTTGGGGGTGCTGGCTTGGCGGTGGGGAGTGGCGTGGGGGCGTTGTTGGGGGGAGCGTTTTTGGGGGCCTGTTTTCGGGCGGCGTTTTTAGGCAGCGTGTTTGGGCCGCATGTTTTTGCGGTTCATCTGTCGCGCCCGCATTTCGCGCTGTGTTTTTGGCGCTGTGTTTTTGGCGCTGTGTCCTTCGCGCTGTGTCCTTCGCGCTGTGTCTTTTGCGACGTGTCTTTTGCGCCTCGCGTTTCGCACCCCATGTTTCGCGCCTCGTCTTTCGCGCCCCATCTTTCGTCGCCTACTGTTGCGCCGCCGGTTGCAGCGTAGCCGACACCGTGGCGAGGCCCGCGCGTGCGTCCGCGTTCGCGTGTGCGTTGACGACGCGCACGTGCTGCTCGCGGCGCACCTGGTCGAGCCAGGCCATCCACGCGGCGAAGGGCACGGCCTTCGCGTCGATCTGCACGCTGCCGCCCGTGGCGACCACGCGCGCTTCGCCCATGCCGGCCTGCGCGAGCGACGCCGCCAGCGCCTCGCGCAACGCGTTGCCTTGCGGCGCACTCACGGCGGCCGCCGCGCGCAGGCGGCGCGCTTCGTCCATTTGCGCGCGCACGTCGGCGAGTTGCGCATCGAGCAGCGGCAGGCTGGCCGCGACGCGCGCGCGTCCTTCATAGGCAGGCTCCCACAGCACGGCGTAGACGAACGCAACGAGCAGCACCGCGCCGCCCGCGACGAGCAGCACGCGCTCGCGCGGCGCGCGCGCCTCGAACCATTCGGTCAGCGCGGCGCGCGCGTGGTGGAATTGAGCGAGCCGAGCAGCCATTTGCCGTTGTCCTCCTGGGTCGATACGCCCTGCGCGACGAGACGCCGCCGCAGGCCGTCGCCGTCGATAGCCGTCTCCGGCTTGAACGTGACGGCGAGCACGCCATCGCTGTAATCGAGCGTGGCGAGCGCGCTCGACGGAATGGGCCCCAATGCGCGCGAAAGCGCCGCAGCCAGCACGAGATAGTCATCGGGCCGCAAGTCGCCGGCCGCGCCGCGCAGCCGCTTGAGTTCGATCTGCATCTGCGTGTGCGGATCGAGAACCAGCGTGACGCCGGGAAAGGCGTCTTTGACGAGCGCCGTCATCTGCGCATTCAACGCGTCTTGCCGATGACGCAACTGCCACCACTGAACGTTGACGGCCGCGACGGACACCCCGACCGATGTGACGACGAGTGCAATAGCAGGCCACCACGGACGCAGACCGCCGTGGCCGCTCGCCGCCCCGCGCCCCGCGTGGGCGAATTCGAACTGGCACAGGTCGAACGGGCACGCGAGCGCGTTGCGCGCGAGGTGCGCCCACGCGAAGGTTTGCGCGGCGAGCGGGAAGGCGCTGTGCGGCGAGGTTTGCGATGACAATTGCGCCGACGTTTGCGTTGAGGTTTGCGACGAGTTCGACGGACCGCTGTGATGGATGGCGTGCTCCATCGACGCGCTGTGCGCGTGGTCTTGTGCCTTCGTTGCAGGCCTGGCCGCCGTGGTCGCTTCGTTCGCTTCACCTGCTGCGTCGGCCACGCCGGTAGCAGTCAACGCCCATACCTGCAGCGTGCCGCGCCGCGCGAGTTCGGCAATCGTCGTGTCGAGACGGTCCGCGGACACTTCCATGCCGAAGCCCGTGGGCCCCTGGCGGATCGCGAGTTCGACGCGTTGCGGCGGTTCGGCCGCTGCAATGCTTTCGAGGGGGCCGACATGTTCGACGGAAGCGGCAACGGCGTTGTCGCGCGGCTCATCGCCGTTGGCGTAGGCCGCCTGTTCCTGCGTGGCCGTCTGCATGAGCACCGTTGCTGCCGCGTGAGCTTCGGCTTCACTGCCCGTGCCTGCCGTCGTTTGCGCGAGCGGCGCGCGCCGCACAATCAGCACGCCCGAGTGGCGGCTGGCATGGCGCGCGTCCGTCTCGCCCGCCAGTAACGATGCCTCGCTTGCGTCTTCGTCATCGCCGGGCGCGAGTTCCGGTTCGCGCCTCGCTTCATGTGATTCGTGCGCTTCGTGCGCGTCGTCTGGCGGCTCGTGCTCCGGCGAAGGCATGCAATGCGCCAGCGGCACCACGCGCAACTGCCCATACCCGAGCGCGGCGAAACGTTGCACGACCGCTGCAAACCGCTCGCGATCCACCACCGCGACGACACGGTTCGCCTCGCCCTTGCGCGCGGGCGCAACGGCAATATGACTGCGCTGCGCATCGTCGATCAAAAACTCTTCCACGACGTTCGGCAGCAGCTTGCGCAGCTTCGGGCCCGCGACGGGCGGCAGGCTCGCTTCGAGCAGCAGCGTGTCGCGCGCCGAGAGAATCAGCACGGCCGTCTGCGCCTTCGGCAACGCGCTGGGCACACACTCGCCGGTTTGCACGATCTGCCCACGACGATCGAACAGCGCGTAATGCACGGACTCATCGTGCTCATCGTGCTCCTTGTACTCGCCGTCAAGATTCGTATTCCTGAATGGAATAGCAGGCAGCAGCACGACGAGAGTCGTCATCGCGCACCTCGCACGGCGCGTGGCGGCATGCCTGCAAACGCGTTCATGGCGCGCGCACGACGAAGTTGCCGATGCCCGTGCCGACCACGAGCCATTGCACCGACCCGGACGACAACGCGATCGTGACAGGCACGTCGATACTTTCCGCGCCCAGCACCACGCGCGAAATCGACGCGCCGCCCGTGTAGCGCATCGACACGCCCGTCACGCTCGCGCTCCACCGATGCGCGCGAAACAGGTCGTCGGTCATGGGCTGCCAGGCGCCGTTTTCGGCGCGCTGATAGAAGCGGTACCCACCGTTCACGGGCTGCCATGCGATGGGCGTGGACCGCACCTGTGCCTCGTCGCCGGCCGATTCGAGCAGGCTGGCGAGGTGCTGCGCTTCTTCTGCGAGATCGGTGCGGCGGTTCGTGGTGGGCGCGAGCGTCACCACGGCCACGAGCAGCCCCACGATCAACATGACGACGAGCATTTCGAGCAGCGTGAAGCCCGCGGCGCGCTGCGGCGCGCGCACGCGGTGCCGCGCAAGTCGGGCGCCGGCACGCGTCACGCTGTGCGCAAGGCCACCGTCACGCGCGATGCGCTCAGCCCGCACGAACGACAGCGCGATGCTCACGCCCCAGCCGCGCATGCGCGCTTCGCTGCGCTCACTGCCACGAGCCGATGTCTGCATCGTTGTTCTCTCCGCCTGCCTTACCGTCGGCGCCATAACTGAACACGTCGATTGCGCCGTGCACGCCCGGATTCAGATATTGGTACGCGTTGCCCCACGGGTCGTTGGGCAGCCGCTCCAGATAACCGCCGTCTTTCCAGTTGTTCGGCACGGGGTCTACCGTCGGCTTTTCCACGAGCGCGCGCAGCCCCTGGTCCTGCGACGGATACCGCCCGTTGTCGAGCCGATACAGATTGAGCGCCTGCATCACGGTGCCGATGTCCTGCTTCGCCGCCACGCGCCGCGCCTCGTCGGGACGGCTCATGATCTTCGGCACGATGAGCGCGGCGAGAATGCCGAGAATGGCGATCACCACCATGATCTCGATGAGCGTAAAGCCGCGTTGACGGTGCGCCTGGCGTTGGCGTCGCCGCGCCGCATGCGCGGTACACGCATGCGTTGAATGAAGCATTCCGGACCGCGTCATCATCTGTTCACCCTCGCGTCAAAAAATGTCGGCCTGTACTGCGTTTCGTGCACGCGCCGCTTAATCGCCCGCTTGTTTGGTTCCGCTTCTTCGCCCAGGACACACGCCATGATCCGCCTGCCTCTGAACCGCCGCGCCGTTGCACCCATGCTCGCCACGGCCGCTGCGGCCGCGTTGTTTATCGCCGTGGTGCTCGGGTGGGCGCGCGTATTCAGCGCACCCGCGCCCGCCGCACCGGCCACCCCGCCGCCGCCCGCGCCGCTCGACGTGTCCGCCGGCACGACCCTCTTCGGCGCCTCGCCCGACGCCGACACGCACAACACCATCCAGCTGCTCGGCATTCTCTCGTTCGATGCGCACCACGCGGCCGCCATCGTGAGCCTGGGCGGCGACGCGGCACGCGTCGTGCGGTTGGGCGGTGCGCTCGGCAACGCCGTGAAACTCGCGGAGGTACACGCGCGGTCCATCGTCGTGGAAAGCAACGGCTTGCAGCGCGAAATCAGACTGCCCGACGCGCAGAGCCCGAGCGCGTTCGTGCGTTGAACCTGCATGCCGCCACGCGCGGCCGGTGCGCCGTTCATCACTGCACCATGTTGTTGAGTTCGATGATGGGCATCATCACCGCAAGCACGATCACGAGCACCACGCCGCCCATCGCGAGAATCAGCAGCGGTTCGAGCAGGCTCGTGAGAAACATGGTGCGGCGTTCCAGTTCGCGCGACTCGCCTTCGGACGCGCGGTCGAGCATCGTCGTCACGTCGCCGGTCGCCTCGCCCGAGCGGATCAGATGCACGAGCACCGGCGGAAACGTCTTCGTGTTGCCGAGCGCACGCGAGAGCGACGAGCCTTCGCGCACGCGCACGATGGCGTCTTCCACCTTGTTCAGCATCGCGCGGTTGCTGAGCGTTTCGCCCGCGGCCTGCAACGCGCGCAGAATCGGCACGCCGGCTGCCGAGAGAATGCCGAGGGTGCTCGCGAAGCGCACCGTGTTGTAGCCGCGCACGAGCCGGCCCGCGAGCGGCGCCGTGAGCAGCCATTGGTCGAACGCGAGCCGCGGCCCCGGCAGCGAAAGCACCTTGCGCACGAGCCAACCCGTCGCGAAGAGCCCGCCGAGCGCGGCCCACCACCCGTGCCGCACGAAACCCGAGAGCGCGAGCATCGCCACCGTGAGAAACGGCAATTGCTGTTTGGTGCTCGTGAACACGTTGGCGACCTGGGGCACCACGTAGCTCAACAGAAACGTGACGATGCCGAACGCGATGACCGTCACGACCGCGGGGTACGTGAACGCGAGCACGATTTTCTGCCGCAGCGCGTTGCTCTGCTCGATGTAGTCCGCGAGCCGCGAGAGCACCACGCCCAGCTTGCCCGTGTGCTCGCCCGCCGCCACGAGCGCGCGATAGATGTCGGGAAAATCGCGCGGATGCTGCGAAAGCGCGTTCGCAAACGAATGGCCGCCCACCACCTCGGCACGAATGGAGGCCATCAGTTCGCGCACGTAGTCGCGCTCGGACTGGTCGCTCAACACCGAAAGCGATTCGTCGAGCGGCAGGCCCGCGATCAGCAGGCTCGCGAGTTGCCGCGTCACGATGGCCTGCTCGCGCTGCGAGAGCTTCTTGCCGAGCGCGAGCCGCCGGTTGCGCTCGCCATGCAGCCGCGACGCCGCGAGTTCGACCACGAGCGGCGTCAAGCCCTGCGCGCGCAACTGGCTGCGCCCGGCCTTCGCGCTGTCGGCTTCCAGCACGCCTCGCAAGGTCTTGCCCGTGGGGTTGATTGCTTCGTAGCGGAACGCAGACATCATGGGGCTCCTGTTGTACCTGAAGCACTTGCAGCAGCCGAAGCACCTGTTGCACCTGTCGCTGCCGTTGCACCGGTCACGCTGTCCGGCGCGCGATCCGAACCGCCATCGCCACTCCCGGACGGCCGCTTCATCCGCTGCAAGTCGAAGAGGCCTTCGGCCGGCGCGACGCCCTGCTCCGGGCCCGGCGGACGCGGCGGCAGCGCGGGGCTGTCGCGGTCGCGTTCGATGCGGTTGTCCGACCGGTAGTCGCTCATCTGCTGTTGCAACTGGTCGTAGCGGTTGCCCGAAATGCTCGCTGTGGTCTCGCCGTCGTGCAGGATCACGGGCCGCAGAAACACCATCACGTTCGTCTTCGTGCGGCTCTTGTTTTCCGCACGAAACAGCGAGCCGATCAGCGGCAGGTCGCCGAGGAACGGCACCTTGTTGTTTCCGTCCGAATAGTTATCCTGAATAAGTCCGCCCAGCACGATGATCTCGCCATCGTCGGTGAGCACGGTCGATTGCACCGACCGCTTGATGATGGTCACGCCGCCCGGGTTGTTCACCGAGGTCGGGTCCACCGACGAGTCTTCGGAATAGATCTGCAGCTTGATGACGCCGCCCTTCGTGATCTGCGGGCGCACGTGCAGCACGATGCCCACGTCCTGGCGGTCGAACGTGTTGAACGCATTGACGCCCGTGCTCGACACGGCCGTAGCCGTCGAATACGAACCCGTTTGCACCGGTACGTTCGAGCCCACCACGATGCGCGCTTCCTCGTTGTCGAGCGTGATGAGATTCGGCGACGAGAGAATCGACGCGTTGCTCACGGTGGCCAGCGCCTGCACGAGCGCCCCGAGTCCGAAGAACTTGCCGAACTTGTGCAGCAGGCCGATGTTGATGCCGTTGTTGAGCAGCGTGGTGGCCGTTGCCGTGGAGAGATTCTGGCCAAGCGTCTGCCCTTGCGCCGTGAGGTCCACGATGCTCTGGCTCGTCGACGTACCGAAGTTCGTGCTGCCATAGAGCGCGTTGTTGCCGTTGCCCGACTGGATGGCGCCCTGCCACTGCACGCCGAGATTCGCGGCCGACGTCGCGCTCATCTCCACGATCATCGCTTCCAGATAGACCTGCGCGCGACGCACGTCGAGCTGGTCGATCACGTTGCGGATGTTCTGGTAGACCGGCTCTGGTGCCGTGATGACGAGCGAGTTCGTGGCGGCGTCGGCCTGGATCATGCCGTTCGCGGCGGACTCCGCGCCGCCGCCCATCGCGCCCGCAATCAGGCCGCCGCGGCCCGTCGTGGTGTCGCCGCCGTTCGAGCCCGATGCGCTGTCGGTCGTGCCCGGCAGCGGCGGCACGCCGGCTGTGCCCGTGGACGCATTTGTGCCGGTGCCCGTACCGCCGCTCTTGCCCGACATGCCGCCGTTGCCCTCGCTGAAACTCTTCGACGACGCATTGCCCAACGAACCGCTGCCCGTATCGCCGGCGAGACCCAGCATGCCGCGCAACACCCTCGCGAGATCCACGGCGCTCGCGTTTTGCAGGCGCACCACGTGCATGTTGCCGGGCACGCGCGTGGGCGCATCGAGCTGCGCGATGAGCGCCTTGGCGTCGGCGACGCGGCCGGGGTCGGTGGCACGCAGCAGCAATGCGTTGAGGCGCGGGTCCGCGCTCACCGACACCTTGAGCGTGGCGTCCGCGTTGCCCGTCGTGCTCGGGTCCAGCATTTTCTGCACGACGGGCGCGAGGTCCATGGCGCTTTCGTGATTGAGCGGCACCACGGCCACGCGCTGCGACGTGCTGGCGTCGATGCCCGAGATGATCTCCGCGATGCGGCGCACGTTGTCGGCGTAGTCCGTGACGACGAGCGTGTTGTCGTTCGCGTAGGCCGCGATCACGTTGTTGGGGCTCACGAGCGGCTTCAACACGGGCAGCAGGTTCGTCGCGGATTCGTTGCGCAGCCGGAACACCTGCGTAATGACGTGGTCGCCGCTCGCGCGCGGCGTGTTGCCGACGTAGGTGGGCGTGCCTTGCAGCTTCGCATCGGCCTCGGGCACCACCTTCAGAATGCCGTGATCGCGCACGAGCGCGAAGCCCTGCATGCGCAGCGCCGCCTCGAGCGTCTTGAGCGCGCGCTCCTTGCTGACGGGGTTGTCGGAAACGAGATTGAGCTGCCCTTTCACGCGCGGGTCCACGATGATCGTCGTATCGGTGGCGGCGCCGATGGCCCTGGCCACCTGCGCCACGTCCGCATTCGAAAAGTTGAGGCTGACCTGCGCGAAGGCAAACCGCGCGGCGACCAGACCGGTCAACAGAATCGCGAAGCCTGCGGGAACACGACGGAAGCGACCGAAGCGGGAGCGTGTACTTGTCATAGGGCTGGGTTCGATGCCGGAGCAACAGGCGGGCGGCGACGGACGCGTCTGCCGCGTGCATCGATACTCCACAGCACACCCCGCATGGCCTCGTCTGTTCGTCGGGTCCCCGGCGCGCCTCATGCCGGACGGATTCGCCCGGCAAAGACTAAGCAGCGAAGTGGATCAGAATTATGACGAATGGTGGGCAACATTTTGGGCGCGCTTGAGTGGTTTCCATTAAATCGTTTTCGGTGAATTCGATTGCCGTTCATGTCATATAGACGTTTCGACGTTTTATATTCATGCCGCATTGCGTGGTTTATTTTTTACGTCGAAATTCACTTCTTTATAAAGGGCGAATCGCGGAATGGCGAGGCTTTTCAAGACGTGACAGAAATGGTCCGTAGCATCTGCCATCAAATTGACGTGGAAGGGCGTTAGGGGCTTCGCCCGTCGCGGGCACGGGTTCGCCTGGCTTGCTACCTGGGCGGTTGCGGGTTTTCTTTCGCTCGTTTTTGTTGCCTGTCTTCGGCTTTTTTCGGCTCGCTGCGGCGCTCCCAATCGTTCTTTCCAGAGCCCATATGGGTTACAGCCGATTTTCAAAAATGGTCCGTACCATTCGATATAAAAGTTTCACAAATTCTTTCCAGATTTCACCTAGAGTAATTCGGCGGTTCACACCGGATACCGGTCGCCGCAATGTGGCAATCAAGCGGTACTCGTCTCGTCATCAGGCGACAGGCATTCCCTTTATCTTCGTTCAAGGAAATCTCATGAAATCCAGCAAGCGCAAGATCTGCCAGGCTATCACCCTCGTCATTTCCGCCCTCGGCGCCTCGGTCGCCATGGCGCAAACGGCGCCGTCGCTGATCGGCGGCGGCTCGTCGCTCGTCGCGCCGACCATCGGCACCGAAATCTCGGCGTTCCCCGCTGCGGACGGCACGATTTCGTACTACTCCGTCGGCTCGGGCAAAGGTCAAACGGCCTTCCTGAACAACGACCCCTCGCAATTCAACTCCGGTACGGTCACCGTAACGGGCACGGTTGACTTCGCGAACAGCGACGCGCCGCTGTCGTCGGCCCAGATCTCGGCTTACACCTCGACGGGTGGCCTCGGCGTCACGAACGGCCCGCTGATCCAGATTCCGTACATCGTCACGCCGATCGCGATTCCCCTCGTGAACGCCCCGACCGGCACGGGCCCGGCTCTGCCGAACAGCACGACGCCCACCGTTGCCCTCAGCGACGACGACCTGTGCGGCATCTTCTCCGGCAAGCTGACCGACTGGAACCAGGTCGTCAACCCGGACAACGGCTCGGTCTACTCGGCCACGAGCAAGCCGATCACGGTGATCTATCGCGCAGACAACAGCGGCACGACCGACCTGACGACGGCTCACCTTCAACAGGTCTGCCATACGACGTCGTTCGTGCGTAATGGCGTGACGGTTGCGGCCAACTCGAACATCACGTTCACCGAGTCGCAAAACTTCGCGGGCGAATTCACCGGCGGCGTGCCGTCGAACTTCCGGTCGGCAACGGGCAGCGGCGGCGTTGCGGCCGCGCTGCTTGCGCTCTCCGGCGCTGGCGTGGGTTATCTGAGCCCGGACTACACCAACACGTTCCTCGCACCGTCCAGCTCGCCGGCCAAGACGAACAATCTGTCGGTCGCCAGCCTGCGTAACGACTTCACGGGCACGGACATCGTTCCGACGTACCAGAACGCAACGACGGCCATCGGCACGGCCAAGGCTCCGAGTGCCCAACTCACCGCCAAGAACCCGGCCAACTGGGTGCCGGCCGTTAGCAACCCGACGACGGGCTACCCCATCGCCGGCACGAGCCAGATCATCGTCAGCCAGTGCTACGCCAACCCGGGTTCGAACAGCCCGTCTCCCGCTGCTGCGGTCGTCGACTTCCTGACGCAGCACTATTCGAGCAGCAACGCGGCGACGCTTCACGGCAACGGCTTCGACTCGGTGCCCTCGGGCTTCCTGACGGCGATCAACAACGACTTCCTCTCCAACGCCAGCACGTGGAACCTCAACATCGGCAACACGACGGGCTGCTCAGGAAAGGTAGGCCGCTAATCGCGCCATCCGTCTGACTAGAGCTTTGCATTTCACGGCCCTGCGTAGCAGGGCCGTTCTCTTTTTATCCGCCCGGATTCGCAGCACAGACGCTAATTCCGCACGCCATACGCGGGTGTGGTCAAGCCCATACAGGAATTCCCATGAAACTCAACAAACGCAGGATCTGTCGGGCCGTCACGCTTGCCACGTCGATCCTCGGCACCCCGGTTGCCATAGCGCAAACGGCGCCATCGATGATCGGTGGCGGCTCGTCAATGGTCACTCCGCTGATTGGCACTGAAGTCTCTGCTTCCCCTGCGGCAAACGGCACGATTTCTTACTACGCGGTCGGTTCAGCCAGAGGCGAGGCGGCGTTCCTGAACAACGACCCCTCGCAATTCGACTCCGGTACCGTCACGGTGACGGGTACGGTCGACTTCGCGATCAGCGACGCGCCGCTCTCGCCGGCACAGATCTCGGCCTACACGTCGACGCTCGGCGTCACGAACGGCCCGCTGATCCAGATTCCGTACCTCATCACGCCCGTCACGATTGCCCTTGTGAACGCTCCGGCCGGCACAGGGCCCGCGCTGCCGGGCAGCGCGACGCCCACCGTTGCGCTCAACGACGACGACCTGTGCGGCATCTTCTCCGGCAAGCTGACCAACTGGAACCAGGTCGTCAACCCGGACAACGGCTCGGTCTATTCGGCTACGAGCAAGCCAATCACGGTGATCTATACCGCTGGCGACGGCGACGCAACCGATCTTTTGACCGCTCACCTCGCGCAGGTCTGCCACACGACGCCGTTCGTGCGCAACGGCGTGACGGTCGCGCCCAACTCGAACATCACGTTTACCGAGTCGCAAAACTTCGCGGGCGAATTCATTGCTGGCGTGCCGTCGAACTTCGCGCCAGCATCAGGCAGCAGTCGCGTTGCCGCTTCTCTGCTTGCGCTCTCCGGCGCTGGCCTCGGTTATCTAAGTCCCGACTACACCAACACGTTCCTCGCGCCCTCCAGCACGCCGGCCAAAGCAAACAATCTTCCGGTTGCGAGCCTGCGGAACGACTTCACGGGCACGGACTTCGTCCCGACGTACCAGAACGCGACCACGGCGATGGGCTCCGCCTCCGCGCCCGGCACCAGACTGATCGCCCGGAACCCGTCCAACTGGGTGCCGGCCGTCCGCAACCCGTCAACCGGCTATCCCATCGCCGGCACGATCCAGATCATCGTCAGCCAGTGCTATGCCAACCCGAAGTCAAACAGCCCGTCTCCCGCTACTGCGATTGTCGACTTCCTGACGCAGCACTACGCCATGAGCAATGCGTCCGTCCTTCGCGGCAACGGCTTCGATTCGGTGCCCTCGACCTACCTGACGGCGATCAACAGCGACTTCCTCTCCAACGCCAGCGCATTCAACCTCAACATCGGCAACACGACGGTCTGCTCGGGCTCGGTGACAGGACGCTGATCGCACCATCCGCCAGATCGATGCCCCAATGGCGAACGGCCCTGCACAGCAGGGCCGTTCCTCTTCTGCCTCACACGTCATCCGGTCCGCCACATGCTCCATGCGGACCACGACAACCTTAGCAACTCAAATCTTCCCTAACCGCTCCTGCTCTTCCTTGCTCAAAGCCGCCTTCTGCGCCTGGCCCACGCCACCGAATCCGATGACGGAAACGGCGTTGGCCGGGTCGTAGCCCACCTGTGCGGACTTACGCTTCCTTGGGTCGCCGTCGCCGGCATCCCCGAATCCTTCCACCTGCACAGAGATGCTCCAACGCCGTTGGCCGACGCCGGTCGCATTGTTCTTCACGATGTCCTGGGCCAGCTGGCTCGCGGCGGACCCAGCGGAACTCGCCGCCGTCAGTGCGCCGGTGTTCACCGTCTGCGCCACGGGAATTCCGGCGGACTGCCCCTGAACCTGAATGTTGTCGGCGTTCGCCACGTGCAGCGCCGCGACGTTGAGATTGCCCGACACGCGAATACCGGCGTCGCCTGCGTCCACTGTGCCGCGCGGCGCGATCAGGGTCGCGTCGCTGGCCGGCGCACCGGCAATGGTCTGCAGCGTCGCGATGCCTGCACCGCTCACCTCGCCGCGTGCGTCCACCGTGCAATAGTGGTTCACGTCGCACACGTAATTCGGCGCAGGCGTATCGGCCACCGACTTCGAACCCTTGCCGGCGTTGATGTCGCCGTTCGAACTCCAGATGGTCATCGCGCCGCCCTGCTCGGTGAAGATCCGGCTTTGCGCAAGCAGCACGCTCTGGTCCGTGAAGATGTCGATATCGCCTTGCTCGAGCGTCAGGATGCCCTGCGTGCCGGGGCCTGCCACCACCTGGCCGTTGGCGTTGACGATGGCGGGCGGGGCCGACGTACTGCCCACCAGCGCCTGGCCGCCCGGCCCCAGAATCGAGATCGTGCCGCCCTGCTGCGTCTGGATGGTCGTACTGCGGATATCGAGATTGCCGGTGCTGACAAGCTTGTTCGCGCCGTTGCTGCCGCCGCCGAGATTGTTCGCCGTATAACCCAACGACGACGGGAACAGCGTGTTGATGGCCTGGTAGCCGCGCGCGTACTGCCGGTAGTAGGGGCTTGCCTGATTGTTGTAGTCCTGCCCCACGTCGGTCAGCACGCTGAACAACACCTGTTCGGCAAAGAGCTGCTGCACGTAGGGCGGCAGCGCCTGGAACTGCTGCCACGCCTGCGCAGCGGTGAGCGTGCCCACGGCCTGCTTCGCGGCGTCCTTGTCCTGCGCGCGCCCCGTGTCGACGGCAAGCCCGGCATCGTACTGCTCCATGAAGGCGATCAGGGCCGGCGTCGTGGACGGAACGCCGGGCACTGTCTTCGAAGGATCGATATAGGCGGAGATGAACCCGGCGCTGTCGACGCCCGGCCCTACGCCAAACAACACCTGAATGTTGGCGCTTTCGTGCGGCAAATTCGGATTCAACGCGTTGCCTACTGCCTCGATACCCGTTGGCGGCGCGACAAATCCGTCGTTCCGACCGCTGGCAACGAAGGCCTGCTGCTGATTCGTCAGCGGCCCGATGTTGCGTCCGGCTTCGACGTCGAACGTACCGGGACCGCCCAGCAGCAAGGCAGGAACCAGAGCCGTCGAACTGGCAAGCAGCGGCGTGTCGTAGATGTCGCGCCCGGCAACAATGCGGGTCACGTCCGCCGCACGCAGGTTTTGCCCCTGAAACGCGAGGTCTACGATGTCCTGCCCGGCCTGGATCAGGGCCGGCTTGTCGATCGTCACCGTCACCTGGTTGCCGTAAAACCCCGTCGAGCCGAGGATGCCGTTCACGATGCTGCCGTTCAGGCTGTAGATGCGTGCGGGCGTCGAATCGCCGGCATGCAGTGCGCTCGACGCGTGAAGGTCGGGCGTAGCCGTGGGATTGACGGGCGACGGCATGGACGATGGATCGGCGTCCGACAGGCCGAAAGTCTGGCCGCCATTCGCTACGTTGGAAAAGCTGATCGTCTGATTGGCGACGAGGTTCAGTTGGCCCGTTGCGGACGGGTAAAGCGTGCCGGCGGAATCGAGCGCGATACCGCCCGTGAACGCGGTGAGGTTCAGGCTGGCGGGCAAGGTGCTGATCGCCGGGATAAGCGTGAGGCTCTTGTCGTCCGGGGCAGGCGCCAACGTTCCGAAATCGACGTCGCCTGTCACGGACTGGACGTTGACGGCGGACGTGGACGAGTAGGCCTGCTGATCGCCGCTACTCGTGCCATATGACGGATTCAGCACGCCGCCGATATTCGCGCCTTGGCGCGCACTGACATTCAGGATGCCGTCCTGCACCGCCAGCAGTGTGCCGACCGGTCCGAACGAAACAATTGGACTGAGCCCGCGGCTGGCGTTGTTCGCGCTATACGTCGTGTAGTTCACACCGTCGGTGCCAATACCGCCGCCCGCCGTGATCGCTCCGGTTCCCTTCGCAACGAAGTAGTCCCCGCTCAGAATATTCCCGCCGGCATGAACGAACAGATTGCCGCCGCCCACCGTATTGACGGCGGCGTTGCCCGCGCCGTCATGGGTGAGAAACCACGTGGTGGGCAGCGAGACCGCGAGGTCCGTGATGTTTCCACCCGCGCTGACCGAGACGTTGCCGCCCACACTCATCACGCCCTGATCGAATGCGCCAAAGTTGATCGACGTTTGACCGGCGGGATTGCCGGTTTCCATCCAGGGCGACCAGAACTGGCTGATGTTCTGCCCAACGCGGCCCGATATCGTGCCGTCCTGATCAATAACGTTTTCGATACCCGTGATGTCGCCCTGTGCGTGAATGGTGATGTCGCCTGCGGAGTCGGGATTGACGCTCGGGCTCACCAGCGTATCGGGAATGCCGTTGGACGTATTCCCTTTCACAATGCTTGCCGTGCTGCCCGCCGTCGGCGCGCCCGCGGCAGTGGTCGGTGCGCCTGCTGTGTAGACGACGCCGGGCGCGGTGGCATCCTGAAGCACAAAGCTGTTTCCCGCCGCGATATCGATGGCCCCCGTGCCGGTCCGGATCATGGTGGGCGCCAGCAAGGCGACGCCGTTGGTGTCCACGTAGGCGGTGTGTCCGTCGAGCGACACGTTGCCGCTGCCGCTCGCGTTGCGGAACACCGATGCGGCCTGTACGGCGAGCGGGTCAGCGCTTCCCTGGTCGGCCCCCGACACCACGCGAAACGACGTACTGGCTCCGCCGACGAGCGAGGCGGCCGCGAGCGGCAACGGGTTGCTTGCTGTCGCCGTGAGCGACGGCGTGTTGTCGTTCACCGCCGGCGGACTGACGGTGGACGTCTGGATCACCGCATCCGGTTGAACGGCGGGCGGAACGAGCGGCGTGATAGTCGGTTGTTGAGAAGGATGGTCGTGCCAGAACTGGGCCACCTGGGTGAGATAAGTCTGGTACTGGTTCAGGTAAATCAGATAGAGCCCTGCATTGGTCGCCTGATCGCTGTCGGACGGCGCAGATGGCGCACTGGGCTGCCCCGGCTGAAAGGGTTGGGAAGCAAACGTATGGATTGCGTTTATTACGTTGGACGCAGCGGGAAAGCCCACGAGAGCGTTCACAGCCGTCGGCGTTTGGTCGAGATAGTTCGCATATGCGGTATACAAGGCGTAGTACTCGGCTATTTGGTCGGCCGTTCCTCCCACCGGTTGCCCTGGCGCAAAGGCCAGCGGGTTCGGTCCCTTCGCGAAATAATTGAGCCCATAACCATAGCTCGCGTAAAGCCCCGACGGCGCATTAAAAATAGCTTGCGCCTCAGTCAACGTCGACAACGGCGGCACAGGAATCGACCCGCCGCCGCCCAGCGGATTCGCGATCTGGAAAAACCCGTCGGTCAAACTCGCTTTGACCTTCACGTTGTTTTCGGCACGAAGCGTAATGACAGGCGCCTGGCCCTGAAAGCGGTACGCCAGATTCGTTTGCGACGTGCCCGCGCCGAGGTTCCAGTTCGTGAGCACCGAGATGTTGCCGCCATTGATCGCGGCGCTCGGGTTGTCGAGTTCGATGCCGGGCACCACGTGGAAATTCGCCACGTCCGTGCCGGCGAACTGATTGGCCACACCGGTCAACCCGTTGTTGACGAAGTTCATCAACGTGCCAGCGCCGTTGCTCGAATTGCCGCCGCTATAGCCGTAGAACGTCTCGTGGTCGGTATTCGCAGCGCTACCTGCCGGTGCGAAAAAGTCGTTGGTCAGATACGGCGTCAGTTGATCCGCCGTCATGCTGCCCGCCGTGTAGGTGAGCACGGTATTGCCGCTCTTGTCCGTGAACGTGCCTGACACCAGGCTGCCCTGACTGTCGTACCAGCCCGCGGGGTCGACGATGCCGTCGAAGTGTTGGGCGCCCGTGGAGGGGTCAGTCGTGCTCCATACCGCGTAGCCCTCCAGATTGACCGCACGCGCCCCGACAATCGTCGAACCGTTTTGACCCGGCGCGATGGTCACGTTCACGCTGCCGTCGTCGAGCACGGGCGCCCGGAAGCTGACCGTGCCGCCCGACAGTCCGCCGGCCGTTCCGCCCGAGACGTCGATCAGCGCCTTTGAGCCGACGGTGATCTTGCCCGAAGCCGTTTTCGACATCAGCTCGTAGCCATAGGTGGGATCGACCTGCACCGCACCATTGGCCGTGTCAGGCACGCCGCTCACGCCGACCTTCACCGTGCCGCCGCGTTGCGTCGCACTGGAGCCTCGCGCAAGCAGCGAGCCCTCGATATCCACGTTGCCCTTGCCGTACAAATCGATCTCGCCGCCTGCGGTACCCGAGGCGTTGATCGTGCCGAGAATCGCGACGTTGCCGTTGTTGGCGTCTAGGCCACCCGAGCCGCCATCGGCCGTCAGCGATACGGTCTGGGCTGTCAGCGCGTTGCCCTGCGAAAGCGTGAGGTTGCCCGACTTCGTGCGGATCGCGATCGACTGGTTCACGCCGCTCGATGCGAGCGTGGTGGCGAGACTGTCGAGGTTTGCCGCACCGCCCGTGTCGAGCGAAAAGGAGCCGCCCGCAAAGCCGGCCGCGGCACTGCCTTTGAGTGTGCCGTTCAGGTTCACCACCTGCTGCGGCGCGGACAACGAGAGGCTGCCGGCCGCCCCGCCGCCGGCCGGCGCCGAGAAGTCGAGCGTGGCGCCCGCCTGCACGTAGATCGTGCCGGTATCCGACGTGAGCGTGATGGCACCCGCCGGCGCGTACTCCGTCACGTCGAAGAACGGCATGGCGACGCCCGCCGAGCGGATGGTCGCGCCGCTGCCGATGGTCAGATCGCCCGACGTGGCCTCCATGCCGACATTGCCGGCCGGCGCCGCAATCGTGGCGCCGTTGTCGTTGACGGTGCCGCCAATGAAGCTCCACGCCCCGCCCAGCGACGTGCGGTTCAACGCGGTGCCGGCCGCGCTGTTCAGCGTCAGCCCGCCGCTCGTCTTGAGGGTGGACGCCGAACCGGTATCGGCCAGGAAGACCGGTGCGTTGAGCGTGACCGGCAGCGCGCCGAAATCGAACGTGCCCGAGTTCTGGCCCACGATGCCGCCCGTCGCGGTCATCGATACCGACCCGAAGCCGCTCGCCGTCTTGTTGCCCGCGCCGAAGTCGATTTCCTTCGCGTTCACGGTAAGCGTGCCGCTGCCCGTGGCCGCCGTGCCTTGGGGTGCACCCGTCTCGTTCGTGAATGCGATCTGTTGCGCGTTGAGCGTGACGTTACCGCCGCTATTGGCGAAATTCCCGGCGCTCAGGTCGACGCTGTTGCCGAACGTGGCGTTCACGTCGCCCACGAAGTTGATGGCGCCCGCGCTGCGCAGAATCACCTGCTGCGCGTTCGCCAGTTGTGCCACGCCGGCCGGATTCAGCACGAAGCCCGGCAGGCTCGCCGCGGCAGCGCTGCTGTCGTTCGTGAACGTGATGGCCGAACCGTCGACCGTGATGGCACGTGCCGACAGCACCGCGGCCGGGTCCACCTTCAGGTCGCCCGACGAATCCAAGGTCAGTGCCTGCCCGCCGGTCAGCGTCGCGCCCGCGCCCACCGTCAGCAAGCCCGTACCCGCGGCGCCCGTGCGGTTCACGGTGGTCATGGCCCCGTTCGATACGCGCAGCAGCGCACCGTCGCCCGCAATCGTGATGGGCTGGTCCTTTGCCGCGGGGTAGTTGCCGGTGGCCGAGATGGCAGCGCCCGCATCGATCTGCAATCCGTTGACCGCGTCGGGATCGGTGCTGGCCGATCCGGTCTTCGTCACGAGCAGGATCTCCGGCCCGCTCAATGCGTTGCCGGTGTTGTTGGAGAGCACCACGCTATTGGCGATCGGATTGATCGTCACGCCGCTCGTCGTCGCCGTGCGCGTGCCGCCTATCAGCAGACTGCCGGCGTTCAGGGAATCGAGCGCGTCGGCGCCGATCTGCAGGTAGCCCGGCAGCGCCGCACCGCCGTTCCCGGTGATCTGGATGTCCTGCGAGGCGATGTCGATTTCGGCCGGTGCGCCGCCGTCGCCCGCCGCGGTATTGAGCGTCGCGCCGAGCGTGAGCGCCTTCGTTGCGGCCAGCACCAGTTGACCGCCGTCCACGGGAAGCGGCGGCGTCACGTTCCCCTTGGTGGCTGCGAGCGCCGGGAAGAAGCTGTTGGCCCCCGTCAGCGTGTACTGCGAATACTGCCGCCAGACGGAGCCCGACTGCACGTCGAATACGGTCGGCGTCGCGCTGCGGCTGCCGGTCAACGCGTCGGCGAAATAGCCCGCGGTCACGACCGTGCCGTCCGGCAAGACCTTGCTCGATCCCGGCGCGATGTTGCCTGCGTTTGCCGACACCGTGATCCGATACGCGCCGGGCAGCGTCGCGTACTTGCCGGGCAGCAGCGTGTAGTAGCCGGCCGCGAGACCCGGCACGCCCGACAAATACACCGCCTGCCCCACAGAGCCGTTCATGCCGGCCTGCCCGATGCCGAGCGTGCTGGTCGTGCTGCCCACCGTCCCCTTCGCACTCGTGAACGGCTGCACGGTCTGCGCGAACACCGGGTCGTACGCGGCCACGGGCGACTGCGTACCGGGCACGATGGCGTACACGTTCGTGGCGCCCACGTTGACCGGCACGGCCGTGCCCGTGGCGCCGTTCGCATAGCTGACGTTGTACTGCGAGAGCACGTCGCGCGTGCCGCCGGTGCCCGGCACCCATTCTTCGGCCTGCAGATTGCCGCCGCCCGAAAGGTCGATCGTCGCGCCCGGGTTGAGCGCCACGCTGCTACCGTTCGCGCCGATGAACTTCTGCGGCGGCGCAGTCAGATCCGACAACGTGGTGCCTGCCGTCGGATTGAATTGCCACTCCACACCGTCCACGGTCGTGCCGTAGGGAATGACCGCACCGCTGTTCGACACCGACGTCACGCTGCCGCCTGCGAACGTCACTGAATCGGTCGCAACGATCGGCAGGTTGTTGAACTGGCTCTTCGTTGCCGCCGCCGTGGCGTCGCCTACGCCGAACACGATCGTGCCCGAAGGCGCCCGCACCGTGCCGCCCTGCACGATGTTCGTCGCGTCCACGAGCAGCGTGCCGCCCGCAGACAAGGGCGTGTCCGAGGCGCCGTTGGACTGGAACGCGATGGTCGTGGGCGTGGGACGCCCGCCCACGGTCGGTCCCGTCGCGTCGAGAATGAAGGGTGTGCCCGTGGCGGGATACACGTCCGCGGCCCGGAACGTCAGATTGCCCGGCGTAAACAGCTCGCCCGCCAGCAAGCCTTGCCCCTGGGTGATCCCGCCGTTGGTCGAACCCAGCCGGATATCGCCGTGGCTCGTGAACGTCGCCTGCGCGAAATTGTTGAGCTGCACCTGGTTTTCCAGGTCGATGAACGACGCGTTGACGTTCAGCGTACCGTCCGCCAGCGGTTTGACGGTCGGAGCGAGAACCGCGTTACTCCAGCTGGCCCCGATGAACGGCCCCACGAGCGCCACGTAAGGCGCCTCGATCGTCACCGCCGTCCCGGTCGAGGTGGTCGATATACCGTCGGGCAGCAAGCTCGAAAGAACGGTGTTGACGGGGTGAAGGTTGCCGCTGGACGGCGCAGGCGCGGCAGTGCCCAGCAGCGTCTGTACCTGTTGGCTGCCGAGCGCCACCAGTTGTCCCGCGTTGACGATGACCGCTTTGCCGAGGTTCAGGTCGACCGGGCCGGTGAACACGATCGGCACCGCCAACTGCGCAGTGCTGCTTCCGAGCACGAGTGTGGAGATACCGGAGCCCGTGAGGCGATCGGCGGAAAACTCCAGCACGCCGTTCAACGGCTGCGTGAAAGCCTGCCCCGGCGCGAGGCCGGCCGGCACCAGCGTGCCGCTCTGCTGGACGACCAGGGCCGTCGCGCCCGGCAGCGCAACACTGGCACCGCCCACCTCCACCGAACCCGCAACGGCATTCACTTCCGGCACGATCGACAGTGTGCCGCCCTCGGCCTGACTGGCGCCGGGCTGCGCCTTGAAGGTGCCGTCGAAATAGAGACCGCTCGATGCGGCCAGCGTGATGGAGCCCGCGTCGCTCCAGACCGGTTGCGAGGCATACCCGCCGCCCGGCTGCGCCTGATCGAAGTTCGTCGCGGCACCCGACACGTTGATGAGCGAGCCCGCCTGCGCCACGACATAGCCGGAATCGTCTGCAATGGTGACCGAGCCGCCGGACAAGACCTTGCCCGTGTGCGGCGTGATCGTCGTGAGCCCGCTCTTGACCGGCGCAGCAAGCGGATTGGTCAACGCCACGCCCGATACGTCGAGCACCGCGTCCGGCCCCAGCCACACGGACTTGCCGGGGCTCGTGAAGCCGCCGCTGCCGGTGTACTGGCCCGGCAGCGCATACGACGAGGTCAGGGCGGTATCCGCGCTCAACGTGATCGCGCCGCCTGGCGCGACGATCGAACCGAGCACCGTCACCTGCGCGGGCGAACCCAGCCCAATGCTCGCGCCGGCATCGCCGACTATCGACGCGCCCTGCCCGACGCTCACGCCGCCTGTCACGCCGGGATAGTTCGGAACGGCCTGCGTGGTGCCCGAGCTACTGTTGCCTTGCCAGGCCACATAGCCGCCGCCTGTCATGACGAAGTTCGTCGGCTGACGGTGATAGGCATCGAGCGTTCCGACTGTCGTGAGACCGCCCGACGAGAGATCAGCGCCGCTGGCCGCTCGCTGTAGCGCGGGAACGTCGGGAATCAGGTTCTGCTGCGTGACATTGACCGTCGCGCCTTGCGCCACGCCGGCGTCGAACATCGCGTTCAGCACGTAACTGCCGAAACCTTGTTGCGCAAAGAAGTCGGTCGGCAAGACGACTGACCATGCCGGCGCCGAAGCCGGATCGCCGCCGATCTGGAAGCCCGGCGCCTGCAGCGTCAACGTCCCGCCGCCGGCAAAGCCGAAGCTGCGGATGCTGCCGTCCATCGTGAGGCGGTCGTCCGTGGGCAACTGCGCCGGAAAACCGGGCTGCGCGACATACGTCAACAGCGAAACGCTGCCGCCCTTGCCGAGCGGCACGCCGTTGCTCATCAGCAGTTGTCCGTTGGCCTGCAGTTCGCCGCCGCTCGAGACGTCGATCACGCTGCCGGGCTGCAAGTCGATACTGCCCGTGGCCGAGAGGGAGACAGTGCCCCCGTTGATGAACTGGCTATCGCCCGGCGTGGTGCCCGCCGCCGTCTGCACGTCGTTGTTGACCCACTGCCCGGCCGTACTGAGAACCGCATTCGGCCCCACCGTGATGTTGCCGCCGTTCGAAATCGAAATCGTGCCGGCGGGCACCGTGATGCTGCCCGCCACCACGGTACTGCCGTTGCTCGTACCGCTGAATTTCACGCTGCCGCCGGGCTGCAGGTTCAGTTGCGTGCCCGCCGTCACCACGAATCCCGAGCCCGCCGTCTTGTCTTCCGTGACGTTGAGCGTCGCGAACCCGCCGGCGTTCAGCGTGCTCACCGGCACGACTCTCGTGGCCAGCACGTTGTCGGGGTCGGTGGCGGAAAGCCCGCCGAGTGCCGTGGTGTCGAACGGCGTGTCGATGGAGAACGCGGACGACAACGTATCGAGTTGCGGCGCGGTGTCCTGCAGGATCACGAGGCCCGATTCACCGGTAGTGGACGTGCTGGCCCCCAGCGTCAGCCCTGCGAGATTGCCCGCCGCGGAGAACGTGGAACTCGCCGCCGGGTCGCTGCCCAGATTGAACGTGCCGCCGGTCGGCTGACTGTTGCCCTGCACCTGTTTGGAGCCCGCAAATGCCTGGGCGCTGATGGCGCCGTCGAGCACGAGCGACTGGGTCGCGTAGAGGTCCAGCGTCCCGGCATTGCCGCCCACGATGAAGTCCGGTTCGATCAGGCCGCCCGTCTGCAGCGGGTTATACCAGGTCTTCGTCACCTGCCAGCGCGGGTGGCTTTCGGTGAATGCGCCCGCCACGCCCACGAACGTATCGTAAGGGCTCGCCTGGCCGATCGGCACAATGGCGCCGCTCGCGTCCTCGAGCAATGTGGTGTTCACGCGCCCGCCGAGGTAGTGGACGTAACCGCCGTTCAGGTTCATCGACGAACCGGCCGCCGTCATTACCTCGTTGCCCGAGAGCATGATGGTGCCGCCGTTCGTGAGCAGCTGGTCGACCGTGCGCGGAATCAGGCTGACGTATCCCGACAGGTTCAGGATCGGACTGCCGACCCATTGCACGCCGTCGCTGCGCGTGCCTGACAGCGTGCTGTCCACGACCACGTTCTGCATGCCGAACAGGATGCTGTTGCGCAAGAGCGGCGAATCGGCCAGTTCGTTCAGGCCGACGCGCGGCACCGTGACGAGCGTGGCGCTGATCGGCAACTCGACGTTTGCGAGACCAGAGACGTCGATGGTCGCGCCGTTATCGAGATAAATGCGCCCGGGCACCGCCGTATCGCCCGGCGGCGTGGCGTTCAGTGCAGCCTTCGGCGTGAGCGCGGCCACCGATACCGTCGAGCCCGGCGCTTCGATGAGCGAGCCGCCCTGGAACCAGACAGAGCCCGCCGTCATCGTGATGTTGCCGGCAGTGAACGTCGTGCCCGGCGACGACGTGACGGTCTGGCCGTCCTTGTCGGCCAGCACGGTCGTCACGGAATCCGGCCCGAAGGTCAGCAGGCCCGCACGATGCGTGTCGCCGGCGCCGCCATTCGCGCTGAACGTGACGGGTTTCCCGTTGGTGGTGAACGACTGACCCAGGGGGCTGTTCGAGCTGTATTCGTCGACGGTGGAAATCGTGATGGTGCCCGGCGAGTTCACGCTCGTCGTCACGCCCACTACGCCGTTTTGGGCCACGCTGCTGCCGAGCAGATTGACGTTGCCGCGCGCCGCCTGGATCAGGCCGGAATTCGTGAGCGTGCCGGCCGGCGTGACGTCCGCACCGCCGGCCGTCACCAGCTTGCCGCTCAATTCCGGCTGCAACACTTGCGGATTCACCGCGTTCGGGCGCAGGCTCACGCCCACGCCGGCCGCCAGCACAACCTGGCCCGCCGTCGCCGTGATGCTTCCGCCGTTGTTCACGTTCGGCGCCGCGATCAACACGAAGCCGCCGTCGCTCGCCGTGCCGTTCGTGTGCGTCGTGATCGACGCACCGGGCTCGATGGTGACGCTGCCGGGCAAGGAATAAGGGTTGGAGGCGCTGACCGTGGCCTGGTTGCCGAGCCCGAGTATCTCGTTCGGCACGTCAGGGTTCGGCGGGGTCGTCGAGTTGTTCGTCTCGGGACTGGCCAGACCGCCCGCTGTCCCCGGGGTCATGCCGAGGAACAACCGGTTGCTCGCGGCCACGTCGGCCGGCGTTTGCAGCAGGTGGTTGTTCGTGTTGAGCAAGTCCAGCGACGAGGCCACGAGCGAATGCACGTTGACCTGCGACCCCGCGCCGAACAGCACGCCGTTGCGGTTGATGACATACACCGAGCCCTGCGCGGTGATGTTGCCGAGAATCTGGCTCGGGCGACCGGTCGGGTCGTCGATCCGGTTCAGTACGGCCCAATTGTTGGCACCGTTCGTCTGCGTGCCCGTCGACTGGTCGAAATTGAGCGTCGTCTGCCTGCCCACGTTCATCGTCTGCCAGGTCAGCACGGCATTCTGGCCGGTCTGCTTGATATCGACCGTCACGTGCCCGCTGCCGTCCACGCTCTGCGTCGGAAGGTTGGCGTTGTACCAGAGCTGCGCGTTGGTGGTATCGGTCTGGCTCACGCCGGGCGCCACCTGCAAGCCGCCGGCGACGAGGCCGTTGGGCACGTTCGACGCAGTGGCCGCCGCCGCAGCCGCCGCGCTCTGCTGGGCCGCAATCTGCGAAGCGATGGCCTGCGCGGCATGCCCGAGATTGAGAATCGAGGGCTGGCTCGCCTGAAGCGCCTGTTGCGGCGACACGCCGAGGTTGGCGATGCCCGCACCTCCTCCGCCGCCCGCTCCCCCTGCCGCCGTACGCGTTGCCTGCCCGAGGTTCACGATGCCGGCCGCACCGGCGTGCGCGGTCACGCCCGCGGCAAGCGTGAGCGCAATAGCGTGACAGAGCGGCCTGAGCTTCGATCGCAATGCGACGGGTGGGTGGAGAAGTTGTTGTCGTGTGTGCGCACGTGCTGCCATTTCGTCTGCCCCGAACACAAGATTGAGCGATCACATCCGGCACGGGCTAGCGCGTTGCATCGAAGATGCAATCCGGATAACCCTCTGGACCGGTAAACGTCGAGACGTTAAGGGTCTGGTGTGGCGGCGGTATTTCCAGTGTTACGTACCATTCCCGCCGTCCAGAAAGGTACGGACCTTTTCCGGCTCTGCGCCATTGCCCGACGATGGCGCGCTACCGCTTTCGGGACGGCCCGGCATCGAGCGCTCCCACTCCTTCACGTGACGCTCCAGCGCCTGCGCGACGTGCCCGACCACCGTCGGCCAGTCGCCCGGTTTGTCCTGGCGAAAGAGCCGCGCCGTCGGATACCACGGACTGTCTTCCCGGTTCAGCAGCCATCGCCAGTCAGGGACACGCGGCAGCAGTACCCACACCGGCTTGCCGAGCGCGCCGGCGAGATGCACGACGGACGTGTCCACGGCGATGACGAGGTCAAGACATGCGACGAGCGCCGCCGTGTCCGCGAAGTCCTGGAGGTCCGGGCCGAAATCGAGCATGCCGCTTTCGGCAAACGCAACGGCGTCGCGCTCGCGAACCTGCGGTTGCAGGCTCACGAACGTTGCAGTTTGCGCAAGCAGCGGTGCGAGCGTCTCCAGCACAACCGACCGGTTCATGTCGTTGTTGTGCGTGGCATTGCCCGACCACGCGAGCGCCACTTTCAGCCGCCCGCGCGGCGCACGCGCCTCGAGCCGTCTTCTCCACTCGTGCATGCGGGCGACGTCCGCGTGCAAATAGGGCACGTCTGCCGGAATGGTTTCGAGACGGGTATCGAAGGCAAGCGGCAACGTCAGCAACGGACATTGCACGTCGAACGCCGGCAACGGCTCGCCGATCGCGACCAGATGGCGAACACCCTGAAGAGACGACAGCAGGGTCTTCAACGCTGCCGGCACCTCCATCACCACCGCGGCGCCGCGTGCCAGCACGAGACTCGCGTACCGGCAAAACTGGATCGTGTCGCCGTAGCCCTGCTCCGAATGCAGCAGCACAGTCTTGCCCGCAATGGGTTCCCGTCCGGACCAGAACGGCCGGTTTGCATGACGGCGCGACCGGGCCGCGTCCGGGTCCACCCATCGGTACTCGTATTTTTTCCAGCCCTCTGCGAAATCGCCTGTCAACAGGCGGCAGTAGGCCTCTTCGTGATGCGCGTGGCCTTTGTCGGGCTCCAGTGCGTGCATACGCGCGTAACAGCCGATGGCCTCGTCGAACCGCAGCAACTGTTGCAAGGCGCTGCCCCGCAACGCCCAGCCGGCGGCGTCGGTTGGCGGCACCTGCGCCGCCGCCTCGAAGCTCGCGAGCGCGTCGTCGTAGCGACCTAGCAACTGAAGCGTGTACCCGCGGCTGATCAGCAGTTGCGCATTCGCCCCGATTCGTTCGAGCGCCCCATCGTAGCTATCCAGCGCCTCCGCGTAACGCTCGAGCATACGCAGCGCGACGCCTTGATTGCTGAGCGCCGTCAGCACTTCGGTAGTGTTTGCGAGTGCCTGCGTATAGGCCTCTGCTGCCTCTGTATGACGATGCAGTCCTGCCAGGGCGTTGGCCCGGCCGAGCCGCGCGCCCGCATGGTTCGGCGCGATCGACAGGATGCGATCGCACCGGTTGAGTAGTTCCGCATAGCGGTGCCGCAAATCGAGCGCGATGCAACTTCTGTAGAGCGTGTCGACGTCGTCCGGCTTCGCCGCGAGCGCCTCGTCGAAACAAACCAGTGCTTCTTCATCGCGGCCAAGGGCAAGCAGCATCGTGCCGCACTGCGACAGCAGTTCGGGCACACGCGGGCGGATAACCAGTGCGAGCCGGTAACTGCGCAAAGCTTCCTCGTGACGCCCAAGGTCACGCAGCGCATGGCCTCGATTGGTGTGCGTCGCGAAGTTGTGCGGAGAAATCGCCAGTGCGCGGTCGAAACTGATGAGCGCGTCGGCGGCACGACCGAGCGCACGCAGCGCGTTACCCCGGTTGCTCCATGCCTCGGCAAGCCCCGGCGAAAGCGCCAGCGCCTGCTCATAGGTCTTTTGCGCCTCGGCATGGCGTCCCAGCCCGAGCAGCGCGTTGCCGTAGCCGACGTGAGCCGGTACGTGACGACTATCCAGCCGCAACGCTTCCTCGAACGGCGCGAGCGCCGCCTCATGGCGACCCAGCTTGACGAGCACCAGACCGTAATGGGCAAACGCCCACGCATAGCGGCGCTCGAGGCGCAGCGCGCGAGCCATCGCGCGTTCGGCCTGAATCAGGTCGCCACATTGATCGCAGGCCGCACCGAACAGCAGCCATGCCTCCGCATTGTCCGGGTCGATCGCGAGCACGCCGCGATACAGTTCCAGAGCCTGCGCAATCTGCCCTTTGTCGTGCAGCGCGCGGCCGTTTTGCAGTGCGCTGCGCACCGCCGCGTGCATGAGCGCTGCACGGCCGCCCGTCGGGTCGTCGTGAGATTGCGCCGTGCGACCGCCACGTTCCCTCTTGCGCTCCATAGCTCGCTCGTTCACATGGGCAATGCGGTGAAGTCCGCACGGGCGACTGAGCGCAATGCCAGCCTGACGCGCTCGAACACGTCGCCCCACTCCCCTGCGCGCGACTGCCGGAAGAGCCGTGCGGTGGGGTACCACGGGTTGTCGTCGCGCTCAAGCAGCCAGCGCCAGTCGGGCAGGTAGGGCAACATGAGCCATAGCGGCTTGCCGAGCGCACCGGCAAGGTGACCCACCGACGTATCGACGGTCACGACGCAGTCGAGGCACTGCACGAGCCCCGCCGTATCGGCAAACGAGCCGAGTTCGTCGCCGAAATGCACGATGGGCGATGCTTCCAGAACCGGCAGGTCCTCGTCGCGTACCACCTTCTGGATACTGACCCACTGCACCTCGTCGGTCAGCAAGGGCAGCAGTTCTTCAAGCGGAATCGAACGGTTGTGATCGTCCAGATGGTTCGGATTACCGGACCATGCGATGCCGATACGCGGGCGCGTACGCTCGCCGAGGCGAGCCTGCCATTTCTCGACGTGCTCGGGTCGCGCGCTCAGGTACGGCACGTCGGCCGGAATCGACGCCAGGTCGGTGCGGAACACGAGCGGCAAGCTCAATAACGGACAGTGAACGTCGAATGGGGGCAACGGGTCGCCGTATCCGACGACCGCGTCGACGCCTTCCATGCCCTCCATCAGCGACTTGAGCGGCACCTGCACTTCGACCACCGCGCGCGCGCCCAGCGCCTTGACGCGCTTCGCGTAGCGGCAAAACTGGATGGTGTCGCCGAGACCCTGCTCCGCGTGCAACAGGATCGTCTTGCCTTCGATCGATTCACCGCCCAGCCACAGCGGTTGCGCGAATGCACGCTTGTGAGCCCCTACCTGATCTTCGCGCCAGCGCCACTCGTAGGCAGGCCATCCCCGCTCGAAGTCGCCCGTCTGCAGATAAACGAACGCCTTGGTGAAATTCGTGGCGATATTTTCGGGGTCGATGGCCAGCACGCGGTCATAGGCGGCCAGCGCCTCGTCGTGACGCATGAGCGAACGCAGCGCATTGCCGCGCTGAAAATGCGCCAGCGTATCGGCCGGATCGATGGCGAGCACGCGGTCATAACTCGCGATGGCCTCGTCGTAGCGGTGCAGCCTCTGCAAAACGCGGCCTCGCGTGAACCATGCGAGCGCATAGCTACCATTGATCTCGATGGCCCGGCCGCAGCTTTCCAGCGCCTCGTTTTCGCGCCGCAGGCGGGTCAGCACTCTGGCGCGATTGCAGAGCACTTCCACAAAGCGCGGCGCAATATCGAGCGCTGCGTCGTAGCTGGCAAGCGCCTCGGCGTCGCGCCCAAGACCGTAGAGCGCGTTGCCACGGTTGGCGAGCGCGCCGGCGTGCCGCGCGTCCAGCGCGATGGCACGAGTGCAGCGCGCGAGTGCGTCCTCGTATCGACCAAGCCGTTCGAGCATCACGGCGCTGTTGTACAGCGCGTCGACGAAGTCCGGCCGCCCCGCAATGGCTTCGTTCAAGCTCGCGAGCGCTGCGTCGAGCCGGCCGGAATCCGCAAGCGTCAAGCCTTGCATGAGCAACATCTCGGCGTTGTCCGGCCGGATGGCGAGCGCGTGGGCGTAATGCTCGAGCGCTTCTTCGAGCCGGCCCATCTCGCGCAGCAGTTGTGCGCGCTGCCGATGCGCCTCGAACGACCGGTTATCGACGGCCAACGCCCGATCGCACGAGGCCAGCGCCTCCGTATGGCGCTTGAGCACGCCAAGCGCAGCCGCACGCCGCCACAAGGCCTCGACCAGCGTTGGAGCGAGTTCGAGCAGGCGGTCATACGCCGTGACCGCTTCGGCATGTCGACCGAGATCGGCGAGCACGCCGGCGCGCCAAAGCAGCGCGCGCAGGTGCGAAGGATTGAGCGCGAGCGCGGCGTCAAGACGAGTCAGCGCTTCGTCGGTACGGCCAAGGCTGATCAACACCGACGCGTGATTGGCCAGCGCGAGCGCCGACGGACTGCGCTCGATGGACCGCCGCATGGCCGCGTCCGCCTGCTCCATCCTGCCGTGCTGAAAGTGCAGCACCCCCAGCAGGTGCAGCGCTTCCGCATGGTCAGGATCGCTTTCGAGAATCTTGCGATAACCCTTTTCCGCGTCCAGCAAAGCACCGCGTTCGTGAAACGCGCGTGCGCGACGCAAGGCGCTGTCGGCCGCTGTCAACATGTCTTGTGTGTCCGATGTTTTATTCGCCCGCCTCGAAGTGGGCAGCGGACGCGCCTCGCCCTGCGGCCCACTTTCCGCGTGAGACCCCGTTGTTCTTTCCCGGGCGCGATCACGTCGCGTGCTCCCTAGATCCACCGCGCAATGGCGGCCTGGACCTGCTCGACCACGTCAGCCCAGCGGCCCGGCGCCGGCTGCCGGAACACTCTTGCGCTCGGATACCACGGGCTGTCTTCGCGTTCGCTCATCCAGCGCCATTCGGACAGGTGAGTCACGAGAATCCACACAGGACGGTTCAGCGCGCCGGCCAGATGCGCGACGGCGGTATCGACCGAGATGATGAGATCGAGCGACTGCATGATTGCGGCCGTATCCGAAAAGTCGCGAATATCGGTATCGAATGTGCGCACGGGCGCTGCGTCCAGCAAGGCGGCGTCGCGATCGCGCACGACCTTTTGCAGACTGATCCAGTCGATATCGGGCCTCAGCAACGGCAAGAGCGTGGCGAACTCGATCGACCGATTGCGGTCGTTGCGGTGTTCCGGATTACCGGACCATGCCAGCCCCACCCGCGGACGATGCCTGAGGCCCAGCATGCCGGCCCACTTTTCGACCAGAGCCGGATCCGCATGGAGATACGGCGTGCTGCCCGGAATGCTCGACAGATCGGTCTGAAACGCATACGGCAGACTCAACAACGGGCAGTGATAGTCGAAAGCCGGCAAGGGCTCGCCCCGCGCAATCACTTGTGCCGGGCCCTGTAGCGAGGCCATTAACGAACGCAGCGCCGGCTGGACTTCGAGCACGACGCGCGCGCCTGCGTCGCGCAGCTGCTGCGCGTAGCGGCAGAACTGCACCGTATCGCCGAAGCCCTGCTCCGCGTGAACCAACAGCGTGCGGCCATCCAGTGGCTCTACGCCGGTCCAGCGCGGCTGAGAAAAAATACGCTCGTTGTGTTCGGACTTCGGGTCGCGCAGCCGCCATTCATATTTGGGCCAACCGCGGGCCAGATCCCCCTGGCGCAAATAGATGAAGCCTTGAGCGAAGTGCGCATCGGAATAGTTCGGATCGCAGGCGATTGCGCGGTCGAACGCCTCCAGCGCCTCGTCGAATCGCAGCATCTCGAGAAGCACACTGCCCCGGTTGAACCATGCGATGGCGTATTTCGGATTGATCGAAATGGCCCGGTCAAAAGATTGCAGCGCGTCTTCGTAGCGGTGCATGTCCTGCAGCACATTGCCGCGATTGCACCAGGCCTCGGCGAATTCCTGATTCGCTGCAAGTGCCGCGTCGTAGCTGTACAACGCCGCTTCGTAACGTTGGAGGCGATGCAAGGCAGTGCCCTGATTGCACAAGACGTCTGTTGCACCCGGTTCCATTTCGAGCGCGCGAGCGTATTCCGATAGTGCCTCTTCGTATCGCTGCAGGCTCAGTAGCGCATTGCCCCTCGTCGCGCGGGCCTTCGAGTGACGCGAATCGAGCGCCAGCACGCGGTCGCAGCGCTGCATCGACTCTTGCGAACGGCCCAACCGCTCCAGTGCCACTGCGCTGTTGTACAGCGCTTCCACGAAATCCGGCCTCGTCGCAATGGCCTCGTTGAAGCTTGCGAGCGCTTCCTTGACCCGTCCTAAATCGACGAGCGTGAGGCCCCGTACCGACAATATCTCGGGATGGTTCGGCGCGATCTCCAAGGCCCGTTCATAGTTGTGCAGCGCCCGCGCGTATCGTTGCAGGTCGCGCAGCACGTTGCCCAGGTTGTAGAACGATTCGAACGAGCGCGGATCGACGGTGAGCGCACGTTCATAACTTTCGAGCGCTTCCTGATAGCGCTGCAACGCACGTAGCGCACTCCCCCGGTTGCACAGCGCATCCAGCGTGAGCGGCGATATTTCCAGAGCGCGATCGAATGTCTCAAGTGCGGCTTCGTAGCGGCGCGCGGCAAGTAACGTGTTGCCCTTGCGAACCAGTGCCTGCACGTCTTGCGAGTCGATACGCAACGCCGCCTCGAATTGCTCGAGCGCTTCGTCCGTGCGAGCGGCACTTGCCAGAATTGCACCGAGATCCGACAAAGCGCGCGCGGAGGCGCCGAGCGAGATCGATCTGCGTATCAGCGACTCCGCTTTCGCCGCCGCCCCGCGCTGATATTCGAGGACGCCGTAAAGATGCAACGCATGGGCGTTGTCAGGCTCGCGAACCAGCACTGCTTCGTATTCGCGCGCCGCATCGTCCAGCCGCCCGCTACCGTGCCAGTCGCGAGCCCGGTCTAGATTCGCCGCGCTGCGCCGGGCCGCTGCCGCATTGTCCACGGACGCGCCAGCACCTGCTTGATGCGGGTGTTCGAGCTCCATGTTCGCCCCCTCGTCGTGTTAAGCGACTTTGCCGCCGAAGTATTCGAATGGCGTGTCGTTCCGGCCGTTTCCAGAGGCAGACTAATGGACGAGCGATAACAGGCGTATGACGAATGTTACGGACCATTTTGTCGAGCTTGCGGCCAGCCGCATGCAGTCCGAATTCGATGCAATTCGCATGATCGACACTCACTGGCTGATCGGAATCATCCGTAAATACTCGAGCGGCGGCGAACCTAGCATGACGGACACCTGCACGCCGCGCGGCAGTGGCATCCCGCGCGATGTAGCGTTGCTGATGCCGTGTTCGGCAAGAAACTTCTCGTACGTCTTTTCCACCACCGCCTGACTCGTCGTCCAGCCCGCAGGCGCGACCCACACCGCGAGCTTCATCGACCGCGCGTCGTCGCTCACCACGACGCGCGCGAAGTCGTCCATGTGGTGCAGGGCATCGGCAAGTGCCGCGAGCGACGCCAGCGGCGCCGAGGCGCTGCGTATCAATTGCCGTCCCTTCAGTTGATAGCGCACCACCTGCACGAAAGTCGGACCGCCGCCGCCCACGCCCAGGTGGCGCACGAGCACGAGTTCGCCGGGGCGGATGCGCAACGGCGGGCCGAACACTTCGTCGGGCGTGACGAGGTTCATGAGGTCGTATTGCAACTGCGAGAAGTAGCGGCCGAGCAGCCGCGTGCTGCCGAGGTTGGCCGCGATGTCGTCGCGGCCGCGAATGGTCGCGTCGAGTCCGCGCCATGAGAGCAGCGCGATCACGGCGAGCAGCGCGATGGCGACGAGCATCTCGATGAGCGTGAAGCCGCGTGCGCGGCGGCGCGGCCTTGCGGTACCCGGCCGTGGGGTGACGATTGCGGCACGCGCGGTTCTCATCGGCCTTGCGCTAGCGCGCCTCGTTCTGAATGACCGTGACGACTTCGGCCAGCACGTTGGCGCTCGCGGCCGACGCGTAGACGCTCACCGTCACCTGGCGCACGAGCGGGCTGCCGAGCGTCGTCACGGTCTGTCTGCACACGAATGCGTAGCGCCCCTGCGGACACGCGAAGGTGGTGCGCCCAGGCGGCGGCCAGGCGGCCGCGATGCGGATGGCGCTCAACGCGTTGTCGGCGCTCCAGAGTGCAAGCAGATGGCCGCGGGCGCTGTCGGTGTCGGCGGCGAGCGCGCCGATGGCGCGCGTCACGGCGCCCAGCGCCACCGCCACGATGGCGAGCGCGATCAGCACTTCGATGAGGGTGAAGCCGGCTGCAACGGCGTGTGGCAGACGGTCCGGCAGGCCGCGCGGCGCACGGCGCAGAACGTGCGCCATGCGATGCGCTTTCCGCTTTTCGCCCGTGCCCGCGCTACCCGGTTCCGAATCAGCCTGTTTCGGCGCATGCCCATTCATGAGGTCTCCCCGCACGACCCGACCGCGAGACCTTAAACAGAACGTATGGCAATGCCGTGTCCGATGCTACGGACCATTTCGTGCGGGGAAGTCCAAGGTTCAGCATGGTCGGCCCCTGGCCGGATCGTCGTGGAGCCGGCATCGTACGGTGGGTATTGGCTTATGGTTGCGAGTCCGGCTGAGAGCTGGCGTAAAAGCCTCGGGACAAAAGCGCTCGGCGTGTCCGGGGACGATCGTTCAACTTCACCGAATGACTCTTGATGGCCGTCCTCGACCGCCGGTCACATAACGGGCTGCGCCGCCGCGTCGCCGGGCAAATCAGTCATCGACCGCGCTTTACGCTGGCCTTCGTCTTCCCGCCTTTCGAGAAACGCTGACGATGGCCAAGAAGCTCGACCAGCCGTGTCTCGCATGCGGAAAACGCGTACCCGCGCCGCTGCGAGATCATGAACGTGAGGGGACGCATGTGCCATGCGCGCCGCTGGAGTTCGACAAGCGTTCCATTCGCCAGGTCTTCCGCCACCATATGACGCGGCATGTGGCCCCAGCACAGGCCTCCCCTGAGCAGATCGTGCTTCGCGCCGAGGTCGTTCACCCACCACTGGCGTTCACTGGCGACGCCCTGCTGGGTCTTTTCCGCATGGGGCTGATTGTCCGTGACGACGAGCTGGATGTGCCGCGCAAACTCCTCGCGCGGAATGGGCCCCGCGATCGAGGCCAGCGGATGCGATGGCGCGCAGACGGTCACCATTTGCGCGTCACACAGATGCTGCCGTTCTATGGTGGCCGGGTTCAACTCGGGCACGTCCGTGATCGTCACCGCTAACGCGCACGTGCCTTCAACAACCAGACGCTCGCCGCCCTGCATGGTCGTCATGCGCAGATTGATGGCGACCGTTGGAAAGTCCGCCTGCACGGTGCGCAGGCATTCGATCAGGTGGGCACGCGGAAAGTAGGTATCCACGGCAACCGAGACCTGTGGGACGCCGGCTTCAGCAATGGCCACCGCGCGCATCTTCATTTCCTCGGTGCGCGAGATCACCCCACGCGCGTCAGGCAGGAGGCTGCGGCCCGCGGCCGTCAGCGTCGCTTTGCGCGTGTTGCGCTCGAACAGCACCACATCGAAGGCACTTTCGAGCGCGCTGATCGCGTGACTGATCGCCGACTGGGCACGCCTCAACTGTCGTGCCGCTCCGGAAAAGCTTCCCTCGTCGCACACGGCGACGAACGCCCGAAGTTGATTGATGGTGACGTTGTCCAACATATCTATCTGAAAAGTAGATGGTACTTATAGATATTCAGTCAATTGGCTTCATGAATCAAGAGGCCCAGAATCGGCCTTGTCGCTTTTGTTTCGAAGGACGCATGACATGAACAGACTGAATGGAAAGACCGCGGTGATCACCGGCGGCGCCACGGGCATCGGCCGCGCCGCAGCGAAGCGCTTCATCGAGGAAGGCGCCTTCGTCTTTATCTTCGGCCGCCGCCAGGAAGCGCTCGACGCCGCGTTGGCCGACCTCGGGCCTCATGCCCGCGCGGTGAAGGGTTCGGTTTCCGATGCGGCCGACCTCGACCGGCTCTACGCGGCGGTGAAGGCCGAGCGCGGAACCCTCGACATCGTCTTGGCCAATGCCGGGACGGGCAGCCCGCTTGCGCTTGGCCAGATCACCGGCCAGCACATCGACGAGACCTTCGCCACCAATGTGAAGGGGACGATCTTCACGGTCCAGAAGGCGCTGCCGCTGATGGGCCCAGGCGGTTCGATCATCCTGACCGGCTCGAGCGCCGGCACCACGGGCGCCCCTGGATTCACGGCCTACAGCGCGAGCAAGGCGGCGGTGCGCAACCTCGCCCGAACCTGGGCGGAGGACCTGAAGGGCACCGGTATCCGCGTGAACGTGCTCTCGCCCGGGGCGACGGCGACCGAACTCGCGAAGCAGGCGCTAGGCGAAGAAGGCCAGAAGGCCTACGGCGCGATGACGCCGCTCCAGCGTATGGCCGATCCGGCCGAGATCGGCGCGGTGGCCGCCTTTCTTGCATCGTCGGACAGCAGCTTCATGACCGCCAGCGAGGTCGCCGTCGACGGTGGTCTGGCGCAACTCTGAGGAGAACGACTCAATGACCCAATCACTCAAGGGCAAAACGGCGCTCGTCACCGGCGCATCGCGGGGCATTGGCCGCGCGATCGCCGAACGTCTTGCAAAGGACGGGGCGACGGTCGCGCTCACCTACAACGCCAGCCGATCGGGTGCGGACGAGGCCGTCGCGGCCATCGCGAAAGCGGGCGGCACCGCGTTCGCGATTCATGCGGATCTCGTCGATCCGGCGGCCGTTCCGGCCTTGTTCGAGCAACTCGACGACGAGCTCACGAGGCGCAACGGCAGCAAGGCTCTCGACATTCTGGTCAACAACGCCGGCAATTCCGGCTGGCTTGGCTTCAAGGAAGCGACGCCGCAGAGTTGGGACACGCTGATGGCGGTCTACGCCCGCGCGCCCTTCTTCATCATTCAGGCCGCATTCGATCGTCTCGCCGACGGTGGACGCATCGTCAACATTTCTTCCGCAGCCGCCACGAAGCCCGTGACAGTCGCGCCCGTCTACTCGATGGCGAAAGCGGCCATCAACACCCTGACCCATACGCTCGCCATCGAGCTGGGGCCGCGCGGCATTACCGCGAACGCCGTCGCACCGGGCTTCACGCGAACGGATGCGAACGCCGAATTTCGGCAGAATCCCGAGCTCGTCAAGGCAGTCGAGGCGCAGATCGCGCTGGGCCGCTTTGGCGAGCCTTCGGAAATTGCCGCCGTCGTGGCGTTCCTCGCCTCCGACGATGGCCGCTGGGTAACCGGCCAGACAATCGAAGCGAGCGGCGGTTACAAGCTCTGACCGCGCCACGAAACGAAGGAGAAACGCATGAATTACGCAATCATTGGCTTCGGCAAGACCGGCCAGGCGCTGGCCAGGGCGTTCGCGCGCAACGGCATCGAAGTATCCGTCGCCACCACGCGCGACCCGGCAAGCTTTGCGTCCGATGCAGCAGCCATCGGACCGACGATCACTCCCACCACCCTGACGGAAGCCGTCAAGGCGGACGTCATCTTCCTGGTGGTCCGCTTCGAGTCGCACCCGGCGGTCGCAAAAGCGCTGCCCGACTGGACGGGAAAGACCATCATCGACGTGATGAACACGCAGGCGCCGCCCGAGGAACTGGACGGTCTCCCGTCCTCGGCTTTCGTGGCGAACGCGTTCACCGGAGCGAAGCTGGTGAAAGGCTTCAATCATCTGGTTGCGGCCGTCCTTGGCCAGGACCCGGCCGTACAGGGCGGCAGGCGAGTCGTGTTCCTCGCAAGCGACGATAACGGCGCCGCAGCGCAGGTGGGTGAACTTGCGGAAAAACTCGGCTTCGCGCCCATCCAGCTAGGCGGGCTTTCGGAGGGTGGACTGCTCGTGCACGCGCGCGGAAAGCGTTGGGGAGAACTCATCTTCAAGGACTTGATCACGTTCGACTGACGACGAACGGTTTCCGCCTGTTTCTCGGCACCGTTCGCGGCCCTGCAAAGTGTCGAGCCTCGGGCCAGGCGAAGGCCTGCCGAGGTTTCGTCAAAGCGGATCGCTCATGCGACGGAGCGGACGGAAGAACGCACGAATGTCCTCGACGAGCAGTTCGGGTTGTTCCAGCGCAGCGAAGTGTCCGCCGCGCGGCATCGGGGTCCATCGTTGCACGTCAAAGACACGTTCGACCCAGGAACGCGGTGGCGTCGGTAACTCGCGGGGAAACAGCGCTACGCCGAGCGGTGTCGCCACCCGTTCGTGCGGACCGAAAGCAAGCGGCCGCAGCCGGTTTTCCCTGTAAATGCGGAACGACGCGTCGAGCATGTGGCCGAACCAGTAAAGCGAAATATCGGTCAGTAACTGGTCCATCGTGAACACGCGTTCCAGATCGCCGTCGCAATCGCTCCAGCTGCGAAACTTCTCGACGATCCAGGCGGCAAGACCCACGGGCGAATCGCTCATCGCGTACGACAAGGTTTGTGGTTTGGTGCTTTGCACAGCCGCATACGCGCCTTCAGCGGCCGACCAGGCCGCCACGGTGTCGAGATACGCCTGCTCGTCCACGGTCACCGGCGGCAGATCGTCCGTTAGCGACGGCCGGAAACTGCCCGGAATGTAGTTGAGATGGGCACCGATGATCTGCCCGGGAAAACGGCGCGCCAACCACATCGAGACGCCCGCTCCGATGTCTCCGCCCTGCGCGGCGAAACGATCGAAGCCGAGCCCGTTCATCAGCTCGAGCCACAGGCCGGCAACATGGTGAGCGCTGACGCCGGAGCCTGCCGGCGCCGCGGAAAAACCGAAGCCGGGCAACGAAGGGACGACCACATGGAACGCATCCGCCGCATCGCCGCCATGCGACGCGGGGTCGGTCAGCAGCGGGATAACGTGCTCCATCTCGACGAAGGAACCCGGCCATCCATGCGTCAGGACGAGCGGCACGGGCGCGGGCCCTTTGCCGGTCTGATAGACGAAATGGATATCGTGTCCGTCGACAGTAGCCAGAAACTGAGGCAGCCGATTCAGCCGCGCTTCCTGAGCACGCCAGTCGAATCGATGCAACCAATAATCTGTCAGTCGCCGGACGAAAGCGAGGCTCGCACCATCGTCCCACTGCTCGGCATCGAGGGACGCAGGAAAACGTGTGTTGCGCAATCGCAGCTTCAGATCGGCAATCTGCCCGTCCGGAACGTTGATTTTGAAGTCTCGCAGCTCCATTCTCTCTTCCCGCTGTTCAAGGTTATCCAGCGTCGTGCACGCGTCCTGCTTCAAGCACGCAATGCGTCTTCCACCCTGCGCTCCCAGGGCGTGGTGGGGCGACCGATCAGCCGCGCCAGCTCGCCTCCGTCGTCGAACAGCGCGCCGTGCGAGGCCGCGACGTCGGCATCGGCCAGCAGCGCGGCCAGGTCCGCAGGCAGCCCGATGCCCGTCAATACATTCGCATAGGCGTCCGGCTCAAGGTCGTTGTAGACCACGCTTTTTCCCGACTGGCGCGACACTTCAGCCGCCAGTTGCGCAAGCGTAAAGGCACGGTCGGCCGCCAGCTCGTACGTTGTTCCTGCCAGACCGTCGGTGGTCAGCGCCACAGCGGCGGCGGCGGCATAGTCCTTCCGGGCGGCGGATGAGAAGCGTCCCGCCTTCGCGGCGCCGACGAAGGCGCCGTGCTCGAGCACCGCCGGGAGCGCCGCCAGGTGGTTCTCGATGTACCAGCCATTGCGAAGAATGACGGCGGGAAGGCCGGAGGCTGCAATGGCCTCCTCCGTCTGTCGATGCTCAATCGCAAGCCTGGCGGGCGACGTGTCCGCGTGCAGCATGCTCGTGTAGGCCAGCAGCGAAACGCCGGCCTGCCGGGCCGCCTCAATCACTGCGCGATGCAACGGCAGGCGGCCGGCGACCTCGGTGGAAGAAATCAGCAGGAGTTTATCGACGCCCGCAAAAGCGGCGATGAGCGTCTCGGGGCGTTTGTAGTCGGCCTCGCGCACGATGATGCCACGCCCGGCAAGATCCTGCGCCTTTGCCCGATTCCTGACGGCGGCCACAATGCGGTCAGCCGGAACGTTCTCCAGCAACGCGTCGATCACAAGCCGCCCAAGCTTCCCTGTCGCGCCGGTTATTGCGTACATAGCCCGTCCTCGTTCGTAGTCAGTAGAAGAGGCACGTAGTCTAGGGTCATCAGTTTCCAATGGAAAGCACCTATCCATGGGTTACCATCATTTTCAGGTAACCGGATAGAAACCAGCTAACCCACTGGAAACCGCTGTGAGAACGCAACGATGAGCCTGAAAACCCGTAAGAAAGTGGCCCCGCTGCCGGGCTGTCCCATGTCGAAATGCATGGCCCTGCTCGGCGGCCTGTGGACGCCCGAGATCATCTGGTGCCTGAGCGACGGCCCACGCCGGTTCTCGGAACTCCTGCGTGACAACCCGACGCTTACCGCGAAAGTGCTGACCAGCCGATTGCGTGATCTGGAAGCGCGAGGCGTGCTCGAGCGCAATGTGATGGCGACGTCGCCGCCATCCGTGGAGTACGGGTTGACGCCGCTGGGTCAGGAACTGCTGCCTGCGATTACGTCCATCGTGGCGGTGGGAACGCGCCTGTTGCTCCGCGACACCCATCGGTAAAGCTAGCGCGCCAACAGAAGGTGCGGCGATGACGCGACGCACCGGCATTGTTTCCAATGCCACGTCGCTAGACGGGCGGCACCGCCCCTTCCAGCAGCATTTTGACGAGTCGGGCGCGACGTTTTTCCAGGTCCGCGATCTGACGCTCGATGGCTTTAAGCCGCTTGCGCTGGACGTCGGTGATCTGGTCGCACGAACGCGCACCTTCGATCAGCAGCATGCAATCCGGAAACCCGCGAATGTCTTCTATCGTGAAGCCGGTCGCGATCATGCGCTGGATCTGCCTGACCTGCGTGACCGCCTGGTCGGGGAACGTGCGGTATCCATTGCTCGCGCGGACGGACGCGAGCAGACCATGTTCGTCGTAATGACGAATGGACCGCACACTTGCGCCCGTGCGGCGCGACAGTTCTCCCACCGTCATCCATTTCTGCGAAGGCATTTTCTTCATGAGTTCGAGGCTAGCACGATTCGCTTGACTCTCACATCAGTGTGAGCGTTGAGACTGGGCCGGTCTTCAACTCATGGAGTAACGTCATGCACACCCGCGTGTTCGGCATGCTGCGCACGGCCGTCGTCTGGGCAGCCACGCTGTTCGTGTTCGCGTCCGGCGCGACCGCCGCTCCGACGACCTATACGGTGACGTCGTCGGACGGCGTCAAACTGGCGGTAGAGGAAAGCGGCAACCCGGACGGCACACCCGTCATCCTGATTCACGGCCTGCTCGGCAGCCGCCTGGACTGGGACGCCCAGGTGACGAGCCCGGAACTACGTCAGTACCGGCTGATCACCTATGACCTGCGCGGACACGGTCAGTCGGACAAACCGTCCGGCGCCGCGCCCTATCACGATGGAAGCCGTTGGGCCGACGATCTGGCAGCGGTGATCGCGGGCTCGCACGCGCGCAAACCCGTGGTCGTCGGCTGGTCGCTCGGTGGCGTCGTGATGTCCAGTTACCTCGCCAGGTATGGCGATCGCGCGATCTCCGGCGCGGTCTTTGTCGACGGTGTAGTCGAGCTCGCGCAGGGCCAGATCGTCCAACATCCCGACGTGTATCGGGACATGAACTCGCCGGATCTGAAAACGCATCTCGACGGAGAGCGTGCGTTCGTCGGACTCTGCTTCCACCGTCAACCGGATGCCGTCACGTTCGAGCGCCTTCTCGCCAATGCGGCAATGGCATCGTGGGACATGCAGAAGGAAATCCCGACGATGACGGTATTCGCCGCAGAGGGGCTGGGCAAGGCGCGCGTGCCGTTGCTCTTTCTCTACGGCGGCCGCGATGCATTGGTCGACACGCGTGCGACGCTGGCACGCGCGACTGAGTTGAATCCGCACATCGTCACCCACGTGTACGCCGATTCAGGACACGCGCCGTTCGTCGAAGAGCCCGAGCGCTTCAATCGCGACCTGGCCGAGTTCGTCCACTCGGTATCGCGGTAATGAGGCGGGCTAGCGGGTCCCTCGCCCTTCAACATGCATGTTTTATATCTTTATCTGAATATACTATTTCGCTCTTGCATAACCCGATGTTAGCCTCATTCGACCCGCAGGCGTGCCCGGAATCGCAACACGTCTGCCCTCGCATCCATTCCGTCAATCAAACGGATTTCGGCAAGGAGCTAACGTGAGCGTCGAATTCATCGGCATGATCCAGCAGCGCAAGGTATCGGAAACGCACAAGCCGCAAGGCCCGGCCGTCGATACGGACTACGTGCGCCACTTCGCGCAGGCGCACGAAAACGCGGGGTTCAACCGCATTCTCGTGCCGCACAGCTCGACCAGTCCCGATGCCACCATCACGATCGCCTACGCGGCGAGCGTGACGTCGCGCATTCACTTCATGCTGGCCCATCGTCCCGGGTTCGTGGCCCCGACGCTCGCGGCACGTCAGATCGCCACGCTCGACCATTTCTCGGGCGGACGCCTCGCGGTGCACTTCATCTCGGGAGGAAGCGACGAAGACCAGCGGCGCGACGGCGATTTCCTGAGCCACGACGAACGCTACGCCCGCACCGACGAGTATCTGCAGATTCTTCGCCGCGTGTGGACCGCAGACCAGCCGTTCGATCACGAAGGCCGCTTCTATCGCTTCGAAAAAGCCTTTTCCGAAGTCAAACCCAAACAGACTCCGCACGTGCCGATCTATTTCGGCGGAGCGTCCGAGCCCGCCCTCGCCGTCGCGGGCAAGCATGCCGACGTCTACGCGCTGTGGGGCGAATCGAAAAAGCAGGTGGAAGAACAGGTCACGCGCGTACGCGCCGAAGCGGCGAAGCACGGCCGCAGCGTGCGTTTCTCTGTTTCGTTCCGGCCCATTCTCGCATCCACGGAAAAAGCCGCGTGGGAGCGAGCCCAACACATTCTCGAAGAGACACGCCGGCTGCGCGTCGAACAGGGGTTTTCGCGCGGCGGACCGCAGCAAAGCGAAGGCGCCCGTCGGCTGCTGGCCGCGGCCGGTGACGGCGATCGCGCCGACGAGCGTCTGTGGACGGCCGTGGCCAAAGAGATCGGCGGACGCTCGAATTCGACGGCGCTCGTCGGCACGCCTGCGCAAGTCGCGCAAACGCTGGCGGAATACTACGCACTGGGCGTGACCACCTTTCTGATTCGCGGCTTCGACCCGCTCGAAGACGCCATCGATTACGGACGGGAATTGATCCCCGCCACGCGCGAACTCACGTCGCGTGTGCGTCACGCAGCATAACGGCGCACCGACGACATCATGAGCACCGTACTCGCCAACACAAAGAAACTTGCGCCGAAGCTCGCGTTTCGCAAGACGCCTCTGCGCAAGTTCTGGTTCGACGACAACGCCGAGCCCCAACGTTCGATCGAGCAGGAACGCCTTCACCGTCAACAGCGACTCGCCGGCGCGTTTCGTCTCTTCGCCCGCTACGGCTTCGCGCAAGGGCTCGCCGGCCACATCACGGCGCGCGATCCCGAATGGACAGACCACTTCTGGGTCAACCCGCTCGGCCGACACTTTGGCCGCATACGCGTATCCGACCTGCTGCTCGTGAACCGCAATGGCGAAATCGTGGTCGGCGACGGCCCCGTGAATCAGGCCGCGTTTGCAATTCACGCCGCGATTCACGAAGCGCGACCGGACGTGGTGGCTGCGGCGCACACGCATTCGCTCTATGGCAAAGCCTGGTCGACACTGGGCCGCAAGCTCGACCCGTTGACGCAGGACTCGTGCGCCTTCTACGAAGACCACGCGCTGTTCGACGACTTCCGCGGCGTGGTCTTGGACACCACCGAAGGGGCTCGCATTGCCGATGCGCTGGGCCCGCACAAGGCTGTGATCCTGAAGAACCACGGCATCCTCACGGCCGGGCCTACTGTGGAAGCGGCCGCGTGGTGGTACATCGCGCTCGACAATGCGTGCCACGCGCAGTTGCTCGCCGAAGCGGCGGGCACGCCACAGCCCATTGCCCACGAAATGGCGGCGCTCACGCATCAGCAGGTGGGCCGCGCAAGCGGCGCGCGGTATGCATTTGAGAGCCTGTATGAAGGGCTGCTCGATTCCGAACCGGAGTTGCTCGACTGATGGCCCTTCACAAACTGCGCGAGTTCGTCGCGGAAATCGCGACGCTCGTCGATTCCGGTGCGAGCGAGTCCACGCTGCTCGATCAAGGCGGACTCGCGTTGCGCGAACTGATCCGTGTCGACGACTGGCTTCCCCCGCAATACGCGCAGCCCTCCAGCGAGCGCTATCAGCAATTCCTGCTCTACGCCGATGCACGCCAACGTTTCAGCGTCGTGAGCTTCGTCTGGGGACCGGGCCAGCAGACGCCGATTCACGACCACACCGTATGGGGCCTCATCGGCGTGCTGCGCGGCGCCGAATTCGCGGCGCCCTATGCGCGCAACGACGACGGCACGCTGCGAGAGGCCGGCCCGGAAGTGCGTCTCGAAGCCGGCGACGTCGAAGCGGTATCGCCGGCTATCGGCGACATTCACCGCGTACGCAACGCCTACGACGACCGCACGTCGATCAGCATCCACGTGTACGGCGCGAACATCGGCGCGGTCCGGCGCTCCACCTATCAAGCACACGGTTTGCCGAAGCCTTTCATATCCGGCTATTCGAACGACACGCTCCCTAACCTGTGGGATCTCAGCAAGGAACTGCATCGCTCATGACGTCCTATCCCGTGCGCACCTATGAAGACGTGCGCGCAGCGCTGCTCGCGCGCCGCGAAATCGCCCTCCTCGACGTACGCGAAGAAGACCCGCATGCGCAGGCGCATCCGCTCTTCGCCGCGAATGTGCCATTGTCGAAGCTGGAACTGGACGCCTACACGCGTCTGCCGCGCCGCGACGTCCCCATCGTGTTGTTCGATGCGGGCGAAGGACTCGCTCAACGCGCCGCGGACAAACTCGCGTCGCTTGGCTACACGCAGATCGCATTGCTCGCGGGTGGACTCGATGGCTGGATTCGTGCGGGCGGCGAAGTGTTTCGCGACGTCAACGTGCCGAGCAAAGCGTTCGGCGAACTCGTGGAAGCGCAACGCCATACGCCTTCGCTTTCGGCCGAAGCCGTGGAAACCCTGCTGAAGCACGGCGACGACGTCGTGGTGCTCGACGCGCGCCGCTTCGACGAATACCAGACCATGAACATTCCCGGCAGCGTGAGCGTGCCGGGCGCCGAACTCGTGCTGCGTGCGCGAGCGCTCGCGCCGGACCCGAAGACACGTGTGATCGTCAATTGCGCGGGGCGTACGCGCAGCATCATCGGCGCGCAATCGCTCGTCAATGCGGGACTGCCGAATCCGGTCGCCGCGCTGCGCAACGGAACGATAGGCTGGACGTTGGCGGGCCAGACGCTCGAGCACGGCAGCCATCGGCAATTCGACGCGCAGGCCGGTCTCGATGCCGCGAGTCTCGACGCATCGCGCAGCGCGTCGCGCGCGCTCGCCGATAGCGCGGGCGCAGGCCGCACCTCGCTGGACGAAGCCGCGCGCTGGGCCAACGAACCGTCGCGCACGACCTATCGCTTCGACGTACGCACACCCGCCGAATACGAAAACGCGCACGCGCCCGGTTTTCAGGGCGCGCCAGGCGGCCAGCTGGTTCAGGAGACCGACATGTTCGCGCCCGTACGCGGCGCACGTGTCGTGCTCTTCGACGACGACGGCGTGCGCGCCAACATGACCGCTTCATGGCTCGCGCAGATGAATATCGAGGTCTATGTGGTCGACGGCGCAGCGCCGCAAGCGCTGACGGAAAGCGGACCGTGGCGAGGGGCGAAGGCAGAGGCGCCACCCATACCGGAGGTATCCGCTCACGAACTCGCCGCGCTGCTCGCCGACGCATCGAGCGGCACGCTCGTGATCGACGTCACGTCGAGCGCGAATCACGTGAAGGCGCATATTCCCGGCGCGTACTGGCTGGTTCGCTCGCGGCTCGTCAATGCGATCGACGATCTGCGAGCGCTACCCGACGCGAAACGCTACGTGGTGACGTGCGGGACGAACGCACTCGCGCCGTTCGCGGCCGCCGACATCGCCGCGCTGACGGGCAAGCCCGTGCACGTGCTGGCAGGCGGCACAGCGGCGTGGATTCGAGCGGGCTTGCCGACGGAGAATGGTGACGCCCGCCTCGCTTCGCCGCGCATCGACCGCTATCGGCGCCCCTATGAAGGCACCGACAACGCGCGCGAGGCCATGAACGCGTATCTGGAGTGGGAATACGGGCTCGTCGCGCAACTCGAGCGCGACGGCACGCACGGCTTCTTCGTGATCTGATCGGCCATCGCGCTCATGGAACAGGTCTCAGGCGGCGCGTGAAAGACGCGCTGCCTTGAAGCTCCGTTCGACGCTTTCCGCCAGCGTCGTCAGCGCCGACTGCATCTTTCCCAGCGCACGCGACCTCACCATCCACACCGCGATTTCAGGCTTGAAGTCGCGCACCTGAATGACGTCGAGCTGCGCCGCATGCGCGCTGACGCGCAGCAACGGCAACGGCACGAGGCCCAGCCCCACGCCATCCGCCACGAGCCCCAGTTGCAACTCCGTGCCCAGCGTTTCGAGATTCAGCTTCAACGTATAGCCTTGCGCGGCGAGCGCCTGGTGCAGGCCGGCCCGAAAGCCGCAGCCATCCGGATTCAGCACCCAGCCATGCGACTGACATTCCGCCAGCGTATGCGTGCACTTCTTCAGGCTCCCTTTGCGCGCGACGACCGCCAGCTTCAGTTCGCCCAACGCTTCGCCCACCAGCGTTTCGGGCAATACGCGATTCGAGGGCAAGAGCACGATGACCGCATCGAGTTCGCCCTCCTCGACCTTTTGCAGCAGCGGATTGCCCCATCCCGTCGAAACACGCGCCTGTAGTTCAGGATGTGCGCTGCGTAGTGCATTGAGCGCCTTGAGCATCGCGACATCGGCCACCGTTTGCGCCACGCCGATGCGCAGCACACCCGCGAGCGGCGCGCCGTCGGTTACGAGATGCCTGAGCCCATCCACCTCGCGCACGATCGCGCGGCACTGCTCGTACACGGCGCGGCCCATCGGCGTCGTTCTCAGCGGCTTGGTGTTGCGGTCGAGCAGTTCCACGCCGAGCGCTTCTTCGAAGTTCTGAATGCGGCGCGTGACGGCCGGCTGCGTCAGCGCAAGCGAGTCGGCTGCCTGGCTCAGCGACTGGCTGCGCACGACAGCAACGAAGGCCTCGATTTCATCGAGTTTCATGGGTTTTTCTGTCTGTGGGTGATTGACGAATGCGACCGGGGTAGCGCATTTCCTGCACGAGCTTACCGTGCCGACACGGCGGCATTCAAGCACGTTCTTTTTCCGGGCCGCATATTAGTAAAGCATAACAATGCGTTTGCCTTATATAAAACCGGCTCGTATCGTGTGCTTTTCCGCTACCCTGCCCTCCGGCTCTTCATCGCGCCTATGCTCTCCCTTCTCAACCACTACCTGCTGCGATGGTCCCGCCTTGTGATCGTGCTCGGCACAGCCGCGACCGTCGCGTCGCCTGCCGTTCTGGCCGAAACCACGCTGAAAGTGGGCGACCAGCAACTGCAGACGCGCGGCATTCTCGAAGCGTCTGGGCAACTGAAGGATGTGCCGTACAGGATCGAGTGGTTCAACTTTCCGGCCGCACAGCCGCTGGGGGAGGCGCTCAATGCGGGTGCCATCGATGTGGGCGGCCTGGGCGACGCGCCGTTGATCTTCGCCTACGCGGCGGGCGCGAAGGTGCGCGCCGTCGCCGCCACACGGTCCACGCCCACCGATCTCGCGATCATCGTGCCCGACTCCTCGCCCATCAAGACGGCCGCAGACCTCAAGGGCAAACGCATTGCAACGACGCGCGGCTCCATTGGCCACTACCTCGTCATCGCGACACTGGAGCGCGCGGGCATCAAGCTCACCGACGTGTCGCTGCGTTTCATGCAGCCCGCCGATGCCAAGGCCGCGCTCGCGTCGGGCAACGTCGATGCGTGGTCCACGTGGGACCCGTATGTCGCGCTCGGCGAGCAGCGCGACCACGACCGTGCCGTCGCCAACGGCGTCGATCTCTCTTCGGGGCTGAGCTTTCAGGCGGCCACGCAAACCTCGATCAAGGAAAAGCACGCCGAAATCGGGGACTTCCTCAAGCGCGTCGCGGCGGGCCAGCGCTGGGCGTTGTCCCATCCCGACGAAGTGGCCGCCATGCAATCGAAGGTGACGGGGCTGCCGCCCGAAGTGCTGAAGGTCGTCTATCAGCGCGCGCAACTCCATCCGGTCGCCATCGACGACCACCTGATCGCCGAACAGCAGAAAACCGCCGACCTCTACCATCGCGCCGATGTGATCAAGACCCGGCTCGATGTTTCGCAGAGCTTCGACCGGCAGTTTCCGCTCTCTGCGCAGTGATGCCGGCGCGTCAAATGCATGAACCGAGACAGAGCCCACCATGACAAGCCGCCTTCCCGACAACTCGCTGGCTGACGTCGAACGCGACGCAACCGCGCTCGCGGCACTCGCCAATCTCGATAGCCCGCAGGCCGATGCATGGCTCGACGCGCTCACAGCGGACTTCGCCGCCACCGCCGCCGAACTCGATGCCGGCCCCACGTTTCCGCACGACAATCTCGCGCGTTTGCGTGAGGCCGATCTGCTCGCGCTGACGGTACCCCGAGCATTGGGCGGGCACGAAGCCACGCTGCCCCAAGCACTCAAGGTCATCCGCGCCGTGGCGCGCGGCGAGCCTTCCACGGCGTTGATTCTGGTGATGCAGTACGTCTACCACGTGCGCCTGCAAGCCAACCCGAACTGGCCCGACTGGCTCAAAGAAGCCATCGCGCGCGACGCGGTGGAACGCGGCGCGCTCATCAACTCGCTGCGCGTCGAACCGGAACTGGGCTCGCCCTCGCGCGGCGGCTTGCCCGCCACCGTGGGCCGGCTCGACGGCGGCCACTGGGTACTGAATGGCCGCAAGCTCTATTCCACGGGAAGCCCCGGCCTCACGTGGTTCGCCGTCTGGGGACGCACCGATGAAGCCACGCCGCGCGTGGGCACGTGGCTCGTGCATCGCGACATGCCGGGCATCCGTTTCGGCGAACCGTGGAACCACCTCGGCATGCGCGCGACGGGCAGCCACGAAGTGATCTTCGAAAACGTGCGCGTGCCGGTCGAGCATGCCGTCGATCTGCAACCGCCGGGGCTCGCCACCGGCATGGACGCTGTCACGACGCTATGGACGAACGTATTGCTGCCGGCCGTCTACGACGGCGTCGCGAGAGCGGCTCGCGACTGGTTCGTACACTGGGCCGCGCACCGTGTTCCCTCGGGGCTCAGCGCGCCGCTCTCGACGCTTCCTCATTTCCAGCAGACGGCGGGCCAGATCGACGCATTGCTGCTCAATAACCGCGTGTTGCTCGATGCGGGCGCGAACGGAAGTGTCGACGCGACAGCGGCCCCCACCCTCAAATATCTCGTGAGCCGGGACGCCATTCGCGCCGTCGAACTGGCGCTCGAAGCGAGCAGCAATCCGGGCTTAAGCCGCAACAATCCGCTGGAGCGCCACTACCGCGACGTCTTGTGCGCCCGCATTCATACGCCGCAGAACGATACCGTGCTTGGCAATGTGGGGCGCGCCGCGTTTGCCGCGGTCTGAGCGCGCCGCAGTGCCATAGTGGACGTACGGCTTGCATGAACGACGCGCGCCGCTGCTGTAGCGCGCGTCGTTCCGCGTTCGTCAGTCGCGTGAGATCAGGCCAGCACGTCCGAAAAAACACGCGTCGCAAAACGGTCCGAGTTCGTGCCCGCATTCAACACACCCACCGACTTGAGATCGTCCGCGTAAAGCGAGATTTCCTTCTTGAACGCATCGCCCACGGGATGGTGGTGATCCGTGTGGCTCTTCAGCATCTCGGTCAGTTGCGCGACGTTCGCGCCCGGCGCATTCGGCGCAAAGATCGCCGCGGCCTCGGCGGGGTGATTCGCCGTCCATTCCGTCGCTTCGAGCAGTGCCTGCGTCAGCGCCTGTGCCGTTGCGCGGTCCTTGCGGACCAGCGAGCCGCGCACGCCGAGCACGCAGCACACGCGGTTCGCGTACTCGCCGCAAAGGTTGTTCGAGACCTCCTGCAGGTGGTTCGTCTCTCGCAACGTCCAGATCGTCGGGTCGCCGTCGGCAATCGCCTGCACTTCGCCTTTTTTCAGCGCTTCGCCCAGCAGCGGCGCGGGGTACTGACGCCAATGCACGTCGTTGTCGGGATCGATGCCGAGTTTCTTCAACGTGATCGCGAAGAAGTTCTTCGCGGGACTCGCCATGTCGCTCACGCCCACCGTCTGGCCTTTGAGCCCCTGCAGATCGACAATGCCCGACGCGCGCGTGGCGAGCAGCCGCATGCAACCACCGTGGATGCCCGCCGTGAGCTTGACGTCGAAGCCCTGTTCGAGCGGCTTGATCCAGCGCAGCGCCATGCCCACGCCCGCATCGGACTTGCCGGTGGCAATCGCTTCGAGCAGCTGGTCGGTGGAGCCCGCGAAGTTGACGAGTTCCACCTGCAAGCCATGCTTGCGGAAGAACCCCTGCTGTACCGCGACGGGCACCGGCGCCGTGCAGATGGCGCCCGCGTTCCATGACAGCTTGAGCGGCTTCAACGCTTCGTCTGCCGCGGCGCGCACGCCGGGCAGGCCGAACGATGCGCCGCCCAGCGCTGCCGCGCCCGCGGCCCATGCCGTGTTGCGCAGCCACGTGCGGCGCGCGCGGCTCGAAAGTGTGCTGCCGTTCGAATGACTCATTGCGTTATTTCCCCTATGCGTGATGTGCTGGTTTTCGTGCGACCAGCTTTCGATTGCCGCCGGTCGATGCAGGTGCGTTACGTGTCGAGCCCCAGCACCGCGAGCGCCTCGCGGCGCAACGCCACGAGCGCCGGATCGTCGCGATGGCGCGGATACGGCGCGTCGTTGCGTATCTGCGAGACGATGCGTGCGGGACGTTCGCTCAACACGATCACGCGGTTGGCGACATAGAGCGCCTCCTCCACGTCGTGCGTCACGAGCAGCACCGAAAAGCCGGCTGCCTGCCAAAGCCGCACGAGTTCGCTTTGCATGCGGATGCGCGTGAGCGAATCGAGCTTGCCGAACGGTTCGTCGAGCACGAGCAGTTGCGGGTCGTTGACGAGCGCACGCGCCAGCGCCGCGCGTTGTGCCATGCCGCCGGAAAGCTGATGCGGAAACGCGTTGGCGAACGCGGAAAGTCCCACCAGTTCGAGCGCGGCATCGATACGCCTGCCTGCGCCGCGCAGCGTGCCTTGTGCCTGCGGACCGAGTCCGACGTTGTCGCGCACCGTGCGCCACGGGAACAGCGTGGGGTCCTGGAACACGACGACTCGCGAAGGATCGGGGCCGCTCACACGTTCGCCGTCCGCGTGAATCGCGCCTTCAGCGGGCGCATCGAGCCCGGCTACGAGCCGCAGCAACGTCGATTTACCGCAACCGCTCGGGCCGAGCAACGCGACGAATTCGCCGGGCTCGATCGTGAGACTGATGTCTTCCAGCACGGGGAGCGTCTCGCCGTGCAGGACGAAGCGGTGGCTGACGTTGCGGATGTCGATGCGGGCGCCCTGCGCCACAGAATGCGCATGTGAGCCCGCAGGAGCGGCGGAAGTTGGGCGGGAGACCGCTACCATTTGAGCATTCCTTTTTGCCACGCCAGCAGACGGTCGCGTACGCGGAACAGCAGCGTGATGAGCAGCGAGCACATGAGGGCCATGACGAGCAGCCCCGCGTACATGTTCGGATAGGCGGCCCACCCCTGGGCCCATTGCAGATACCAGCCGAGGCCCGCCTTCACGCCCATCATCTCGGCCACGAACAGCACGGCGAACGCCGCGCCCAGACCCATGAAGAGGCCGACGAACACGGAAGGCAAGGCGGCCGGAATCGCGACGCGAAGAATCAGGAACGACGGCTTCGCCCCCAGCGTGCGGGCCACGTCGTAATACGCAGCATTGACGCTCGCGACGCCGGACCAGGTGAGCACCGTGACGGGAAACGCTGTTGCGAGTGCGATCAGAAACACGCTCGCACTGAAACTCGACGGAAAGAAGAAAAACGCGAGCGGCAGCCACGCCGTCGCGGGCAGCGGCCCGATCAGACGCAGCACCGGATGCAGCCAGTAGCCCACCGCCTTCGACCAGCCGATGCTCACGCCGATCGCGAATCCGGCCAGCGCACCCGCCGCGTAGCCATAAGCCAGCAGGACGACGGAATGAGCGACGCTCGACGAGAGCCGCGGCAGATCGTCGGCATAGACTGCGATCAACGCCTGGGGCGGCGCGAAAAACGGCCGAGGCAGCCATTCCAGCTGCGCGGTCACGACCTCCCATGCCGTCAGCGCGACCGAGAGCGCGAGCAGCCACGGTGTGCTCTCGGCGAGCGCACCGAGACGACGGTTGAACGCGCGCGAATGCGCCCCCGGCACAGCGCGCACGCGCGAAGCGCCGATGCCGATCGCGAGCGACACCGCCGCCAGCACGAGTTTCAGAATCAGCAGTTCGCGCGTGTACGGCCAGTCGTCGAGTGCGGGCCACCACTGCGTGACGGCCGCCCCACCCAGCCAGCCCAACGCCGCAAGCCAGGCGACGATGCGTTTGCCGTTGTCATGTATGGCCGTCTCGCCCGCCGCGGACACATCGGCGAGCTCGAAAGATCGGGATTGTGTGGACATGTCGGAGCGCTCCGTCAATGCAAGGTCATGCGCGGGCAAGCTGGGTCTCCGAGATCGCGCGCACGTCGATACGGCGCGGCAGGATCGCGTCCTCGTGCGCACGGTCCGCCACTTTCTGCAACGCGTCGATATCGGCCTCGGTGACGAAGTGCTGCTGCAGCGATGCACGCTTCGTGATCTGCTTCGCCGCATCGAGCGGCGAGCGCGTGAGCGTGGCGTAGATCTGCGCGTAGGCATCGGGATTCGCCACCGCCCAGGCGCCCGCGCGCTGATAGCGCTTCAGCACGTCGGCAATGGCGGCACGCTTGCGCGGGTCGGACAGCGAGGCGCCCGAGGCCGTGATAAAACCCAGCCCGCTGTTGATGCCCGTGCCGTCGCGCAGGATACGGCCGCCGCGTTGCGCGGCGATGCCGTAGTACGGGTCGAACGTGGCCCACACTTCGATGGCGCCGGACGCGAAGGCCGCGAACGCGTCCACGGGCAGGATGAAGCGCACGGTCACGTCGTCTTTCGACAGCCCGGCTTCAGCGAGCGCACCGTACAGCTGGAATTGCGAAATGCTGCCGCGCGCGGAGGACACGAACACCGTGCGCCCTTTGAGATCCGCCACGCTGCGGATGGTGGAATGCGGCGCGACCAGAATGCCGAGTTGGGAACCCGAACCCACGCGCGTCGCCACGATTTTGAGCGTGGGGTCGCCCACGGCTGCCGCGAGCACGGGCAGATCACCGGCGGGCGCGAGATCGACGGAACCCACGCGTTGCGCTTCGAACAGCGGTGCCGCGCCCTGGAAGTTGGCCCACCGCCAGGCGTACGGTGTGCCATCGAGCACCTTGGCGGCTTCTACGAGCGCACGCGTGCCGCCTGCCTGGTCGCCCAGCACGAGCGTGACGTCTTCCGCGGCCCGCGCGTTGCGAAGTCCCGGCGCAAAGGCGGCTGCGGCCAGAGGCGTCGCAGCGAGTGCGCGCAGCACACGCCGCCGCGTAGAAAAAGACGTTTGAACAGAAGCCTTCATAAGCCCTCGCTGTCGATGTGCAGCACAGCGTAACGACGAAAGAAGGCTCTGAGAATTATTCTATTTCGATATGTTTATACGGATTAAATATTTATGGCTTGCATGTTTTGCCATGCGGCGAACGTCGATCTGACCGAGGCGTGCCGTGGTCGCCGACCCCGTCGGCGGAAAGCAGCGTGATCGAACCGAAGTCCCCACAATGCGCAGGCCCGTCAGTCTCTCCGGCGCGGCCGCGGCAATACAACGTGGCGCACGATCTGCACGAAGCTGCCGCGCAATCCGGATGGCGCCGTCAAACGAGAAATCGAGCATTCCATATCAATAAAGGGCAGATCGCACGCTGTGGCCGGCGCGGCATGGCCTCGGACGAGAGCCGTTATATCGCAGGCGCGGAACGGTTCGTCGACGGTGGCTCAGTTTCCGTTTGAACCGCGGCGTCACGGTTGGGTCGTTCGCGGCCAAACGGATCGAGGGCAGCCCCGCTCGGCGCGAGAAACGGCACGGCGTGGGTTCGTCGTCAGTGAGCCCAGCGCAGCACCTGTGCATCGAGTCGTCGCGCGATCTCGATCAGGCCCGCACGGGTTGCCGGATGCAGCGGCACGAGCGGCCGGCGTACAGCGTCCGACGCGATCACCCCGCCTTCCTTCATCAAGGCCTTGCAGGCGATCAGTCCGCACTGGCGGTTCTCGTAGTTGATGAGCGGCAGCCAGCGCGCGTAGCCCGCCGCCGCTTCGTCGCGATTGCCCGCCAGGTAGGCCTTCAGGATCGGCTGCAGGCCGTCCGGATAACCGCCGCCAAGGATGCTGCCCGTCGCGCCCGCATCGAGGTCGGCCAGCAAGGTGATGGCCTCCTCGCCGTCCCACGGCCCTTCGATGGCGTCGCCGCCCAGTTCGATCAGCTCGCGCAGCTTCGCGGCCGATTGCGGCACCTCGATCTTGAAGTAGCGCAGGTTGTCGATCTTGTGTGCCAGCCGCGCAAGGAACGCGGCCGATACCGATGTGCCGCTCATCGGCGCGTCCTGGTACATGATCGGAATGTCGATGGCGTTGGATACCTCCTCGAAGAAGTGTTCGATCGCCGCTTCGCCGCAACGAATCGTCGCGCCGTGATACGGCGGCATGATCATCACCATCGCGGCGCCGGCCGCCTGCGCCGCACGGCTACGTGCGGCGCAAATGGCAGGACTGAAGTGCGTGGTCGTGACGATCACCGGCACGCGGCCCGCGACGTGATCGAGGATCGTGGTCGTCAGTCGCGCGCGCTCGTCGTCGGTCAGCGAAAATTGCTCCGAGTAGTTCGCGAGAATGCAGAGGCCGTCCGCCCCCGCGTCGATGATGAAATCGACGCAGCGCTTCTGCCCGTCCAGATCGAGTTCGCCCTCCTCTGTGAAAATGGTGGGCGCAACGGAGAAGGCGCCTGCGTAGCGGCGCTTGATCGGCGTTGTACGATTCATCTCGCTTCCTCTTCCTTTAAGTAAGGATTGCATAACGATTAACGAGGTCTGCCGCCCTCTTTTCCTGTGCGGCATCCTGCGAAGGGAAAATCGCCCCCGACGTCAGACGCGGCCGTACTTCCCGCGCAGGCCATCCGCGATTCCGCACAGGATGGCCTGCAGCTTCATGCGCTTTTCCCGGGCGTGCAGCAGCACGAAGGCAATATGCTTGAGCGTGATCAGGTTGATGAGCAACAGCGCCGGATAGCGGCGCCAGTAATCGCGCGCAACCAGGATGCAGTTGCGGGCCGCGTAGTAGTGACGCAACGCGCTTTGGTCGAATATCTCGACGCGCGGCCAGCGCTGCGCCGGCACCGGCTTGCCAAGCTCATGCGGCAGCGACACGTCCGCATTCACGCATACCGGCACGCCGTGCGCCTGGGCACGCATGCAGTACTCCGCATCGACGTGGTCGATGAAGAAGTCTTCGCGGAAGCGGCCCAGCGCGCGATACGCTTCGAGCGAAATCGCCGTGCCGGACGAGATGATGACCGAGCACGGTTGCAGCCCATGCGCGCCGTCGCGAATCGGCGCGATCTGCGCCGACCACCGCCGCACGGTGAAGAGCGGCAGGTCGCGCCGGAAATTCAGGTTGAAGATGCGCGGCCCGACCAGAAAGCGCCTGTCGCCCACCGCCGCGCATCCTTCCAGCATCCGCGCAAAGTAGTCGTCGGGAATCGTCGAATCCTGATCGAAGATGAAGAACACGTCGCAGCCGCGTCCAATCAGAAATTCGACACCGGCGTTGAACGCGCCGGCGATGCCGCCGCGATTGTGATTAGCGATGACGTCGATGCCGCCGGCGGCCAGGCGTGCATGCAGGACCGGATCGGTCTGCGGGGAATTGTCGACCGCGACGACCACGGGGCTCAACGTTGGCAAGCGCAGCAGGTGATCGGTTTGTCCGGCGCTCGGCTTGTACAGCGTAATCAACGTGCCATGTTTCATGACGACGCCTCTTCGCAAGAGAATGATGGTTCGCCGCCCTCGCCTGCGGGCGGCCGCTTCCTCCTTTCAATTGCTGCTGTCCCGTCGTGCCACGAACAGCCCGTACCGTGGGCACCGTTATTTTGCGTACAGCTTCACGACGCTTGCGTGAACCACGCGTGTGATCTCTTCCATGCGCCAGCGGATGTGGGTATCCGTCAGCGCCACGCAGCGTGCGGTGTCGCGCTGCGCCAGTGCATCGAGAATCTGCAGATGCTCGGTGAACGCCTCGTTGCGGCGCTGATCGACGTCGACCCAGCGGACGTAGTGAATCCGCGCGTTGATTCCCTGCAGCACCCTGCCAATTTCTGCGTTGCCGGACATCGCCGCCAGCTCGAGGTGGAACAGCTCGTCATTCACGACAAGCTCGTCCGACGGCATGCGCTCCGCGCTCTTCATCACCTGCTTCCAGAAGCGGCGCAGCGTTTTGATGTCGCCGTCGGAAGCGCGCTCGCACGCGAGCATGACCGCCGTCGATTCAATCGAACGCCGCAATTCAAAGAGATCGAACACGTCCTTCTCGCCCAGTTCGCGGATAAAAAATCCCCGGTTCGGCACGAACGCCAGCAGGTTCTCCGCCACCAGCCGGTTGAGCGCTTCGCGAATCGGCGTACGGCTCACGTCGAGGCGCTCCGCCAGCTCGAGTTCGTTGACGCGTTCGCCCGGCCGGATCTTGTACAGCACCGCCATCTGCTTCAACTGCTCGTAAATCTCGTTGACCGTCATGCCCGTGCGCTTCGGCGCAACGGAGTCCCGCCCGGTGGGACGCACGTTCCGCGCAATCACGGAATCCGTTGTCATGTTGTCTCCTGGTTCAATCTGTCACCGCTCATTATCACTACTCTTCCAACCTTCAGGCCAGCTCTCGCGTGGCCACACGTGGCAGCAGCGGCGCGCAGGGCAGCATGTCGCTGCGGCGCGCGCTTCAGACCGTGAACAGTCTGCCGAACTGCGGCAAAGCGTCGGTCACGCCTGCCAGCCGCAGCGCATGCCAGGCCAACGCATGATTGCTCGACAAAACCGGCTTGTCGAGCCGCGCCTCGAAGCCTGCAATGGCGTCGGCAAGCCGAAGGCTGGTGCACGACACGAACATCGCGTCGACGGCAGGATCGCTCGCCAGTTCGAATACCGCGTGCTCGATGGACGCGCGGTCGATTCTCGCGACCTCGTTGTCGTCGCGATGTTCGAACGACCCTATCCGCACCACGTCGACGTTGCGGTCCTGCAGGTAGCGCGCCATCGCTTCGTTGATAGGCCGCTCGTAGGGCGTGAGGAGCGCCACCCCTCGTGCGCCGAGCGCGCCGAGCGCCACCCGCGCCGCGGTAATCGGCGTCGTGCACGCCACGTCCGGGCGCGCCTCGTGGATGCGCTCGAAGACACGTTCCTCGCCAAGCACCATCGATGCCGACGTACAGCCGAAGGCGACGACGTCGAGGTGTTCGCCGGGCCGGATCAGCTCCACGCCGGCGCGGATCCGGCCGTCCATCTGTTCGAGCGTGGCCGCCGTGATTTCCGCCGAATTCGCGACGCGGCTTTCGTAGAACGCCACACCTTCGAGCGCGAGCATCCGGCGCCATTCGTATTCGATCGTGTGATCCGTCGCGAGTACGACAAGACCGATTGCGGCGCGCCGCGCGATACCGTCATCCAGCGAGAAGCTGAAGCGCGCATAGGGGCTCGCGCTGCGCTCGACGCAATTCGAGAGAAGTTCGCTCACTGTAGTGTCATCCCTGAGATATCGATGTCCGGCTGCCGTCCGCTCATCACGTCGGCGAGGATCTTCGCGGTGCCGCAGGACATGGTCCAGCCCATGTGCCCGTGCCCCGTGTTGAGAAACAGGTTGCGGTGTCGCGTGGCGCCGATCAGCGGCGTACCCTCGGGCGTCATCGGCCGCAATCCGGCCCAGTAAGAAGGCCGCGCATAATCGGCGCCGTTCGGGAACAACGCTCGCGCGGTCGCGAGCATGTGAGTGAAATCGGCAGGCGTGTGCGCTGTGTCGTAACCGCAAAACTCCGCTGTCGCGGTGAGGCGCAGCCGCTGACCGAAGCGCGCCCACGCGACGAGTTGATTCTCTTCGACGCCGCCCAGCGTGGGCGATTCGTGCGACGCCTCGATCGGCAGCGTGACCGAATACCCTTTGACGGGATAAACCGGCAGCCGGTAGCCGAGTCCGCGAGCCAGCAACGGCGAATACGACCCCAGCGCGAGCACGTAGCGGTCGGCTGTGACGCGCCCTGCCGATGTCTGCACGTAGTCCACGGCATCCCCGCTCGCGCTGATGCCGTCGATCGCGGTGCCGAAGCGAAAGTCGACGCCGAGTTCACGGCAACGCTGTTCGAGCGCGCGGGTAAACAGATGCGCGTCGCCGCTTTCGTCGGTAGGGCAGTAGATCGCGCCAGCGATGTCGCCACCGGCTGCTCGTAGTGCGGGCTCGCGCGCCATCACCGCCTGCCGGTCGAGCGTTTCGAGCGGCAGTCCGTTGTCGGCGAGGATCGCCATGTTCGACACGCCGCGTTCGAACGACGCGGGATCGCGATACAGGTACAGCAACCCGCCGCTGATCCGGTCGTAAGCCAGCCTTTCTTCCTGCGTCGCCTGCTGGAGCTGCTGCTGCGCATAGCGGCAAAGCCGCACCTTGATCGACGTATTACGACGCGAACGTTCAGCCGTGCAGTTCTGCAGGAACAGCCAGCACCACGCCCACATCCGCCAGTCGGCCTTCGGTTTGAGCCGCAGCGCCTGGCCTTCCGTAAACAGCGACTTGAGCAGGATCTTGGGCGCGCGCGGCGACGCCCATGTGTACGAGTGCCCCGGCGCGATGAGGCCGGCATTCGCGAAACTGGTTTCGAGCGCGACGCCATCGCGACGATCGAGCACCACCACCTCGTCGCCCGCCTTCGCCAGAAAATAGGCCGTCGTCACGCCCACGATCCCGCCGCCCAGCACAACGGTTTTCATCCCGATACTCCGAGTTCAGCAGTCCGAATCTAGAACGCCGCCGCGATTGCCGCAATCGCCGCGATCTCCACCGTGTACTGCGGGAAAGCCAACTTCGACTCGACGCATGCGCGCGCCGGCGCATCGCCCTTCGGTACCCACGCATCCCAGATCCGGTTCATGTCGGCAAAGCTGCGATGGTCGGCAAGCCAGATGCTGGCGGACACGATGTGGCGCTTGTCGAGTTTCGCTTCTTCCAGCAGGCGGTCGAGCTTGTCGAGAATCTGCCGGGTCTGGCCGGCGACGTCGAGCGACGTGTCGTCCGCCACCTGCCCCGCGATGAAGGCGAATCCGCCCGCCACCACCATCTGGCTCATCCGCTCGCCCGCTCCGTAACGCTTGATTTCCATTGAGTCGCCTCTCGTTGACCTACGCAAGTTGAGGCCGATCGTATCACCTGAAATTCAACGGTGTATACACATTTTCAATAAAACGGATGAGTGCGCCAATCTAGAGCGCGCCTCCCGAAATGGTGCAGAGACGAATGCGTTATTGTGCGTAAAGTGCGCTTTATATGGGCATTTTGTGATTTATTTCGACCCAGCGCCCCGCTCTTCGAATTCCGCCAAAAATTTATCGCACAACTATTTTTGATCAGCAATTCTGTACACACTTTTGTATATCCAAACGGTCCAATCACCCATCAGGAGAAACACAATGAAGCTGTATCGCTGGAGTGCCGGAGTCGCTGCCGTGTGGTGTCTGTGCGCGTCGAACGCATGGGCGCAGGTCAGCCTTGGGGCCGTGTTGCCGTTGACGGGATCGAGCGCCTCGATCGGTGAGGATCAGCGGCGCGGCATCGAACTCGCTGTCGCGAAGATCAATGCACAGGGCGGCGTGCTGGGCCAGAAACTGCAGGTCAAGGTCGAGGACTCGGGCGGCACGGCCAACACCGCACTCGACGCGACGCGCAAGCTCGCCACCGTCGATCATGTGCCCGTCGTGCTGGGCGAGTTCTCGTCGTCGGTGACGATTCCGATCGGCCAGTTCCTCGTCAGACAGGGCGAGGTACACGTCAACATCGGCTCGTCGAGCCAGCAGATCCGCAAGATCGGTGCGGGCTCGTTCAGCGTGATCGGACTCGACGACCTCTCGGCGCGCTTCGCCGCACAGGACGTCTACGCGCGCAAGTTGCGCCACGTCGCGTTCATCGCGCCGAACAACGGCTACGGGCAGGGTCTTGCCAGCGAGTTCAAGAAACGCTTCGAGGCACTCGGCGGCACCGTCGTGTCGCTCGTGCTCTATACCGAGGGGCAGTCCACCTATCGCCGCGAACTCGAACAGGCGGCACGCGCGAAACCCGACGCCTACGTGTACAGCGCGTACGGTCAGGAAGCCGCAACGCTGAATCGCCAGGCCTACGAGATGCAGCTCAACAAAGCGCCGTGGTACGGCATCTATCTGACCATGTGCACGAGCGATACGACGCCGCAGATCGCACAAGGACAGATCGGCCTGGAAGTCGCGGCGGGCGGCGCGAACGCAAAGTCGTACGCCGACGCCTATCAGGCCGCCTACAAGGAGGCGCCGCGTTCGGCGTTCGGCAGCTATGCCTACGACGCCACGATGCTCGCCGCCGCGGCCATCAACAGCGCGCATTCGACGGACCCCGCGAAGATCCGCGCGGCAATGGACGCGCTCGGCAAGGGCTACGACGGCGTGACCGGCGACATCGCGTTCGACAGCGACGGCCAGCGCGCGGTCCAGCCGTACGAGAAGGTGGTCTTCAGGCAGGCCGTCGTCGCGCAGTGAGCGTCATCGTCCGCCGTTCACGGAGAATGCCATGCTGTCATTCCTGCTCGACGTCCTGATCCGCACCTCCGACCTGCTGCTCGTCTCGATCGGACTGTCCACGCTCTATTCGCTGATCCGCTTTCCCAACATCGCGCACGTGCAGTACGCGATGCTGGGCGCTTTCGCGTCGCTCGGCTTCGAACGCGCCGGGCTGCCGCTCGTACTCGCCGCCGCCGTGTCGTGCACGCTGGTGGGCTGCCTCGCGGTCCTGCTCAATGTTTTCGTATTCGCCCGGCTGCTGCGTTCGGGCAGTGCCACCGCGATGATCGGCTCGCTCGCGGTGTCGTTGATCGCCATCGCGCTCGTGCTGGGTACGGCAGGTTCGCGACCGCTCCAGTACGCGCAGGACCTGACGCCGCCCCTCTTGATCGGCGGCATCGCCGTGTCGCGGGCACAACTGGACTCGATCGCGTGCGGCACCCTCACGCTGCTGCTGTTCTCTGCGCTGTTGTACCGGACCGATCTGGGGCGCTCGATGCGCGCCCTCGCATCGAATGGTCCGCTCGCGCTCGCAACCGGCATCGACGCCCAGCGCGTCACCAACGTCATCACCTTCGCGAGCGGTGTCCTCGCCGCGCTCGGCGGCACGATGCTCGGCCTCACCGAGAGCGTGCACGTGAACCTCGGCAACGGGCTGCTCATTCCGGTGTTTTCGGCCGCGATCCTCGGCGGCCTCGGCAATCCGCTCGGCGCCGCGGCGGGCGCGCTGCTCATCGCGCTCGCCGAAACGCTGATGCTCAACGTCGATTTCGGCGCGCTGACGGGCTATCCGCAGCTGGCCTTCCCGGTGGCCTACGTGAGCGCCGTGTCGTTCCTGATCCTGCTCGTCGCGCTCATGTTCCGGCCGTACGGCATCTTCGACCGGGAGGTGCGGCGTGTCTAGCTTCCTTGTCCATCTGCTGACCTCGGCCTGCCTCTCCGCGATGATGGCGCTCGGACTCAACCTGCAGGCGGGCTACGCGGGCATGGTCAACTTCGGCTTCGTCGCGTTCGCCGGGCTCGGGGCGTACGCCGCCGGCATCGCCTCGCAGCTCGGCTGGACGCTGCCCGCCGCACTCGCCCTCGCGCTCGCAGCGGCGGGCGCGCTGGCCGTCGCGATTGCGCGGCTCGGCCGCCAGCTGTCGTCGGACTACTGGGGCATCGCGACGCTCGCGATTGCGGAGATCCTGCGCACCGTAGCGCTCAACGAAACGTGGCTGACGGGCGGCGCCCAGGGCATCGGCGGCATCCCGCCGCTGTTCGGCGGTCTCGCCGCGCCGTGGTCCGACCTTGCCTTCCTCGGCGTCGCCGCCGGCTGCCTTGCGCTCGTGTACGCCGCCTATCGCCGCATCGTGCGCAGCCGCTTCGGCCGTGCACTGAAGGTCATGCGAGAAGAACCGGCGCTCGCCGTCTGCTTCGGCTACGACCCGCTTTCGCTGAAGACGCGCGCCAGCGTCGCGGCCGCGCTGCCCGCCGCGCTGGCGGGGGCGCTGCTCACCTGGTACATCAGCTACGTCGGGCCGGACACGATGCTGTCGTCCGAAACCTTCGCGCTCTGGACGATCGTGATGGTCGGCGGCCTCGGCAGCCATGCGGGCGTGCTCGTGGGCGCGGTGCTGGTTCAGGCCGTGTATTCCTTCGCGCCTTTCCTGAAGGACTGGTTCGGTGTCGGCAGCGACCTCGCGGGCGCGGTCCGGCTCGGCCTCGTCGGGCTCATGCTGCTCGCCTGCCTGATGTGGCGGCCGCGCGGTCTGCTGCCCGAACGTCTGGAGACTCACCTATGAGCGCCCTTCTCGAGCTGGATGGCATCGCCATCCGCTATGGCGGCAACACCGTGCTGTCGGGACTCACGCTCTCGGTCGGCAGCGGCGAGATTGTGGGCCTGCTGGGCCCGAACGGCTCCGGCAAGAGCACGGTGCTGAATGCCGTGACCGGTTTCGCGCCGCTCGCAAGCGGCGAGATCCGCTTCGACGGCCGCCGCATCGACCGCTTCGCGCCGCAGCGCATCGCGCAACTCGGCATTCGCCGTACCTTCCAGCTTCCGTCCATGCCAGCCCGGATGTCGGTACTCGAACTGACGATGGCCGCCTCGTCGGTGCGTCACGGACTCGCGGCGGCGCTGCTGCGCGGCCCCTCGCTGCGCGAACTCGAACGCGAAACGCGCGCCCGGGCCACCGCGCTGCTCGACGAACTCAAGCTCTCGGCCGTGGCACATCTGCCCGCGGCGTCGATCTCCGGCGGCCAGAAGAAGCTGCTCGGCATTGCCTGCGCCATGATGACCGCGCCGAAGCTGCTGCTGCTCGACGAACCGACGGCCGGCGTTCATCCGAATCTGCGCGGCGAACTGGTTGCGGAACTGCGGCGCATCCACGCGCTCGGCGTAACGCTCGTCGTGATCGAACACGACATGCATTTCATCCGCGAGCTGTGCGACCGCTGCATCGTGCTCGATCGCGGCGCGGCCATCGCCAACTGCAAGCCGGTCGAACTGGAGCGCAACCGGCGCGTGCTCGATGCGTATCTCGGCCGCGCGCGCGGCGGCCGCCGGCCGCTGGAGGCGTCATGATCGAAGTCGACCAACTCGTTGCCGGCTACACCAAGGGCATCGACATCCTGCATGGCGTGTCGCTGCGCGTGGGCGCCGTGGAGATCGTGTCGATCCTCGGTCCGAACGGCTGCGGCAAGTCCACGCTGCTCAAGGCCATCGCCGGATTCGTGCTGCCGCGCTCGGGCACGGTGACGATGCAGGGCCGCGACCTCGCGCGCGAGCCCGTGCATCGCAAGGTGCGCCACCACGGCATCGGCTACGTACCGCAGACCGACAACGTATTCGGCGCCCTGACCGTGCGCGAGAACCTGATGCTCGGCGGCCAGGGCATGTCGTCGTTTCCGCGCGAGGCACGCATCGAGGAGCTGTGCGAGCAATACCCGGTGCTGCGGCGTCGCTACCGTGCGCCGGCCGCGGCGCTCTCGGGCGGCGAGCGGCAGATCGTGTCGCTCGCACGGGCGCTCGTGCCGCGGCCCGCCATGCTGCTGCTCGACGAACCGTCGGCCGGCCTGTCGCCAAAGATGGTGGACGAAGTGTTCGACGCGATTGTCCGCATGCGCGACACCGAACACATCGCCGTGCTGATGGTGGAGCAGAACGCGATCGAGGCGCTGCGCATTGCCGATCGCGGCATCGTGCTGACGATGGGCCGCGTGGCGCTCGAAGGTCCCGCCGCCGAACTGCTCGAAAGCGACGACATGCGGCGGCTCTACCTTGGCGGGAGAGCCGCATGAACCCGGCCACCTCCGGCACGGGCGGCACCAGCGGCACGGGCGGCACCAGCGGCACGGGCACGGCGGCCGCCGCACCGCAGGCGCGCCCCGCGACAGTCATGGCGGCCGTCGCGTGCGGCTTCGTGATGGCGATGCTCGACGTGACCATCGTGAACGTCGCACTGAAGGCGATGCAGAACAGCCTCGCGATATCGCTGACGACGCTCGTCTGGGTCGTCGACGCATACACGCTCAGCTTCGCCGCGCTGCTGCTGTTGGGCGGCGCGCTGGCAAACCGTTACGGCTCGAAGACGATCTATCTGCTCGGGCTCGCGCTGTTCGTCGCGGCGTCGGCGCTGTGCGCGCTCGCGGCGACACCCGCGATGCTGATCGCCGCGCGCCTCGCGCAAGGCGTGGGTGCCGCGCTCTTCATGCCGAGTTCGTTGAGCCTCTTGACGCTCGCGTTTCCGCCGGGCCCGCTGCGCACCCGCATGATCGGCCTCTGGGGCTCGCTCGTGTCCGCCGCGATGGCGCTTGGGCCGTGTGTCGGCGGCGTGCTGGTGGATGCGATCGGCTGGCGCGGCATCTTCTGGGTCAACCTGCCGGTCGGGGTCGTGGGCTTATGGCTGACCCGGCGCCACGTTGCACGTTCGCCGCGCCATGCCGGGCCGCTCAACGGCGCGGGCCATCTGTTCGCCGCGACGGCGCTCGCCGCGCTGAGCCTGACGCTGATCCAGGGGCCGAGCCTCGGCTGGACCTCGCCCGCCATCGTCGCCAGCGCAATGGCGACGATCGCGGCCACCGCTGCCTTCGTGCTGCGCGAGCGGTTCGCCCGCTACCGCATCCTGTCGGCCGCGCTGCTCGGCGAGCGGCGCTTCGTGGCCGGCAGCCTGCTCGGCCTCGCCATCAACTTCGGCATCCTCGCCGAGATCTTTCTGATCAGCCTCTACCTCCAGCAGCAACGCGGATCGAGTCCGCTCGCGACCGGCTTCCAGCTGTTTCCGCTGATGGCGATGTTCGGCATCGGCAATCTCGCCACCGCGCGCGTCAGCGCACGGCTCGGCTCGCGCGGCGCGCTGCTCGCCGGCCTTGCGCTCGCGACGCTCGGCAGTGCCGCACTGCTCGCCATCGACGTGTTGCCGTACGGCGCGATCGCGCTGTGCATCGGCGTCGCCAACTTCGGCGCGGGCCTCGCGATCCCGGCCATGAACCTGGTCGTCATGCAGGCCGCGCGCCCCGAGGATGCCAACCTCGCCGCCGCGTCGCTCAACGCGAGCCGGCAGATCGGCTCGCTCGTCGGCGTGGCCATCGCGTCGGTCGTACTGCACAGCTTCGCCGATGCCGGCCGCGCCACCGCCGCCGGTTTCGCGATCATCGCGGCAGCCTACGCGGGCGGCTTCGCGGTCGTGGTCCGGGCCATCAAGCCCGGCTGAACGCCGGACCATCGGCGCCCGCTCAACCTTTTTCCACTGGCAGCGAGGACAGCATGATCACAGCGACTGGCCGAAAAGGCCTCATTCTGGCGGGCGGCTCCGGTACCCGGCTGCATCCGCTGACGCATTCGGTATCGAAGCAACTGATGCCGGTCTACGACAAACCGATGATCTACTACCCGCTCAGCACGATCATGCTGTCGGGCATCCGCGAAGTCCTGATCATCTCCACGCCGCGCGATCTCGGCGCGTTCCAGCAACTGCTCGGCGACGGCACCCAGTGGGGCATGCGTTTCTCGTATGCCGAGCAGCCGCGTCCGGACGGCCTCGCCCAGGCGTTCGTGATCGGCGCATCGTTCATCGGGCACGACGCGGCGACCCTCGTGCTCGGCGACAACATCTATCACGGGCCCGCACTGTCGTCACTGCTGCAACGCGCCGCCGCGAAGACCACGGGCGCGACCGTGTTCGGCTACTACGTGCGCGACCCCGAGCGCTACGGCGTGGTGTCGTTCGACGAAACCGGACGCGCGATCGACCTCGAGGAAAAACCGAAGCAGCCGAAATCGAACTACGCGGTGACGGGACTCTATTTCTACGACAACGATGTCGTCGATCTGGCGAAGGCCGTGCGGCCTTCCGCACGCGGCGAGCTGGAGATCACCGACCTGAACCGCGCCTACCTCGAACGCGGCGCGCTCGATGTGGAGATTCTCGGTCGCGGCTATGCGTGGCTCGATACCGGCACACACGAATCGCTGCTCGACGCCGCCAACTTCATTCAGGTGATGCAGGCGCGCCAGGGACTGCAGATCGCCTGCCCCGAAGAGATCGCGTACCGGCTCGGCTGGATCGGCGCGGAGCAACTCGAAGCGCAGGCCCACCGGCTCGCGAAGAACGGCTACGGCCAGTATCTGCTCGAGGTGCTGCGCAAGGAGGTGGTCGCATGAAGATCGTCGAAACGCCGTTGCCGGGCGTGCTGCTTTTCGAACCGCGCGTGTTCGGCGACGAGCGCGGCTTTTTCGTCGAAAGCTTCCGCGAGAGCTGGCTGCGCGAAGCGGGCATCGACGCGACCTTCGTGCAGGACAACCAGTCGCGCTCGCGGCGCGGCGTGCTGCGCGGCCTGCACTATCAGCGCGTCAATCCGCAGGGCAAGCTGGTGCGCGCCGCGCGCGGCGCCGTCTATGACGTGGCCGTCGACATTCGCCGCGACTCGCCGCATTTCGGAGCATGGTTCGGTACCCGCCTCGACGACGAATCGCACCGGCAGCTCTGGATTCCGCCGGGCTTCGCGCACGGCTTCTGCGTGCTCTCGGACGCTGCGGACTTCGCCTACAAGTGCACGCAATACTACGACGCCGCCTCGGACGCCGGCATACGCTGGGACGACCCCGATCTCGGCATCGAGTGGCCCGTGTTCGACGACATCGCGCCGCAACTGTCCGACAAGGACCGGCTGCATCCGCGCCTCGCCGAACGCGCGCCCGACTCGCTGCCGCGCTGCCGGAGCGCATCGTGACGATCCTCGTGACGGGCGCGGGCGGCCAGGTGGGCCAGGAACTCGTGCGGCGTGCCGGGCAGCGCGCGTTGCTCGGACTGTCGCGCGCGCAGCTCGATATCGCCGATATCAATGCGGTGCGTGCCGCGCTGGCCGGACATCGCGCGAGTCTCGTCATCAACGCGGCGGCCTGGACCGCCGTGGACCGCGCCGAAACCGAACCGGAGGCGGCCTGGCGCGCGAACCACGACGGGCCGGCGACGCTCGCCGCCGCCTGTGCCGAAGCCGGGATTCCGCTGTTTCATCTGTCGACCGACTACGTGTTCGACGGCCGCGCGCCGGGTGCCTATGCGGAAACCGCCGAGGTGGCACCGCTCGGCGTCTACGGCATGAGCAAATGGGCCGGCGAACAGGCGGTGCGCGCGCATCTGCCGGAACGGCACCTGATCGTGCGCGTGGCATGGGTATTCGGCGCGTACGGCGGCAACTTCGTGCGCACCATGCTGCGCATAGGCGGCGAGCGCGACGTGGTGCGCGTCGTCGCCGACCAGTACGGCGGCCCGACCTACGCGGGCGCCATCGCCGACGCCTTGCTGTCGATCGCCTCTCGCCATCTCGCAGGCGAGCCGCTTGCCTCTGGCACCTACCATTTGTGCGGCACGCCGGTCACGACGTGGCATGGGTTCGCACAAACGATCTTCGCCGCCGCGCATCGTGCCGGGCTGCTCGCGCGCACGCCGCTCGTTCAGCCCATCCTGAGCTCGGCGTATCCGCTGCCGGCGCCGCGGCCCGCCAATTCGTCGCTCGACTGCACCCGGCTGCGCGAGCGCCTCGGCATCGAAGCCCCGCCGTGGATGGCGGGTTTGAGCGAAACGCTCGACATCTGGAAGCGAACCTCATGAACCATCGTCCGCAGCACGTGCTCGTTACCGGCGGCGCCGGCTTCATCGGTGCCAATTTCGTCCGCCATCTGCTGGCCACCGATCCACACGTGAAGATCGTCACGCTCGATCTGCTGACCTACGCCGGCAGGCTCGACAACCTTGCCGACCTGCCGGACGAGGACCGGCACCGGCTCGTGGTCGGCGACATCTGCGACCGGCAACTGGTCGACGCGTTATTGCGCGAGCACGCCATCGACACCGTCGTCCATTTCGCGGCCGAAAGCCACGTGGACCGCTCCATCGTTGGTCCCGGCGAGTTCGTCCGCACCAACGTCGTGGGCACCGCAACGCTGCTCGAAGCCGCGCGGCAGTACTGGTTCGGCGAGCAGCGCCTTGACGCCACCACGGCGCGCGCCCAACGACGCTTCCATCACATCGGCACCGACGAGGTGTACGGCTCGCTCGGGCCCGACGATCCGCCGTTCTCCGAAACGACGCGCTACGCGCCCAATTCGCCGTATTCGGCCAGCAAGGCCGGCTCCGACCATCTGGTGCGCGCCTACTGGCACACGTATGGATTGCCCGTCACGACGACCAACTGCTCGAACAACTATGGCCCGTTGCAGCACGACGAAAAATTCGTCCCCACGGTCATCCGCAGTTGTATGGAAGGCACGCGCATCCCGGTGTACGGCGACGGCTCGAACATCCGCGACTGGCTGTTCGTCGACGATCATTGCCGCGCCATCGACACGGTCGTGCGCCGCGGCGCCCCCGGCGAGACCTACAACGTCGGCGGCTGCAACGAATGGCGGAACATCGATATCGTGCGGCTGATCTGCGCGCTGATGGACGAGAACCGGCCCGATAGCGCGCCGCATGCAGGGCTTATCCAGTTCGTGACCGACCGGCCCGGACACGACTGGCGCTACGCGATCGACGCGGGCAAGATCATCGACGAACTCGGTTGGCGGCCGCAGGAGAGCTTCGAGAGCGGGATTCGTAAAACACTGATGTGGAATCTTGCCCGCCTGACACTGAGCTAGCCGCGTCGCGCGGCAGCGAATTCTCCCAGCATCCAGTCACGCAGTTTGCGCAGCGCCGTACTCGTATCGAAGCGTTCGGGCGTATAGCAGAGGAAGTGCCCCTGATCGTCGACGTCGACGGGCGCGTCTATGGGCTGCACAAGCGCGCCGGCCCCGAGCGGCACGCCGATCAGGAACGCCGGGACGAGCGCGACGCCCAGCCCTGACTGCGCCGCCTGAATCAATACCGCGTACTGCTCGAAACGCGGTCCCGAGAATGCGTTCATGGGCGCAACGCCATAGGCTTGCGACCACTGAAACCAGACGCTTTCGGCCTGCTCATGCACGAGCCGCGGCGCCGCGGCGAGGTCGGCCGGCGTGCGCAGCGCATGCTTTGCCGCGAAACCGGGCGAACAGACCGGCACAAACGTGCGCCCATCGAGATAGTCGCAGCACAAGCCTTCCCAGCGGCCGTCGCCATAGCGGATCGCCGCGTCGAGCCCGAGCGGGAACGGGTCGCCGTGCGCGAGATGGCGCCGGAAACTCAGCGTGACGTTCGGCGCGGCCGCCAGAAACGACGGCAGCCTGGGCACCAGCCACTTGGTCGTGAAGGTCGGCACGCTCGCCAGCGTCAGCAGATCGCTGTCCTCGCGCACGCTCAGCAGCTCCAGCGAAGCATTGCCGATCTCGCGAAGCGGGGCCGTCACGCGCCCGTGATAAAGCTGCCCCGCCCTCGTCAACGACAGATTGCGCCCCTCGCGCGCGAACAGCTTCACGCCGAACAGCGCTTCCAGGTTGGCGATCTGACGGCTGACCGCGCTCGGCGTGAGTCCCAGTTCGCGTGCTGCATACGAGAAGTTCAGATGTTTCGCTGAACTTGCGAACGCATGCAGTTCGGCCATGTTCGGATAGAGGTGTTTCATCGCCAGATATTCCGGATTCGCAAAGATCGATGCGTGGTTTGTACGTTTTTTTCATGACGATGCCATGTCGGGACCGCACACTGGCGGCCGTCATCGCGAACCCAGGTGACTGATTCAGCTGGGTTTCGCGCCGTCTTGCCGCCTGTTTACGGAATTGCCGATGCACTCTCCCGCCGCCACCGCCCGCCCGGCTGGTGTTCCTGTTTGTCGCAGCACGCGGTCGCCGGCGCCGGGGCGCATGCTGGTGCGGGCAGTCGTCGTGCTGTTCGCGCTCTACCTGCTGCTGCCCATCGCGCTGCTTCTGATCGGGTCGACCGGCCGCAGCTGGACCAATACGCTGCTGCCGACCGGATTGACCGCGCACTGGTATGCCGATCTCGCGGCCGACCCGAGCTTTCGCCGCGCGTTCGGCACGAGCCTCACGGTCGCGCTGGCGTGCTGCGCGCTCAACGCCGTGCTCGGCGTGCCGCTCGCCTATGCGCTTCATCACCGGGCGCGCGCCGGCGGCGGACTCGCTGCGCGCCTCGTCATGCTGTTGCCCGTCGCCGTGCCTGCGCTGACGCTCGGCTTCGGCTATATCGCCGTGTTCGGCGGCGATGGGCTGCCGTGGCTCGGCACGTTGTGGCTGATGATCGCCGCGCATGCGATGTTGACGATGCCGTACCTGCTGCAAACGCTGCTGGCCGACCTGCGCCACCTTGATCTCGCGACGCTCGAAGCCTGCGCCGCCACGCTCGGCGCGACGCCGCTGCGCCAGTTCCTGACCATCGCGCTGCCCAGCCTGCGTCACAGCCTGTTTGCGGGCCTCGTGATGGTGGCCGCCCTCTCGATAGGCGAATTCCAGATCTCCAACCTGATTGCGGGCTTTCGCTACCGCAACTATCCCGTCGTGTTGCTGCAGGCGTTCTACGGCGCCTCGGGCTTTGCCTGCGCCGCGACCGTCGTGCTGCTCGCGCTCGCCGTTGCCGCGGCGCTTGCCTCGATCACCACCGTGCAACGACTGAAGTGAAACCATGAGTCTCGAATTCGACACCGTCAGCTACACGTATCCAGGCGCGTCGCACGGCATTACCGACATTTCCCTGAAAGCGGCGCCCGGCGAACTGCTGGCCGTGATCGGCCAGAGCGGCTCGGGCAAATCCACGCTGCTGCGCCTCACCGCGGGGCTCCTGTCCGGGTACACCGGCCGCATCGCGATCGGCGGCCAGGACGTTGCCGGCGAGCCGGTCTGGCGGCGCGGCGTCGGCATGGTCTTTCAGCAGTACGCGTTGTTCGCACACCTGAGCGTGGCGGACAACGTCGCCTACGGCCTGAAGATGCGCGGCGTCGAGCGCGCCGCACGACGACGCCAGGCGCTCGCCATGCTGGACCGTGTGGGCCTCGCGAGCCATGCCGACCGGCCGCCGACGCAACTCTCTGGAGGCCAGCAGCAGCGCGTCGCATTGGCCCGCGCGCTCGTCATCGAGCCGCGCGTGCTGCTGCTCGACGAGCCGCTCGCCGCACTCGACGCCGGCATCCGACATCAACTGCGCGACGAGATTCGCGCGCTGCAACGCGCGTGCGGTGCGACCACCCTGTTCGTGACGCACGATCAGGACGAGGCGCTCAGCATGGCCGATCGCGTCGCCATCGTCGAAGACGGGCGCGTGCTCCAGGTGGGCACGCCGCGCGAGTTGTACGAGACGCCGGCCTCCGTGCGCGTCGCGCGCTTCATCGGGCATTCGACCATCTTGCGTGGACGCGTGATGACGACCAACCGCATCGACGTCGGATTCACGACGTTTTGCGCGGAAACCGGCCAGCACCGCCCGGGCGACACCGTCGAACTGCTGCTGCGTCCCGAGCACGTGCTGGCCGACCCCGAGCCGGGCTGCCCGAATCAGGTCCACGGCGCGCGAGGCGACGTCCGCTACTTCGGCTCGACGCACCGCTATGACTTCCTTCCGTACGGAGCGGACGCGCCGCTGCTCGGCGAGGGCCGCGTCGTGCCGGTGCACTGCATTGCCATCGAGCCGCGCCATCTGCGTGTGCTGCCAGCTGCGCCACGCGAATGAAGGTGCGTGCGGCACACCGCACACAGCCGGCTTTTCCTGAAATCCACACACCCGTCTGCTTCGTCAGATACCTGACCGGCCTCTCTTACGCATTCCGGAGAACCACGATGTTTGCCACACCCACCTTGATCCAACGTATGCGCGCCGCGGCGCTCGCGCTCGGCACGCTGCTCGCGTGCGCGGCCCATGCCGAGCCGCGTGTGCCGCTGTACCCCGGCGAGCAGGCGCTCTACGAGAAGGCGACCGACGAAGGCCTCGTCGTCTCGTTCGATACCGGTCCCGAGTGGGCCAACTGGAAGTCGTTGTTCGCGGGCTTTCGCGAGCGCTATCCGAAGGTCGAGATCACCTACAACGACATCGGCTCGGCCGCGACCGTAGTGGCGCTCGACAAGGCGCGCCGCCGGCCGCAGGCGGACACGGCCTACTACTTCGCCGCGTCCGCGCTCGACGCGAAAGCGAAGGACCTCGTCGCGCCGTTCAAGCCGCTCAACTTCGACAAGCTGCCGCAGGTGTTTCGTGATCCTGATGGTCGCTGGTTCACCGTCCACTCGCTGAACATCGCGTTCCTCGTCAATCGCAAGCTCGTGAAGGAAGTGCCGCGGCGCTGGTCCGACCTGCTCAAGCCCGAGTACCGCAACGCCGTCGTCTACCTCGATCCGCGTTCGACGGGCCAGGGCCAGGTGGACGTGTTCGCGGCGGCTTACGCCATGGGCGGCAGCGTCGACGACCCGAAGCCGGGCGCCGATTTCTTCGGCAAGCTGAAGGCCGCCGGCAACGTGATGCGCGTGGAGGGCACCACGCCGTACGCGAAGTTCGTGAAGGGCGAGATTCCGGTTCTGATCGGCTACGAGAACGACGGACTGAAGGCCCGCTACGTCGACGGCATGGGCGACACGGCCGAAGTCGTGATTCCGCAGGACGGCAGCGTGTCGGCACCGTACGCGATGAGTCTCGTCAAGAACGCGCCGAATCCGTCCGCCGCGCAGCTCTGGCTCAATTACGTGATGAGCGATGCAGGCCAGGCGTTGTTCGCGCGCGGTTACGTGCGCCCCGCCGTGCCGGCCGTCGCGCTGGCGCCGGAGGTGGCCGCCAGAATGCCGGATGCACCGCAGGTGCATCCGCTCGATGTCGCGAAGGCCGCGGCGAAGAAGGCGCTGGTCGACCAGCTCTGGTCGCAGGCGACGCTCGGCGAGTGAACGGTATGACGTTCCATCACGACAGCCAGGGCCGCCGGTAATGCGACACGCGACATTCGATACCCGCAACGCGGGCCTGCTGCGCCGCTTCGGTGCCATACCGGCCGCCATTCTGTTCGCCGTCGCATTCGCGTTGCCGCTCGCGTCGCTTGTCGTAGCCGCGTTCGACGGCGGCGGCCACGCGTTCGGCGCCGTGTTCGGCGATCCGCTGGTGAGCGACGCGCTCGTCCGCTCCATCGGGCTTGCGGCGGCCTCCGGCACGTTGTCGACGCTGGTCGGCATTGTGCTGGCCATCGCGCTGGCCGGGCAGTCGCCGCGGCGCCGCCGGCTCTGGCTGGCGGTGCTGGGCGTGCCGCTCGCGTTCTCCGGACTGGTGATCGCTTACGGCTTCATCCTGACGTTCGGCCGCGCCGGCTTCGTGACCCTGTTGCTCGCGAAGCTGGGTGCCGACCCGGCGCGCGTGGGCGGGGTGATCTACACCACGTTCGGGCTGGTAATCGCCTACGCGTACTACCTGATTCCGCGCGTTGCGCTGATGCTCTATCCGGCCTTCGCGAATTTCGACCGGCGCCCGCTCGACGCGGCCCTGACGCTCGGCGCACGGCCGTGGCGGGCCTGGATCGACGTGGCGTGGCGCGAACTGTGGCCCTCGGTGGCATCGGCGTGGTGCCTCGTCGCGGCGATCGCGCTCGGCACCTACGGCACCGCTGTCGCACTGGCCGGCACGCAGATCAATATCCTGCCGCTGCTCATGTACCTGAAGCTGTCCGACGGGCAGACCGATTTCTCGCAGGCGGCCGTGCTGTCCATCGTGCTGACGGCGCTGTGCACCTGCGTTCTTGCAATGGGGGAATGGATTGTCAGACCAAGGCAACATTGAACGCACGATGCTGGCCGAGGCGGCGCTCGCGGCGCACTCGGCGCACTCGGCGCTCTCCGAGCTCGCCGCGCGTCAGCGGGCGCCGAACCGGCATCGGATGCCGGTGGGCGTGATCGGCCCGCGCGAGGCCACGGCGGAGCAGTTGCACGTCGCCGAGACCATCGCCTATGCGCTTGCGCAGGCCGGCATGACGATACTCGGCGGCGGCAAGGGCGGCGTGATGGAAGCGTCCGCGCGCGGCGCGCAACGGGCGGGCGGCATCGCGATCGGCCTGCTGCCCGAGGACGACGCGCAAGGCGCGAATCCTTACCTCGGCGTCGCGCTGCCGACGGGGCTCGGCATCACGCGCAACGCGCTGATCGCACGCGCGTCGCTGTGCCTCATCGCGGTGGGTGGCGGTCTCGGCACGCTGTCCGAAATCGTGCTCGGGCTGCAATGGGGCAAGCCCGTGTTCGCGGTCTGCGACGCACCGCTGGTGGCGGGCGTCGAGGCCTTCGACTCGGCAGACGCAGTGCTTGCGCGCGCGGCGCACTGGCTCGCCACGCTTCCCTGATACACGCAACAGGGTTTCACGGTAGTAGAGATCTTTTTGTCAATCAAATAGGATGACTAAATATGAAAAAAACCATCATCGCGTCGTGCGTGCTGGGCGGCGCGGCCATGAGCGCTCATGCACAGAGCAACGTCACGCTGTACGGCATCGTCGATAACGGCCTTGCCTGGCAGAACAGCGCCACCTCGGTCGGCTCGACCTCAAATGGTCATTCGGTGGTGAAGATGACCGCGGGCGTGTGGGCGGGCAGCCGCTTCGGCCTGAAGGGCAGCGAAGATCTGGGCGGCGGTACCAAGGCCATCTTCACGCTCGAAGCCGGTGTGAACAGCACGAACGGCACCTCGCAGTTCTCGGGCGGCATGTTCACGCGCCAGTCGTGGGTGGGCCTGACCCACCCGCGCTTCGGTACGCTGACGGCGGGTCGCCAGTACACGGCCTATTACACGATGCTCTCGCCGTGGAGCCCGACCACCTGGATCACCGGCTACTTCGGCGCGCATCCCGGCGATATCGACTCGCTCGACAACATCTACCGTTCCAACAACTCGCTGGTCTATCAATCGCCGAAGATGGGCGGCTTCACGTTCGCCGCGTCGTATGCGTTCGGCGGCGTGCCGGGCAGCGTCAACGCCGGATCGACGTGGAGCGCGGGCGTGCAATACACGAACGGGCCTGTCGGCATCGGCGCGGCGTATCAGCGCGTGAACAATTCGACGCCCGGCGGCGGTGCCTGGGGCGCCTCGTCGACGACGTCGAACGGCGGCGCGCAAACGGCCGTCTCCGCCATCAACAACGGCTACCAGACCGCGCAGGCGCAGCAGCGTTTCGCGGTGACGGGCGGCTACCGCTTCTCGGACGCCTGGGACGTGTCGGCTTCGTATTCGAACGTGCAGTACATTCCCGGCACCGGCTCCTCGTTCCGCAACACGGCCATCTTCAACACGGCAGGCGCGGTGCTGCACTTCCACCCCTCCGCGGCCTGGGACTTCGCGGGCGGCTACAGCTACACGCGCGCCACGCTGGCCAACGGCATCACGAACGCCGCGCAGTATCACCAGTTCACGCTGTCGCAGTACTACGCCGTGTCCAAGCGTACGGGCTTCTACATGGTCGAGGCGTATCAGCGTGCGAACGGCGATACCTTGTCGGCTAACCGCAAGGTCGTCATCGCCACGCCGTCGATTGGCGATGGCTTCAGTGGCGCTCCGTCGTCGTCGCGCAGTCAGGTCGCAGCCGGCGTGGGTATCGTGCACCGGTTCTAGGCGACACAGCGGGCGGCGACGCCCGCCTGCGCCGCGGCTGGTAGGCGGTAATCGCGCCGAAGACTTCCGGTTCCGGGTTTCACCCGGGCCGCCTACACCGGCGAGATCGCGGCCACGGACAGCGCGATGCACAGCGGGCAGCACAGCAGCGTATCCACAAAGCCGAACACCGAGGTCTCGCCGTTGCGCTTGAATGCGCCGACATACCGGAAGTCGCCGATCGCCCGCAGAGAGAACGCAAGTGCGACCATGCCGGCCGCAACTCTCACGCTGGGCGGGTCGCGCCAGAGGTCGATCCAGCCGGCCCGCATCGCCACCACGGCCGCCGCCGCGCCGAAGGCGCCGGCGATCCCCACGAGCGCGACCCTCGAAGGCCGCACGCCGCGCGCGCCGCTGTGCGCCGAAGCCGCGACGGTAACAGCCCGCCGCCCGCCGAATGCCCAGTAGAGATGTACGAGTGCCAGCACGCACAGCACGGGTACACCGAACATCGCTCCGATCATTTCGCTCCCCTTCCCTATCCGTACGAACGGCGGCCGGACCGGCCGCCGTTCAGTGGCTAGAACACGTTGACGACCACGATCGTGAGCAGCGCCATGACGAGCCGCGACACCGCGTAGCCCGTCGCGTAGCCGATCACGGGCACGTTCGACTTCGCCACTTCCTGCAGCGAGCCGAGCGCCGCCGTGGTCGAGCGTGCGCCGGCACAGGCGCCCAGCATGATCCCCGGATGGAACTTGAAGACGTACCGTCCGAGCAGCAGCCCGACGATGATCGGCACGATCGTCACCAGCGTGCCCGCAAGGAACAGCGTGATCCCGTAGTGCTGGATGCCGCTCACGAAACCCAGCGCCGCGTTGAGCCCCACACACGCAATGAAGCCGTTCAGGCCCACGTTGTTGAACACCCAGATCGCGGGACCGGGAATGTGGCCGAAGGTACGCATCGTGGAGCGCAGGTAGCCGCAGATAATGCCGGCCACGATTGCACCGACCGCCGTACCCAGGCCCAACGGCACACCGCCGATATGCACCGTGATCGCACCGATCAGGCTGCCCGCCACGATACCGAAGGCCATGAACGCCATGTCCGAGCCTTCGAGGGGACGGTCCGCGTAGCCGAGCGTCCGCGCGATCTTCGCCACGTCCGGGCGTGCGCCGAGAATCTTCAGCACGTCGCCGCGGTGAATCTTCGTCTCGCGCCGCATGGGCAGCAGGACGTCCGAGCGCGTGACGTTAGTGAGAAACACACCGCGGCCAGGCTCGCCGAACAGGGCGTCGGAGATCTCGCCGAGCGTCTTGCCTGCATAGGCCTTGTTCGTCACCACGAGGTCGAGCAGTTCGGTCGGGAAGTCGAGCAGCGGCACGTCCTTCACCTCGGGGCCGAACTGCTCTTCGTAGGCGAGCAGCGGCGCGAGTCCACCAGACACCGCAACGATCGAGTCCGCCATCAACACGGTGTCGCCCTTGCAGTCGATCACGTCCATGCCGTCGCCAAGACGCATGCGGCGTACGAATACCTCGCGGTTGAACATCGTTTCGACGTCGGAGACCGTCTTGCCGATCAGCATCGGGTTCGTGAGGCGGAACGCCCGTGCGGAGTATTCGCGATACGCCGTCGTGCCGATCGGCGTGCCGACGCCGTGCTCGCGCTCGTAGTTTTCGCATTCGCGTGCAAGGTCGAAGCCGAACACCTTCGGCGCGACGTTGGCGAGTAGATATGCCGAGCCGATCGTGCCGAACGGATAGGTGACCGCGTACGCAATGGGCAACAGCGCAAGCGCGCTCTGCAACTGGGCCTGCTGCAAGCCCGACTGCTGGATCAGGTCGGTGGCGACGCCCAGCACCGTCGAGTTCGTATAGCCGCCCGAAAGCAGGCCGGCCGTGAGCGCACCGTTATAGCCGAGCAGCTTGCCGAGCGCGATGGCCGTGCCGGTACCCGCGAGGCACACGATGATCGAGAAGATGACCTGGGGCAGCCCGTCGCTGCGCAGCGCGCGAATGAACTGCGGCCCCACCGCATAGCCCACCGCGAACAGGAACATCGCGAAGAACGTGGACTGCAAGGCGACAGGCAGCTTGATACCGATCTGGCCGATCAGCAGCCCGGCGAGCAAGGTGGAAGTCACCACCCCGAGATTGAACTTGCCGAGTTTGAGATTACCGATCCAGAAGCCCACGCCGATCGTCAGGAACAGCGCGATCTCCGGGTACTTCTGGAGCGTGTGGACAAAGTATTCCATGATGAATCACCCGCTTGATTCGAGTAGTGGCGGATGCGCACGTTGCATGCGCATCCGGGGCGCAGGGGCAGCGTTCAATATGCCGGCCGGTAGAGCATGCTTTCGATCCACGAGCGGATTTCACGCGGTCGCGGCACGCGGGCAAGGCCCGCATCGAACATGTATTCGGCAATGCGGCTCGCGGTCGTGATTTCCGTTTCCAGGATGTGCTCCTGGCTCGGGAACAACATGCCCTTCGCCTGCAATGCCGGGCCGACCTGGTCGGCCGTGGCGTGCGCCGCGACGATGAAGCACTCGTCGGTCAGGCGCGCCGGGCGGCATGCGTAGGTCGCAAGACCAATGGCCGGGTAGATGTAGAAGTTGTTCGCCTGGCCCGGCCGGTACTGCACGCCGTTCAGCTCGAACTCGTCGAACTGCACGCCGGCTGCGAAGAGCGCGCGGCCGTTGGACCACGTGTAAGCCTGCTCGGCCGTGCACTCCGCCTTGTTGGTCGGGTTCGAGAGCGCGAAGATGACGGGCCGCTCGTTCAGGCGGGCCATCGTTTCGATGACTTCCTTCGTGAACGCGCCGCCTTTGGTCGACACGCCGACCAGCATGGTGGGCTTGAAGCGCTCGATGACTTCCACGAAGTTGCGGCTGGGCTTTTCGTCCTGCGCCCACAGCTTCTGCGCTTCCGTGAGATCGGTGCGCGACGATTCGACGAGGCCGTTCACGTCGAAGAGCCGCACGCGCTTGCGCGCTTCTTCGGCCGACAGACCGCGCGATTGCAGTTCCGCCGCGATCAGCTTCGCGATGCCGATGCCGGCCGAGCCCGCGCCGAGGAACAGGAACCGCTGGTCGGCCAGCTTGCCGCCCGTCTGGTTCAGTGCCGCCGAGATACCGGCGAGCACCACGGCCGCCGTGCCCTGAATGTCGTCGTTGTAGCAAAGAATGCGGTCGCGATAACGGTCGAGCATGCGGATGGCGTCGGTGCCCTTCCAGTCTTCGAAGTGCACGCAGCAGTCGGGGAACACTTCCTCCACCGCCTGGATGAACTCTTCGGTCAGCGCGTCGAGTTCGGCTTCGCTCGGCGGCAGCTCGCGTGTGCCCATGTAGAACGGGTCGGCGCGCAACTGGTCATTGGTCGTGCCGATGTCGAACAGCACCGGCAGCAGGCACGTGGGCGGCACCGCGGCGCAGGCCGTGTAGAGCTGCAACTTGCCGATGGGAATGCCCATGCCGTTCGCGCCGATGTCGCCCAAGCCCAGAATGCGGCCGCCCGTCGACACGCAGATGAAGCGCACGTCCTTCTCGGGCCAGTTGCGCAGCACCTCGGCAATGCGGCCTTTCATGTCGCGCGTGATGTACATGCCGCGCGCGCGGCGATACAGATTGCCGAACGCGAGGCAGGCGTCGGCGACGGTCGGGTCGTACAGGATCGGAATGAAGCGCTTCGGGTCCGACATGATCGTCTTGTAGAACACCGTCTCGTTGCGCGCTTCGAGATCGATCAGATAGACGTAACGCGCGAGGTCGTCGTCGAGACTGTCGAGATGGGAGAGCACGCGCTCCACCTGGCGGTCGAGCGATTCCACTGCGTGCGGCAGCAGGCCTTCGAGACCAAGCTGACGGCGTTCCTCGCGGGTGTACGCAGAACCCTTGTTCTTTGCCGGATCGTGCAACAACGCGGCGCCCGTGAGCGGGGCGGCAACGCGTACATTGAGCTTCTTCGCTTCGGCTGCATTGGTGATGGCCATGATTGCAATTCCTCTGGTGTGATCGGAAGTCGTACTGACACAAGCTCGCGAGAGCTTTCGCGATCTACTTTGCAAGGGGTATGCCAATCTGTCCTGATCGCCGCAAACGCTTGTCGTGCAAGGGTTTGCGGGCGACGTCGATGATCTTCCCCTGACGTTGCCGTTCGGCTTTACGAATGCGGGCGTCGAAGGCCGTTCGATATTTCGAATGCCTGAACATCGGTGCATGGCGCGCGCAGCACGATTAAACACAGGCAGTACGAGCACGAGCACAACGCGCAACGCGACAAGCGGGCTTCGGCCGCAGCGCGAAGCCCGCACACAGGAGCAGGTGAAAAAGCAGATGGAAGGAAACGAGCGGGGGAAACAGGCGGAAGAAACGAGCGCAGCAAAACGCGCAAGCGAAGCGCAGAAAAAAGCGCCCCGCCGCCGTCAGCTATCTTCGCCCTGTATCTCGTATTTGCGGATCTTGCCGAAGAGCGTCGTCTTCGGAATGTGCAGCGCCTCGGCCGCCCGCGACAGATTGCCGCCGTGACGGCGCAGCTCCTCCACGATGAGCCCGCGCTCGAACGCGTCGACGGTGGCCGTCAGCGAGACCGGTTCGGCGTCGTGCGTGCCCGGCGCACCCTTGAGGCCCAGCACGTACCGTTCGGCCTGGTTGCGCAGCTCGCGCACGTTGCCGGGCCACTTGTGAGCCAGCAGCTCACGCACCACGCTGTCCTTGATGGGCGGCGCCGGCCGGTCGAGCCGCAGCGCCGCCTGCTGCACGAACACGTCGAACAGCAGCGGAATGTCTTCCGGGCGCGAGCGCAGCGGCGGCAGCGTGATGGTCGCGACGTTGAGGCGGAAATGCAGGTCGGCGCGAAACTTCCCTTCGTCCGACAGCGCGAGCAGGTCGGCCTTGGTGGCCGCGATCACGCGGAAGTCCACGGGAATGAGCCGGTTCGAACCGAGCCGCTCGACGCTGCGCTCCTGGAGCACGCGCAGCAACTTCACCTGCATGGCGAGCGGCATGCTTTCGATCTCGTCGAGAAAGAGCGTGCCGCCCTGCGCGTGCTCGATCTTGCCGATGCGCTGGCGCGTCGCCCCCGAAAACGAACCGGCCTCGTGACCGAATATCTCGCTTTCGAACAGCGACTCCGGCAGGCCGCCGCAATTGAGCGCCACGAACGGCCCTTTGCGTCCCGACAGGTCGTGCAGGCAGCGCGCGACGAGTTCCTTGCCGGTACCGGTCTCGCCCAGAATCATGACGTCGGTGGAGAGCGGCGCCAGTTTCGCCACCAGTTCGCGCAGTTCCACGATGGCGGGCGAGCGCCCAACGATTCGATGCTCGAGCCCGCCGATTTCGGCCACCTTGCGGCGCAACCGTTGCACTTCGAGCGCGAGCGAGCGCTTTTCCAGCGCACGCTTGACGACCGACACGAATTCGCGCGACTGGAACGGCTTCTGGATGAAGTCATAGGCGCCGTCGCGCATGGCCTGCACGGCCATCTGCACGTCGCCGTGCCCGGTAATGAGGATGACGGGCAGATCGGCGTCGCGCTCCATGAGCTGACGCAGGAAGGCCATGCCGTCCATGCCCGGCAGCCGGATGTCGGAGACGACCACGAAGGCGCCGTCGTGCGGCAGATTACGCGGCACCTTCTCCACGCTTTCGAAGCCCGCCGCGCGCACGCCTTCCAGTGCGAGCGCCTGCAGGCAGCCCAGTCTCACGTCGTCGTCGTCCTCGACCACGATGACGTCGATGTTTTCTAGCATGACGCGTTTCCTTCAGACGGTGCGGCGCGCAGCATCAGGCGGAACAAGGCTCCGCCTTGCGGCCGGTTTTCGCAGGTGAGACTGCCGCCGAAGCTCGTGGCGATGTCGACGGAAATCGCGAGTCCGAGCCCGAGGCCACTCGCCTTCTTGGTGGTAAAAAACGGTTCGAACAGTCGCTCGCGCACGGCATCGGACAGGCCGATGCCGTTGTCGAGCACGTCGATGAACACATGCTCGCCGTCACCATACGTTCGATAAGCGCGAATGACGATCTCGCGCACGGCGCTTTCTTCCATCGCTTCGATCGCATTCGACAGCAGATTCACGAGCACCTGCTCGAGCCGCACGGTTTCGCCGAAGGCGAAAAGCGGCTCGGGCGGCGCCTCGATCTTCACCGCGACGTGTTCCTTTTCGAGCCGGTGAACGAGCAGCGCGACCGCGTTTTCGATGGACGGCACGAGCGGCATGGCGACGATCTCGCCGCTCGAACGCCGCGCGAACGAACGCAAACGTCCCGTGAGCGTGCCCATGCGTGTGACCAGTTCGCTGATGCGGCCCAGGTTGAACTGGGCCGTGGCCGTATCGCCGCGCTGCAGGAAACGCACGGCATTCTCCGAAAGCGTGGACATGGCCGCAAGCGGCTGGTTGATCTCGTGCGCGAGGCCCGCGGAAAGCTGCCCGATCACGGCAAGATTCTCGGTGCGGATGAGTTCGTCCTGGTAGTTGCGCAACCGCCGCTCCGACTCGATACGTTCGGCGACCTGCTGCTTCAGGTCTTCGTTCGCGATGCGCAGCTCCACGCTGCGGCGCTCGAAGCGCGTCTTGAGGCGCTCGTGCGCCGCCTCCAGCGCTTCGCGGGCAAGCTGCTGCTCATGCGTGTCGAGGCGCCGCTCATACACGATGTGCGCAAGCAGCGCGACGAGCGCCACCATCACCGCCACGAAGCCGGCCTGAGCCAGCGCGAGCCGTTCGGCGTCGGACGGATCGGCGAGCACGACGAGCTTCATCGCCAGTTCCGGCAGCGACGCGGTGACGGCGAGGTAGTCGCGTTCCTGGCCGGGCAGCCCGGCGCGCACGAACGGCCGGTCGCCGAACGGCGGCGTCACGCTGTTCCACGCGAGCGGACGCAGGTTCGCGCGATTGTATTGCTGGGTCTCGTCGAAACGGCGGCGCTCTTCGTCCGTGATGGCGTGGGTCAGTCGATACTTCCAGTCCGCCCGCGACGACAGCACGACCACGCCGTTCTCGTCGAGCACGACGACGCGCCGCTCGACGCCGTGCAGCCAGTCCTGCTCGATCCGGTCGAGGCCGATCTTGGTCGCGACGATGCCCACACGCCGGCCGGCGCCATCGTTTGCAGCGATCGCAAGGTAGTAGCCAGCCATGTTGCCGGTCGTTCCCACCGCGTAGTAGCCCACCACACGTCCCGGCTGCGCGCGCTGCACGTAAGGCCGGTACGAGATGTCGCGGCCGATGAAGCTGCCTGGCCCGTCCGGGTTCGACGACGCCACGACGTGCAGCGACGTATCGACGAGATAGGTCTGCAACGCGCCCGTGCTGTCGTTGAGGTTGCGCAGGATGTCGTTGATCGCCTCGCTGCGCTCGCGTGAATGGTCGCCCTTCAGGTACGCGATCACGTCGCGGTTCATGGAAAGCGCAAGCAGAAGCGTGTCGAACCGGTCGGTCTCGCGTTCGAGCCGCTGCACGTGCACCGGCAGCTCGCGGCTCGCAGAGGCCTCCAGACCTGCCACGCCAAGATCGAAGAAATAGCGGTAGGCGCCCACGAAGCACAGCACGGTGACCACCGCCGTGAGCGTGAGATAGACGATGGCGTCGCGCCGCCGGAACGAGCGGATGCACGCCAGTCTGGAAAGCTCGGCGTGGTCGCCCGGTTCGGTGGCGAGCCGCTCGCATGGCTCGGCGCAGCGCCGGTGGTAGCGGCAGTCGGCCGGCGGGTCGCTGCCGGCTTCGTCGTCGGCGCGCTTGATCGATACAGTCGTGGTCATTGTGGTGGTCCGTTGCTCTTGCCACACCAGATGGGCGGGCGGCGCGCGTCGTGCGCGCTCTTTCAAGGCAAGCCTCATGCCACCAGACCCGAGGCCCTCACCCGTTGATACAGCGCAAGCTTCCCCGTGCTTTGTACGCGGCGCGTTCGGTTTTCCGAACACAGGCCGCGCAAGGGGTTCGAAAAACCGAACGCCGGGCGGCGGCAGAGGTGTTGCGGCCGGGATGGCGTTGGCCGGCCGTCGGCGCCGTGCGGTTCGCGGCTGCTGCGCCAACCCGCCGCATCCCGCATGGCCTGCTCCTTGCGTCGGACAGCGCATCGCGCCTTTCAGCATCGGTCCTGCACCGGTGCGGCAGGCGCACCCGAACCATTCGTCCACGAGGAACAGCATGACGAACGAACGGCGCATCACCGTCGTGATCGACGGCCGTACGGCCGAAGTCGCCGCGACGCTTTCCATCGTCGAGGCCGCCGCCCATGCCGGCGCGCTCACGGCGAACGTCGGCTGCATGGGCCAGGGCGTATGCGGCGCCTGCCGCTGCCTCGTGCGGCGCGCGGGCGAACGCCAGGTCACGCCGTTGCTCGCCTGCGAAACGCGCGTGGAAGACGGCATGCAGGTGAGCTTCATCGACTACTTCACGCCGGACAAACCGCACCGCTACGACATGGGCCAGTTCGCCGACGGCTGGCACGCGCACCGCGAGCTGATGCGCGTGTTTCCCGAGGCGCACGACTGCCGCCACTGCGGCGGCTGCACGCGCGCGTGTCCGAAGGGTATCGACGTGGAGCGCGGCGTCGCACTCGCGGTGGCGGGCGACCTGCCAGGCGCTGCCGGCGTGTTCGACGCCTGCGTGATGTGCAACCTCTGCACGCTCGCCTGCCCGGAACGCATCTGGCCGAATCATCTGGGCCTCGCGGCGCGGCGCGTACAGACGGCACTGACGCTACGGCCCGTCGACCTCATCGCGCGCCTCGCGCAGCAGGACGCGGCAGGCGCCGAGCCGGGCATCCCGGGGCACAACGGCGAACGGCACGCTCACAGGGATTGATACGACCATGACCACTCCCTCCATCCGTTACGACGACGCACGCATGCGTCTGCTGCCGGGTCGCGACGTGCCCTTGCGGGCATCCGGCACCTGCGCCGCGGACCTCCTCGCCGCCTATCACCCCGACCATCGCGCAAGCGCGCGCACGCCGCTGCGCGTCGGCCCGAACGCAGGACACGCGTGCCACCCCGCGCTCGCGCGGCTTCTGGAGTCGGACGCGCTGATCGACGAAGTCGATCTGGCCGGCGCCCCGCCGCTGACCACGGACGTGCTCGTGATCGGCGGCGGCGGCGCCGCGGCGGCCGCCGCGCTCGAAGCCGCGGCCGCGGGCGCGGACGTGATCGTCGCCACCAAACTGCGCGTGGGCGACAGCAACACGGTGATGGCCGAGGGCGGCATAGAGGCCGCCGTGGGCAGCGACGACAGCATCGAGCGCCACTACGAAGACACGCTGCGCGGCGGACACGGCGCGGCCCGGCCCGAACTCGTGGCACAGCTCGTCGCCGACGGCCCTGGCGCGATCCGCTGGCTGATCGGCCTCGGCGTCGCGTTCGATCTGGAGCCCGACGGCCAACGGCTGCTGCGCAAACGCGCGGGCGGCACGAGCGCGGCCCGGGTGCTCTCGCATCGCGACTTCACCGGGCTCGAAATGATGCGCGTGCTGCGCGAAGCGGTGGAACTCGACCGGCGCATCACGGTGCTGAACCGGGCGCCCGCGCTCGAACTGCTCACCGACGAGAGCGGCGCGTGCGCGGGCGCGGTGCTCTGCGATCTCGAGCACGGCCGGCTGCGCCCCGTGCTGGCGCGGGCGGTCGTACTCGCCACGGGCGGCGCGGGCCGCCTGCACCTGGAAGGCTTTGCCACCTCGAATCACTACGGCGCAACGGCGGACGGCCTTGTGATCGCGTATCGGGCAGGCGCACGCGTGACCGACCTCGACAGCTTCCAGTACCACCCCACCGGCCTCGCGTGGCCGCGGCATCTGGCGGGCGCGCTCGTGTCGGAGGCCGTCCGTTCGGCGGGCGCGCGTCTCGTGAACGGTCTGGGCGAACGCTTCATCGACGAACTCTCGCCGCGCGACGTCGTCGCCGCCGCGATTCTGCGCGAATGCGCAGAAGGACGCGGCATCGAGCGCGACGGGGCTCTCGGCGTGTTCATCGACACACCGGACCTGCTCGCTCGCCAGCCCGACCTGCTTGCGACGCAACTGGTGGGGCTCGCCCATCTGGCCGCGAAATGCCAGATCGACCCCACACGCGAACCGCTGCTCGTTTATCCGACGCTGCATTACCAGAACGGCGGCGTCGTGATCGGCACAGACACCGCGACCGACGTCGCGCGGCTCTACGCCGCCGGCGAAGTGGCCGGAGGCATACACGGCCGCAACCGGCTGATGGGCAATGCGCTGCTCGACATCATCGCGTTCGGCCGGCGCGCAGGCGTGCACTCGGCCACATGCGCGGCAGAGCGTGGACCGACGGGCCGCGCCGGTCTCGGCCACGTCGCCGCATTCCGGCGGGCGCTCGCCATGGCGGGCGAGACGGCCGCCCCGCGCGCCCCGCTCCTGTACCCCGGGTACGGCAACTTCGATCTGCGCCGCCATCTGGCAGGCGGCGCAAGGGGGGATTAGCCATGGCACGCCAGAACGATCACCTGAACAAGCGCTTGAACCAACGTCTGCTGAGTTCCCGCTTCGACGTAGGGACCGATTACCGGCGCTGGCTCGCAGCGGGCGGCGGACACGGACTCGATGCCGCGCTTGCGAATCCCGCAGCGATCATCGATACCATCGAGGCCGCGGGCCTCGTCGGCATGGGCGGCGCGGGTTTCCCGACGCACCGCAAGTGGCGCGCGGCCGCGCAGGCGGCAGGGCTGCCTGCGAACGCGAACGCGGGCGAGGAAGCCGCCTCGCCCGGCACGGCACCGACGGTTCGCTACGTCGTCGTCAACGGCAACGAGGACGAGCCCGGTACGTTCAAGGACCGCCATCTCCTCTCGCACACGCCGCACCAGGTGATCGAAGGCGCGCTGATCGCGGCCCTTGCGATTCGCGCCACGCATGTCGTGTTCTACGTGAACCGGCGTCAGCGCGATGCACTCGCCGCGATGCGCGAAGCGCTCGCGCAATGGCAGACAAGCCAGCTCTTTGCGCGCCTCGCGGCGGCGCTCGGGCATCCGCTCGCGCTCGCGCTGAACGAGAGTTCGGGGCGCTACATCGGCGGGGAGGAAACGGCGGTCGTCTCGTGGCTCGACGGCGGGTTCCCCTTCCCGCGCAGCAAGCCGCCCTTTCCCGCCCAGGCGGGTATCGGCGGGGCACCTACGCTCATCAACAACGTCGAGACCATCGCTAACGCCACCCACGTCCTGCGTGACGGTGCCGAGGCGCACCGCGCGCTCGGCATCGGCGCGGCGAGCGGCACGAAGCTCTATTCGCTTTCGGGCGACGTGCTGCGCCCCGGCCTGTACGAACTGCCGATGGGCACACCGCTCGCCGACCTTGTATTCGGCTGCGGCGGCGGCATGCTGGGCGGCAAGGCGTTCAAGGCCGTGTTCACGGGCGGTCCGTCGAACACGCTCCTGACCGCCGCGGACCTGGACGTCGCGCTCGACTTCGAGTCGGTGCGCGCACGCGGTTCCAGCCTCGGCACGGGCGCCATGATCGTGCTGGGCGAAGGCACGAGCATCGTGCGCGAAGTGGCGCGCTACGTGGAATTCTTTGCGGCCGAGTCGTGCGGACAATGTCCGCCCTGCAAATGCGGCACGTTCCAGATGGCGCGCCTGCTGCATCGCATCGACACCGGCGTCGCCACGCAACGCGACGTGGATGCGCTCGCCAGCCTCGCCACGCTGCTGCCTCGCTCGGGGCGCTGCGGTCTGATCGATGGCGCGGCAACGGTGGTGCAGAGTTCGCTGCGCACGTTTCCCGGCGAGTACGGGCGGTGACGATGGTGGTTTCCGCGTAGCCGCAACGAGCCACCCGTCACGCCGCGATACCGGCCGGCAACGCGATGTCGCTCGTGCAAAAGACGTGGGACAAGTTTTGATGTGAGCGTGCGGCCACCGCGCCGCCCCACTCCAACATGCGTCGCTGCCCTCTCGCATTGCCCAGGGATCGACGCAACACGCGCGACACGCGACACCACGCACCTATTCCGCGGTTCCTGCTCGCGCGTGGGCCTGCTGCAAAAGCTGTCCGGCAATGGCCGCCACGCGCGCCACATGCGCCGTTGCCGCGTCGCGGGCACGTAGCGCGTCGCGGCAGCGAATGGCGTCGAGTATCTGGTTCATCTCGGCGACGGCCTGTCGTCCGCGGTCGTCAGAGGCGATGGTCATCGCGCGCAAACGGTTCACGCGGGCGTTCAACGTCTGGGCAATTTCCCATGCGACTTTTTTGCCGCCGCCGTCGAACATCTGCTCGTAAAACGACGTCGTGAGTTCGCGCACCGTTGCGTGCGCGTGCTCGTCGAACGCCCGCTGGATGCCGGCAATGCACGCGGCAAGTCGCGACACGACGCCGTCGTCGGCGAGCCGCGCGCAGGCCATCGCCGCGTCGCCTTCAAGCAGCGCACGGATCTCGTAGATCTGTTCCGCCGTATCCGCGTCGAGCACGGCGACGATCGGCCCCTGGTTCGGAATCGAGTCCACGAGCCCTTCCGCCTCCAGGTGCCGCAACACTTCTCGCACCACCGTGCGGCTCACGCCGAGTTCCTCGCACAGCGTGCGTTCCACCAGCCGCTCGCCGGGTGCGAAGTGCGCGTCCAGAATGGCGGTGCGCATCTTGTCGAGCGCGAGTTCACGCAACGTCGTCGTGTTGCGCTCCACCTTCAGCGAGACGACCATGCCGCTCGTCGTCGCCGTCATGCGGGCGCAAAGAGACGCACGTCCCGCGCATCCCAATCAACGAGCGCCTCGGTCCCGATCGCGAGGCCGCTGTCGTGGCGATGGCCTGCCGGCATGCGAATCGAGATCTCCTGCTGCCAGGGCGTCGCAACCGCGTAATGCATGGCGTCGCCCAGATACGTGATGTCGCGCACCGTGACGGGCAAACCCGCCGCATCGTGCTTTCCCTGCCACGCGCGAATGCGCATCTGCTCCGGCCGGATCATCAGCGTGCCGTCGTCTCCGGCCGCCAGCACCGACGCGAGGTGCGCGGCCGTTACCGCATGGCCATTCGGAAACACGCCGTTCATGCCGTTTTCGTTGTTCGACGTAACGCGCACCGGCAGGAAATTCGAGTTGCCGATAAAGCTCGCGACGAAGCGCGAAGCCGGGTTCGCGTACAGTTCTTCGCCCGTGCCCACCTGCTCGATGCGTCCTTTGTTGAACACCGCAATGCGATCCGACAGACGCAGCGCCTCTTCCTGATCATGCGTCACGTAAAGAATCGTGACGCCTGTTTCCTGATGGATGCGGCGCAGTTCGAGCTGTATTTCCTCGCGCAGCTTCTTGTCGAGCGCCGAGAGCGGCTCGTCCATCAGCAGCACCGGCGGGTCGTAGGCCAGCGCGCGCGCAATCGCGACGCGCTGCTGCTGACCGCCCGATAGCTGCGCCGGCATGCGGTCGCGGCAATCCGACAGATGCACGAGCTTGAGCATCTGTTCGACCTTGGCCTGCACTTCGCGGTCCGGCCGACGGCGCACGCGCAACGGAAACGCGACGTTCTCGCCCACGGTGAGGTGCGGAAACAGCGTGTAGCGCTGAAACACCATGCCGATGTTGCGCTTGTTCGGCGCCACCGAAAGCAGCGGTTTGCCGTCGAGCAGCACGCGCCCCTCGCTCGGCTCCTGAAAGCCCGCCACGATGTACAGCGTCGTGCTCTTGCCCGAACCCGACGGCCCGAGGAAGGTCATGAATTCGCCCTTGCGTACGTCCAGCGACACATGGTCGATGGCGACCACGTCGTCGTACGTTTTACGCAAGCGCTGGATTTGCAGGAATGCGGCAGTCATGGCTCATGCACCTCCTTATCGGGCGCGGCGCAATACCGCGCCCGCCAACATCAATACGGTCGTCAAGCCGACGAGCAGCGAAGACGCTGCCGCGACCACGGGCGTCAAATCCTGCCGCAGCGTGCTCCAGATGCGCACGGGCAGCGTCTGCAACGTCGGGCTCGCCATGAAGATCGAGATGACCACTTCGTCCCACGACGCGAGGAACGAAAAGATCGCGGCGGCGAAGAGCCCGAGCCGGATGGCGGGCAACGTCACGCGCAGCTTCACTTCGAGCGGCGACGCGCCGCAGATCAGCGCGGCATCTTCCAGCGCCGTGTCGAAGCTCACGAGCGAATTGCTGATGGAAATGATCGAGAACGGCAACGCGATGATGAGGTGGCCGATCACGAAGCCCACCATCGTGCCGTTCAAACCGATACGCAGCGTGAAGGCATACAACGCGACCGCCAGCACGACCACGGGCAGCACCATCGGCGTGAGAAAGAACGCCTGCACGGCGCTGCGTCCGCGAAACCTGCCGCGTACGAGCGCAAGCGAAGCGAGAAAGCCGATCGCGACGGAAAGCACGGTCACGATTGCCGCAAGCTGTGCGCTCGTCAGCAGCGAGTTGAGCCAGCCGGGATCGGTGAACAGCTGCCGATACCATTGCAGCGTCCAGCCAGGCGGCGGAAAGATCAGCCATTGCGAATCGCCGAACGACAACGCGACGATAAACACGATAGGCAGCAGCAGGAACACGGCGACGGCGGCGCCCACCGCCAGCAGCACCCAGCGCAACGCGCCCAGACGATCGAAGTCCAGCAACATGTCAGCGCCCTCCCGGATTCGCGCGCGCACCGCCGGTGAAGCGCAGCTGCAACGCATACAGCGAAAGGGTCACGGCCAGCAGCACGAACGCGGCGGCGCCCGCGAGCCCCCAGTTCAAGAGTTCCTGCACGAGCTGCGCGATCAGTTCGGCCAGCATCATGTACGACGGTCCGCCGAGCAGCGCGGGCGTGACGAAGTAGCCGAGCGCCATGACGAACACCATCAACGCGCCCGATGCAACGCCGGGCAGCGCGAGCGGCACCAGCACGCGCCAGAACGCCTGCCAGCGGCTCGCACCGCAAATCGCCGCCGCGCGCAACGTGGACGGGTCGATGCTGCGCAGCGTCGCATGCAGCGGCATGACGAGAAACGGCAGCATGATGTACGTCATGCCGATCGTCACGCCGACGAGGTTGTTCACGAGCGCAAGCGGCTCGCGGATCAACCCGAGCGCCATCAGCACACGGTTGATGGGGCCCGTGGCCTGCAGCAGCACCATCCATGCGAACGTGCGCGCAAGCAGATTGGTCCACATCGACAGCAGCAGGATCGCGAACAGCACGGAGCTGAGCTTGCGCGGCGCGACGGCCAATAACCACGCAGTCGGGAAACCGATCGCAACGGTGGCCATCGTCACGACGGTCGCCACAAGGAACGTATTGCCGAACACGCGCAGATACGTCGTCGACCCGAGCAGCTGCGTGTAGTTGTGCAGACCCGGCGTCGGTTCGAGCACGCTGCGCAGCAGAAGCGAAAGCACCGGCAGCAGGAAGAAAACCGCGAGCAGCAGCAAGGCCGGCGCGAGCAGGCGAACGCTGCGCCAATCGCGCCGCCGGCGCGAAGACGTTGCGGGCGGCTGGGCGACGGTACTCAAGACGTTAGGCATGGTGACTCCCAATCACACTGTGCGGCGCCCGCTGCGGGGCGCCGGGGTCATGCTTGCTTCATGCTTACTTCATGCTTGCTTCATGCTCACTTCGACTGCCACGCATACCAGCGCTTCGCGATCTCGTCGCGATGCTCGGCCCAATACTTCATGTCGAGGTCGATCTGGGACGACTTGTACTGGTCGGGCAGCGTCTTCGCGACCGCAGCGGGCATCAACGCCGGCGCTTTCACGTTGATCGGCGCATAGCCCGTATCCGCGGCGAACTTCGCCTGCGCCTGGGCGCTGGTCGCGGCGGCCAGATACTTCATCGCCTCGTCGCGATGTTTCGCGCCCTTCGGAATGACGAGCATGTCGGCCGCGGTCAGGTTCTGGTTCCACGAGATGCCCACCGGCACGCCCGTCTGTTCGAGCGCATGCAGGCGGCCGTTCCAGAACATGCCGATCGGCGCCTCGCCCGACGCGAGCAGTTGCTGCGACTGCGCGCCGCCGCTCCACCACACGATGTCGCTCTTGATGGTGTCCAGTTTCTTGAACGCGCGGTCGAGATCGAGCGGATAGAGCTTGTTGGCCGGCACGCCGTCGGCGAGCAGCGCCAGTTCGAGCACGCCCGGCGCGGACCACTTGTACAGCGTGCGCTTGCCGGGGAAGCGCTTCGTATCGAACAGATCGGTCCACGTCGCGGGTTGCGCGCCCGCGTACTTCGCCTTGTTGTAGCCCAGCACGAACGAGTAGTAGAAGCTGCCCACGGCGGCAGGCGACGTGAAGCGCGGATCGAGTTCGTCTTTCTTGACGACCGAAAAGTCGATCGGCTCGATCAAGCCCGCCTTCTGTGCGGCGTACGCGAAATCGCCTTCCACATCGACGACGTCCCACGTTACGTTGCCGCTTTCGACCATGGCCTTGAGCTTGCCGTAATCGGTGGGGCCGTCCATCAGCACGCTCACGCCCGTTGCCTTGGTGAAGGGCTGGGCCCAGTCCTTGTCCTGCGAAGACTGCGTCGTGCCGCCCCAGCTCGTGAAGACGATCGGCTCGGCCGCCGTAGCGCTTGCGGTTGCGAAGGCGGCCGCGCATGCCGTGATCAGCGCTGCCGTTTGAAAGACGTTCCTGCTGTTCATATTGGTCTCCTGCCTCAGGCAGTTGTCAATCGTGGAGTGGGGACATCGGGGAATGGTGTGGCCTTCATCCGAGCGGCGAGAAAGGCGCGGGCTTCATGATCTTGCTTTCCATTTCTTCCATCAGCGCCTGAATCTTCGGCGCGAAGGCCTGCCAGGCCGGGTCTGCGGCAAGCTGTGCGCGACGCCGTTCGCGTTCATCGAGGCTCGGGTAAGCCCAGATATGCACGATCTGGTTCAGCGGACCGATTTCCGAATAGAAATAGCCGACGAGTTGGCCCAGATACCGCTTCTGCAACCCGATGCCCTCTTCTTCCACGAGCTTCAGATAAGCGGGCACGGCGCCCGTCTTGATGCGATAGGTGCGGACTTCGTAGAACATGGCGACTCTCTCTTGAACGCTTGAACGCTTCAACGCATGACGAACGGGTCGGCGATCGGCTCGTCCGACGTGCGAATCCAGACCGACTTCGTGCGCGTGTAGTCGAGCACCGCTTCGAGGCCGCCTTCGCGCCCCAGACCGCTCAGGCCATAGCCGCCGAACGGCACGATCGGCGAGACCGCGCGGTACGTATTGACCCACACGATGCCCGCGCGCAATGCACGGGTCAGCCGATGCGCGCGCGTGAGGTCCCGCGTGAACACGCCGGACGCGAGGCCGTAGCGGCTGTCGTTCGCCAGCGCAATGGCCTCGGCTTCGGTATCGAATGCGACGATGCTGAGCACCGGGCCGAACAGCTCCTCCGTCACGCACGGCACGCGCGCATGCGGGCAATCGACGATGGTGGGCAGGAAGTAGTGGCCGGTAGTCATGCCGTCCGGCTGCGTGCCGCCCGCCACGACACGGCCGCCGGCTTCCACGCTCGCGCCCAGCACCTGCTGGATGTGGTCGAGTTGGCGACGGGTGGCGAGCGGCCCCATCTCGGTGGCGTCGTCCTGCGGGTCGCCAATGCGGATGGCGCCCGCCTTCGCGATCAGACGCTCGACCAGCGCATCGTGAATGCCGCGCTGCACGAGCAACCTCGAACCGGCCACACAGCTTTGCCCCGTCGCCGCGAAGATGCCCGCCACCACCGCGTTGCAGGCGCTGTCGAGGTCCGCGTCGTCGAACACGAGCACGGGCGACTTGCCGCCCAGTTCGAGCGACGTCGCCGCGAGGTTCTCCGCGGAATTACGCACCACGTGACGTGCGGTTTGCGGCCCGCCCGTGAAGGCGATGCGCGAGACGAGCGGATGGCTCGTCAGCGTGCGGCCGCATTCGTTGCCGAAGCCCGTCACGATATTGACCACGCCCTTCGGAAAGCCGGCCTCGTGCACGAGCCGCGCGAATTCCAGCAGAGGCGCGGGGCCGTCTTCGGAAGCCTTGAGCACCACGGTGCAGCCGGCCGCGAGTGCCGGCCCCACCTTCACGGCCGACAGGAACAGTTGCGAATTCCACGGCACGACGGCGGCGACGACACCCACCGGCTCCCGTCGCAACGTCACTTCCATATCGGGCTTGTCGACGGGTAGCCACGCACCCTGAATCTTGTCGGCCATGCCCGCGTAATAGCGGTAGTAGTCGGCGACGTAGCCGATCTGGCTGCGCGTCTCGCGAATGATCTTGCCGGTGTCCCGTGTTTCCAGTTCGGCAAGGCGCGGTGCATGCTGTTCGATCAACGCGGCGAGCCGGTACAGGAGCTTGCCGCGCGCACTCGCGGTGAGACTGGCCCATGCGCTGTCCGTGAGGGCGCGATGCGCGGCACACACGGCGCGATCCACGTCCTGCGCACTCGCCGCGGGCATGTGCGCCCATACGCTGCCCGACGACGGATCGATGCTGTCGAAATGCTCCGCGGCGTCTTCGAAGGCGCCGTCGATGTACTGCTGGAACCGTTGCAACATATCAAGCCGCTCCGTTCATGAAGTTGGCTTAGAGGCTCAGGGGCTGAGAAGCTCAGGGACTCGGTTTCAGCGCGCGCCGAATGCGGGCATCACCTCGGAGATGAACAGCTCGAGCGACTTGCGCTTGCGCTCGAAGCTCATGTGGCTGTCGAGCCAGAAGCTGTACTGGTCGTAGCCCAGTTCCTCGTAGTGCTTGAGCCGCCCGATGACTTCTTTCGGCTCGCCGATCACGAGGTTCTTGCGAATCGCCTCGTGCGAATACTGCGGGAACATCTCGACGTCGGCCTCCGTGAGCGGCTCCATGAAGCCTTGCGTGACCGGACGCTCGTTCTTGAACCATTTGGAGAAACACCGGTAGAAGTCCGCGAGGTCGGCAACGGCCGCGTCCACCTCGGCCGCATTGGCCCCGACGAACGTGTGCATCAGCATCATCACCTGCGGGCGCGGCACGTCCGGATGCGCGGCACAGGCGGCGTTGAAACGCTCCATCAGACTGACGACTTCGGCGTCGCCCGCGGCGAGCGACGTCACCTGCACGTTGCAGCCGTTGGCCACCGCGAACGCGTGCGAGTTCGGATCGCGCGCGGCGAGCCACATCGGCGGATGCGGCTGCTGGATAGGACGCGGCACCGGCGTCGTGGCGGGAAACGACCAGAATTCGCCCTGATGCGCGTAGTCGCCCTCGAACAGCTTGCGCAAGGCCGGCACGAGTTCGCGCATGCGCGCGCCGGCGCTCATGGCGTCGAGTCCCGGCAACAGGCGCTCGTACTCGAACGAATAGGCACCGCGCGCCACGCCGAGATCGAGCCGGCCGTTGCTCGCCACGTCGACCATGCCGGCCTCGCCCGCGAGCGCGATGGGATGCCAGAACGGCGCGATGACGGTGCCGGTGCCGAGCCGGATGCGCTCGGTCTTCGCGGCGAGATACGACAGATTCACGAACGGATTCGGCGCGATGGTGAACTCCATCGCATGGTGCTCTCCGATCCATGCCGTTTCGAAGCCGCCGCGTTCGGCAAGCTGCACGAGCTCGGTCATCTCGTCGAACAGTTCGCGGTGCGACGTCTTCGTGTCGTACCGCTCCATGTGCAGGAACAACGAAAATTTCATGATGTTTGCCTCCGATGGGCCGGCTGCCCGACACCGCTTCGTGTCCGGCAGCCCCGATGTCTGAATGCGTTCAGTGAGCCGCGGCGAGCGCCTGGACCGTGCCGGCTTCGCTGTCGCCCACATACACGCCGAACGCGTCTTCGCTTCGCTCGCGCATGTAGCGCTCGAGCATGGAGCGCTCGGCTTCGTCGTGTAACTCGTGCCACGGAATCTGCATTAATGGAACGATGCGGATGGGGCCGCCCGATTGCGGCGCAATGTCGTTCTTCACGCGGCCGCGGTAATAGATCTGCACGCCGGGCGTGGGCTGCCTGTCGGACTCGAACACGGCGAACAGAAAGTCCAGGTGCGCCTTGATGCCGAGCTTCGCCAGCACGCCCGCAAGGCTCGCGGCATCGCTCTGCGGTTCGAGCTTCGCGCCTGTGGGCAATTGCAGGCCTTGCGGCGTATCGAGCAGCACGAGCCCGTCGCGATGTTCGAGAATGGCGCCCACTCGCGCGCGGGTCCCGGTTGCCGCAAGCGCGTCGAGCGACAGGCTGAAATTGACGTACGCGCCGCGGCAATAGCCGAGCGGCGAAGATGGCGTATGAACGAAATCGAGGACGCGGCCGATCAGGATGATGTGGTCCCCCGCCTCCACCACTTCGTGGGTCGCGCAATCGAAGCTCGCCGCCGCGCCTTCCATGACGGGGGAACCCGTCACGCGGGCACGCCACGCGACCTGAGAAAACTTGTCTGCGGCCTTCGAGGCAAACACCCCGGACACGGCCTTCTGGTCTTCGGCCAGCACGCTCACGGCGAACTGGCGCGTTTGCGAGAACACCGGATAGCTCGATGCCGTCTTCGCGATGCAAACGAGGATCAGCGGCGGGTCGAGCGACACCGAGGTAAACGAATTGGCCGTGAAGCCGCGCGGCGAGCCGTCCGGCTGGATCGTCGTGACCACCGTCACGCCCGTGACGAAAGCACCGAGCGCGCGGCGGTATTCGGCGATATCGATGGTCTGTTCGTGGATGGGCTCCGTCATTGCATTCTCCTGATATCGGACCGTTGATCGCCGTTCGCACCGGCTTTCGATGTGTCGAGCAGGAATTCGAGCAACCGCTCGTTCACCTGCGCCGGATGGGTCACGTTCATCATGTGGCGCGCGTTCGCGATGATCGCGGCATGGCCGAGCGGCGCGGCGGCGGCCATGGCATGCGACATGACCGGATTCGAGTTCGCGTCGCATTCGCCCGTGAGAAACAGCGCGGGGACGGCGAGGTCGGCCAGCCTGCCGACATGCGCGTCGTCCGAGCAGGCAAAGAGCTGGTAAGTGCGCGCATAACCCACTGGGTCGACGTTCACGAGCAACGCGCGAATTGCCTCGGCCGCCTCAGCAAGATGCGGAGGCACCGGATCGCCGAACCAGCGCGCGAGGGTGGCGTCTACGCCCGTGTCGCCACCGCCTTCCGGGCCTGCCTGGGTGCCGGGTGCGCGCGGCGTGCGCGGTGATAAGCCGAGCATCGCCGCGCGGCTCATCACCGCTGCCCGTTGCCCGGGTGTGCGGTTGTAGACGGCGTTCAACGCCGCCACGCTCAACGTGCGCTGCGGATGCAGCAGGGCGAATTCGAGCGAGACGAGCGCGCCCATCGAATGCCCCACGACATGCACGCGCTCCACCTGCAAGGCGTCGAGCAGCCCTTCGAGTTGAGCGGCGTACTCGCCGAGCGTGGGCGTCGCCGTCGGCAGCCTGCTTTCGCCGTGCCCGAGCATGTCGTACGCAACGACCTGGTAGTGCTGCGTCAACGCGTCGATCTGCGGCGCCCACACGCTGTGGTTCATGCCCACGCCGTGAATCAGCACGACCGTCTCGCCGGCCATCGCCGCCTGCGACGGATAGAGGCTGTAGCGCGTGCCCGCGGCCAGGCCGCGCGTCACGGCACGGTCGAGCACAGGATCAACCTTCATTGGACGCCAGCTCCTGAAGGTCCTTCAGGTCCTGATAGCGGTCCCCGATACGGTGATGCGGGCGCCCGCCGATCGACGCGCCGAGCGCGATCACCAGTTCGTCGGGAGCGGGCGCATCGGTAATGGAAAACTGCACGGTCAGGTAATGCGAGCGCATGCCTTCGTCGTGCTTGTGCATCAGCGGAATCGAGATGGGGCAGTTCGGGCCGCCGCGCAGATTCGTAAAGCTCAGATAACTCTTCGCGCCGACCGCCTGGCGATAGTGATTGCCGAATCGCAACGTGTGGATCAGCGCGGAAGCGTGCTCGATTTCGCCAGACGTACCGACGATGGCCGCCTTGCCATAGCCTTCCACCGCATCGCCGGACCCCGCCGCGCGCAGGATTTCCGCCGTCAGCAATTCGCCGAGTTGCGGGGCAAGCCCGTGAATTTCAGGCTTCAGGTCTTCCACGAAGCCGCGGCCCGCCCACGGGTTGCGAAGCACGGCGGCCACACCGAACAGTTTCAACGGCCGCGGCGCAGCCTTGCCGCCTTCGATGAACGTTTCTTCGACGTAGCTGACCAGCTTGCGCACTTCTAGCTTCATAGCGTTCTCCTGACTTGAGCGATGCCCTGGATGTCATCGTTGAGATGATGGTATACCAGATTATGGCGCGCCAAAATTCAGGGATACTGTGGAATACCATAATATGGTGGAGGCGTTTTTGGCATGGTCCTTGCCATGCATTCGCCGCCGCTGGCGGACGCCGCGGCGCGGCGTTCGCATGCAGGCATCCAGATCGGGGATAATACGGAATACCATGTGCCGGAGTTCCCCCCGCCAGGCACTACCGGAAGCTCCTTTTGCCCTTATCTGCCATGTCCGACCTGAAAATAAACCGAACCGCCAAGACCCTGAGAGAACTGGCCCTCGACAAGCTGCGCGGCGCGATCGTGCAGGGCTATTTCAAGCCCGGCGCGCGGCTCGTCGAGCGCACGCTGTGCGATGAACTGGGCGTGAGCCGCACGGTGGTACGCGAAGTCCTGCGGCATCTGGAGACCGAAGGGCTCGTCGAAACAGCGGCGCGGCAAGGGCCCATCGTTGCGCGCCTCGATCCGGGCCAGGTGGAAGAGATCTATGAGCTGCGCGGCCTGCTCGAAGCGAACGCTGCCAACGCCTGCGCGGCGAGCGCAACGCCAGAGCTGGTGGCGCGGCTGCGCGGCATCCGGCGCATGATCGAGGCCGCCTTCGCGGCAGGCGACGCCTCGCGCGTACTCGAGCACACGGAACAGTTCTACGACGCCATGTTCGAGGGCGCGGGCAAGGTCGTCTCGCTCGGTGTCGTCAAGTCGCTGAACGCGCGCATCAACCGGTTGCGCGCGCTCACCATCGCCACGCCTGGCCGCAGCGACGAATCGAACCGCGAGATGAATGCGTTGCTCGATGCAATCGAACGCGGCGACGGGCAAGCCGCCGCGGCGGCGTCGTGCGCCCACATCAAGCGGGTATCGGAGCTTGCGCGGCGCGCGCTCGCCGAACAGGGCGAGGCAGCCGGTAGCACGTGAGTCAGCAGCGCGTGAGCCACGCGCCTGACGCCGACACGTTCACGGATGGTAGGCCGTCTCGCCGTGCGAACTGACGTCGAGCCCTTCACGCTCGCCGTCGGCATCCACGCGCAGCCCGATCGTCAGGTCGACCAGCTTGAACGCAATGATCGAGACGACCGCCGACCACACGAGCGACGTACCCACGCCCCAACACTGCGCGATCAATTGATCCGCGATGTGATAGTCGGCCACCTTGTTCGCGGTGTAGTCGTAGATGCCGGTGCCGCCCAGCGACGGCGATGCGAACACGCCGGTCAGGAGCGCGCCGGCAATTCCGCCGATGCAATGCACGCCGAACACGTCCAGTGAATCGTCCACGCCGATCAGCCGCTTAAGTCCGTTCACGCCCCAGTAGCACAGCGCGCCGGCCACGCCGCCCATCACAAGCGCGCCCATCGGACCGACGAAGCCGCACGCGGGCGTGATGACGACGAGGCCCGCAATAGCGCCCGACACCGCGCCGAGCATCGACGGCTTCTTCTTCAGCGCCCACTCGACGCCGGTCCACGAGACCGTGGCGGCGCACGTGGCGAGCAGCGTCGTGACGAACGCGAGCGTCGCGCCACCGCTTGCCTCCAGCGCGGAGCCCACATTGAAGCCGAACCATCCCACCCACAACAGCGACGCGCCGATCATCGTCATCGTCAGGCTATGCGGCGCCATGGACTCGCGACCAAAGCCCACCCGCTTGCCGATCATCACGGCGCCCACGAGCGCCGCGATCCCGGCATTGATATGGACGACGGTTCCGCCCGCGAAGTCGATGGCGCCCTTCTGGAACAGGAAGCCGGCCGAAGCGTTGGCCTTGTCGGCCGCCGCGGCGCTGGTATAGGCGTCCGGACCCGCCCAGTACCAGACCATGTGCGCGATGGGCAGATATGAGAAGGTGAACCAGAGCACCATGAACATGAGCACGGCGGAAAACTTCGCGCGCTCCGCGATGCCGCCCACGATCAGCGCCGGAGTGATCGCCGCGAACGTCAGTTGAAACGACACGTAGATGAATTCCGGAATCACCACGCCCTTGCTGAACGTCGCGGCAGTCGAGTCCGGCGTGATGCCCGCGAGAAACGCCTTGCTGAGGCCACCGAAGAACGCATTACCCTCGGTGAACGCGATGCTGTAACCGTAGAGCGCCCACAGCACGCCGAGCAGGCAAAAGACCACCAGCGTCTGCATGAGGATGGACAGCATGTTCTTCGCGCGCACCATGCCGCCGTAAAAGAGCCCCAGCCCCGGTGCCGCCATCATCACCACGAGCAGCGTGGCGACGATCATCCACGCCGTATCTCCCTTGTTCGGCATCGGAGCGGCCGGGCCGGTCTGTGCCCAGGCGGGCATCGCGAGGAAGAGCGTTCCCATCAATGCAAGCAAGCCGATCATTCTCTTCATTTGCCGATACCTTGAATAAAAGGAGGCGGCGCTCCCCGGCAAGGGGCGCGCCGAAAGAAAAACACGTAAAAGGAACGTTCCTGTCGCCGCGGCAAGCGCAACGCTAGTCGCGCATGCCCGGAATCCACGACGTGCCGGCGAGCGGCACGCGCGCCATGGCGGCCGCCTCGACCGTCAGCGCAACCAGATCCTCCCGTTCGAGGTGATGCACGTTCTGCTTGCCGCACGCCCGCGCGATGGTGGCCAGTTCCATGTTCAGCGTCTTCAGGTAGTTCCGCACACGACGTGCGCCCTCTTCCGGTTCGAGACGCCGTTCGAGCACGGCGTCCTGGGTCGTGACGCCGACCGGGCACTTGCCGGTGTGGCAGTGATGACAGAAGCCGGGCGACGTATGCAGCGCCGCGTAATCGGCCACGGCCGAATGCAGCATGCCGTCCTGGAAGTACGTTTCGCCGTTGCAGCCGAGCGCCATCAGCACGCCCTGGCCGATCGCGACGGCGTCCGCGCCGAGCGCGAGCGCCTTCGCCACGTCCGCACCGGTGCGAATGCCGCCCGACACGATGAGCTGCACCTGGCCTTTCATGTTCAGATCCTCGAGCGCGTCCACCGCCTGACGGACCGCGGCGAGCGTCGGAATGCCGACGTTCTCGATGAAGCAGGTCTGGGTGGCCGCCGTGCCGCCCTGCATGCCGTCGACCACGACGACATCTGCGCCCGCATGCACGGCGAGCTTCACGTCGTTGAAGGTGCGCGTCGCGCCCACCTTCACGTAGATCGGCTTTTCCCAATCGGTGATCTCGCGCAGTTCCTGAATCTTGATCGCGAGATCGTCGGGGCCGGTCCAATCCGGGTGGCGGCTCGCCGAACGCTGGTCCACGCCGGCCGGCAGCGTGCGCATGGCGGCCACGCGCGGGTTCACCTTCTGCCCGAGCAGCATGCCGCCGCCGCCCGGCTTCGCACCCTGCCCGATCACCACCTCGATGGCGTCGGCACGGCGCACGTCGTCGGGGTTGAAGCCATAGCGCGAGGGCAGGCACTGATAGACGAGCGTTTTCGACGAAAGACGCTCCTCCTGCGTCATGCCGCCGTCGCCGGTCGTGGTCGACGTGCCGGCCGCCGTCGCCGCACGACCGAGCGCCTCCTTCACGTTCGCCGACAGCGCGCCGAAGCTCATCCCCGCCACGGTGATCGGAATGTCGAGCACGATGGGCTTTTTCGCGAAGCGCGTGCCGAGCACGGTCTGTGTCGAGCACTTCTCGCGATAGCCCTCCAGCGGATAACGCGACAACGACGCGCCGAGAAACAGCAGGTCGTCGAAATGCGGCACGTGGCGCTTCGCGCCCAGACCGCGAATCTCGTAAAGACCGCGCTGCGCGGCCGTGTGGATGTAGTCGATCGTCTTGCGGTCGTAGCCGTACGACTCTTCCTGCTGCAAGCGTGCGAAATGAACGGGTTTGACTTCCATGGCGTCTTCTCGGTGGGGCGTGGATTCAATATTCCTGGTCCGCATCGGCGTTCCAGTGGTAGAGCGTGCGCGCCGAGGCGATGCGCTTGAACGCACGCGGATCGTGGTCCAGCCCGGCTGCATCGAGCAACGCCGCAACGGCGCTCACGTCGGCATCGGTCATCGGTTCGAACTGCGCGTCGGCGCCGAGCGATTTCACGTCGCCCTTCACGTAGAGCACGGCTTCGTACAGCGAATCGCCCAGCGCGTCGCCGGCATCGCCGCAGATCACCATGCGCCCGGCCTGCGCCATGAAGGCGGAGAAGCTGCCCACCGATCCGCCCACCACGATGTCGCCGCCCTTCAACGAGATGCCGCAACGCAGCCCCGCGTCGCCATCGATCACGAGCAACCCGCCGTGCGCGGATGCGCCCGCGCCGTTCGACGCAAAGCCCTTCACATGCACCTTGCCGCTCATCATGTTTTCCGCAACGCCGGTGCCGGCGCTGCCCTCGATGACGATGGTTGCGTGCTTGTTCATGCCACCGGCGTAATAGCCGGCGTGGCCTTCGATGGTCACCGTCACGTCGGCATCCACGCCCACTGCGATGTTGTGCGCGCCGTTGGGCGAGGTCACGACGATGGCCTCGCCGCGCAGCGTGTCGGCGCTGCCGTGCAGATACTGGTTGACCTCCCGGACGGTGGTGCGCTCAAGGTCGAATGTCATGCGTTCCATACGTACATCTCCTCGGGTGCGGGTTCGAAGACCTTCGCGTTCTTGATGTCGGGCAGATGCGCGAGCGAGCGGAACTCGGACGCGATCGCCACGTAGTCGTCGTTCTCCGCGACGACGGCAGGCTTGCACGCGAACGGGTCGCGAATCAGCGCGAGTTCGGTGGGCGTGCCCATCAGGAAGGTGTAGAAACCGTCCAGTTCCTCGAAGCCCCGTTGCAGCGCGACGGGCAACGTGTCGCCTTCGCGCAGGCGCCATTCGAGGAAGCGGCACGCGGCTTCGGTGTCGTTGTCGGTATCGAAGTGGATGCCCTTGGGCTCCAGCTTGCGGCGCACGCCGTACGGATTCGAGAGCGAGCCGTTGTGCACGAGGCAAAAATCTTCGCCGGCCGTAAACGGATGCGCGCGGTCAGGCGTCACCGCCGACTCGGTCGCCATGCGCGTGTGTCCCACCAGGTGCGAGCCCTTGAGCTCGCTGAACGCGTAGCGCGCGGCGATGTCCGCGGGCAAACCGATGTCTTTGTACAGATCGATGGACCGGCCCGCGGACAGGACGTAAAGGCGCGGGTAATGCTCGTTCAGCCATTTCCTCACCATGTCCGCCTGGGCATGCACCGTGAGCACCGCATGATTCTGTTTGGCCTCGACGTGCGCGCCCGTATCGACGGACGCCTTCACGCGGTCGAGCAGCACGTCCCACGGAAAGTGCTCGCCTTCGTCCGTAAAACCCGAGTACAGGCTGAGCTTGCGCTGGTCCGCCTCCACGGCATCGGCGAACACTGCGAGGCCGGCCGAATCGGGGCCCCGTTCGGTCATGCCGATCAACATCGGCACCATCAGTTCGCCAAGCCGGTCGCGCAATGCCGGTGTCTTGACCAGCAATCCCACGATTCCGCACATGTTGCTTTCTCCTCAGAAAAATTCGACGTACTGCCTGATTTCCCAATCCGACACGTGGCGCATGTATTCGAGCCACTCCATTCGCTTGAGCTTGATGAATTCGCCCACCACCGGCCCGAGCGCATCGCAGAGCGTCTGGTCGGCTTCGAGTGCGTCGAGCGCTTCGCCCAGGTTCTGCGGCAGCACGCCGATGCCGTGCTCGCGCAGCTTTTGGGGCGACCATTCGTACAGGTTCTCGTTGGCGGGCGCGCCGGGCGAAAGACCACGGTCGATGCCGTCGAGGCCCGCGGCGATCACGGCCGCCGTCGCGAGATAGGGGTTGCATGCGCCGTCGGGCAAACGCAATTCGATGCGGCCGCCGGGCATGCGCACCATGGTCGAGCGGTTGTTGTCGCCATAGCTGATATAAGCGGGCGCCCAGGTCGCGCCCGTCAGCGAGCGCCCCACGACAAGCCGCTTGTACGAGTTCACCGTGGGGTTGCAGAGTGCGGTCAACGCGGGCGCATGGGCGAGCAGGCCTGCGGTGAACTGGTAGCCGAGCGTCGACAGGCCCATGCCGAGCGCGTCCGCCTTGTCGGCAAAGAGATTGCGCTCGCCGTCGCCGATCGACATATGCATGTGCATGCCGTTGCCGGGCCGGTTCGCGAACGGCTTCGGCATGAACGAGCAGATCATGCCGAGTTCGTTCGCGATTTCCGATGCGGCCATCTTGAAGAACACGTAGTGGTCGCACGAGGTCAGGCAATCGGTGTACGTGTAGTTGATCTCGAACTGGCCGTTCGCGTCCTCGTGATCGATCTGGTAGACGTCGATACCCACTGCTCGCAGCGATTCGGTGAGCCGCTCCAGAAACACGCGCGTGCGGGACAGCCCCTTGTAGTCGTAGCACGGCTTGGCCAGCGTGTCGCTCGCGTCGCAAGGCTCGAGCACGCCGGACGCGCTGCGCTTCAACAGCGAAAACTCGGGCTCGAGTCCCGTGTAGAGCGTCCAGCCGCGTTCGGCAACGCGGGCCACCTGCTTCTTCAGCGTCACGCGCGAATCGAACGCCCACGGCGCGCCGCCCACGTGACCGTCGCAGACGATCCGCGCGAGGCCCGCCTGCCACGGCACCGGCGTGAGCGTCGCAAGGTCGCCGACCGCCATGTAGTCCGGCCCGTTCGGCTCGATGCCCACGCCCCAGATCGCAAAACCCGCGAAGCCCGCGCCCGCCTCCAGCACGCTGCGCAGATGCGCGAGCGGCACGGACTTCGCCTTGGCCACGCCGTGAATGTCGACGAATTGCGCCAGCACGTACTTCACGCCGTGTTGCGCGAGGTACGCCTGGGCTTCTTCCGCATTGCCAAAGCGGGGCACGCTTCCGAGCGCGTTGACGGGCAACGGGCTCGCATCGTTCAGGTTCATCGCCACTCCTTCCTGTTGCATGGTTCGCTAATTTGAGGAAGCCGCCCGGCAGACGAGCGGCCCGACTTCGCGACATGGACAGGCACCGCGCACGGCACGCTTGAACCACGTCTTCAGTATGTGGAGGAATTTATTGTCATGCAACAATTATTCCCTCCATGAAACTTCCGGCCTACACGCCGGCGTCAAGGGACAGCGCCTGCGCGAATACCGCAATCTGCTACTCTTGCCGATTTACCGAGGTCGACGATGCCCACCGCAGACGACAGCAAGACGCCGCTCGAACGCTATCTCGGAACCACCATCCGCGAGTTGCGCCAGAGCCACGACCTGACCATCGCACAGGTTGCCGAACAGGCCGGCATCAGCCGCGGCATGCTCTCGAAGATCGAGAACGCGCAGACCTCGGCCGGACTCGACGTGCTCAACCGGATCGCCCAGGCACTCGGCGTGTCCATGTCCACGCTGTTCCGCAACTTCGACGTCCCGCAAGGCGGCGCCCAGCTCGTCAAGAAAGGCGCCGGCATGGAAGTGGTCCGCAAAGGCACGAAAAGCGGTCACACCTACCATCTGCTGGCTTACGACCAGGGGCCGCGCAAGACTTTCGAGCCGTTCCTGATCACGATGGAAGACCAGGCCGAACGCTTCCCGGTGTTCGAGCATCCCGGCACCGAGTTCATCCACATGCTCAAGGGCGTCATCGAATACCGGCACGGACAGCAGACCTACGTCCTGCATCCGGGGGACACCCTGACGTTCCGCGGCGATGTTCCGCACGGCCCGGAACGCCTGATCAAAACCCCCATCCAGTTCCTGTCGATCTTCGTCTACGGGCAACCCGCCGAAGAGTGAGTCGCCCGTCGGCGAATACAGTGCAAGCTTCATGCCATGTTTATTGATGGGAACCAAAGATTCCCATGGATAAACACTCTGGGCGGCTATGCTCGGCGTCGTCATTGAAGGCCTGGGCTGTTTCTGCGAGTTGAGAGTGCGCTGGAGCAACGATTCCGGTGCAGCGCCGCACTATTCCGGAAAGCGCGGTTACGAAGGTGTATCACCCTTCCTTATGCTGCGACCGCGGCAACGCGGCCAACGCCGCCAGCGCCGCATCGATCATGGCGCGCACCGTGCCCTGTACCGCCGCCGCCCGCGCCGGCTCGTAGGCGAACGGGTAAGTCTCGTTCATGTACGTCGACTGACACATCTCGAGCTGCACCGCGTGCACACCGCCCGAAGGGTTGCCGAACGCGCGCGTGATATAGCCGCCTTTGAAGCGGCCGTTCGCCACCCACGTCTGCGGACTCGCCGCCGCTTCGCGCTCGATGGCGCGCTGCACGGACGGCGCGACCGTGCGGCCGTCCTGCGTGCCGATGTTGAGGTCCGGCAGCTTGCCGTCGAAGAGCCGCGGCAGCACGCTTGCAATCGAATGCGCTTCCCAGAGCAGCACGTGAGCATGGCGCTCGCGCAGTCGGGCCAGTTCGGCCGCGAGCGCCGCGTGATAGGGCCGCCAGTATTCGGCCACCCGCCGGCGCTTCTCCTCTCCATCCGGCTCGCAACCGTCGCGATAGAGCGGCTCGCCGCGAAATGTCTCGGCTGGGCACAGGCCGGTGGTGGTCTGGCCCGGGTACAGGCTTTCGTCGTTGGGCGGCCGGTTGAGGTCGATGACGTAGCGCGACACGGTCGCGCCCAGCACCGTTGCGCCCAGCGTCGCCGCGAACGCGTACAGGCGGTCGAGATGCCAGTCGGTATCGGCAAGCGTCAAGGCGGTATCGGTATAGCGGCCGCGCAGCGGTGCGGGAATCGTCGTTCCGAGGTGCGGAATCGAAATCAGCAACGGCGCGTCGCCGCGTTCGAGCGTGTAGAGGTCGCTCATGCAGGGCTCCTGGTGAATCAAAGCAATGCGTCGTCGGCAAGGTGCGGCAACGCGCGGGCGAGCGCAGGCCGGATGGAATGGTCGAGCACGGACCGCGTCAGCTCCACGATCTCCCTCACGAAGTCATCCCATTCGTCCTGCCGGTGCAGCAGAAAGAAATCGCGCCGCCCCAGCCGCCCGGACGGCAGCGGCAGGATCGCGATCTCGCTCAGGTAGTGCCGCGCCTGCCACAGGCACAGCGGCGTCGAGATGGCGAAGCCGAACCGCGCGGCGACGAGACTCAGCAACGGATCGGTCGCGTCGAATTCGAAACGCCTCGGGCTGTCGATACCCAGGTGGCGCGCAAGCCGCTCCACCTGCTGGCCGATCACCGAACGCGCCGTGTAGCGGATCAGCGGCAGTTCGGCGGCGAGCGTGCGCCAGTCCACGTTCGGGCGCCCGGCCAGGTGGCTGCGCGCGACGACGGCGACAAAGGCCTCCGAGAAAAGCGGCACCTCCACGATGCGCGCGTCGCTCAGCGCGGTTTGCGTGCACACGGCGACGTCCAGTTCCCGGTCGTGCAACTGCTTGCTCAAGCCCGGCGTGATGCCGGACCACATCGAGATCTGCCTCGACGTGCCGGACACGGCCCGGATCAGTTCCGGGCCGACGGTCGCGGCGAACGAATCGACGCAGCCGAGGCGCACCGGCAAGCGCCCCGAATCCGATGCGTCGCCCACCCGCGTGCTGACCATCTGCGCGTGCTCGAGCAACGGCCCGGCGAGTTCGAGCAGTGCGCGGCCGGCAATGTTGGGGCGCGGCGGGCGGCTGTCGCGATCGAACAGCACGGCGCCCTGCTCGCGTTCGAGCGCGGACACGGCCTGGCTGATCGCGCTCTGGCTCACGCCGATACGCTTCGCCGCAGCAGTCATCGACCCGGTCTCGCACACGGCGACGAAAGCCTGCAGCGCGCGCAGGTCGATTGGCGGTGGGGTACGTCGCATCTTCTCTCCAGCTGCCGTCGAATACGGCCGTTCCGGCAAGGTGGCAGGAATGATGCACCGGTTCGGTCTGCCCGCGCTCTGGATGAGCACTTCCGGGCGAGCTTCATAAGTTTGCCTAATACAAAATTCGGCGGCACCCGCGCTGCCTAGAATCGGCTCACCGTCTACCCAGAGGACCATGAAGGGAACCATGAGCCACTTCGACTTCATCGTGATCGGCGCCGGCGTGATCGGCACCTCGGTCGCGCATCACCTTGCCTCGCTCGGCGCCCGCAGCGTGCTCGTCGTCGAGCGCGGCATGATCGGCGCCGGCACCACGTCGCAATCGTCCGGCCTGTTGCGCACGCATTACTCGGTCCGCCAGAACGTCGAGCTGGCGCGCGCGTCGTGGTGGGCGTTCAACAACTTCGCCGAATACGTAGGCGACGACGAAGCGTCGTGCGGACTCGTCAAGTGCGGCTACATGATCTGCGCGCCCGACGGCCCGAAGCTCGATCCGCTGCGCGCGTCGCTCGACGCCCAGCGCGCAATGGACATCGAAGTCCAGTTGCTCGGGCGCGACGAGGCCCGCGAGCGCCTGCCTATCGCGCAGTTCGACGACGCGGCGCTGATCGGCTTCGAGCCGGAAGCCGGCTTTGCCGATGCGTACCTCGTCGCGACGAGCTTCGCCAAATCGGCGCGACGCCGCGGCGTCAAGATTCTCGAAGGCACGACCGTCACGGGACTCGTGCGCGAAGGCCGCCGCGTGGTCGGCATCGAGACGAACGCCGGCCGCTTCACGTGCGCAACGCTCATCAGCACGCAGAACATCTGGACACCTGAACTATCGGGCTGGATCGGCGTGCCGCTGCCTGTCGCGGCGGAACGGCACACCGTGCTGGCGCTCGAATGCGAGGCCCGCTACTCGTATCAGATGCCGGCGTTCAAAGACCTCGGCTCGGCCGGCATGCTGTACTACCGCAGCTACGGCGGCAGTCAGATGCTGGTGTCCGAGGGCGTGGTGGGCGAAACGCTGAACGCGCCTGAAACCGAACAGGGCGACATCTCGCTCGATTACGTCGCCGAAGTGGGCGCGCAGGTCGCCGAGCGCTTTCCCGCCTACGAAACGGCCGGGCTGGCATCGTCGTGGACCGGGGTCTATGACGTGACGCCCGACTGGAATCCGGTGCTCGGCAAGATGGGCGACATCGAAGGGCTCGTGGTGGGCTTCGGCTTCTCGGGCCACGGCTTCAAGCTCTCACCCGCCATCGGCAAGCTGCTCGCCCAGCACGCACTCGGTCAGCCAACCGACGTGTCGCTCGCGCCCTACGCGCTCGAGCGCTTTGCGACCGGCGCGTTGCTGACCGGCAAGTACGGCCTGGGCGCCGTGTCCTGATCGTCCTGCTTCCTTTGGGCTTCCCTCAGGCTTCCCTCCATTCCGTTTCAGACAGACATCCCATGTCCCTCAAGATACTGGTGCCGGTCAAACGCGTCGTCGATCCGAACGTGCGCGTGCGCGTCGGTTCGACCGGCAGCGTCGAGACCACTGGCCTCAAGATGTCCCTCAATCCGTTCGACGAATGCGCGCTCGAAATGGCGCTGCGCCTGCGCGAAGCCGGCCACGCCGCGCACGTAACCGTCGTGACATGCGGCCAGCCGGTCTGCCAGGACGTGTTGCGCACGGGCCTCGCGATGGGCGCCGACGACGCGGTCCTGATCGACACGGGCGATGCCGCGCTGGACCCGGCCGGCGTCGCGCGCCTGCTGCACGCGTGGCTCGACACGTCGCCGTACGATCTCGTGCTCTGCGGAAAGCAGGCCATCGACGACGACACAGGAGGCGTGGCGCCGATGCTCGCCGGCCTGCTCGGCTGGCCTCAGGGGCTCGACGCCACGGCGCTCGTGCGCGAAGCCGACGGCTGGCGCGTGGTGTGCGGCGACGACAGCGGCACCGCAACGTGGTTGCTCGCCGGGCGAGCCGTCATCAGCGCCGACCTGCGTCTCGCCGAACCGCGGCGCGTCACGCTGCCCGGCATCGTCAAGGCGAAACAGAAGCCGCTTGCCGTCGTCGACGCGAGCCGGTTCGCCGTGGATCTCGCGCCGGCATCGCGCACCGTGCGGCTCGATGAACCGTCCGTGCAGCGCGCCGGCCATCGTGTCGCCGACGTCGATGCACTGCTCGCCGCGCTCGCCGCACACCATGTCTTTTCCCGTTCAGGAGCCAGCACATGAGAACGCTCGTCGTCGCAGAAACGACCGCAGACCACACGCTGCCGGAAGCCGTTCGCCGCCTTGTGAGCGCGGCGCGTGTGCGGCGCTGCCCGGTGGATGTGCTGGTTCTCGATCCGGCTGTGGCCGCGCAAGCCGCACTCGTCGATGGCGTGGACGGTGTCATCCAGCCGGATACGCCGGCCTCTGCCAACACGGCGTTAGCTAACAGCATCACGCCGGAAAGCCTTGCCGCAGAGCTCGCCGCGCTGGCGCCGCGCTATTCGCTCATCGTGGCCGCGCATCGCACGCTGGGCCGCAATGCGTTGCCGCGCGCCGCTGCGCTCGCCAACGCCGCGTTCGTTGCCGACGTGACCGGCCTCACCGACGACGGACACTTCGTACGTGGGCTCTACGCGGGCAGCATCGTCGCGACGGTGGCCAGCACGCGCGACACGACCTTCGCGACCGTTCGTACCTCGTCGTTCGCGGTAGCGGAAGATCGCACCGAACCGGCCCCGATCGCCTCGCTCGAAGCGCCGCCTGCATTCGCTGCAACGACCTTGCTCGAACGTAACGGTGCAGAGGCCACCGGAATCGATCTTGCGAACGCGCCGATCGTGGTATCGGGCGGTCGCGGTCTCGCCTCAGGCGAAAACATGGCGCGGCTTGGCGCGCTCGCCTCGCGGCTCGGCGCGGCGCTAGGCGCCTCGCGTGCCGCGGTCGACGCAGGCTACGCGCCGAACGCCATCCAGGTGGGGCAAACCGGCAAGACCGTGGCACCCGACGCCTATCTCGCGTTCGGCATTTCCGGCGCCATTCAGCATCTGGCCGGGATGAAGGACTCGAAGCTGATCGTCGCCATCAACAAAGATCCCGATGCACCGATCTTCTCGTTCGCGGACGTGGGTTTCGTCGGTGATCTGTTCGATGTGGTGAGCGCACTGGAGCGTCACGTCGACGCCGGAGACCGCGCATGACGCACGCAAGCTACGAACGCAGCGCGTCGTTGCAGGGCGTACCGGCTGCTCCTGCCGCCCGCGCGGCGAACAGCCTGCCGGCGTCGCGCTATCCGTGCGTCCGGTTCGTGGATTGCGCGCAGATTCCGCCCGAAGCGTGGGCCAACGGCGCAGGCGTCACGCGCACGATTGCGAGTCGCACCGGTGCTCACGGCGACGTCGACTGGCGCATCAGTCTCGCCACGCTGGAGGGCTCGGCCGCGTTTTCGCGCTTCCCGGGCATGGACCGCGTGCTCGTGCCGATGGACAACACCAGCGTCGAACTGCATGCCCAGGACGGACATCTGACCGCGAGCCCGATAGCGCCCGCGCACTTCCCCGGCGACCTGCCGGTGTGGGCGCGCGACGTCGTCCGGCCGACACACGTGCTCAACGTCATGACGCGACGCGCGGCCTGCGTAGCCACCGTCGTGGTGGCCACGCATACGCATCGCGTCACACCGGCGCCCACGCAGATGCTGATCTGCGCGTCGGGGCACTGGCGCGTCGGCAGTACGCTTCTGAGCGCCCAGGACCTGCTGCCGATGCACGGCCTGTGGCTCGACGGCCGCAGCGAGGAACTCGACCTGACGCCCATCGCGCCCGAATCCCGGCTGATTTCGATTGCCATTACAACCGGCCCAGCCGGACGCTAACTCTTCTGCCTTGCATCCGCTCATGTCTCATGCCTCGCTGATCGAACCCGGCGAATCGCACGATCCGCGCGAATCGATGGAATACGACGTGGTGATCGTCGGCGGCGGGCCCGCCGGGCTCTCCGCGGCAATCCGGCTCAAGCAGCTCGCCGCCCGCAACAGTGCTGCGATAAGCGTGTGCGTGCTCGAAAAAGGCTCCGAAATCGGCGCGCACATTCTCTCGGGCGCGGTCATGGACCCGCGCGCCATCAACGAACTGATTCCCGACTGGAAGGAAAAAGGCGCGCCGCTCGACGTGCCCGTCACCGAAGACCGCTTCCTGTTTCTGACCGAAACGGGCGCGCGCGCCGTGCCGCACTGGGCGCTGCCGGACAACTTCAAAAACGAAGGCAACTACGTGGTGAGCCTCGCGAACGTCACGCGCTGGCTCGGCCAGCAGGCCGAAGCCGCGGGCGTCGAAATCTTCCCGGGCTTTCCCGCCGCCGAGGTCCTCTACAACGATGACGGCTCGGTAAAAGGCGTGGCCACGGGCAACATGGGCATCGGCAAGGACGGCCAGCCCACCGAGAACTTCCAGCTCGGCATGGAGTTACACGCGAAGTACACGCTCTTCTGCGAAGGCGCACGCGGGCACCTGGGCCGCCAGCTCAACGAGAAGTTCAGGCTGAACCGCGACAGCGACCCGCAGGTGTACGGCATCGGCATCAAGGAACTCTGGGAGATCGATCCCGCGAAGCACCAGCCGGGCCTCGTCATTCACTCCGCCGGCTGGCCGCTCGACCCGCAAACCTACGGCGGCTCGTTCCTCTATCACATCGACAACAACCAGGTGATGGTGGGCTTCGTGGTCGGCCTCGGTTACTCGAACCCGTACCTCTCGCCGTTCGAGGAATTCCAGCGCTACAAGACGCACCCTGAAATCCGCAGGTTCCTGGAAGGCGGCAAACGCGTTTCGTACGGCGCGCGCGCCATCACGGCGGGCGGGCTCCTGTCGCTGCCGAAGCTCGTGTTTCCGGGCGGCGCGCTGGTGGGCGACGACGCGGGCTTTCTCAACGCCTCGCGCATCAAGGGCTCGCACGCGGCCATCAAGACCGGCATGCTGGCTGCGGACGCCGCGTTCGACGCCGTGCAGGCCGGCCGCGCCGCCGACGAACTGACCGCCTACCCCGAATCGTTCAAGACCTCGTGGCTGTACACCGAGCTTCACCGCGCGCGCAATTTCAAGCAGTGGATGAGCAAGGGCCTGTACCTGGGCACGCTGATGGTGGGCATCGAGCAGAAGCTCTTCGGCGGCAACGTGCCGTGGACGCTGCATCACCAGCACTGGGACCACGAGATGCTCAAGCCCGCGTCGCAGTGCAAGCCGATCGAGTATCCGAAGCCCGATGGCAAGCTCACTTTCGATCGGCTTTCTTCGGTGTTCATCTCAAACACGAACCACGAGGAAAACCAGCCGGCGCACCTCACGCTGAAAGACCCGGGCGTGCCCGTGAACGTGAACCTGCGCACCTATGCGGGCCCTGAGGGACGCTACTGCCCTGCCGCGGTCTACGAATTCGTGAAGAACGACGACGGCAACGACCGGCTCGTCATCAACGCGCAGAACTGCGTGCACTGCAAGACCTGTGACATCAAGGACCCGACGCAGAACATCGTGTGGGTCACGCCGGAAGGCGGCGGTGGGCCGAATTACGCGGGGATGTAATCGCCCCGCTCGATTCCTGCCACAGCACGTGTGCCGCTACCCCGTTAGGGGTATATCTTCGTAAAGGTTGATTTCGATTTATTGGTTGACGATCTTCAACGTGTGCAAGCTAGTTTGCATATCGTCGGAGACAACACATGAGTTCAATCAACGATGGGGCGCAGACGAATCTATCTGGACTCCAGACTGAAATCTCGGGCCTGCATCGAAAGATAGGTTGGGCAGGCGCCTTCTGGGTAGCGAGCGGTGTTCCTGCGCTCGTGCTTTTCTCGATCGGTTCGATCGCTGCGACGGTCGGCAAGCCGTCGTGGATCGTCTGGATGCTCTCGATCGGATTCGGCTTCATCCAGGCCTTCTCTTACGCGGAAATCGCCGGTCTCTTTCCGCACAAGTCGGGCGGCGCGTCGGTCTACGGTGCCATCGCCTGGGTCCGCTACAGCAAGCTGCTCGCACCGCTCTCGGTCTGGTGCAACTGGTTCGCCTGGTCGCCGGTGCTGGCAATCGGCTCGGGCATGGGTGCAGGCTACGTGTTGAACATGCTGTTTCCGGCCACGGCCGCCATCAACACGTGGCAGTTCACCCTGCTCGATCTCGGCTGGCTCGCAAGCGGCCTCACGCTGCGCATCAACGCGACCTTCCTCATCGGCGCCGTCATTCTGCTTGCCGCGTTCGCCATTCAGCATCGCGGCATTCTGCAGGCCGCGAAGCTCCAGATGATTCTCGCCGTCGCGGCGCTGCTTCCGCTCTTGATCGTGGGCGTCTATCCGATTCTGAGCGGCGATCTGCCGAAAGATCATCTGCTGCCGCTCTATCCGCTCGCAAAGGATGCCGCCGGGCGCGTCATCGACGGCACGTGGAACGCGGGCGGGTTGCAACTGATGGCGGGCGGGCTCTTCATCGCCGCATGGTCGACGTACGGCTTCGAAACGGCGGTCTGCTACACGCGCGAATTCCGCGACCCGCGCCGCGACACCGTCAAGGCGATTCTCTACTCCGGCCTGCTGTGCATCGTGTTCTTCACGATGGTGCCGCTCGCGTTCCAGGGCGCCCTGGGTCTCGGTCAACTCGTCACGCCGGAAGTGCGCGACGCCGCCGGCAACGTCACGCAGGCGGCGGTCTACGACGGCGTGCTGTCGCCGGGCATCTACAGCGGCATGGGCGTTGCCGAGGCAATGGCGAAGATCGTGCACGTCGGCACATGGGGCGAATACATTCTCAAACCCATGCTCGTCTTCGCACTGGTGCTCGCCATCATGACGTCGATGGCGGGTTCGTCGCGCACGCTGTACCAGGCCTCGGTGGACGGCTGGCTGCCGAAGTATCTTTCGCACGTCAACGAAAACGGCGCGCCGACCCGCGCGATGTGGACCGACCTCGTGTTCAACCTGTTCCTGCTGCTGATGTCGGACTACACGGTCGTGCTCGCGATGTCGAACGTCGGCTATATCATCTTCAACTTCCTGAACCTGAACTCGGCGTGGATTCACCGTATCGACCGCCCGCACTGGAGCCGTCCGTTCCGTGCTCCAACGTGGCTCATCGCGGCGGGCACGCTGCTGTCCTTCGTCAACCTCGCGCTGATGGGATTCGGTGCCGACGTGTGGGGTAAAGGGACGTTGGTCTCCGGACTGGTCTTCGCCGCGCTGATCCTTCCCGTCTTCGTCTGGCGCCACTACGTGACCGACAAAGGTCGCTTTCCCGACCAGATGCTGGAGGACATGGAACTGTCCAGCAATCAGCCCTCGCGCAAGGCAGGCTACCTGCCCTATGCAGCACTGGCGCTCGGGGTCGCCGTGGTCGTCGTGACCCATCTGCTTGCCCCCTGACGCCGGGCTCGCTTCGCTTCGATTCGATACGATTCCATACGCCCCGTAGTCGATCCGTTATTCGCCCCGCTCTGCCTCGGGGAAAACCACAGGAATGCATACCAACCGCCGGCCCCGCCCACGCGAGCGGAGCCGGCGGCTGGCGCACGCCCGTCACGCCACACAACCAACCATCCGCTCTATTTATTCGGAGAACCAGGTGAAATTCATTGCCCTGCCCTCGCTATCACTCGCCATGCTCGCCGCCAGCGGCGTCGCTCATGCGCAAAGCAGCGTGACGCTGTACGGCGTCATCGACGAATCGCTCGAATACGTGAGCAACGCAGGCGGGCCCGGCGCCACGGGCGCACAGCGCCGCTACGGGCTCGACAACAGCGCGGTGGGCGTCAGCCTCTGGGGCCTCAAGGGCAAGGAAGATCTGGGCGGCGGCCTCGCCGCGCTGTTCCAGCTCGAAAGCGGCTTCAACACGACCAACGGTTCGGTCAGCGGCCAGCTGCCCGCCGCCTCGCTGTTCAGCCGCGATGCGTTCGTGGGCTTGTCGTCGGACCGCTTCGGCACACTCACCTTCGGTCGTCAGTACGACGCAGTAACCGACATGGTGCAACCGCTGACCGGCGACATGTGGGGCGCATCGGCATTCGCGACACCGGGCGACGTCGACAACAACGACGACGGCACTGTGGTCAACAACGCCGTGAAGTACGTGTCGCCGGTATTCGCCGGACTGCAACTCGAAGGCGAATACGCGTTCGGCGGCGTAGCGGGCGCGACGGGCGCGGGCCAGTCGTGGTCCGTCGCGGCGACCGGCACGACCGGCGGTCTGACCGTGGCGGCCGGCTACTTTCGCGCGAACAACAACCCGCTGACCGGCAACTGGTCGAGCGCCACGGCCCAGCCGCTGCTCGGCGGCGCGCTCGGTTACGATCCGGCGTCGTATCGCTCGGCCGGCATCGCCCAGGCCGCCGTGCAGTATGCGACCGGGCCGTACACCGTCAGCGTGCGCTACAGCAATGCGCAGTATCACGGCGCGGGCGGCGGGCCCTCGGTGCACTTCAACGTCGGCGCCGCGTTGTTCCAGTACCAGGCCACGCAGGCGTGGACGCTCGGGCTCGGCTATGCCTACGTGCACGGCAGCGCGCCGGCGGCCGTGCAAGGCGTCGATCCTGCCGCGACGGCGGCATCGATTCACCAGATTTCGGTGGGCGCGCAATACGGCCTGTCGAAACGCACGACGCTCTATGCGGTGGGGGCGTACCAGCACGCGAGCGGTGCGCTCGCATCGGCCGGCGACATGTACTACACGTCGAGCAACGGCGCGCAGATCATCGCCAACCTCGGCATCCTGCACCGGTTCTGAGAAGTTCGGCGATACCGTTGCGCACGCTCAACGGGCCTCGGGCGTGCATGCCTGCCGGCCCGGGAAAGGGAACGCCCGGCGGCCTTGCCGGGCTTGACGGCATCTGCGCTCAGCACGCGCCGTCGCGCTAGCCCGGCCGCACTTCGAAGATCACGCCTTCCACGCCCAGCACCTCGCCGCTGGCCGAATAGATGCCGACGCCGGTTTCCCAAACGCGCTTGATCTGTCCGTTTGCGCAGCAGATGCGATAGCGCAGTTCGAAGACGCCTCGCACCGCCAGCGCTTCCTGCACGCTGCCCCACACATAGTCCGCGTCGTCGGGCACGATCAGCTTGCCGAAGGTGTTTTCCTGGCTGTCGAGAAACCACTGGCGCGAATAGCCCGTCACGTGCTCGCAGCCCGCGCTGACGAACTCCATCGTCCAGAGCCGGTTATTGCGGCCGCGATAGACCATTCCCGGAATGTTGTCGAGCAGGCCCAGCGCGCTACGCAGATGCACCTGGGCCGACGTCTCGCGCCGACGGTCCACCGTAATGTCCGACAACGCGACGAAGAAGCGGTCGTCGGCCACGCGCACGGACACGTCGTACCACAGCAGCCCGCCGTCCGGATGAACCAGTCTCAGCCGCTCCCGTGCCGTGCCGGAGACGCCGGCCCTCGAACGCTGCAACATGGCGCACCAGACGCACCGGTCTTCCGGATGAACGTAATCGACCATCAGCGTATCCGCGGCCGGCGCCTCCATCGCGTCCACCCATGCGGCGTTGCAGCCCAGGATTTGGCCCTCCGCTGAAATCCGGATCAGCGAGACCGGAAACACGTCCACATCGAGTCCCTCGCCGCGCAGGCATTCCATGGTTTCGTTCTCACGACTCATCGCCACTCTTCCCCAACTGCGGCCCGATCCCGCTTCGATGCACCGATGCGGCGAGTTCGAGCCGGCTTCTCACACCCAGCTTGCGCAGCAGGTTTTTCACGTACACCTTCACCGTTCCGTCGCTGATGCCCAGTTCGCGGGCGATCTGCTTGTTGCTCATCCCCTCTGCGATGAGCGCGAGCGTTTGCCCTTCGCGTCCCGTGAGGTCGGATAGCCGGAGCGGCTCCGCGTCGTCGCCGGCCGCGCGGGCCTGCGCGAGAAGACGCACAAGCTCGTCGTCGAACACCACCACGCCCTGCATACAGCTGCGCACGTACGCGAGCAGGGCCTCGGGCTCCGACTCCTTGAGCATGTAGCCGTTCGCCCCGAGGCGGATGGCGCCGATCAGTTCGTCACGCGTCATCTCCGCGCTCAACAGCACCTTCACGCAATCCAGTTCCAGTTGCTGCAACTCGTCGAGGACCTGCAAACCGCTCAGGCCCGGCATGTGCAGATCGATCAGCACCAGCGCGGGCTTCAACTCGCACGCCAGCGACACGCCCTGTCGGCCGCTCGATGCGTCGCCCACTACCCGGAACTCGCCAGTCGAATTGAAGAACTCTGCCAACCCTCGACGAAACAGCGGGTGATCGTCGATCAGCAGCATGGTCGTCGGACTCATCAACGCAACTCCTTCGCAGACAAGTTGCCCGGCACGAACAGACTCACGCAGGTTCCTCCGTTCGCGCCGCTGCCAAGCTCGAGGGTGGCGCCGATCGCCTGTGCGCGTTCCTGCAGGATGGTCAGCCCATAGTGATTCTCCCCGACCGATGCACAGCCGAGGCCGACGCCGTCGTCCATCACGGACACGTGAAACCCTCCCTCACCGTCGCGCAGCACCACCCACGCATGATCGGCCTGAGCATGGCGAACGACATTGGACAACGCCTCGCGAACGATCTGCACGATATGCAGTTCGACACCCGGTTCGAGGCGCAGATGCGGCAGCCGATTGTCCAGTTCCAGCACCACGCCGCAGCGGCGCGAAAACTCCACGATCGAATCGGCCAGCGCCTGCTGGAGAGAACGCCCGTCGAGCGTCAGCCGCGCGCTCGTGATGAGTTCGCGTACCTGACGTTGCAGCCGCGTCGTCATGGCGCGAATCTCCGCCAGAAGCGGGTCGTTGCGCAATCCCTGTTGCGGCAGCCGGGCGACCAGCAGCGACAGGAACCCGAGCTGCTGCGCAACCGAATCGTGCAGCTCGCGCGTCAACGCCTCCGTCTCGCCGACACCGCGGCCCGCCGGGCCGGCGGCCCTGCCTGCCGCGAGTTCGAGCGCACGGTCGACCATGTTCACGACGCGATCGATATCTTCCAGCACCGCGGGCTCGACGGGCGCCGGCACGTCGAGCACCAGCACGACATCGGCCAGCTTTCGCACGGCCCGCATGAAACCGGACGACGGGCTGCAATCGGGACACCATTCCGCCGGCGCGCGCGCGGCCTTCGTGAACTGACACCGTGTTCCTTGCGTGCAGCACACCGACGCCTCGTCCATCGATTCGCGGCCATCCGCTCCATTTCCCGCCAGCTCGATACGGCTTCCGGGCAGGACGTTTCTGAGACCACACGCCAGAACCTGCAACGCCGTGGCCTGTCCGGAATCGCTCAACAGTTCCGTGAGGCACGCCAGCAATACCTCACGGAAAGGCACCGCTACCGGCGTCTTTCCGGTAGCCGGGCAAGCATCACCGACCAGACTGGCGTCCGCAATCACAGGGCATCCACTTCGGATTGAAAAAACGCCTGCATCAAGCAAGTTCCGCGCCTTTTTCCGCCTGCGACGGCGATTTACCTCTTTCTGGATACCTCGTCTTCCGGATTGATGGGGGATTACTGTCGAGAAAACATGTTTCCCAACGGGAAATCAGCACGGTCGGTGCAACACGCAGTCTGCAGAGCGCCCACGAATGAATAGGCGTGCTCGTTCCTGAGACAGGCAATGCACCTTTTTCGAACCTGGCCTGCCATGCGTGCACCGCCGCGCACGGCATCCACCCTTGCGAGACATGTCATGTCGATCAGCCTTCCGGATCATCCGCAGAGTGTTCCGCGCTATGCCGCCTTGCAGCTCGATGCATCGGGAACGGCCCATCTGCTGGTGGCGCAGGCTGAAGCATTGCGCGAGCAGGCCGCATTCGCCGCGCAACTGTCCGACCACGCGCAAGCGCGCGCGCTCGTGCTGGGCGAATCCGTCGGACCCGGCGCACCTGCCGGCGTCACCGCGCAATACGTCCGGCAGCAGCACGAACTCGAAGATGCCGTTCGTCAGACACTGGCCGCCGCCTCGGTCGGCACGCGCCTTTATCTGTGCGGTACCGAAGCCTTCATCTGGCGCGTGCGCCGGATCGCTGCCGCAGCCGGTATGCGCGCAGAAGAGATGCGCGCATCGGTGCATGGGGCACGCCGAAACGTCTATTGCGTGCACTGCGGCGAGACGCACGACTATCCATCGAACGACGAAGTGGTCTGCCTCGGCTGCGGCCTGCGCCTCGCCGTGCGTCAGCATTTTTCGCCGGCACTCGGCGCGTACTTCGGCGCGTGCGCGAATCCCGACCATCCCTACGCGGAAAACCACTCATGAATACGCTCGATGTTCGCGTCTCTTCGGTCCGCTCGCTGACGCCCGTGATCCGCGAGCTCACGCTCGCGCCGGTGCACGCCAGGTTGCCGCCGTTCTCGGCGGGCAGTCACATCCAGCTCAGGATGAACGACGGCACGCGCATCATTCGCAACGCCTACTCGCTGCTCGGCGACCCGATGGACCGCGAGACCTGGCGCATTGCCGTGCGCCGGCAGGAACGCTCGCGCGGCGGCTCCGCATTCGTGCACGAACGTGTTCATGCCGGCATGACGCTGCGCGTGACGGCGCCGGCCAACCTGTTCGCGCTGAATGCGACGTGCCGCACACACATTCTCGTGGCAGGCGGAATCGGCATCACGCCGTTCCTCGCGCACATTGCCGAACTCGAACGCAGCGGCGCCGACTACGAATTGCACTACGCGTGTCGCCCGGGCCTGACCGATGCCTATCTCGCCGATCTGTCGGCGCGGATTGGGGCGCGCCTGCACAGCTACGACGGCAGCCAGCGTGTGTTCGACGCGCGTCGCGTGCTGGCCGGCAGGCCGCTCGGTGCGCACGTCTACGTCTGCGGTCCCGAACGCATGCTGGCCGACGTTCGCCATGCAGCCCGTGTGCTCGGCTGGCCGGACAGCCGGGTGCACTGGGAAGCGTTCGTGGCCGCCGCCCCCGGCGCGCCGTTTACCGCACAGCTCGGGCGCAGCGCACGCAGCATCGACGTCGCGTCGGACCAGAGCCTGCTCGAAGCGCTCGAAAGCGCGGGCGTCCACGTTCCGAACCTGTGCCGCGGCGGCGTGTGCGGCCAGTGCGCGACACGGTACACGGGCGGCGAGGTCGAGCATCGCGACGCGTATCTCACAGTCGCGCAACGCGCGACCCATCTGATGCCCTGCGTCTCGCGTGCGTGCGGCCGAACCCTGACACTCGATCTCTGAGAGCCGAACCATGAGCCTGTCCATCGAATCCGTCGAAACGTATCGCGGCGACTTCACGTTTCGCAACAGCGAACGGGCCATTGCCCGCTTTCCCTTCCCGTTTCCCGAAGACAAGTACATGTACTCGGTCAACATCGAGCCGGCTGTCTCGCGCGACCCCGGTTCGGTCTTCGAGCATTACTTTGACATCGACGAACACTACCGTGCGGAAATGGCCGAACGCGCCATCGTCCTCGAACAGGACCCGCGCCGGTGCATCGTGATGCCGCACATGGAAACGGCCTCATGGGACGCGCTCGACATGATCATGCATCACCTCGCGGCCGACTACCCGGCGTGGTTCGCGCTCGAATGCGACGGGGACCGCTGGCACTGGACGAACCGTCCACTGAACATTCAGCAGACCTTCACGTTCGGCGACGCCGCGACACTGCCCTGCCCGCCGCTCGAATACATCATGCGGCAGACCCAGGGCGACATGGCGCTGCTCGATCAGCGCGACGGCGATCTGTTCATGGATGCCGGCGTGATCACCGGCCCGGCGGACTGGTCGCTCGCGTTCGATGCCGGCATGAGCTTCAAGCAGTGGCATTCGCCGGTTCCGCTCGCGCACCAGGCCGGCATCTTCGAGCGGGCGCTCAAATACCTGCTCGCCATCCAGCCCGGCAGCCCGGTGCGCCGGCTCAACTGGACCCTGACCATTCATCCGCGCCTCGATACCTCGTCGGAAACCTGGCACGTGTGGGGCAGCGAGCGCGGCCACGTCACGCCGGAAAACGTAGGCGACATCGTGCATCTGCGCGTCGAGCTGCAGTTCATGGCGCGCCTGCCGCGCAGCCATGCGCTGATGTTCGGCATCCGCACCTTCCTGTGCAGCATGGCCGACCTCGTGACCCACCCAGCCTGGGCGCGCCGCCTGCACCGCGTCATGCGCGACCTGCCCGATCCGATCGCCGAATACAAGGGCATATCGCGTTATCGCGCGACGTTGGTGGACTGGCTGAGCCAGTTCGACAGGTAAGCCCCGTGCAGGACATTCAACCCATCATCTTCTTGTCGGAGCATTCAGCATGGCAACTTCCTGGCGCATTTCCGCACTCGCCGACCGTCACCGCGCACTCGGCTCGAACCTCGAAGACTGGAACGGCATGGGCACGGCGTGGACCTATTCCAGCGATCTGGCCGATCACCACGAGGCGATCCGTACCCGGGCGGGACTGATGGACGTGTCGGGCCTGAAGAAGGTCCACTATGTCGGCCCGCATGCGCAAAGCCTGCTGGACTGGGCCACCACGCGCGACATCGGCAAGCTCTATCCGGGCAAGTCGGTCTACGCCGCTATCCTGAACGAGGAAGGCAAGTTCATCGACGACTGCATCGTCTATCGCACGGGTCCCAATGCGTTCATGGTCGTGCACGGTTCGGGAACGGGCTATGAGCGCCTCGTACGTTCTGCTTACGGACGGCAGGTTGCCGTGTTGTTCGACGACGATCTGCACGATCTGTCGCTGCAAGGCCCGGCCGCCGTCGACTTCCTGGCTGAGTATGTACCCGGCATTCGCGACCTGCCGTACTTCCACCACGTGCAGACTCGCCTGTTCGGCCGGCCGGTGACGATCTCCCGCACCGGCTACACCGGCGAGCGCGGCTACGAAATCTTCTGCAAGGCCGCCGATGCTCCGCTGATCTGGGACACCATCCTGGAAAAAGGCCGGCCGCTCGGCATCATCCCGTGCGCGTTCACCGCGCTCGACTGGTTGCGCGTCGAAAGCTACCTGCTGTTCTATCCGTACGACAACTCGGAAATGTATCCCTTCGCCGACGAAAAGGCCGGCGACACGCTATGGGAACTGGGCCTCGACTTCACGGTGTCGCCGGGCAAGACCGAATTCTGCGGCGCGACTGAGCACTTCCGCCTTCAGGGGCGCGAGCGCTTCCGCATTTTCGGCATCGAAATCGACTCGCAAAAAGCCAGCGCGGCCGGCGACACGCTCTGGCACGACGGCAAGCAAGTCGGCGTTGTGACCTGCGGGATGTACTCACGCCTGACCGGGCGCTCTCTCGCGATCGCGCGGCTCGACGTCCCGCAGGCTGTGCCCGGTACGCCGCTCCTGCTCAGAGGCAGCATCGAAGCTTCGGCCCGCGCCGCGGCGCTGCCGTTCGACGACCCGGAAAAGAAGAAGCGCACCGCGATCGGTTAGGCGATTGCCCGCGTGCAAAGACGCGCCCGGCCAGGCCGCGCGCGCCGCCCGGTTTTCCTTCACATGGACTCAAGGACTCAGCGTGAGCCAGAACTACATCTTGACGGTCAGTTGCCCGGCCACATCCGGCATCGTGGCAGCAGTCACCTCCTACCTTGCCGCGTCGCACTGCTATATCGGCGAACTCGCCCAGTTCGACGACGAGACCAGCGGTACGTTTTTCATGCGTGCGGTATTTCGCTTCAACGAAGGCGCGAAGGCCGACCTCGATCGCGTGCGCCATGAATTCTCAAGCATTGCGAACGATTTCTCGATGCAATGGAAGCTGACGAACGCCTCGGAACCCATGAAGGTTCTGCTGATGGTCAGCAAGTTCGATCATTGCCTCGCCGATCTGCTCTATCGCTTGCACAAGGGCGAACTGCGCATACGGATCACCGCGGTCGTCTCCAACCATCTGGATCTGCGTCCGATGGTGGAGCGCGAAGGCATCCGTTTCGTCTATCTACCCGTCACGCCGGAAACGAAGGCCCGCCAGGAAGCGGATCTGCTGCACATCGTCGAGGAAACCGGCACGGAGCTGGTGGTGCTCGCACGCTACATGCAGATTCTCTCCAACGATCTCTGTACGAAGCTGGCCGGCCGCGCCATCAACATCCACCACTCGTTCCTGCCGGGCTTCAAGGGGGCGAGGCCGTATCACCAGGCGTTCGACCGCGGCGTCAAGCTAATCGGCGCCACGGCGCACTACGTGACGTCCGATCTCGACGAAGGTCCGATCATCGAGCAGGAAGTGCAGCGCGTGGACCACGTGCTCAAGCCCGACGATCTGGTGGCGATCGGGCGAGACACCGAAACCGTGGCACTGTCGCGTGCCGTGAAATACCACACGGAGCACCGCGTCTTCCTGAACCAGCACCGCACGGTGATTTTCCGATGAGCGTCGCACACATGATCGACGGCAAGGCCGAGGCCGCGCGTCTGCTCGACATGCTGCGCGAAGACGTGTCGCGTCTACGCGCGCAGGGCGTGGCGCCGTGTCTCGCCGTCGTGCTGGTAGGCAACGATCCGGCCAGTGAGGTCTACGTCCGCAACAAGGTGCTGCGCGCCCGCGAGATCGGTATCGAATCGCTCGAATGCCGGTTGCCGGCCGACACCGACGAGCCCGCATTGCTCGGCCTGATCGCGCGGCTCAACGCCGATCCGGCCGTCCACGGCATTCTCGTGCAGATGCCGTTGCCCGCCGGGCTCACGGAAAGTGCCGTGATCGACGCGATCGCGCCCGCCAAGGACGTGGACGGATTCCACCGCGAAAACGTCGGCCGGCTCGTACTCGGTGAACCGGGGCTGGCGCCCTGCACGCCAAGCGGCTGCCTGCATCTGCTGCGCCGGATCGCGCACGACCTGAGCGGCAAGCACGCGGTGGTGGTCGGCCGCTCGAACATCGTCGGCAAACCCGTGGCAACGCTGCTGCTCCAGGCGAACTGCTCGCTCACCGTCGTGCATTCGCGCAGCGTCAACGCGGCGCAACTGTGCCGGCAGGCCGACATCGTCATCGCCGCCGTGGGCAAACCGCAACTGATCGACGCGAACTGGGTCAAGCCCGGCGCAATCGTCATCGACGTGGGCATCAACCGCATCGAAGTGGACGGCAAACCGAAACTCGTGGGCGACGTCGACTACGCCAGCGTATCGCGCGTCGCCAGTGCGATCACGCCTGTGCCGGGCGGCGTCGGGCCGATGACCATTGCTTTTCTGATGAAGAACACGATCGCCGCCGCGGCTGCGCAGCACGGCCTGCGGCAGCAGGCTCCCGCTTCAGCGGCCTGACCGCTGCCCGATTTCTTTCCAGCAAGGTGAACACCATGAAGAAACGCGTTGCAATCATCGGCGCCGGCCCATCCGGTCTCGCGCAACTTCGCGCATTCCAGTCGGCTGCGGCAAAGGGTGCGGAAATTCCGGACCTCGTCTGCTTCGAAAAACAGGCCGACTGGGGCGGCATGTGGAACTACACGTGGCGCACCGGCACAGACGAGCATGGCGAGCCCGTGCACGGCAGCATGTACCGCTACCTGTGGTCGAACGGTCCGAAGGAGTGCCTGGAATTCGCGGACTACACGTTCGAGGAACACTTCGGCAAGCCGATTGCCTCGTACCCGCCGCGCGAAGTCCTGTGGGACTACATCAAGGGCCGTGTCGAGAAGGCGGGGGTGCGCTCCCACATCCGCTTCAACACGGTCGTGCGCAACGTGAGCTTCGACGACGCGACCCGCCAGTTCACCGTCACGGTCCACGACTTCGACCGCGATGTCGCGTACAGCGAGACCTTCGATTACGTGGTCAATGCGTGCGGACACTTTTCAACGCCGAACGCTCCGACGTTCCCCGGCTTCGACTCGTTTAAAGGGCGCATCCTGCACGCGCATGATTTCCGCGATGCAATGGAATTCCGCGGCAAGGACATTCTGCTGATCGGCAGCAGCTATTCCGCTGAGGACATCGGTTCGCAGTGCTACAAATACGGCGCCCGCAGCATCACGAGCTGCTACCGCACCCAGCCGATGGGCTACCAGTGGCCGCCGAGCTGGGAAGAAAAGCCGCTGCTCGAGTACGTGAACGGCAACACGGCCTTTTTCGCGGACGGCTCGACCCGGAAGATCGACGCGATCATTCTTTGCACCGGCTACAAGCATCATTTCCCGTTCCTGCCGGACAGCCTGCGCCTGCGCACCAACAACCGCCTGTGGCCGCTGAACCTGTACAAGGGTGTGTTCTGGGAAGACAACCCGCAGATGATCTATCTCGGAATGCAGGACCTCTGGTACTCGTTCAACATGTTCGACGCCCAGGCCTGGTACGTGCGCGACGTGATTCTCGGCCGGCTTGCCCTGCCCTCGCGCGAAGCGATGCACGCGGAAGATCTCGCGTGGCGCGCTCGCGAAGAAAAGCTCGTCACGAATCAGGAGATGTTCGAGTTCCAGGGCAGCTACATCCAGGAACTGATCGACGCGACGGATTACCCGAGCTTCGACATCGCCGGCGTCAACCGCACGTTTCTCGAATGGAAGCACGACAAGCACGAGAACATCATGGCTTATCGCAACAAGTCGTATCGCTCGCTGATGACCGGCACCCAGTCTCCGCCGCATCACACGCCGTGGATCAAGGCGCTGGACGACTCGATGGAGGCCTACCTCGGCGAGCCGGCACCCATCGCCAAAGCCGGTTGAAACGCGGAGCCTGCTCATGACGATTCGCGCACCTTCCGTCTCCCGACCGCACGAGCCGGCCCTCGCCGGCCGGCACGACGGAGGCGAACGATACCGCGTGGCCGGCGGCGGGCTGAGCGTCGTCGAACTGCAACGTGGCGACACGTTGGAGGTCGTCGACATCGAGGGCCTTCAACCGGCGGAACTGCTCGCCGTGCATGCCGGAGACGGCCGCTGCGCGCTGGCCGCCCTCGGCCTGCAGGCGGATGCGCGCGCGACCTTCATCGCCGATTCGCTCGGGCGGCCGACACAACACAACTACAAGATCGCGGCCATCCTGTCCCGCCGTGAGCTCGATGTCCGGCGGGCGCAGGCCGCCGTGCTGTGGCCGCCCGGCACGGCCGCCGGTCATGCCTGCACCATGACCGCGAGCGAGCCTGTCGTCGTGTTCGTGGCCGCGCCGGGCAGACCCGGCACGCCCGAAGAGATCGGGCAGCAGGCGACGGAGTTGCAGCTCGTCGTGCGCCGTGCCCATCCGCCATCAGCGCACCAACCGCAGGAGAGCGTGCCGCTCGCCGACCCGCTCGACGACTTCCTGATTCACCCCGGCACAGCACGGGCCTATACGGTGCGGGCCGGCGAATACGTCCAGATACTCGACGTGGCAGGACGGCAATGCACGGACTTCGTCGCGTTCGATCTCGCCGCGCTCGAGCACGGCGACATGCTCGACCTCGACCCGACCGTCACCCGGACCCTGAACGGCAGCGCCTGGCCGGCACCGGGCCTGTTCTCCCGGTTCTACGACCGCAACATGCGGCCGATGCTGGAGGTGGTGCGCGACACGGCAGGCCGGCATGACTCGTTCTCACTCGCCTGCACGGCGCGGTATTACGAGTCGCAAGGCTATCCCGGTCATGCCAATTGCAGCGACAACATCAGCGCCGCCCTCGCGCATTTCGGCGTGCCGGCGCGCCCGGGCTGGCCGGCCATCAACTTCTTTTTCAACACGAGCATCGACGCCCGTCAGCAGATCACGATCGACGAACCGTGGTCCCGGCCCGGCGATTACGTGCTGCTGCGCGCGCAACGGGATCTCGTCTGCGTCAGCACGTCGTGCCCCGACGACATCGATCCGGCCAACGGCTGGAATCCGACCGATATCCAGGTTCGCACCTATTCGAGCAAGGAGCGCATTTCCGTGTCCATGGCCATCCGATCCACGCCCGACGCGCCCGCGGTCCTCACGCAGGAATCCGGCTTCCATTCGCGCACCTCCGTGCTGACGCACCACTTCACGCAATACCGCGGCTGGTGGCTGCCGTCGCAATTCGACGGCTACGGCGCGATCGACGAATACTACGGCTGCCGGGAACGTGCGGCGATCATGGATCTGTCGGCGCTACGCAAATTCGACATCATCGGGCCCGATGCAGAGGCGCTGCTTCAGTACTGCCTGACACGCGACGTCCGAAGGCTCGCGGTCGGGCAAGTCGTGTATTCCGCCATGTGCTACCCGCACGGCGGCATACTCGACGACGGCACGTTGCTGCGCTTCGGCCCGGACAACTTCCGCTGGATCTGCGGCGAGGATTACGCCGGCATCTGGCTGCGTGAACAGGCCGAAAAACTCGGCATGAAGGTCTGGGTCAAATCGGCCTCCGCACAAATCCACAACATCGCCGTGCAGGGACCGCATAGCCGCGCGATCCTGCAACAGATCGTCTGGACACCGGGGACTCAGCCCACGCTTGCCAGTCTCGGCTGGTTCCGCTTTCTCGTCGGCCGCATCGGCGGGTACGACGGGCTGCCTGTCTGCATCAGCCGCACCGGCTACACCGGCGAGCTTGGCTACGAAATCTGGTGTCATCCCGATCATGCGGCGGCCGTCTGGGATAGCGTGTGGTCCGCTGGAGAGCCGCACGGACTCGTGCCGCTCGGCTTCGACGCGCTCGACATGCTGCGCGTGGAGGCGGGGCTCGCGTTCTCGGGCCACGAATTCAGCGATGAAATCGATCCTTTTGAAGCCGGCATAGGTTTTTGCGTGCCGCTGAAAACCAAGAGCGACGACTTCATCGGACGCGAAGCTCTGCTGCGCCGTAGCGCGCATCCGCAACGCAAGCTCGTCGGGCTCGAACTGGCGGGGAACGAGCCGGCCGCGCATGGTGATTGCGTGCATACGGGACGGGCGCAGACAGGCGTGGTGACAAGCGCGACCCGCTCGCCGATCACGGGCCGCAACGTCGCGCTCTGCCGGCTGGATGTGGCTTACGCCGAACCGGGCACTGTCGTGCAGATCGGCAAACTCGACGGTCAGCAGAAGCGCATCGATGCCACCGTCGTAGCGCCGATTTTCTACGATCCGGAGAAATCACGCGTGCGGAGCTGATGGTCGGGTAAAGTGCGTCAGGCGATTTTCGTAAGGTATGCGAAATTGGTGGGCACCAGAATTGCCCAAGGTATCAAGTCAGATATCAAACGGGATCGTCTGCAGAGAAAGATGCTCTACCGTCGCTCATGCCGTCGGCGACGCAACGCTGCCGACGGACGGCAGCGGATCAAATCAGGAAGTCAGCGGACCTCTGCAGACCACTGCAGAGGATCCTGAATTACTCCCACTCGATTGTCGCCGGCGGCTTCCCCGAGATGTCGTACACCACGCGGTTGATGCCCCGCACCTCGTTGATGATCCGGTTCGACACGCGGCCCAGCAGTTCGTGCGGCAGGTGCGCCCAGTGCGCCGTCATGAAGTCGAGCGTCTGCACCGCGCGCAGCGCCACCACGTATTCGTAGGTGCGGCCGTCGCCCATCACGCCCACGCTCTTCACCGGCAAGAAGACGGCGAACGCCTGGCTCGTCAGGTCGTACCACGACTTGCCCGTTTCCTTGTCGATGGTGGTGCGCAGCGTTTCGATGAAGATCGCGTCCGCGCGGCGCAGCAGGTCCGCAAAGTCGCGCTTCACTTCGCCGAGAATGCGCACGCCGAGGCCGGGTCCCGGGAACGGATGGCGGTACACCATCTCGTGCGGCAGCCCGAGCTTCACGCCCAGTTCGCGCACTTCGTCCTTGAAGAGTTCACGCAGCGGTTCGAGCAGCTTGAGGTTCAGCGTTTCCGGCAGACCGCCCACGTTGTGGTGGCTCTTGATGGTGTGCGCGGCCTTCTTGCCTTTGCCCGCGGACTCGATCACGTCCGGGTAGATCGTGCCCTGCGCGAGCCACTTCGCGTCCTTGAGCTTGCCGGCCTCGGCCTGGAACACCTCCACGAATTCGGCGCCGATGATCTTGCGCTTCGCCTCGGGGTCCGTCACGCCGGCGAGCTTCGAGAGAAACGCCTCGCTCGCATCCACGTGAATCACCTTCACGCCGAGGTGGTCGGCGAAGGTGGCCATGACCTGTTCGGCTTCGTTGAGTCGCAGCAGACCATGATCGACGAACACGCACGTCAGCTGGTTGCCGATCGCGCGGTGCAGCAGCGCAGCCGCCACGGACGAATCCACGCCGCCCGACAGGCCCAGGATGACATGCTCGTCGCCCACCTGCTCGCGAATCTTCGCGACGGCTTCGTCGATGTAGTGGCCCATCTCCCAGTCCGCCTTCGCGCCCACGATGCCGAGCACGAAGCGTTCGAGCATGGCGCGCCCCTGAACCGTGTGGGTGACCTCGGGGTGCCACTGCAGGCCGTAGAAGTGGCGCGACTCGTCGGCCATCGCGGCGATCGGGCACGACTCCGTGGACGCCATCAGCTTGAAGCCTTCGGGCATTTCCGTGACCTTGTCGCCGTGGCTCATCCACACCTTCAGCATGCCGTGCCCTTCCGGCGTGCTGAAGTCTTCGATGCCGTCGAGGAACTTCGTATGGTTGCGCGCCCGCACCTCGGCATAACCGAACTCGCGCACGTGGCCGCCGTCCACCTTGCCGCCCAGTTGCTCGGCCATCGTCTGCATGCCGTAGCAGATGCCGAGCACGGGCACGCCGAGTTCGAACACGGCCTGCGGGGCGCGCGGCGTATCGGTTTCGGTGACCGAATTCGGGCCGCCCGAAAGAATGATGCCTTTCGGCGCGAAGTCGCGGATGAAGGCGTCGTCGACGTCGTACGGATGGATTTCCGAGTACACGTGGGCTTCGCGCACCCGTCGTGCAATCAGCTGGGTGACTTGCGAACCGAAGTCGAGAATCAGGATCTTGTCGTGCATGGCAGCGGACGGAATCTAAGAAAGAACGGATACAAAAAACCGCGCACGATGCGCGGCGTGGGTTTCAGTGCGTCGTTTTCAGTGCGGGGTGCCGGGCGTGGACGGATTGCGACTGCTTTCGACGGCGGCGTGGTGTCTCGTCTCACGTCAGCCATGGAACGGTGGCCGCGGAGCGCCTGCGGCTTCCCTGCGCGCTTCGTCGCGGGCTGCGCTGGAGCTGGCTGCGGTGCTTGCTGTGCTTCCCGCAGCCGCGGACTCGCTTGTGGCAGCGGGACCTGCGCCGGCACCCGGCGGGTCCTGCATCTCATTGCGCCCCGCAGTAGCCGTGAGGCCCGGTTCGACCGGATGACCGGTGGCCGGGCTCACAGGCGCGTCACTCGCGCTTGCCGAAGGGCTGGGCGCTACGCTCGTGGAGCGATAGGCGGACGTCGGTTCTGTCCTCGCCGGCTCGACGACTGCCGGGTCAACCCTTGCGGGTTCGACGCGATAACGCGCGGCATCGAACGCCGGCTCGCTCACGCTGGCCGCGGTCGCGCTCTGCGACTGCGACGTTGGTTTCGCGGACCGCGCAGCCGTCGCGCTTTCCGCTACCCGCGCCTTGTCGCGCTTGCGCACGGCCGAGGCCAGCCGCACGCTACCCAGCCCGAGCACAAGCAACCCCACAGCCGCGAGCCCCGCCACGAGCTGCCCGAACCCCGTCAAAGGCGGCGTATGCAGCCCGATCAGCCAGACCAGCATCAGCACGCCGCTCAGCCACTCGACGTGCCCCGCCACCCGGGCCACCGCAGACGTCATCGCACCGTCGATGGACGCATGCAACGCGAGCCATGCCAGCCCGACGAGCGCGACGCCGAACGCCTGCCCGACGAAGGCGGGCTGCGGCTGCACGAGTAGCAAGGCGTTGTAGAGCGACGTCCAGGGCGTAAGCAGAAACAGCACCCCGAACGTCAGCAGCAACAGCGCATCGACAATCAGCACAGCACGCAGCAGTGGCTTCATTGGCGTCAGTCCACGTGGTAGTTCGGCGCTTCCTTGGTGATCTGCACGTCATGCACGTGCGACTCGCGCATGCCCGCCGCCGTGATTTCGACGAATGCGGCTTTCTCGTGCATTTCCTCGATAGTGCGGCAACCGCAGTAGCCCATGCTGGCTCGCACGCCGCCGATCAGCTGGAACAGGATCGCGTTGACCGAACCCTTGTAGGCGACGCGGCCTTCGATACCTTCCGGCACCAGCTTGTCGATGTTGGCCGAGTTGTCCTGGAAGTAACGGTCCGCGGCGCCGTCCTTCATCGCGCCGACGGAGCCCATGCCGCGGTACGACTTGTACTGGCGCCCCTGGTACAGGAACACGTCACCGGGCGACTCTTCGGTGCCCGCCAACATGCTGCCCATCATGACGGCGTTCGCGCCGGCCGCGATAGCCTTGGACACGTCGCCGGAATAGCGCACGCCGCCGTCCGCGACCACCGGCACGCCCGTGCCGCGCAGCGCGTCCGCAACGTTCGCGATCGCGCTGATCTGCGGCACGCCCACGCCCGCCACGATGCGCGTCGTGCAGATGGAACCCGGCCCGATGCCGACCTTCACCGCGTCCGCGCCGTATTCGACGAGCGCCTTCGCGGCGTCCGCGGTGGCGATGTTGCCGCCGATCACCTCGACCTGCGGGTAGTTCTTCTTGACCCAGCGCACGCGCTCCAGCACGCCCTTGCTGTGGCCATGAGCCGTGTCGACGACGATGACATCCACGCCGGCCTGCACGAGCAGCTCGACGCGCTCTTCATTGTCCGGACCGACGCCGACCGCGGCGCCGGCGCGCAGCTTGCCGTGTTCGTCCTTGCAGGCCGCAGGGTGTTCGGTTTGTTTGGTGATGTCTTTGACCGTCATGAGGCCGCGCAGCTCGAACGCGTCGTTCACCACGAGCACGCGCTCCAGACGGTGGCTATGCATGAGCGACTTGGCTTCGGAGAGCGGCGCGCCTTCCTTCACGGTGACGAGCCGCTCGCGCGGCGTCATGATCGTGCGCACCGGTTCGTCGAGGCGCGTTTCGAAGCGCAGGTCGCGGTTGGTCACGATGCCGATCAGCTGTGCGCCTTCGACCACGGGGAAGCCCGAAATGCCATGCTGCTGCGACAGCGCCATGACGTCGCGCACTTTCATCTGCGGCGGCACGGTGATGGGGTCGCGCACCACGCCCGACTCGAAACGCTTGACCTTCGCGACTTCGCGCGCCTGCTCGGCAGGCGTGAGGTTCTTGTGGATGATGCCCACGCCGCCCTGCTGCGCCATGGCGATGGCGAGCCGCCCTTCGGTCACGGTGTCCATGGCCGCGGACACGAGCGGGATATTCAGGGAGATGTTGCGGGTCAGGCGGGTCTTCAGGCTGGTGTCGCGCGGCAGAACGTCGGAGAAGGCCGGGACGAGGAGCACGTCATCGAACGTGAGTGCTTTCTGGATCAGACGCATGGCAAATCCTATAGGCGCAAAAGCAGATTATACGCGATACATCCCCGGTTTTCACTGCACGAACAGCAGCTTAGCGACGATTTGCCAAAAATTTTTGGGATGTTCGCCCTCGAAAATTCGCTTTGCCGTTCGCCTGCCGTTCGATCGGTTTTCGTTTGTGCGTTCGGTAGCCGCGGGCCCGTTGCAGGATCGAACAAGACCGGCCGCCGTCCGTCCTGTTAAGCTGCGCGCCTCGTTCGACCGTCTTCGGGATTCCAGATGCAGCGCGGTGTGATGTACGGCGTTCTCGCCGGTGCGTTATGGGGCATGGTCTTTCTCGTGCCCCGCCAATTATCGGATTTTTCGCCTTTCCTGCTGAGCGCGGGCCGCTACGTGATGTACGGGCTCGTTTCGCTCGCCGCGCTGCTGCCGATGATCCGTACCGTGCCGGGCCGCCTCACGCACGAGGACCTCGCCGCGCTGGTGAAGCTCGCCGTCGTCGGCAATCTGCTCTATTACCTGCTGCTCACGGGCGCCGTGCACATGGTGGGCATCGCGCCGTCGTCGCTGATTGTGGGCGTGCTGCCGGTCAGCGTGACGCTGCTTGGCCGCCGCGACCACGGCGCCGTGCCGCTCGCCCGCCTCGTCTGGCCGCTCGCGATGGTGGTGGCGGGCATTGCCTGCATCAACGTCGACGTGTTCTCCACGGCGGGCACGAGCGGCGACGCCGCGGGCAACGACACGCTGACGAAACTCGCGGGCGTCGCCTGCGCCGTGGGCGCGCTGGCCTGCTGGACCTGGTTTGCCGTGGAGAACGCGCGCTGCCTGCGGCGCATCCGGCATTTCAGCGGCAACGAATGGTCGGTGCTGTGGGGTGTGGTGACGGGCGCGCTGGGCCTGCTGATGTGGGGCGTTATCGCACTACTGCCCGCCGGCGCCCTGCAGACGGCGTTGCCCACACCGCGCTGGCATACGTTCTGGCTCTTGAACCTCGGGCTCGCGGTCGGCGCATCGTGGCTCGGCAACGGGTTGTGGAACGCGGCGTCCCGGCGGCTGCCGCTCACGCTCTCCGGTCAGTTGATCGTGTTCGAGACGCTGTTTGCGCTGCTCTATGCGTTCATCTACGACCATCGGCTGCCGCGACCGCTCGAGATTGCCGCCATCGTGCTGCTGGTGGCGGGCGTGAGCTGGTCAGTCCGCCAGCATGGAAACGAGGATGGCGGCGACGGGCAATCGATCGAAGAAAAGGCGCAGGCTGCGGCGCATTGATGGTGTATTGACGGCGCTGTGGCAGCGCGTGGCGCGCGGGCCCGACTAAAGGAGCGCACGCGCGCCGCGACGACGTTGCCCTACCGCTTACCGCGAGTCCTTGGGCAGCCACTTGCGCCCTTCGATCGAGCCTTCGCGACGCGTTTTCTCCACGCGCCGCCGGCGCGCGAGCTTCGGATCGACGATCAGCGGCCGGTAGATCTCCACGCGGTCGTGATCGGCCAACGGCGCATCGAGCGGCTTGAGCTTGCCGAATACGCCGGTCTTTTGTCGCGCGAGATCGATATCGGGATGCCTCGACAGAATGCCGCTCGCGTCGATCGCATCGCGCAGCGTGGCGCCTTCGGCGAGTTCGACGGTAAGCACGGTCTGCGCGTCGGGCAGCGCGTAACAGACGTCGATGGTCAGCCGCTTCGTGTTCATGCCGCGCTCACGCCCGCCCGTACCGCTGGTCCGCGCGCTTCACGAACGACTCCACGAACGTGTTGGCGATGTGATTGAACACGGGCCCGATGATCTTTTCGAGCACGATGCTCGTGAATTCGTAGTGCAGCGCGAACTCGATTTTGCAGGCGTCCGCGCGCAGCGGCGTGAAGCGCCAGTAGCCCGTGAACTTGCGAAACGGTCCGTCCGCGAAATCCATGTCGATGCGCGTGGGCCGTTGCTGCGTATTGTGCGTGGCGAAATGGAGCTTGATGCCTTTGAAATGGATGTCGATGCGCGCCTCCATTCCGTTCTCGTCCTTACGGCGAATTTCCACGCCCCCACACCACGGCAGGAAATTGGGGTAATCGTCAACGTCGGTGACGAGGTCGAACATCTGTTCCGCCGAATGGCGTATCAACACGGTTTTCTGGACATCAGCCATAAATGCACGGCAGGCGGCGAGGATTGGGCAGCAGCGACGGGCCCGCGCCACGATTGCCGGCCCGCTTTGCTAAAATCACGATTTTAAACGAGTTGGGCACTTTCCATATTTCATGAGCATCATCGACAACAGGAAGGCCTTCTTCGATTACTTCATCGAGGAACGCTACGAGGCGGGGCTCGTGCTGGAAGGATGGGAAGTCAAGGCCATACGCGCGGGCCGCTCGCTGATCAAGGAAGGCTACGTCGTGATCCGCGACGGCGAACTGTTTCTGATCGGCGCGCACATCAGTCCGCTGCCCGAGGCGTCCACGCACATCAAGCCCGACCCCGTGCGTACGCGCAAGCTGCTTCTGCACGGCAACGAGATCAGCAAGCTGATCGGCAAGGTGGAGCAGCGCGGCTACACGCTCGTGCCGCTGAACTTCCATTACAAGGGCGGTCGCGTGAAGTGCGAGATTGGCCTTGCGAAGGGCAAGAAGCAGCACGACAAGCGCGAGACGGAGAAAAAGCGCGACTGGGAACGCGAAAAGGCTCGCCTCATGCGCTCGCCGGGCTGAACGTCGTCGAGGCAACCGTCTTCCTCTCCGGCAAGCAGCGCGAACTGCGTGACACCCAAACAGCACGGCCCGCAACACGCGGGCCGTTTTCATTGCTGGGGCACGGGCGCGGTCAGTTGCTGCGCGCCTCGCTGCCCTTCGCCTTCACGATGGTGAGCGCCGACGCGATCATCGACCCCATGTCAGCCAGGTTGCCGGGCACGATGAGCGTGTTGCCCTGCTTCGCCAGATTGCCGAACGCGTTCACGTACTGCTCCGCCACCTTCAGGTTGACCGCCTCCATACCGCCTTGAGACTGAATCGACGCCGCGATCTTCTGGATCGCCTCGGCGTTCGCCTCGGCCACCGCGAGTATCGCTGCGGCCTGCCCCTGCGCCTGATTGATGGCCGCCTGGCGCTCGCCCTCGGACTTCTGGATGGCCGCTTCGCGCGCCCCCGCGGCCAGGTTGATCTGCTCCTGCTTGCGGCCCTCCGATGCGGCGATGAGCGCCCGCTTCTCGCGCTCCGCCGTGATCTGGGCCTGCATGGCGTGCAGGATTTCCTTCGGCGGCGTGAGGTCCTTGATCTCGTAGCGCAACACCTTGACGCCCCAGTTGGACGCGGCTTCATCGAGTGCGGAGACCACGCTGTGATTGATGAAGTCGCGCTCCTCGAACGTCTTGTCGAGTTCGAGCTTGCCGATCACCGAGCGCAGCGTGGTCTGCGACAGCTGCGTGATGGCGAAGACGAAATTGCTCGATCCGTACGACGCCTTCATCGGGTCCGTCACCTGGAAGTACAGCACGCCGTCCACCTGCAACTGCGTGTTGTCGCGCGTGATACAGACCTGACTCGGCACGTCGAGCGGAATTTCCTTGAGCACGTGCCGGTACGCCACGCGGTCGATGAACGGAAGCACGAAGTTGAGCCCCGGCGTCAGCGTGGCGTGATAGCGCCCGAGCCGCTCCAGCACCCACGCATGCTGCTGCGGCACGATCTTGATGGTCTGTGCGATCAGCACCACGACGATCACGAGCACGATCAGCCCGACGACTGGTATTTCCATCATTGTTCTCCTTGTGTTGCACTGCGCTTTTTCTGTTGCGTCCCGTCAGGCCGGCGTCACGTGCTTGCGCGCGGCCACGATGAGGCAGTTGCCGCGCAGCGCGGTGATCTCGTAGAAGCGGGCATCTTCCGACTCCCCCGGCGCCAGCTCCACGTCCCACTGCGCGCCGCGGTACATCGCGCGCGCCCGGCGGTCGCGCCAGGCCGTCACCGTGAGCGGCGACCCGATGTCGATATTGACGTCCGGATTGTGCGCCGCGTCTTTACGACGCAGCCGCCCAAAGCGCGAGCGGCGCAGCGCCGCCACGGCGACGAGCGCCACCACCGCTGCCACGGCGAGCTGCACTTCGAGCGGAGCACCGCCCCACTGAGCAAGCCCCGCGGCAATGAAGCCGAGCGCGATCATCAACAGATAGAACGTGCCGCTCATCAACTCCAGCACGATCATCGCCCCCGCGCCGACCCACCAGAACAGTCCGTGAATGGCCACGACGATCTCCCCAAACAAAAACACCCCGGATTGACCGGGGTGTTATAGCACGTGTTGCAGCACGAATCGGCGCTTTCTTCACCGCAGCGTTCGACAAGCGACAGCGCTTACCGAACGCCGCGGGCGCGCTCGTGAGTTACTTCGCCTGCGCGAGCGCCTGCCACGTTTCGATGACCGTGTCCGGGTTCAGCGAAATCGACGCGATGCCCTCGTCGGCGAGCCACTTCGCGAAGTCCGGATGGTCCGACGGCCCCTGGCCGCAGATGCCCACGTACTTGCCGAGGCGGCGGCAGGTGTCGATGGCGCGCTTCAGCATGAACTTCACCGCGGGGTCGCGCTCGTCGAAGTCCACCGCCAGCAGTTCCATGCCCGAATCGCGATCGAGGCCAAGCGTGAGCTGCGTGAGGTCATTCGAACCGATCGAGAAGCCGTCGAAGTGCTGCAGGAACTCTTCGGCCAGAATCGCGTTGGACGGCACTTCGCACATCATGATGAGGCGCAGGCCGTTCTCGCCACGCTTGAGACCGAACTTGCCGAGCAGGCCGACCACGCGCTCGGCCTGACCGAGCGTACGCACGAACGGCACCATGATCTCGACGTTGGTCAAGCCCATCTCCTCGCGCACGCGCTTCAACGCGATGCACTCCATCTCGAAGGCCTGTGCGAAGTCTTCCGCGATGTAGCGCGATGCGCCGCGGAAGCCCAGCATCGGGTTCTCTTCGTCCGGCTCGTAGCGCGAACCGCCGATCAGCTTCTTGTACTCGTTGGACTTGAAGTCCGACAGACGCACGATGACAGGCTTCGGATAGAACGCGGCAGCAATCGTCGCAATGCCTTCCGCGAGCTTGTCCACGTAGAAGGCCCGCGGCGACGCATGGCCGCGGGCCACGCTTTCCACCGCCTTCTTGAGGTCCGCGTCGACGTTCGGATACTCGAGAATCGCCTTCGGGTGCACGCCGATGTTGTTGTTGATGATGAACTCGAGACGCGCGAGACCCACGCCTTCGTTCGGCAGCTGCGAGAAGTCGAACGCGAGCTGAGGATTACCGACGTTCATCATGATCTTGACCGGCACCGGCGGCAGTTCGCCGCGCTGCACTTCGGTCACTTCGGTTTCGAGCAGGCCGTCGTAGATGCGGCCTTCGTCGCCTTCCGCGCACGACACCGTGACGAGCGAGCCGTCCTTGAGCACGTCGGTGGCGTCGCCGCAGCCCACCACGGCGGGCACGCCGAGTTCGCGCGCGATGATGGCCGCGTGACACGTCCGGCCGCCTCGGTTCGTGACGATGGCCGAGGCGCGCTTCATTACCGGCTCCCAGTTCGGGTCGGTCATGTCGGCCACCAGCACGTCGCCGGGCTGCACGCGCTCCATCTCGGACGGATCGTGAATCACGCGCACGCGGCCCGCGCCGATCTTCTGGCCGATGGCACGCCCGGTGGCAAGCACCGGCGACTGGCCTTTGAGCTTGAAGCGCTGCTCGATCTTGCCGTGCGACTGGCTCTTCACCGTTTCAGGACGCGCCTGCAGGATGAAGATCTTGCCGTCGCGGCCGTCCTTGCCCCATTCGATGTCCATGGGGCGCTGGTAGTGCTTTTCGATGATGACCGCGTACTTCGCCAGTTCGATGACGTCGTCGTCGGTGATCGAGAAGCGGTTGCGCTGCTCGTGCGGCACGTCGACGGTCTTCACGCGGCCCGGCTCGCCCGGCTGCGTGAATTCCATCTTGATCAGCTTGGAGCCGATGGAGCGGCGGATGATGGGCGACTTGCCCTGCGCGAGCGTGGTCTTGAAGACGTAGAACTCGTCCGGATTCACGGCCCCCTGCACGACGGTTTCGCCGAGGCCGTAGCTCGACGTGATGAACACGGCGTCCTTGAAGCCCGATTCGGTGTCCAGCGTGAACATCACGCCCGCGGCGCCTACGTCCGAGCGGACCATGCGCTGCACGCCGGCCGACAGGGCCACTTCTGCGTGCGTGAAGCCCTTGTGGACGCGATACGAGATGGCGCGGTCGTTGTAGAGCGACGCAAACACGTGCTTCATGCGGTCGAGCACGTCTTCGATACCGACCACGTTCAGATAGCTTTCCTGCTGGCCGGCGAACGAGGCGTCGGGCAGGTCTTCGGCCGTGGCCGACGAGCGCACGGCAAAAGAGAGCTCGCCGGGCGAGCTCTTTTGCAACGTGTCGAACTGGGCGCGAATTTCCTGTTCGAGGCGAGGCTGCATCGGCGCAGCCACGATCCACTCGCGGATTTCCTTGCCTGCGGCGGCAAGCGCCTTCACGTCGTCGACGTCGAGCGTGTCGAGACGTTTCGCAATACGTTCGGTGAGGTTGTTGTGTCGGAGGAAGTCGCGAAACGCGAGCGCCGTGGTGGCGAAACCGGTCGGCACGCGCACGCCGGCTTCGGCGAGCTGGCTGATCATCTCGCCGAGCGACGCGTTCTTGCCACCCACGATTTCCACGTCGGTCATCCGCAACTGTTCGAACGGAACTACATACGCCTCATCCTTTGCGACGTTAACTGCGTTAGTCATACAAGCCCCTAAGTGTGAAAAAAATGCTCGATTGCGCAAGTGGGCTTACGTACGACGCGCTTATTGGAGGCGTGGCGTACCTTGCGCAACCTGTTGGAGAAGCAATCGCCGGCGGTGGATGTCGGCAGCCGTGCTGCCGCAGGCTCGCGTCGACCCTCGACAAAACAGGCAAAGCCGACCGAGAAAGCGCGATGAAGTGCACGATTCGCCGAAATTGCCACGAGTCCGCGCGGATTTGCGGCAGAAAGCCGTAGGATCGGCGGCAATTCGGCGTGGTTCGCCCGCAATTGCTTATCCAACAGGTTGCCGCTATTCTACCGTGCCGAGTGCCGAAATGTGTCAGCCGGCACGAACAATGCCTCGAATGGGTGCACGAACGCGGTTCCTCGCGTTCATGACGTTCACGACGCGGTCTTCGGGCCGGTCATTCTTCTTGCCACACCGGGCGCTGCCGCGCTTCACGTTCCAGCTTCTACCCATGCCGCCCACCGTATTCATCGTCTCCGACGGTACTGGAATTACTGCCGAGACCTTCGCGCATTCCATCCTCTCCCAGTTCGATCTGAAGTTCCGCCTCGTGCGCGTGCCGTTCGTCGACTCGACGGAAAAGGCCTACGTCACCGTCGAAAAGATCAACGAATCGGCCGTTCACGATGGCCGCCGGCCCATCGTCTTCACGACGCTCGTGAACAGCGGCTCGAACCAGATCGTGAAGGGATCGAATGCGCTCGTGCTGGACATGTTCCAGACTTTCGTCGAGCCGCTCGAGCAGGAACTGGAGCTCAAGTCGAGCCATGCGATGGGACGCGGCCACCAGAACGCGGACACGGACGAATACAAGAACCGCATCGAGGCAATCAACTTCTCGCTCGCCCACGACGACGGTCAGTCGAACCGCAATCTCGCGGAAGCGGACGTGATCCTCGTCGGCGTGTCGCGCAGCGGCAAGACACCGACCAGCCTCTATCTCGCCATGCAGTACGGCGTGAAGGCCGCCAACTACCCACTGATTCCCGAAGACTTCGAACGCAGCAAATTGCCCACGCCGCTGCTCGCGCATCGCACGAAAATCTTCGGGCTGTCCATCGATCCGCAACGTCTCTCGGAAATCCGCAACGAGCGGCGTCCGGGCAGCAAGTACGCTGCGCTGGAAAACTGCCGCTACGAGATCAACGAAGCCGAAGCAATGATGCGGCGCGAAGGCATCAAGTGGCTCTCGTCGACGCACAAGTCGATCGAGGAAATCGCCACCACGATCCTGCAGGAAATCAAGCTGGACAGGCCGGCGTACTGATCGTCGCCTGAAGAAGCCCGTTCATTCGCGGTGCCGCCGCTGCTGACGGCACTGCTCGAAGAGACACACGGCCGCCGCCGCGGCAACGTTGAGCGATTCCATTCCGCCCGGTTGGGGAATCGTCATCCGGTGCGCCGCGGCCTCGCGCCACGCCTCGGACACACCCGCCCCTTCATTGCCGAACACCCACGCGAGCGGCCCGGACAGATCGCTGTCGTAAATCGCCGCGCTACCGTGTGAATCGGTGATGGCGACGGGGACGTCGAGACGCTCGATCAGCGTGGACGCCTCCACGTCCTCGTGAATCTGCATCAGGAAGTGCGCGCCCATGCCCGAGCGCAACACCTTCGACGACCATGCATACGCGGTCCCCGAACCGCAGAACACGTGCTGGACGCCGGCGGCCGCGGCGCTGCGCAGAATCGAACCCACGTTGCCCGCATCCTGAATGCCGTCCAGCACGACGCATGTCTGCGTCACGTGCTCCGGCATTTCGGGGGCAAGCCGGTCGACGAGCAGCAGCAGCCCCACGCCGTTCACGACATTCGACAGCTGACCGAAGAGCGCATCGGGCAGCATCACGACAAGCTGGGGGTCCACGCGCGCGATGATGTCGTGCGCCTCGTCATGCCGCAGCGCGCCTTCGGTCACGATGCAGGTCTGCGGCTGCCCCGCTGCCTCGATATATGCCCGGGCGAGATGAAACCCTTCGAGCAGAGCCTGACCGCTACGCCGCTGCTGATGGGTCGAGCCGGCCAGCGCCTTCAGGCGTTTGTAGAGCGGATTATCGCGAGAGGTGAGCGTTTTCACGGGCTTTTACGGGCGCCCACAGAGCGATTGCGGGCGTGCGGCAAGAAGAGAGAATGAAACGGGGGTCGATGCAGCGCCTCAGACAAGCGCCTCAGAACGGCGCGACACCGTCGTCCGGCTGGGGCCGAGCTTGCTGCTGCCCCTGGTGTTGCGGACCGGCTACGCCGGCACGGCCGACGGTCGACACGGCGGCAAACGCGCCGTCCAGATCCTCCGCATCACCCGAGGAAACCACCGCCACAACGCTTTCACGGCCCGGCAGCACAAAGGGCATGCCGTGCAGCGCGTAGGCTTCACGCACCGGCGCAAACGAGCGCCGATGATGCTCGCACGGACCGTGCTGCCGCAGCGCGGCGAGGTGCTGCGGCGTACCGTAGCCAGCGTGAGCGTCGAAACCGTACATCGGGAAGGTTTCGTGCAATTCCAGCAGCATCCGGTCGCGCGTGACCTTCGCGAGAATCGAGGCAGCCGAGATGGAAGGCACGAGTGCGTCGCCGCCTATTACGGCTTCGCTTCGGACCGAGAGCACGGGACACCGGTTGCCGTCGATGCGTGCGAGCGTCGGCGTCACGGCAAGCCCTTCCACGGCGCGCTTCATCGCGAGCATTGTGGCGTGCAGGATGTTCAGCGTGTCGATTTCCTCCACCGACGCCGACGCCACGCAATACGCCACCGCGCGCGTGACGATCTTCTCGTAGAGCGCTTCGCGCTTTTTCGCCGTCAAGGCCTTGGAGTCGTCCAGACCGCGAATGGGTCGGGCGCGGTCGAGAATCACCGCCGCGGCCACCACGGGACCGGCCAGCGGCCCGCGGCCCGCTTCGTCCACGCCGCAGACGATGTCTTCCGGCGCGTTGAAATCGAGGCCGGCCTGAGGCGCGCGGGCGCCGCTCTTCCGGCGGCCCGTCATGCGCGCCCCCGGCGCTTTTCGACAATGCCCGCCACGACTTCGGCAGCACGCTGCGACGTGTTCTGCTTCAGCACGTGATGCATTTCCGTGAAGATTTCCTTGAGCGTGCGACGGTTCACGTCGTCGCGCAACTGGGTCAGCGTGGCATCCGCGAGCGCTTCCGGCGTCGCGAAATGCTGAAGCAGTTCGGGCACGACGAAGCGCCCGGCGAGAATATTCGGTAGCCCGACGTACGGCAGATACCCCTGGCGTCGCATGATCTGGCCGGTGAGCCAGGGCACCTTGTACGAAATAACCATCGGCTTCTTGAGCAGCGCCGCTTCGAGCGTAACGGTGCCGCTTTTCACGAGGATCGCGTCGGCGGCCGTCATGGCGACCTGCGACTGTCCGTCCACCAGCGTGAGCGCGAGGCCCGGATGGGCCTCGACGAGCGGCTGGAGCAGGGCCCGCAGCGCCGGCGTAGCGGCCGGCATCACGAAGCGCACGCCCGGTTCGCGCTGCTGCATGAGGGCCATGGCGTCGAAGAACGTCGGCCCGATCAGGCCGATTTCCGAGCGGCGGCTGCCGGGCAGCACCGCGATGACGGGGCCGCTCTCCGGCAGGCCGAGGGTGCGGCGCGCGCCCGCCGTGTCGGGTTCGAGGGGAATCTCGTCGGCCAGCGGATGACCAACGTACGACGCCGCCACGCCCGCCCTCTCGAGAATCGCGGTCTCGAACGGGAACACGCACAGCATGTGATCCACCGACTTCGCGATCTTCTTGATACGGCCGCCCCGCCACGCCCAGATCGAGGGACATACGAAATGGACCGTGGGAATGCCCGCTTCGCGCAGCGGCTGCTCAAGACCGAAATTGAAGTCGGGCGCGTCGACGCCGACGAACGCATCCGGCGGATCGGCAAGCAGTTGCCGCTTCAGCTCGTTACGGATGCCGAGAATCTCGGGAATGTGCCGCAGCGCCTCGACGTAGCCGCGCACGGTCAGCTTCTCCATCGGCCAGTGCGCCTCGAAGCCCTCGGCGATCATGCGAGGACCACCGATGCCGTAGTACTGCGTCGTGCCTTCGAGGCGCCCTTGCAGGCCCTTCAGCAGCGAAGCGGCCAGCAGGTCGCCGGACGGTTCGCCGGCCACCATCGCGAGCCGCAGCGGTCGGGTCTGCAGTGCCATCGCCTAGCGGATGATGCCGCGTTGCGACGCTTCGACGAAGTCGACGAACGCCTTCACCGGCGCGTCGCCGTCGCCGCCCGCCGAGGCGAGCTCGCGCAGTTGCACCTTGGCCTCTTCGAGCGAGAGTCCGTTCTTGTACAACAGACGATAGGCCGAGCGCAGCGCCGAGATCGCATCGGGCGAAAAGCCGCGGCGGCGCAACCCTTCGACGTTGATACCGTGCGGCTCGGCCTTGTTGCCCGCGGCGATCACGAACGGCGGAATGTCCTGCACGAGTGCCGAAGCGCCGCCCAGCATGGAATGCGCGCCGATGCGCACGAACTGGTGCACGCCCGACATGCCGCCGACCACGGCGTAGTCTTCGACGATCACGTGCCCCGCCAGCTGCGCGTTGCTCGACATGATCACGTTGTTGCCGAGCCGGCAGTCGTGGCCCACGTGCACGTACGCCATGATCCAGTTGTCGTCGCCGATGACAGTGATGCCCGTGTCCTGGATCGTGCCTGTGTGCAGCGTCGTGAATTCGCGAATGGTGTTGCGGTCGCCGATCACGAGCCGCGTGGGCTCGCCCTTGTACTTCATGTCCTGAGGGCGGCCGCCGACCGACGCAAAATGGCCGATCCGGTTGTCCACGCCGATCGTGGTGTGGCCTTCGACCACCGTGTGCGCCCCGATCGTGGTGCCCGCGCCAATCGTGACGTTCGCGCCGACAACCGCATACGGTCCGATTTCGACCGTTTCGTCGAGCTGTGCGCCCGGCTCGACGATCGCAGTGGGATGAATCCTGCTCATGCGTCCTCGCTTCTCGTTCTGCTGCCTCATGCCCCGCCCGTGCGGGCCGTCGCAGCCATTGTCGCAGCCGCCTTTACTGGCCCGGCTCGACGTTCTTGACCGTGCACATCAGTTCGGCTTCCGCGGCCACGACGCCATCGACTTCGGCACGCGCCTTGAACTTCCAGATGCCGCGCAGGTAGCGCTCGAAGGTGGCGTTCAGGATCAGCTGGTCGCCCGGCTCCACGACGCGCTTGAAACGCGCACCGTCGATGCCCACGAAGTAGTACAGCGTGTTTTCCGGGTTCTGCGGCGCCTCGGCGAACGTGAGGAGCGCGGCGGTCTGCGCGAGTGCTTCCAGGATCAGCACGCCGGGCATGACCGGGCGCGAGGGGAAATGTCCCATGAAGTACGGCTCGTTGATCGAGACGTTCTTCAGCGCCTTGATGCTCTTGTGCGGCTCGAGCTCGAGCACCCGGTCGACGAGCAGGATCGGATAGCGATGCGGCAGCAGCGTGAGAATCTTATGGATGTCGAGATTGATCTTTTCGGTGCTCATGGTGTTTCTGCTCACGCATTGACTGCGCGGTGATGACTGCGGAAAGGCTCATGCGGCCGGGGAACACGCGGTTCCTGCGACCTCCGCTCGTTGGCGGGACGACGCGGCTGCGCCGTCGCTTACGTTTCGTCCGGCGTCTTCGCGGCCACGGCCGCTTCAAGCGCCTTGATCCGGTCGCGCAGCTTGTCGAGATTGCGCATCAGCGCGGCGCTGCGGTTCCAGTCGGCGTGATCCACGGCGGGGAACGCGCTCGTGTACATGCCCGGCTTCAAAAGCGACTTGGACACGCCCGACTTCGCCGTGACGATCACATAGTCGGCAAGCGTCACGTGACCCGCGATGCCCACTGCGCCACCGATCATGCAATGCCGTCCGATCGTGGTGCTGCCCGCGATGCCGGCGCAGCCCGCGATCACGGTGTACGCGCCGATGCGGCAGTTGTGACCGATCTGCACGAGGTTGTCGATCTTCACGCATTCCTCGATCACGGTGTCGGCCATCGCGCCGCGGTCAATCGTGGTGTTCGCGCCGATCTCCACGTCGGGGCCGATCGCGACGCCGCCCACTTGCGGAATCTTGACCCAGCTGCCGGTGCGCGCATCGCCGTCGCCCGTGAAGTCGGGTGCGAAACCGAAACCGTCCGAGCCGATCACGGCACCCGCGTGAATGATTGCGCGTTCGCCGATACGGCAGCCGTGATAGACGGCAACGTTCGGATACAGATGCGAGCCGTCGCCAATGCGCGTGCCGCGGCCGACGAACACGTTCGCGTCGAGGCGCACGTTCTCGCCGATCACGGCGCCCGCTTCGACCGTTACGTTGGGTCCGATCACCGCGCTTGCGGCGACCTGGGCCGATGCATCCACCGTAGCGGAAGGATGCACGCCCGGCGCCACCTTGGGCGCGGCGAGGTCGATGAATGCCTGCGCCACGCGAGCGAAATAAGCGTACGGATTCGGCGTGACGATGAAGTTACGGCCGTCGCGGGCCGCGAGTTTCGAGAGGTCGTCGGCCGAGATGAGGACCGCGCCCGCCTGGGTGGTTTCGACCTGCGACAGGTACTTCGGGTTCGCGAGGAACGCCAGTTGAAGCGGGCCGGCCTGATCCAGCGGAGCCAGGCTACCCACGCGATGCGACGGGTCGCCGACTACTTCACCGCCGAACCGCCGGACGATTTCCTCGAGCGTAAATGCCATGGTGCGCGTACTGCTCCTGCTTTTCAGTTGGCGTTGCCGCCCGACGCCGCAAGCGCCTTGAGCACCTGGTCGGTAATGTCGATGCGCGGACTCACGTACACCGCTTCCTGCACGATCAGGTCGTAGTGCTGCTGCTCGGCGATCTGCTTGATCACCTTGTTCGCGCGGTCCAGCACCGCAGCGAGTTCTTCGTTGCGTCGCTGGTTCAGGTCTTCACGGAACTCGCGCTGCTTGCGCTGGAAGTCGGTGTCGAGCTGCGACAGGTCGCGCTGCTTCTGCGCGCGGTCCGCCGGCGACATCGACGTGCCGTTCTTGTCGAGCGAATCGGACATCGACTTCAGACGCTGCGCCATGTCCTGCAGGTCCTTGTCGCGCTTTGCGAACTCGGCCTCGAGCTTGCTCTGCGCGGCCTTGGCGGGCGCGGATTCGCGCAGGATACGGTCCGAATTGACTGCCGCGATCTTCGCTTCCTGGGCGTGGGCTGAGGCGCTCGCGCCCAAGGCCGCCGCCAGCGACAGCGCGCAGGCCACACGTTTGAAAGACATACCCGTTAGCAAAGTCATCCTCTCGATTAGAACGCCGTCCCGATCTGGAACTGGAACTTCTGGTACTGGTCGCCCGTGTGTTTCACGAGCGGGAAGCCGAGGCTCAGCTTGAGCGGACCGATGGGCGAGATCCACGCGAGGCCGACGCCATAGCCGTAACGCAGACCGTTCGCGCCGATGCTGTTGCCTTCCGTGCCCCAGACGTTACCGCCGTCGAGGAACGTGAACACGCGAAGCGTGCGGTCATACCCGGTGCCCGGCAGCGGGAACGTCAGTTCGATATTGCCGACCAGCAGCTTCGAGCCGCCGATCGGGTCGTTCGTCTTGGCGTCGCGCGGACCCAGCGAGCTCGGCTCGTAGCCCCGCACCGAACCGATACCGCCCGCGTAGTAGTTCTTGAAGATCGGGTACGGCTTGCCGCCGAGGCCGTTGCCGTAACCGCCCTGGAAGTTGAAGCCGAGCACGAAGCCGCGCGCAAACGAGTAATAGTACTGCGCCTGGATATCGGCCTTGTAGTACTGGGTACCGGCGATCGGCGTGCCGTACTCCGCGTTCGCCTGCGTGAAGTAGCCGCGGCTCGGCACGAGTGCGCTGTCGCGCGCGTCGCGCGACCAGCCGAGCGTGAGCGGCACGTTGCTCGACACACGGCCGAAGTTGTTCACGTAGTCGATATAGCTTTGCGGCGTGGCCGAGTCCACGTCGAGCCGGTTCTGCTCGAAGCCCGTGCCGAAGTACACCGTATCGACTTCCGAGAACGGAATGCCGAACTTGAGGTCGGCGCCCGCCGTGATGATGCGAAAGCTCGAATTGGTCGAGTAGTAGAGCGGCTGGTACGTACGGTAGTAGACGTCGGTAATGCGCTTGATGCCGTCGACGGTGAAGTACGGATCGACCTGCGTGACCGTCAGCGTGCGGTAGCTGCGCGCCGTGTTCACGTTGACCGAGAGGCTCGTGCCCGAGCCGAACACGTTGTCCTGCGAGACGCCCGCCGAAAGCACGACCTTGTCCGTGGACGAGAAGCCCGCGCCCAGCGTGATCGCACCGGTCGGCTTTTCCGTGACCTTCACGTCGACGTCGACCTGGTCGGCAGTGCCTTCCACGGGCACGGTGGTGACATCCACGTCCGTGAAATAGCCGAGACGGTTGATGCGGTCCTTCGACAGTGCAAGGCGGTTCGAATCGAACCACGAGCTTTCGAGCTGGCGCATTTCGCGGCGCACCACTTCGTCGCGCGTACGCGTGTTGCCGTTCACGTTGATGCGGCGCACGTAGACGCGGCGGCTCGGATCGACCTGCAGCGTGAGGTCGACCTTGTGATGTTCCTGATCGATCTGCGGCACGGCGTTCACGGTTGCGAACGCATAGCCGTATTCGCCGAGCTTGTCGACAATGGCCTTGGTGGTGGCCTGCAGCTTTTCGGCGGAGAAGCGGTCGCCCGACTTGATCTTGAGAAGCTTGTTGAGCTCCGCCTCACGGTCGAGCAGATTGCCCGCGAGCTTGATGCTCGACACCGTGTACGGCTCGCCCTCATGCACCGTGATGGTCAGGTACATGTCCTTCTTGTCGGGCGAGATGGAGACCTGGGTCGACTCGATGTTGAATTCGAGGTAGCCGCGGTTCAGGTAGTACGAGCGCACGTTCTCGAGGTCGCCCGTGAGCTTTTCCTTCGAGTACAGGTCGTTCTTCGTGTACCACGAGAACCAGTTCGGCGTGGAGAGCTGCATCTCGTCGAGCAGTGTGCTCGACTTGAACGTCTTGTTGCCGATGAAGTTGATCTGGCGGATCTTCGCGCTCGGCCCTTCCACCACGGCGAACAGGATTGCGACGCGGTTGCGGTCGATCGGCGTGACGGTGGTGGTGACTTCGGCGGCGTAGAAGCCGCGCGTGAGGTACTGGCGCTTCAGTTCTTGCTCGGCGCGATCGACGAGCGCCTTGTCGTAATAGCGGCCCTGCGACAGACCCACCGAGCGCAGCGCCTTGGTAAGGTTGTCCTTGTCGAACTCGTGCAGACCGGAGAAATCGATGGTGCCGATCGCGGGGCGCTCGGCCACCTGGACGATCACGACGTTGCCTTCGGTGGCGATCTTCACGTCGTTGAAGAAGCCCGTCGCATAGAGCGCGCGGATGGCTTCGGAAGCCTTTTCGTCGGTGAACGTCTCGCCTTGCTTGATGGGCAGGTAGGAAAACACGGTGCCGGGTTCGACGCGCTGCAGCCCCTCGATCCGGATGTCCTGTACCACGAAAGGTGTCGTTGCGTGTGCCACCAGTCCATGCGCCGCGAACGCTGCGGCAACAACCGTTTTCGGAACCAAGCGATGAGGTCTAAACAACGTGCTTCCCCAGTATGTATAGCTGCATCAGACCGGACGGCTGTCGCTGGACGCCGCCGGACTTCTTTAAAAGTGGATTAAACGAGCCAGATCGTTGAAAAGCGCAATCGCCGACAAGGCGACGATGCAGGCAAGCCCCGCTCTCTGGAGTACCAGCTGCCAACGATCGGAAACGGCTTTGCCCGTTACAGCCTCAACCAGATAATATAACAGATGCCCCCCGTCCAATACCGGAATTGGTAGCAGATTGAGCACGCCGAGGCTGATGCTGACAAGGGCCAGGAACGACAGGAATGCAGAAGGACCGAGGCGCGCGCTCTTGCCCGCATAGTCCGCAATCGTCACCGGGCCGGACAGATTCTTCAGCGACGCTTCGCCCGTAATCATCCGGCCGAACATCCGCAGCGAGTAGATCGCAATGTCCCAGGTGCGGGTCGCACCCAGACGAACGCTCTCGATCGGCCCGTAATGGACGTCCACCGATGGCGCGTCTGTGGCGAGCGCCGCGCCGATGCGGCCTACGCTCCGGCCGGTTTCCTCATCACGCTGCGGCGCGGGCACGACGGTCAGTTGGCTTGTCGTTTGGCTCGTCGCGGCGGCGGCGCGGGCATTCTCCGCGGTCTTGTTCGCAGCGTCGTTCGCTGATTCCGGTTGCCCGTCTTGCCGCTGTGATTGCTGCGGCGCACCGCGTTCCACTTCCAGCGCGACCGGCTTGCCGGCATGCGCCTTCACATAGGCGATGAAACTCTCGGCACTATCCACGGGCCGACCGTCCATGCGGCGCAGCGTGTCACCGGCTACGAGTCCCGCCCGCTGTGCCGCGCTGCCCGGCTCGACGGCCGCCACGCGCAACGTCGCGCCGCCCACATCGAAGCCGAGCTTCGACATGAAGTCGTCGTCGAGATCCTGGCCTGAGAGGCCCGCGAGATTGACCGCAAAGTCGTACGTACCCTGCCCGTCGCGCGCCGACAGCACTACGCGCTCATGGTCGAGCGCGGCGCCCAACAGCTTCCAGCGCAGGTCGGACCACGAACGCACGGGCTCGGCCTGCGCGCCGTTGGCATCGCGAATGGCGACGATCTTCTCGCCGCCTTCGAACCCGGCTTGCGCTGCGACGGTCCCGGCGGGAGGCGCGGCAACGATGGCGACCGGCTCCGTCACGCCCGTGGCGAACACGGCCGCGAACAGCACGATGGCGAGCAGGAAGTTGGCGAGCGGCCCTGCCGCGACGATGGCGATCCGCTTGCCGACACCCTGGCGGTTGAAGGCGCGCGGCAGCTCTTCGGCGGCAATCGGTGCGCCGCCCTCCACCACCTCGCGCTCATCGAGCATCTTCACGTAGCCGCCCAGCGGCAACGCGGCCACGACCCACTCGACGCCGGTCTTCTTGCTCACCCAGCGCGCAAGCGGCTTGCCGAAGCCGATCGAAAAACGCAGCACCTTGACGCCGCACAAACGCGCAACGCTGTAGTGGCCATACTCGTGAACAACCACGAGCACGCCGATCGCAACGATGAAGGCGACCAGTTCGGTGAGCAGGTTCATAAGCGCCTCACTGCGCCACGCGCTCCAGGCGGCGCGCGCCGGCAGGCAAACCGTCGATGAACGATGCCGCCGCGCGGCGAGCCGCCGCATCGGCATCCAGCACATCGTCGAGACTCGTGGCGCGCCGGTTCGGCAGCGCGTTCAGCACGGCGTCGACAGTCTGCGCGATGGCCATGAAGGAAATGCGACGTGCAAGGAAAGCGTCGACCGCCACTTCGTTGGCCGCGTTGAGCGCGGCGCTTGCCACGCCGCCCTCGGCCAGTGCCTTCATGGCGAGCGCGAGGCACGGGAAACGCGCGTAGTTCGGCTTCTCGAACGACAACGTCGCGATTTCGGCAAGGTCGAGTTGCGCGACGCCCGAATCGACACGCTCCGGAAACGCCAGCGCATGCGCGATCGGCGTGCGCATGTCGGGGTTGCCGAGCTGCGCGAGCACCGAACCGTCGGCATACGAGACGAGCGAATGGATCACGCTCTGCGGATGGATCAGCACGTCGATGCGCTCGCCGGGCAAGCCAAAGAGCCAATGCGCCTCGATGACCTCGAGGCCCTTGTTCATCATCGTGGCCGAGTCGACCGAAATCTTGCGGCCCATCACCCAGTTCGGATGCTTGCACGCCTCTTCGGGCGTCACGTCGACGAGCGTAGCCGGCTCGCGCGTACGGAACGGGCCGCCGGACGCGGTCAGAATGATCTTCGAGACGCCGCCGTGCAGCGCCGCCTCGCGCGGCAGGCACTGGAAGATCGCGTTGTGCTCGCTGTCGACGGGCAGGAGCACCGCATGGTGATCGCGCACGGCGTCCATGAAGATCGCGCCGGACATCACGAGGGCTTCCTTGTTCGCAAGCAGGATGCGCTTGCCGGCGCGGGCCGCCGCGAGCGTGGGAGCGAGGCCCGCCGCACCGACGATGGCCGCGACCACGGTGTCGCACCCGTCGCTCTTCGAGACGTCGACGAGAGCCTGCGGGCCCGAGGCCACCTCGGTCTTGCTCCCTGCGGCGCGCAGCTTCGCTTCCACCCGCGCCGCGGTTTCGGCGTCGCCGACGACCGCCACCTGGGGAGCGAAGCGCAGGCACTGCTCGACCAGCTTGTCGCCGTTGCGGTGCGCCGTGAGCGCGTAGACAGAGAAACGTTCCGGATGCCGCGCGACGACGTCGAGCGTGCTGTCTCCGATCGAGCCCGTAGAGCCGAGCAATGTCAGTCGTTTTTGCATGTTTCTTTCTCTAGCCGGCGCTGCGGCCGACGATAAGCATGGCAAGCGGCAGCACCGGAAGCAGTGCGTCGATACGGTCGAGCACGCCGCCGTGCCCCGGCAGGAGGCCGCTGGAATCCTTCACACCCGCCTGGCGCTTGAGCAGCGACTCGAACAGATCGCCCACCACGCTGAATGCGACCAGCACCGTGAGCGCGAGGAGCGCCCGGACAGGGCCCGCGTGCGCGAAGAGCGCTGAATAAAGGGTCGGTTCGAAGGCGTGCAACGTAGCGGCCGCCGCCGAGACGACCATGACGGCGAGCCAGCCGCCCGCCGCGCCTTCCCAGGTCTTGCCGGGGCTGATGGCCGGCGCGAGCTTGTGCCGGCCGAAAGCCTTACCGGAGAAGTATGCGCCGATATCGGCGAGCCAGACCACGAGCAGCAGCGACAGCACGAACGCCACGCCCGCGGCACGTGCGGCCACAAGCGCATGCCAGCAGGCCGCGAACAGCACGAGCCCGGCGACGAACAGGAACGGCCGCCAGGCCCCGTCGGCAAGCGTCGGTTTGCGCACCAGCGCATAGGGGCCGGCGATCACCCAGAAGATCGCGGCCGCCTCGAAGAGCGGCCGCGTATCGGAGAGGCGCGTGCTGGCCACCACGGCGAGACCTGCCGCCACCGCGTACAGCACCGGCACCACACCGTTGGCCTTCAGGAGCCGCGCCCACTCCCACGCGGCGAACACCACGACGAAGCCGATCAGCGCACCGAACGCGCCGATGGGCGCAAACAGCGTGACCGGCAGGAAGACAGCCAGCAGAACGAGCGCCGTGATGACACGGGTTTTTAGCATGGAAGGGGATCGACGTTTTGCGATTGCGGCTCCAGCTGGGCGCTGGTGCGGCCGAAGCGCCGTTCGCGCTCCGCATAGGAAGCGATGGCGTGGCCGAGCGCGTCCGCGTCGAAATCCGGCCAGTAGGTGTCGGTGAAGTAGAACTCGGTATAGGCGAGTTGCCAGAGCAGGAAGTTGCTGATGCGCTGCTCGCCGCCGGTGCGAATGAAGAGATCGGGCTCCGGCGCATAAGCCATGGCCAGATGCTGGGCGAACGTGTCTTCGTTGACCGGCACCACGTTGCCCGTTTGCGCCGCCTCTTCGACGAGCTTTCTCGTCGCCTGCATGATGTCCCAGCGGCCGCCGTAGTTGGCCGCAATGGTGAGCGTGAGGCGCGTATTGCGGGCGGTTTTCGTTTCCGCCCGGCGGATGAGGTCCTGAATGCGCGCGTCGAACATCGACAGATCGCCCACTACGCGCAGCCGGATGCCGTTGGCGTGAAGCTTGCCGATCTCGCGTTCGAGCGCCGTGACGAACAGACGCATCAGGAACGAGACTTCGTCGGTGGGACGGCGCCAGTTTTCGGAGCTGAACGCGAACAGCGTCAGGTACTGGACCCCGCGGCGCGCACAGGCTTCCACCGTGGCGCGCACGGCGTCGACGCCTCGCGTATGGCCGGCCACGCGCGGTAACCGGCGCTGCGTCGCCCAACGGCCGTTGCCGTCCATGATGATCGCGATGTGACGCGGGACAGCCGTCACATCAGGCACGCGAACGGTTGAGCTGGTATAGGTCATGGCCGTCGGACTCAAACTGCTTGGGGAACGGAAAACACTGACGCAAAGAAAGCCCGACGGCTTCAGACCGTCATGATTTCCGCTTCTTTGGTCTGCACCATCTTGTCGATCTCGGCGACGAAGCGGTCCGTGAGCTTCTGGATGTCGTCGCCGGCACGGCGCTCGTCGTCTTCCGAAATTTCCTTGTCCTTGACGAGCTTCTTCAGTTGCTCGTTGGCATCGCGGCGCAGATTACGCACGGCGACCTTCGCCGTTTCGCCTTCGCTCTTCACGACCTTGGTGAGTTCGCGGCGGCGTTCTTCCGTGAGCGCCGGCATCGGCACGCGGATCAGGTCGCCCTGCGTGGCCGGATTCAGACCGAGGTCCGATTCGCGGATCGCCTTCTCGACCACCGGCACCATCTTCTTTTCCCACGGCTGGACGCCGATCGTGCGGGCATCCACGAGCGTGAGGTTGGCGACCTGGGAAATGGGAACCGGCGAGCCGTAATAGTCGACCTGGATGTGATCCAGCAGACCGGTGTGGGCGCGGCCCGTGCGGATCTTGGAGAGATCGTTCTTGAATGCGTCGATCGAGCGCTGCATCTTTTGCTCGGCGCCCTTCTTGATGTCAGCCACAGCCATTTTCTAACCTCCGAACCATCATAACGTGCGGACCGGCCAGCGCGCCGCTGCGGCAGCTTCAAGCCTCGCCGGACCCGCGTTCGAGCCTTCTCGCGTGACCGAGAGTTTACACGTGGACGAGCGTGCCCTCGTCGTCGCCCTGGACGATCCGCTTGAGCGCACCGGCCTTCGTGATCGAGAACACGCGGATAGGCAGCTTCTGGTCGCGACACAGCGCGAACGCCGTGGCGTCCATGACCTGCAGGTTGCGGCTGATCGCCTCGTCGAACGTGATCGTCGTGTAGCGCGTCGCCGCGGGGTCCTTGCGCGGATCGGCCGAATACACGCCGTCCACCTTGGTCGCCTTGAGCACGACCTCCGCACCGATCTCGGACCCGCGCAGGGCCGCCGCCGTATCGGTGGTGAAGAACGGGTTGCCCGTGCCGGCCGCGAAGATCACGACCTTGCCCTCTTCCAGCTGACGAATGGCGCGCGGCCGGATGTACGGTTCCACGACCTGGTCCATGCGCAGCGCGGACTGCACGCGAGCCTCGATGCCCGCATGACGCATGGCGTCCTGCAGCGCGAGCGCATTCATCATGGTGGCCAGCATGCCCATGTAGTCCGCCGTGGCGCGGTCCATGCCGGCCGCGCCGCCCGCGACGCCGCGAAAGATATTGCCGCCGCCGATCACGACCGCGAGCTGCGTGCCGAGCTTCACGACCTCGGCCACGTCTGCCACCATTCTTTCGATCGTTGCGCGATTGATGCCGAAAGCATCGTCGCCCATCAGAGCTTCGCCGGAGAGTTTGAGCAGAACGCGTTTATAGGCAGTGGGCATGGAGGTATCCAGATCGCGCGGAAAGGGACAATAACTTGAAACTGTAGGGGTGAAATACTGATTCGGGCAAGCACCGCCAAATTTGCCCCGGCGCGTGCACGAGGTGCGCGCAACCGTCGATCGGCGCGCCGGCGGGGATGGCCCGAGGCGCGCCTTGCGGCGCTGCCGGCCGCGGCGAGGTCTTGCCTCGCCGCGGGGTACAACATGTTGCGGTAACGCTTATTGCTGCTTTGCAGCAGCGACTTGCGCCGCCACTTCGGCCGCGAAATCGTCCTGGCGCTTCTCGATGCCTTCGCCCACCACGAACAGTGCGAACTTCTGCACGCTCGCATTGCCGGCCTTGAGCATCTGCTCGATGGTCTGCTTGTCGTTCTTCACGAACGGCTGGTTCAGCAGCGACACTTCCTTCAGGTACTTCTGCACGCTGCCTTCCACCATCTTCGCCACGATCTCGGCCGGCTTGCCCGATTCGGCGGCCTTCTGCTCGGCGATGCTGCGCTCCTTCGCGATCAGGTCCGCCGGCACGTCGTCGGCCGACAGCGAAACCGGCTTCATGGCCGCGATGTGCATCGCGACGTCCTTGCCGACCTGCTCGTCCGCGCCCGAGTACTCGACCAGCACGCCGATGCGCGTGCCGTGCAGGTACGCGGCCAGCTTGCCGGCGGTTTCGAAGCGCACGAAACGGCGGATCGACAGGTTTTCACCGATCTTGCCCACGAGCGCGAGACGCACGGCGTCCACGGTCTCGCCATCGAGCGCCAGCGCCGACAGGGCGGCCACGTCGGCCGGGTTCTGCGTAGCGACCAGCTCGGCCACCTTCTTCGCGAACGCGTTGAAGTCGTCGTTCTTGGCGACGAAGTCGGTTTCGCAGTTCAGTTCGACGAGCGCGCCGACGTTGCCGCCGATGTACGACGCCACCACGCCTTCAGCCGTCACGCGCGACGCCGCCTTGCTCGCCTTGTTGCCGAGCTTCACGCGCAGCAGTTCTTCGGCGCGGGCCATGTCGCCATCGGCTTCGGTCAGCGCCTTCTTGCATTCCATCATGGGCGCGTCGGTCTTCGCGCGCAGTTCTGCCACCATGCTTGCGGTAATTGCCGCCATCATTCGCTCCTTGCAATCTGACTGTTCACACCGCCCGCACTTCGATGCCGGCGGCCGGAATTCGTTTCGCTGCGACACATTTGTTACACGTGCCGCGCGGCCGGGACCGCCTTTGCGGCGGCCATTCTTGCTGTCCGGTCCACCGTGGCGCCGAGCGACTCCGCGCAGCGCCGCAGCTTAAAAAAAGGGGGCCTGTAGAAAGCCCCCTTTTTTGCCGGACACGGGGCAGCTTACGCTTCCGCGTTGACCTCGACGAACTCGTCGCCGTCGTCGCCGCGCACGGCCTGAACGACTTCGTTCACGGCGTTCGCGCGGCCTTCGAGGATCGCGTCGGCCACGCCCTGGGCGTACAGTGCGACGGCCTTGCTGGCGTCGTCGTTACCCGGAATCACGTAGTCGATGCCTTCCGGCGAGTGGTTCGTATCGACCACGGCGATCACCGGAATGCCCAGCTTGTTGGCTTCCGTGACGGCGATCTTGTGATAGCCGACGTCCACCACGAAAATCGCGTCGGGAATGCCGCCCATGTCCTTCACGCCGCCAATCGACTTCTGCAGCTTGGCGATTTCGCGTTCGAACAGCAGCGCTTCCTTCTTGCTCATCTTTTCGAGCTCACCCGCCTCGACCGACGCTTCCATGTCCTTCAGGCGCTTGATCGAAACCTTCAGCGTCTTGAAGTTGGTCAGCATGCCGCCGAGCCAGCGTGCGTTCACGAACGGCATGCCGGCGCGCTGTGCTTCTTCAGCGATAATGTCGCGCGACTGACGCTTCGTGCCCACGAACAGGATGGTGCCGCGATTGGCTGCCAGCTGACGCACGTACTTCAGCGCGTCGTTGTACATCGGCAGCGTCTTTTCGAGGTTGATGATGTGAATCTTGTTGCGATGGCCGAAGATGAACGGGGCCATCTTGGGGTTCCAGAAGCGCGTCTGGTGACCGAAGTGGACACCGGCTTCCAGCATTTGGCGCATGGTGACTGCCATGAAATTCTCCGCGAGGGTTAGGTCTTAAGCCGGCTGCCGTATCGGCGGCAAGCCCGCCCTGCCGGGCGAAGCCTGCAGACGACACCCTGGGTGCGCCGGCTTGCGAATGTGCTGCGCGCCTGGATCGTGCGGCACCGGGACTCCCGGAAGGCCGCCTCCCACGCTTGCAGCGTCAGGTCCAAGCCGCTCCCCCACATTCGCCGGATTCCGCAGACCGTGCCACTTACTACCTTTGGGCGGACCTGCAATCCGGGAAAACCGGGAGCGACTTAGCCAGTAAGTATAGCACGCGACTGTTTCACGACTCAACCAGCGCCCGGGACGGCGCGGCGCGAAGGCGTACGAGACAGGCTGCCGCCCGCCCCTTCCCCGCCACGGCCAGCCGGGCTGCCGACGCCCTCCCCCCCTTTGCCAAACCCCTGCGGCACGGCGCGTTAGGTGCGATAATTGCGTTTTATTGCCGCTAGCCAGCAATCCTGGGCTCCGCCATGGCCATTACCATCAAGAACGAACATGACATCGCGCAGATGCGCGTTGCCTGCCGCCTCGCAAGCGAGGTGCTCGACTACATCACGCCGTTTGTCGCTGCCGGGGCCACCACAGGCGAACTGGACAGGCTGTGCCACGAGTACATGCTCAACGTCCAGGGCACCGTGCCGGCACCGCTCAATTACCAGCCGCCGGGCTACCCGCCGTATCCAAAGGCGACCTGCATTTCGGTCAACGACGTGATCTGCCACGGCATTCCCGGCGACAAGACGCTCAAGAACGGCGATGCGCTCAACATCGACATCACCGTGATCAAGAACGGTTATTTCGGCGACACGAGCCGCATGTTCATCGTCGGCGAGGGGTCGATCCTCGCGAAGCGTCTTGTTCAGGTGACCTACGAGTGCATGTGGCTCGGCATCGACCAGGTGCGCCCCGGCGGCCATCTGGGCGACATCGGCCACGCCATCCAGCGGCACGCCGAGAGCAACGGCTACAGCGTGGTGCGTGAGTACTGCGGCCACGGCATCGGCACGGTGTTCCACGAAGACCCGCAGGTGCTCCACTACGGTCGTCCGGGCACCGGCATCGAGCTTCAGCCGGGCATGATCTTCACCGTGGAGCCGATGATCAACGCCGGCCGCCGCGACATCCGCACCATGCCCGACCAGTGGACGGTCAAGACCAAGGACCGCAGCCTCTCGGCGCAATGGGAGCACACGGTGCTCGTCACGGAAACCGGGTACGAGGTGCTGACGGTCTCGGCCGGCACGCCCGCGCGCCCCGACATCGTCGCCGCGGCCGCCTGAGCGGCCTTTCCGCTCAGCGCCTGCTGCCCCCGCTCCCCGGTCCTCCGTCCTCTGTCTCGACACGCCCGCCCATGAGTGTTCCCGCTGTCGCCCTTCCCGATACGTCTTCGCTCAGGACGGACTACAAGGCGGCCAAAGCCGCCCTGCTCGAGCGGTTCCGCACCGCCACCAACGTCGATGCCCTGATGCGGGCGCTCGCGCGTCTCACTGACGACACGCTGCGCCGCGCCTGGCAAGCCTGCGAGCTGCCAGACGCGCTGACGCTCGCCGCCGTCGGCGGATTCGGGCGCGGCGAACTCGCGCCGCATTCGGACGTCGACATCCTGGTGTTGCTGCCCGACGATCCGCCGCACGTGGAGGCGCGCATCGAGCGCTTCATCGGCCTCGCCTGGGATCTCGGGCTGGAACTGGGCAGCAGCGTGCGTACGGTTTCGCAGTGCGTCGAGGAAGCCGCGAACGACGTCACGGTGCGCACCTCGCTGCTCGAGGCGCGCTTCATCACGGGCAGCGCCAGCCTCTTCGACGATTTTTCGCACTGCTACCACGCCGCGCTGGATCCGCGCGCATTCTTCCAGGCGAAGGTGCTGGAAATGCGCCAGCGCCACGCGAAGTTCCAGGACACCCCGTACGCGCTCGAACCGAACGTGAAGGAAAGCCCGGGCGGCCTGCGCGACCTGCAGCTGATCCTCTGGATCACCCAGGCCGCGGGCTTCGGCAGCAGCTGGCGCGAACTCGACCAGCGCGGGCTCATCACGGGCCGCGAAGCGCGCGAACTGCGCCGCAACGAGCGCTTCCTCAAATCGCTGCGCGCCCGGCTACACGTCGTGTCGGGACGCCGCCAGGACATCCTCGTATTCGACCTGCAGACGCCCGTGGCCGAGAGTTTCGGCTACCGCGCAAGCGGAGCGAGGCGCGCCAGCGAGCAGCTGATGCGCCGGTATTACTGGGCCGCCAAGGCGGTGACGCAGCTCTCCACGATCCTGATCCAGAACATCGAGGCGCAGCTCTTCCCGAAGACGAGCGGCATCACGCGGGTACTCTCGGACCACTTCGTCGAGAAACAGGGCATGCTCGAAATCGCCAGCGACGACGTGTTCCAGCGCGAGCCGCATGCCATCCTCGAAGCGTTCCTGCTCTACGAGAAAACGCCTGGCGTGAAGGGGCTGTCGGCACGCACGCTGCGCGCGCTCTACAACGCGCGCGACGCAATGGACCAGCACTGGCGCCGGGACGCCGAAAACCGTCGCCTCTTCATGGAGATCCTGAAGGCGCCGGAAGGCATCACGCACGCCATGCGTCTCATGAACCAGACGAGCGTGCTGGGCCGCTACCTGCTGAACTTCCGGCGCATCGTCGGCCAGATGCAGCACGACCTGTATCACGTCTATACGGTCGACCAGCACATCCTGATGGTGCTGCGCAACCTGCGCCGCTTCGCCGTGCCCGAGCACGCGCACGAGTATCCGTTCTGCAGCCAGTTGATCGCCAACTTCGAGCGGCCGTGGGTGCTCTACGTGGCGGCGCTCTTTCACGACATCGCGAAGGGCCGCGGCGGCGACCACTCCACGCTCGGCATGGCCGACGCGCGGCGTTTCTGCCGGGAACACGGCATCGAAGGCGACGACGCAGCGCTCGTGGTGTGGCTCGTGCAGCACCACCTCACGATGAGCCACGTCGCGCAGAAGCAGGACACGAGCGACCCCGAAGTGATCCGCCGCTTTGCGGAACTGGTCGGCAGCGAGCGCCGGCTCACAGCGCTCTACCTCCTGACGGTGGCCGACATCCGCGGCACGAGCCCCAAGGTATGGAACAACTGGAAGGGCAAGCTGCTCGAGGACCTGTATCGCGCCACGCTGGCCGTGCTGGGCGGCGCGCGTCCAGACGCGCACTCGGAGCTCAAGTCCCGCCAGGAAGAGGCGCTCGCGCTGCTGCGGCTCGAAACCGTGCCGGAGCACGCGCACCGTGCGCTCTGGGACCAGCTCGACGTGGGCTACTTCCTGCGCCACGACGCGGCCGACATCGCGTGGCAGACGCGCGTGCTGTATCGCCACGTGCAGGCGGAAGCGCCCGTGGTGCGCGCGCGCCCCTCGCCGATCGGCGAGGCCTTGCAGGTGCTCGTCTACCTGAAGGACCGCCCCGACCTCTTCGCCGGCATCTGCGCGTACTTCGACCGCAATGGTCTCTCCGTGCTGGACGCGCGCGTGAGTACGACGAAGCACGGCTACGCGCTCGACAACTTCCTCGTCGCGTACACCGAAGGCGACGTCCACTATCGCGACATCGCCAACCTCGTCGAGCAGGAACTGACGGCACGGCTGGCCACGCCGGGCACGCTGCTGCCCGAGCCCTCGAAGGGCCGTCTGTCGCGCCTGTCGCGCACCTTCCCCATTACGCCGCGCGTCGACCTGCGGGCCGACGAGCGCGGTCAGTACTACATCCTTTCCGTGTCCGCCAACGACCGGCCGGGCCTTCTTTATTCGATCGCACGCGTGCTGGCCGAGCACCGGGTCGGCGTCCACGCGGCGCGGATCAACACGCTCGGCGAACGGGTCGAAGACGTGTTTCTGCTGGACGGACACGGGCTGTCCGATAACCGGCTCCAGATCCAGGTCGAAACCGAGCTGCTGCGCGCGATCGCAGTCTGAAAAAATTCATGCGAGTCAAACTGACAGCCAAGCATCCGCGGCCGACAGCGCCCGAGCGCGCCCCCGTCCGTTCCGGTAGCGCGAACGCGCGCAAACCCACCCGCCCCGCTGCGGCGACCGCACCAGGTACCGGCGCGGGAGCACCGAAGTTCGGCGGGGCCAAACGGCCAGCCGGACCCGCGAGCGGAACCGGGCCGCGCTCAAGCGCAAAATCAAGCGCGAAAGCCGGCGCCGCGGACGCGGGCGGGAAACGGCCTCGGCCGGCCGCGAAGCCCGCAGCGGGAACCAGCCCAAAATGGGAAGACCGGGCGCGTGATCGCGGCAATGAGCGCGGAGCGGCCCGACCGACCGGCGCGGCACGCGAAGGTGGGTACAAACGCCCAACGTCAGCGCCTGGCGCACCGAGAGCTTCGGGGTTTGCGCGCTCCGAAGGGAAATTTAAGGCTCGTGCGGAAGCAGGCGGAGATCGTCCGTCGCGGCCCCACGCGGGCGCTGCGGCGGATCAGCCAACAGGTGCAGAGCGCCGACGCGCCGAGAAGGCCGCATCTGGACCCGCCGGTGAACGCAAATCGCGCGGTCCGGCTCGTGAGGCAGAGGGCGGCTACCGCGCGACGAATCGCAGAACCGAGGGTCCGCGCGGGTCAACCCGTGATACAGAGGGTACGCGCCGCTCTGTTCGCGGAACGGACGGGCCGCGAACCGACGCGGCACGCAGGACGGATGGCGTGCGCGGCGCGGCAGCGACGGACCGCCCTCGCCGCGCGTTCTCCTCAGCATCCCGGCGCGACGAACCGGCGCGGGGCTTCGGGCCAGGCAGCCGCCGAGCAGACGCGCCCGCCCGAGATACCGAATCGCGCACCGGCCGATTTGAGCGCACGCCGCGGGCCGGCTCCGCGGGCACAGACCGCGCCGAGCGTCCTTACGCGAAGCCCGTGAAAGGCACGTACAGGGAGGGTGGCGAGCGTGGCGGCGACCCAAGAAGCGACCGTGGTCGCGGCGCGCCCGCGGCAGGCAAGCCTGCCCGCCGACCGTCTACGCGTACCGATGCAGCCGCACCCGCGAAGGGCAGGTCCTCGCCCCGCCCGTCGGAAGCGGTGCGCCTCCATGAAGACGAGCCAGGAACGCTGCGCCTGTCGAAACGCATGTCGGAACTGGGCCTGTGCTCGCGGCGCGAAGCGGACGAGTGGATCGAAAAAGGGTGGGTGCTCGTGGACGGCGTGCGAGTGGATGCGCTCGGCGCCAAGGTACGCCCGGACCAGCAGATCGAGATCAACCCGGCTGCGCGCGCGGCGCAAGCCCGCCAGGTGACGATCCTGCTGCACAAGCCGGTGGGCTTCGTTTCCGGACAGGCAGAGGACGGCTACCCTCCCGCGGCCACGCTCGTGACCCCGGCCAACCACTGGGACGGCGACCGCTCCGGCATCCGCTTTTCGCCGTTGCATCTGCGCACGCTCGCGCCCGCCGGCCGTCTCGACATCGATTCGACCGGCCTCCTGGTGCTGACCCAGGACGGCCGCGTCGCGAAGCAGTTGATCGGCGAACAGTCCGACGTCGACAAGGAATATCTGGTGCGCGTGACGTACGGCGACTTGAGCACCGACATCGACCAGCACTTCCCCGCGGCAAGCCTCGCGATGCTGCGTCACGGCCTCTCGCTCGACGACGTCGCGCTCAAACCTGCGATGGTCAGTTGGCAAAACGGCGAGCAGTTGCGCTTCGTGCTGCGCGAAGGCAAGAAGCGGCAGATTCGCCGCATGTGCGAACTGGTCGGCCTGAAGGTGGTGGGCCTCAAACGCGTGCGGATGGGCCGCGTGACGCTGGGCGCATTGCCGCAAGGCCAATGGCGTTACATGACGCCGGACGAATCGTTCTGACCGTTCCCAATGTGCCGCAACGTGCGCAGCAGGCAACGAGCCCTGCTGCGCCCGGCACACCTCAGTCGTCCTGACCCGGATCGAGGTCCGGAAAGAGGACCTCGGTAAAGCCGAACTTCGAGAAGTCCGTGATCCGCATGGGGTACAGCTTGCCGATCAGGTGATCGCATTCGTGCTGCACCACGCGTGCGTGAAAACCCTCCGCGACGCGATCGATGGGCTTGCCGAACTGATCGAATCCTTCGTAGCGGATCATCGAAAAGCGGTTCACCATACCGCGCAGCCCGGGCACCGAGAGACAGCCTTCCCAGCCTTCCTCCTGATCCTGCGACACCGGATGGATGATCGGATTGATGAGCACCGTTTCCGGCACAGGCGGCGCGTCGGGGTAACGCTCGTTCTGGCCGAAGCCGAAAATCACCACCTGCAGATCGACGCCGATCTGGGGTGCCGCGAGCCCCGCACCGTTCGCATCGTGCATGGTGTCGAACATGTCGGCGATGAGCTCGTGCAGCTCGGGCGTGTCGAAATGATCGACCGGGCGTGCGATGCCGAGCAGGCGCGGATCGCCCATTCTGAGAATTTCGCGAATCATGGCGTGTGACCCTCCAGCAGCTTGCGCATACCCTCTTCGTCGAGTACGGAAACGCCGAGTTCCTCGGCCTTCGCGAGCTTGCTGCCCGCGTCCGCACCCGCGACCACGTAATCCGTTTTCTTCGATACCGATCCCGCCACCTTGGCGCCCGCGGCCTCCAGCATTTCCTTCGCCGCTTCGCGCGTGAGATTCGGCAACGTACCCGTCAGCACCACCGTTTTGCCCGCGAGTACGCCTTGCGGTGCCTTGGGCGCGGGCGGCCCTTCTGCCCAGGTCACCCTGCCGGGCGCCCGCAACTGCTCGATCACGGTGCGGTTGTGTTCCTCTGCAAAGAACTGGTGAATCGACTCGGCCACCACGGGGCCCACGTCGTTCACTTCCAGTAGCGCCTCCACCGACGCGCTCATGATCGGATCGAGCGAACCGAAATGCTTCGCGAGATCTTTCGCGGTGGACTCGCCCACATGACGGATGCCGAGCGCGTAGATGAACCGCGCGAGCGTCGTCTTCTTGGCTTTTTCCAGCGAATCCAGCAGATTCTGCGCCGACTTGTCCGCAAAGCGATCGAGAGCGGCTAGCGTGGAAAAGCCCAGGCTGAACAGATCGGCCGGCGTACGCACGAGGTTCTGGTCGACCAGCTGGTCGATCACCTTCTCGCCGAGACCATCAATATCCATGGCGCGGCGCTGCGCGAAATGCCAGAGCGCCTGCTTGCGCTGCGCCGGACAGAAGAGCCCGCCCGTGCAACGCGCCACGGCCTCGTCGGGCAGCCGCTCGATGCGCGACCCGCATACCGGGCAATGCGTGGGCATGACGAACGCGCGAGCGTCTTCGGGGCGCCGGTCCAGCACCACGCTCACCACTTCCGGGATCACGTCGCCGGCACGACGCACCACGACCGTGTCGCCGATATGGATGTCCTTGCGGCGCACCTCGTCCTCGTTGTGCAGCGTCGCATTCGTGACCGTCACGCCGCCCACGAATACCGGCTCGAGGCGCGCGACGGGCGTAATGGCGCCGGTGCGGCCCACCTGCACATCGATGGCCTGGAGCCTCGTCAGCGCTTCCTGTGCGGGAAACTTGTGTGCGAGCGCGAAGCGCGGCGCGCGCGAAACGAAACCGAGTGCGTCCTGCTGGTCGCGGCGGTTCACCTTGTAGACCACGCCGTCGATGTCATACGGCAGGTTGTCGCGCTTCTCTCCGATCGCGCGAAAGAACCCGAGCAGTCCTTCCGCGCCCTGCACCACGCGCCGCTCGCTGTTCACGGGCAGCCCGAGTTCCACATACCAGTCGAGCAGTTCGCTGTGCGTCGCGGGCATCTCCATGCCGTCGAGCACGCCGATGCCGTAGGCAAAAAACGAGAGCGGACGGTGCGCCGTGATCCGCGTATCGAGCTGCCTCAAGCTGCCCGCCGCGGCGTTGCGCGGGTTCGCGAATTCGCGCTGCCCCGCCTCGCGCTGACGCTCGTTGAGTCGCTCGAAGTCACGGCGAAACATCAGCACTTCGCCGCGCACGTCGAGCACCTTCGGAATACGCTTGCCCTTGAGCTTGAGGGGAATGGAGCGAATCGTGCGGACGTTCTCGGTGACGTTCTCGCCCGTCGTGCCGTCGCCTCGCGTAGCGGCCTGCACGAATTGCCCGTCGACGTAACGCAACGAGATAGCGAGCCCGTCGAATTTCAACTCACACGCGTAATCGACCTGCGTCACGTCCAGCGTCTCACACACACGTCGGTCGAAGGCGACGATGTCCTCGTCCTCGAAACCGTTGTTCAGCGACAGCATGGGTGCGTCGTGCACCACGGGCTCGAAACCGCTCGCCACCTCGCCGCCCACGCGTTGGGTAGGCGACTCCGGCGTGATGAGGTCCGGATGCTCAGCCTCGATCTGCTGCAGCTCGACGAACATCCTGTCGTACTCGGCATCCGGCAGTTCCGGCTGATCGAGCACGTAGTACGCGTAGTTCGCGCGTTCGAGCTCGTTGCGCAGCCATGCGGCGCGCTCGGCAGCGGATGCGTGGACGGGTTCGCGGGCAGTCGTTCGGGCCATGCTGTTGGCGGGGTTCGGAAGGAAATTGAGTGGTCAGATTATCGCAGGAAGCCGCCGCCGTGGCATCGGCCAAAAGGACAGCTTCACCGGCGCGGTGCGGGTCGGTATCGTCTTCTCCATGCGCTGGGTAGGCGCCCATCACGGATGGACAGCGTGCAGGACGAACGAGTCTCGCCGGCAGGTTTAACGCGAAACGTTCCACCTGCCAGGCACGCAGCGGCGTGCGCTATTTCGGGACTCCGCAGGTTGCCGCCGCTCACCGTCTACGGTGAGCGGCGCTATGAAGATGCGATAAAGGGAGAAACAGTGAACCGGGCGCTGGCATTACTGACTGAAGAGCCGCCGCGTGGCGGCCGAACCGGCAGGAATGCCGGCTTGCTCGAGCTTCGCGTAGAGCGTCATCAGCTGCTTTTCGATGGCAAGGAAAGCTGCCTCGGGCAGCGGGCGGCGCTGGTCGTCCACCACGCGGCCGCCAATCCGCTCGGCAAGCGACTTCGCGTAGTCGCACATCAGGCGGAACGGCAGGATGTCCTCGTCGGCCACGGGCACATCGAGCACCAGCGTGATCATCTGGCCGCCCTTGTACGTGAGGTCGTCGCGCAGGAAGTTGGTGTCGCCGAACTGCAGCATGAACACCGGGCTTTGCTTCGCGTCGAGCTTCACGAAACGGGTGCCGTCGCGCGAGAGCAGCAGGCCGTCCTGAGAGGCGACCGCCTGCACGTAGTTGGCCGACCACGGCGCGCCGTCCGACATCACGTTGATCGAGAGCTGCGCGTCGCACTGCGCGGCGAAGCCGTCCAGCTCGCGTGCCATCGATACGGTTTCCATCATGTCCGGAAACTCGGGGGCGGCATCGAGCGCGTCCGCGAATTGCTGCACGCCCGAAACGAACTCGGAGAACTCCAGCTCGTTGAGCGGACCATTACGGTTGGCGAGCTGGGCAGCGGCGCGCAATTCCTCGTAGCGTGCGCCGTTCTGCAGCAGCTCCCACGCACCGTCGCCGTCCGGCTTGCCCTCGATGTGCACGGGCTTGCTTCCCGCACGGCGCAGGCGCTGCGCGAGCGGAATGATGCGCTCCGCAGGCACCGGCGCAGCGAGCCGGATGGGCACGATGCAGTCGATGCGGCGATCCACCACGGCGGGCGGCGCCGCAGAAATGGTCGTGGCCGTGGGCAACACCGGTTCGGTGCGTTCGTCGTCGCCTTCGGCAGGCTGCGGCTCGGCAAAGCCTCCGTTGGGCGACGTGGTTTCCGCCTGAATGTCCGCGGGCACATCGAGCGGTGCCGCTGCGCCGAAGCCCGGCTCGATGCGCTCCTCCGCTTCCTCGCCCGAGCTGCCCGCCAGCGTCGGTTCGCGGCGTGTCACGGGCCGCGCGGGCTCGATGAACGGACTCTGGTTCTCGTGATCTTCGCGGGCCAGCGTTTCGGCGGTCTCGGCCGGCATCGGCCTCGGCATCCTGCGGCGCACTTTCGCTGCCTGCCAGGCGTTATACGCCACCACGCCGGCCACCACCACGGCACCCGCGCCGGTCAAACCGAGGGTCAACTCGTCCATGCATGCTCCATCAGCAATTCTTCTTCGGGCGATGCGCCGCGCAAGGCATCGTCTGCGATGCGGCAGCGCGACGGTGCGAGGCAGCACCGCGCTGCCCGTCCGCCATGCGCGCTCGCGCGGCGCTCGCCAATCAAACGTTATTCTGGGCGAATCCGGCAGCCGTTTCCATGTCGACTGCCACGATGCGCGACACGCCTTGCTCCTGCATCGTCACGCCGATCAGCTGCTGCGCCATTTCCATCGCAATCTTGTTGTGCGAGATGAACAGGAACTGCGTCTTGTCCGACATCGCGCGCACCAGGTTGGCAAAGCGTTCGGTGTTCGCGTCGTCGAGCGGCGCGTCCACTTCGTCGAGCAGACAGAACGGCGCAGGATTCAGCTGGAACATCGCGAACACGAGCGCCGTGGCCGTGAGCGCTTTCTCGCCGCCCGACAGCAGATGAATGGTCGAGTTCTTCTTGCCCGGCGGCTGTGCCATGACCTGCACGCCGGCGTCGAGAATCTCGTCGCCCGTCATCATCAGCCTCGCCTGGCCGCCGCCGAAAAGCCGCGGGAACAGCTCGCCGAAGTGGCGATTCACCTCGTCGAACGTGCCTTGCAGCAGTGTGCGTGTTTCCTGATCGATCTTGCGGATCGCGTCTTCGAGCGTTTCGATCGCGCTTGTCAGGTCGCCGGACTGCGCATCGAGGAAGGCCTTGCGTTCCTTCGCCGCGGCGAGCTCGTCCAGCGCGGCCATGTTGACCGGCCCGAGCGCCGCGATCGCATTGTTGATGCGCGTCACTTCGCCTTGCAGATACGAAGGCTTGAGGTCCGGCGTGAGTTTGGCCTGCAGCGCTGCTTCGTCCACGCCGGCGGCCTGCAGTTGCTCGACATACTGCTCGCCGTTCAGGCGCGCGGCCTGCTCCTTCAGCTGCAACTCGGTGATGCGGTCGCGCAGCGGCTGCAGCGCGCGCTCTGCCGTGAGGCGCGTTTCGTCGGCCTGGCGCAGACTCGCCGTGAGATCGTCGAGCTCGATACGCGCGAGACGCAGCGCTTCTTCCTTCTGCGCGCGAATGTCGAGGGCGTCTTGCAACCCGGTATGCGCGGTCTGCTCGTTGATGGTTTCGAGTTCCGCGCGCGCATCCTCGAGCGACGCCGCTACCCGTTCGCTCTGCTCGTGCGCCACCTGGATGCTGCGCCGAAGCTCGTCGATACGGTTGGCCATGTTGCGCGCGGCAAACCGTGCGTCGTTCGCGGCGCGCTCCAGGTCGCGCGCCTCAGCGCGCGCTGCGGTCAAGTCCTCGTCGAGCGCTTCGAAAGCAAGCTGGTTGTCTTCGTAGCGCGCCTGCAACTCGGCAAGTTCGGCGTCGTGGCGCTCGAAATTCGCTTCCGACTCGGCCCGCAGTCCGCGCTGCTCTTCGATCTGGGCGGCGATTTCCTCGCGCTCCTCGCGAATCTGCGTGCTGCGCGCCGTATAGCGCTCATGCGCCTGCGTGAGTTTCAGCACGTCCAGCTGCAGCGCGTGCACGCGCTGCGTGGCGCGTTCGGCCTGAGCGCGCACGTCGGCGAGCGACTGGGCCGCCTGCGTGTGCGCCGCTTCGGCGCGGATCGCGGCGGCCTTCGCCTCGTCGGCAAGCAGCGCCTGGGCGCGCACCTGGCGCGTGAGGTTCTCGATTTCCTGCTGCCGCGCGAGCATGCCGGCCTGTTCGGAGTCGGCCGCATAGAGCTGCACGCCCACGCGCGTCACGACGTGCCCCGCCTTCACGACGAAGGCGCCGCCCTCGGACAGCTGCGAGCGCTGGGCGAGGGCCTGCGCGAGGTCGTCGGCGACGAACACCTGGCCCAACCAGTCGTTGAGCACAGCCCGCAGCCCGGCGTCGTCGATGCGTACGAGCGACAGCAACGGATTCAGCGCTGCCGTCGCGGCCACCGGCTGACCCGCCACAGGCGGCGAATAGAACGCGAGCTTGGCGGGCGGCGCGTCGGTGGCGAACGCCTTCACCCAGTCGAGATTCGAGACTTCCAGTGCGGCGAGCCGCTCGCGCAGCACCGCTTCGAGCGCCGTTTCCCAGCCGGCCTCGACATGCAGCTTCTTCCACAGACGCGGCAAGCCGGCGAGTTCGTGCTTCTCGAGCCAGGGCTGGATCTTGCCTTCGGTCTGGACGTTTTCCTGCAGCTGCTTCAACGCCGAGAGGCGAGCTTCGAGCTGGTGTATCTGCGCACTTTCGGCCTGCACGCGCTCCTGCGCGGCACGGCGCTCGGCGTCGAGACGCGGCACCGTTTCCTGTGCTTCCGTGAGCCGGTCCTGCGCGTCGCGCAGAATTTCCTCGTGCTCGGCAAGCTGCATGCGCAGTTCTTCGAGCTGTGCCTCGTCCGGGGCGTCGAGCCCCCCTGCTTCCGCCTTCAGCCGCTCCTCGCGTTGCTGAAGTTGTTGCAGCATCTGGTCGGCGTTGCGCTGGTGGGCAGCTTCCAGCTTGATGGCCTGCTCGGTTTGCGCAATACCCGCGCGCTCGTCGTTGAGCTGTCCCTGGGCGTCGCGCCAGCGCGCTTCGAGCGCGGGCAGCGCGTCGTGTTTCGCGGCGGCTTCTTCCTCGGCGAGGGTCGCTTTTTCTTCGGCAATCGCCCGTTGCTCTTCGGCGTCTTCCAGATCGCCCTGGGCCTTCTGAGCCTGTGCGAGCCACTGCTCGCGCTGCGCCGCGAGCGCTGCGATCTGTGCCTGCGCGCGATTGCGCGATTCGACGATGAACTTGATTTCGGCTTCGAGCCGGCTCACTTCGGCGTTCGCTTCGTACAGCGCGCCTTGCGCGCCCTGCATCGCGTCGGTCGCGGAGTAGTGCGCAACGCGCAGCGTTTCGAGTTGCGCTTCCACTTCGCGCAGCTTCGCGGTGTGCGCTTCGAGATCGATCTGGGCCTGCTCGATGGCGCGCTGCTGGCGCTGCTGCTCGCTCGCCGCCTCGTTCTTGCGCAACAGCCAGAGCAGCCGCTGCTTCTCTTCGCCTTCGGACTGCAGTTCACGAAACTTCGTGGCCACCACAGCCTGACCCTCGAGCTTGTCGAGGTTCGTGGTCAGTTCGCGAATGATGTCTTCGACGCGCGTGAGGTTCTCGCGCGTGTCGTGCAGCCGGTTCTCGGTCTCGCGGCGACGCTCCTTGTACTTCGACACGCCCGCGGCTTCTTCGAGGAACACGCGCAGCTCTTCGGGCTTCGCCTCGATGATGCGCGCGATCATGCCCTGCCCGATGATCGCGTACGCACGCGGCCCGAGGCCGGTGCCGAGGAAGATGTCCTGGATGTCGCGGCGGCGCGCCGGCAGGTTGTTGATGTAGTAGCTCGACGTGCCGTCGCGGGTCAACACGCGCTTGACGGCGATCTCGGCATACTGGCCCCACTGGCCCGCGGCGCGACCGTCCGCATTGTCGAACACGAGTTCGACGCTTGCGCGGCTGCCCGGCTTGCGCGCGGTCGAGCCGTTGAAGATCACGTCCTGCATCGACTCGCCGCGCAGTTCCGAGGCGCGCGACTCGCCGAGCACCCAGCGCACGGCGTCGATGATGTTGGACTTGCCGCATCCATTGGGACCGACCACGCCGACCAGCTGGCCCGGAACCTGGAAATGCGTAGGATCGACGAATGACTTGAAGCCAGCGAGTTTTATCGAGGTCAGACGCACGGCGATATCGCTGATTTATAAGGGATTGAAAACTGGATCGCGCCCCGTGCCGGAACGCGGCGCCACCGGTGCGGCGCGCGTTTTCCGTTGACGGAGCGCCATACGGATACGCCGCAGGCACGCGAGACAGCGCACCTGCGGCGGGTAGCGGCAATCATACCATCGCGCGTGAGCGATTCCGACCGGGCGTGTGCCCATCCGGACCGCTTTGCGGCCCGCCGCCGACGTCGGCATCCTGGCCGCGGCCTTGTCCATCGCCTCGCCCGTCACCCTTCGGGTCGCGTTTCAGATCGCCTGGATGCGGGCCCGGATCGCGATGTATCCAACTGGACAGCAGCGAGGCGAGCACGATGCAGGCGCCGCCTGCCCATTCGCGCGGGCCGGGCACTTCGCCGGCGAAGAGCCACGCGGTAAGCGCCGTCACGACGAGCTCGAACAACATGATGATGGACGCACGATTGGCCGGTACGCGGGCGAGCCCGTACTGCACCAGCATGTTGTTCGACGCCAGCACGAGCCCCAGCGCCAGGACCAGCAGCGCCGCGAGTGCCAGATGACCGCCCGCGGGCGGCGCAGGCATCGGCTCGAACAGCGACGCGCAGGCGCTGAAGAGCGCGGCGCCGCCGAAGATCGTCGCGGTACGCATTTCGGGCTTCATCTGCGGCAGCACGCGGCTTGCCTTCAGGATCAGCACGTTGCTCATGGCAAAGCCCATGCCGCCCGCGAGGCCGCCCCATTCAGCCAGACTGGCCGGCATCGGCAGGCCGGCCTGCGGCGACCACAGCATCAGCATCGCGCCGCCCAGCGACAGCGCGGCAAGACCTGCGCCACCCCACGTCAATCGCTCGTGCAGGATGAAGTGCGCGAAGAGCGCGGTCCATGCGGGCGTCAGATAGAAGAGCAGCAGCACGCGCATCACTTCGCCGTGAATCGAACCCCAGACGAAGCCGAGGTTGGTCACGCCGGCCGCGAGCCCGAGCGCGGGCAAGATCCAGTGCCAGCGCACGCTCGCAATCGCCCGGCGACGCAGCACGAGCACGAAAAGACAGCCGGCGGCGCTCGTCGCCGCGCTCGCGGCCGTTCCCGTCACACCGAGAGATGCCAGCGTGCGCAGCGGGTACCAGACCATGCCCCACACCGAAGCGCCCAGCATGATCGCGAGCGTGGGCCAACTGGCGGACCAGCTCGCGGCGCCCTTCGCCGGCACGTTGGTGTGCATGTTGGCGCGCTCGTTCGTACGAATCCGGCCGTTCATTGCGGCAAACCTCTGCGGCCCTCAGCCATCTCACCGCGGGCCTTGCCCTCGTTGCTGCGTAACGTCAATCTGCATCCTCTCGTGTGTTCGTCTCTCTGCGTCGTCGCACGGTGGCGTCGCGCGGCAGCACAGAGCAGCGTACCGCTTGCCGGGCCGACTCCGCCCGTTGAGGGGCCGCACTCCACGCTATAATCGGCCGCTTGAAGTTCGCAGCCGCAACCGCGCGTCGGGCGCCTCACCGCAACGGCGTCGGGCCGGCTTCCATGGTGGCCGGTGCGTGCCTCGCTCACCTGTCGCTGTCCGTCTTCGATCAGCCCTGATCCGCCAAGTGAATCCGCTCCTCGACACCCTTCAGTCCTATCCGTTCGAAAAGCTGCGCGCACTCTTCGCCGACGTCGCGCCGCCACACGACCTGCGCCACATCAGCTTCGGCATCGGGGAGCCCAAACATCCTACGCCGGCGCTCGTGCGCGAGGCGGTGATCGCCTCGCTCGACGGCCTGTCGGCCTATCCCGCCACGGCAGGATCGGACGCGCTGCGCGAAACCATCGCGCGCTGGATCACGCAGCGCTACGGCCTGCCGGACATCGATGCCAAGACACAAGTGCTGCCGGTCTCAGGCTCGCGCGAGGCGCTCTTCGCGCTCGCGCAGGCGGTGGTCGACCCGACCGCGGGCGTCAAGGACCCGGCGAAACGGCCGATCGTACTCTGTCCGAACCCGTTCTACCAAATCTACGAGGGCGCCGCGCTGCTCGCGGGTGCCGAGCCGTATTTCGCCAACAGCGATCCGGCGCGCAATTTCGCCTGCGATTATTCGGCGGTGCCCGACGACATCTGGGCCCGCACCCAGCTGCTCTACGTGTGCTCGCCGGGCAACCCGACCGGCGCGGTGCTCACGCTCGACGACTGGCGCGAACTGTTCGCGCTGTCGGACCGCTACGGCTTCGTGATCGCCTCCGACGAGTGCTATTCGGAAATCTATTTCGACGAGAGCGCGCCGCCGTTAGGCGGCCTCGAAGCCGCGCACCGGCTGGGCCGCGGGTTCGAGCGTCTCGTGATGCTGTCGAGTCTCTCCAAGCGCTCAAACGTGCCCGGCATGCGCTCGGGGTTCGTCGCGGGCGACGCCGCCATCCTCAAACCGTTCCTGCTTTACCGCACCTACCACGGTGCCGCGTTGTCGACGGTCTGGCAAAGCGCCAGCATCGCGGCATGGAACGACGAGGCTCACGTGCGCGAGAACCGCGCGAAATACGTGCAGAAGTTCTCCACCGTCACGCCGCTGATCGCCGACGTTCTCGACGTGCGCATGCCCGACGCCGCGTTCTACCTCTGGGCGAACGTGGCCCGCACCGGCCTTTCGGATACCGCCTTCGCCCGGCAACTGTACGCCGACTATAATGTGACGGTTCTACCGGGCTCGTATCTCGCGCGTACTGCACATGGCGTCAATCCGGGGCGCGATTTCGTCCGTCTGGCGCTCGTCGCGAGTGTCGACGAATGCGTCGAGGGCGCCCAACGGATCGTCTCGTTCTGCCGCTCACTTGGCGCGGCGAGCTGAGCCGGTCGGGAGCTCGCCCAGCACGTCGCGGCGCCGACAACCGGCGTGCGCGGCATCACGGCCCACACAGCCGGTGCGCGAGCAGCCCGCCGCGAGGCACCCCGCTTCTCTTCCACTGTCTTTCACTTCCAGCAACCACGAACATGTCGCAACAACTTCAGCAGATCATCGACACCGCCTGGGACAACCGCGCCGAGCTGTCGCCGAAATCCGCCTCCCCGGAAGTGCGTGACGCCGTCGCGCACGCCATCGAGCAGCTCGACCGCGGCGCGCTGCGCGTCGCCGAAAAGAAAGACGGCCAGTGGGTCGTCAACCAGTGGCTGAAGAAAGCAGTGCTGCTGTCGTTCCGGCTGGAAGACAACGTGCCGATGCCCGCCGGCGGCTACTCCCAGTTCTACGACAAGGTGCCCTCGAAGTTCGCGAACTACACGGCCGAAGACTTCGCCGCAGGCGGCTTTCGCGTGGTGCCGCCCGCCATCGCGCGCCGCGGCTCGTTCATCGCGAAGAACGTCGTGCTGATGCCGTCGTACACGAACATCGGCGCCTATGTGGACGAAGGCACGATGGTCGATACGTGGGCCACCGTCGGTTCGTGCGCGCAGATCGGCAAGAACGTGCACCTGTCGGGCGGCGTGGGCATCGGCGGCGTGCTGGAGCCGCTGCAGGCCAACCCCGTCATCATCGAAGACAACTGCTTCATCGGCGCGCGCTCGGAAGTGGTGGAAGGCGTGATCGTCGAAGAGAATTCGGTGATCTCGATGGGCGTCTATCTTGGCCAGAGCACCAAGATCTACGATCGCGAGACCGGCGAAGTGACCTATGGCCGCATTCCGGCGGGCTCCGTCGTGGTGGCGGGCAACCTGCCGTCGAAGGACGGCTCGCACAGCCTCTATTGCGCCGTGATCGTGAAGAAGGTGGACGCGAAAACGCGTGCGAAGGTCGGGCTGAACGAACTGCTGCGAGGCGACTGAGATGGCCGCCGGCAAAACGGTCGTCTATGGCATTCCAAACTGCGACACCGTGAAGAAGGCGCGCGTGTGGCTCGAAGCGCACGGCGTCGTGTTCGAATTCCACGACTTCAAGAAAGCCGGCGTCACGGCGCCGCTTCTCAAGGGCTGGCTGAAGGAAGTGCCGCTCGACACGCTGGTGAACCGGCGCGGCACGACGTGGCGCGGCCTCGACGACGACGCGAAGGCCGCGGCGCAGAACGAGGCCGGCGCCATCGCGCTGATGATCGAGAAGCCCTCGGTCATCAAACGTCCGGTGGTGGTCGTGGACGGGCGCGTGAAAACGCTCGGATTTTCGGCCGACGAGTATGCAGCGCTCTTCGCCTAGCGCCGTGGCGCTCCGGCGCCGCCTGTAACCCATGCTCTTGCCGGCCCGCGGGCCGGCAATTTTCTTATCGGAAGTCTCATTCCCATGTCCGGCACCCTCGCCCTTACCGAACAGCTCATCGCCCGCGCATCGGTCACGCCCGACGATCACCACTGCCAGCGGATCCTGATCGAGCGCCTCGCGCCGCTGGGCTTCGCGTGCGAAACCATCGAGTCGCACGGCGTCACCAACCTCTGGGCCGTCAAGCGCGGCACCGAGGGCGCCAACGGCAAGCTGCTCGCCTTCGCGGGCCACACCGACGTCGTGCCCACCGGCCCGCTTGAACAATGGAGTTCGCCGCCGTTCGTGCCCGCCATTCGCGACGGCAAGCTCTACGGGCGCGGTGCGGCGGACATGAAGACGTCGCTCGCCGGCTTCGTCGTAGCAAGCGAGGAATTCGTGGCCGCGCATCCGCAGCATCGCGGCTCCATCGCCTTCCTCATCACGAGCGACGAGGAAGGTCCCGCCACCGACGGCACCGTCAAGGTGGTCGACCTGCTCGAAGCGCGCGGCGAGCGGCTCGACTACTGCATCGTCGGCGAGCCCACGTCCACGGCCACGCTCGGCGACGTCGTGAAAAACGGCCGGCGCGGCTCGATGAGCGGCAAGCTCACCATCAAGGGCGTGCAGGGGCATATCGCGTATCCGCACCTCGCGAAGAATCCGGTCCACCTGTTCGCGCCGGCATTGGCCGAGCTGGTGGCGCAACGCTGGGACGACGGCAACGAATACTTCCCGCCCACCACGTGGCAGGTGTCGAATCTGCATAGCGGCACGGGCGCGAGCAACGTGATTCCGGGTCACGCCGACGTGCTCTTCAACTTCCGCTTTTCGACCGCGAGCACGGTGGAAGGATTGCAGCAGCGCGTGCACGCCATCCTCGACCACCATGGGCTCGACTACGACCTCCAGTGGACCGTGAGCGGTCTGCCGTTCCTCACGCCGCGCGGCGAGTTGTCGAACGCGCTCGAGAAGGCGATTCGCGACGAAACCGGCGTGACCACCGAACTCTCCACCACGGGCGGCACTTCGGACGGCCGCTTCATCGCGCGCATCTGCCCGCAGGTGGTCGAATTCGGGCCGCCGAACGGCAGCATCCACAAGATCGACGAGCATATCGACGTAGCCTTCGTCGAGCCGCTCAAGAACGTCTACCGACGCGTGCTCGAACAACTGATCGCCTGAGGCGACCACGCACGCCGACACGACACGAGGAGTCCACCATGCCGCATCCGCTCTGCGCGACCTTCCACACCGTGCGCGACCTGCTGCGTTACGCGGTCACGCGTTTCAACCAGGCCGAGCTGGCGTTCGGCCACGGCACCACGAACGCCTACGACGAAGCCGCATACCTGCTTCTCCACACGCTGCATCTGCCGCTCGACCTGCTCGACCCCTTCCTCGATGCGCGTCTCACAGACGAGGAAACGACGACCGTGCTCGGCGTGATCGAGCGCCGCGCCACCGAGCGCGTGCCGGCCGCGTACATCACGCACGAAGCATGGATGCACGGCGTGCGCTTCTACGTGGACGAGCGCGTGATCGTGCCGCGCTCGTTCATCGGTGAACTGCTGCAGGACGGCTTGCAGCCCTATGTCGAAGACCCGGAACTGGTGGGCGCCGTGCTCGAACTCTGCACGGGCTCGGGGTGCCTCGCCGTGCTCGCGGCGCACGCGTTTCCGAACGCGGACATCGACGCGGTGGACCTCTCGTCCCCGGCGCTTGAAGTCGCGACGCGCAACGTCCACGAGCACGGCCTCGACGAACGCATCTCGCTCTTCCAGGGCGATCTGTTCGCCCCGCTGCCCGAGCGCCGCTACGACGTCATCGTTACGAATCCGCCGTACGTCAATGCGGAATCGATGCAGACGCTGCCCGCCGAATACCGGCACGAACCCGAAATGGCGCTCGCAGGCGGTGCCGACGGCATGGACATCGTGCGACGCATCATCGGCGAAGCGCGCCGCTGGCTCACCGACGAAGGCGTGCTCGTGGTCGAGATCGGCAACGAGCGCGCGAACGTCGAAGCAGCGTTCGGCGGACTCGATCTGGTGTGGCTCCCGACAAGCGCCGGCGACGACAACGTCTTCCTGATCCAGGCCGAGGATCTGCCGGGCTGAACCAGACCGCGTCACCGACCGCGCGCGCCCCAGCGCGTGGCGGCGAAAGGCGGCGGAGCCGTCTAACGCCGCCACGCCGATTTCCACTTGCGCACAAGCAGGCACAAGCGGTCTCGACAGACGCGACGCCACCACCATCCGGTAAGATGGGCGGGCCTGCGCGCCAGCCGGCGCGCAGCGGTTCAGGAGCCCCTCCGCACGCCTGTATGCAACCCGATCTGCTCCATCTCGGCACACTCGTCGCGCTCGCGCATATTCTCGGCGTCATCGCGGCGTGCCACGCCATTCTCAATACCCGCACCTCGCAAGGCGCAATCGCGTGGGCCGTCTCGCTCACCGCGATGCCCTACTTCACGCTGATCCCCTACCTGTTCCTCGGCCGCAGCAAGTTCGAGGGTTATGCCGACGCCCGGCGTCTGCGCAACGAATCGCTGCGCTCGCGCGCGCACCCGCCTGAGTGGGATTCGATGGGTTCGTCGGGCGGCAAGCCCGCCGACGCGCTGGGCGAGAGCGTCATCCGCTCGTTCACGCGCCTTGGCGGCATGCCGTTCCTGCCGGGCAATGCCGTGCGCACGCTCGTGAACGGCGAGGCGACTTTCGCGGCCATTCTCGAAGCGATCGGCGAAGCGGAGCGCTATGTGATCGTGCAGTTCTTCATCGTGCGCGCCGACGCGCTGGGCGACATGCTCAAAGACGCCCTGCTCGCCTGCGCCAAACGGGGCGTGCGCGTCTACTTTCTTTACGACAGCATCGGCAGCTTCGATCTGCCGCATCGCTACGTTTCCGCGCTGCGCGCGGGTGGCGTAGACGTGCATCCCTTCGCGACCCACCGGCGCTTCGTCAACCGGTTTCAGCTCAACTTCCGCAATCACCGCAAGATCGTGGTGGTGGACGGTGCGCGCGCCTTCGTGGGCGGCCACAACGTAGGCGTCGAATACCTGGGTGCGAACCCGAGGCTTTCGCCGTGGCGCGACACGCACATCGAAGTGCGCGGCCCGGCCGTGGCGAGCATCCAGTTCGTCTTCACCGAAGACTGGTACTGGGCGACCCAGCAGTTGCCGCCGCTCGACTCGCCGCCGGCCACGCATGGCGACGACATGCATTGCCTCGTACTACCGAGCGGCCCGGCCGACCGCCAGGAAACCTGCTCGCTCTTTTTCGTGGAGGCGATCAACGCGGCACGCAAGCGCATCTGGATCACGACGCCCTATCTCGTGCCCGACGAAGCCGTGCTGTCCGCGTTGCGGCTTGCCGTGCTGCGCGGCGTGGACGTGCGCATCATGATCCCCAGCCGGCGCGATCACTACGTGGTGTTCGAAGCCTCGAAGCTGTATGCCTACGACGCGATACGGGCGGGTATTCGCATCTTCCGCTACCGGCCGGGCTTCCTGCACCAGAAGGTCGTGTTGATCGACGACGCGGCGGCCGCGATCGGCAGCGCGAATCTCGACAACCGGTCGTTCCGTCTCAACTTCGAGATCATGGTGCTCACGGTGCATCGGGCCTTCGCCGCCGAGGTCGAAGCCATGCTGCAGCACGACTTCGATGAAGCGTTCGAGATCGACCGCACCGAGTACCGCAACGCCCCCGCGTGGCGGAAGATGACCATGCACGTGGCGCGGCTCTTCGCCCCCATTCTCTAGCGGCCGCACCAGGCGCGGCCCGCCCCCGCGCTACAGCAGCTTTTCGATGTCAGCCGCGATGGATTCGGGCTTCGTGACCGGCGCGTAGCGTTTCACGACGTTGCCGTTGCGGTCCACCAGAAACTTCGTGAAATTCCACTTGATTGCCTCGAGCCCCAGCAGACCCGGTGCCTCCTCCGTGAGGAAGCGATACAGCGGATGCGCGCCCGCGCCGTTCACGTCGATCTTGTCGAACATCTGGAACGACACGCCGTAGTTCTTTTCGCAGAAGCTGCCGATCTGCGCCGCGTCGCCCGGCTCCTGCTTGCCGAACTGGTTGCATGGAAAGCCGAGCACCGCGAGACCGCGCGCCGCGTACTGCTCGTGCAATTGCTGCAGGCCGGCGTATTGCGGCGTGAATCCGCACTCGCTCGCCGTGTTGACGATCAGCATCACCTTGCCCTGATAGCGCTCGACGCTCACCGGCTCGCCGTTCAACGCGGTGGCCGAAAACGAGTAGATCGAAGTCATCTGTGCGTTCCTCGCAAAAAAGTAGCGCCAGTCTAAGCGAAAAGACCCGTGCGCGCCCCTGGCCGTCCGGCCGATCCTCCGGGCGGGTCGCACGGTCTAGAATAGCGTTTTCGTCAGCGCCGGACCTCGTTGTGATCCGCTTTAACCAGTTCAGTCTTACGCGCGGCACCAAGCCGCTTTTCGATCAGACGTCGTTCACGCTCAATCCCGGCGAAAAGGCCGGGCTCGTCGGCGCGAACGGTGCCGGCAAATCGACCTTGTTCGCCGTGCTGCGCGGCGAGTTGCACGCGGACGCCGGCGACTTTTCGATGCCGCCTTCGTGGCAGATCGCCCACGTCGCGCAGGAAACGCCGGCCGTCGACAAAAGCGCGCTCGACTACACACTGGACGGCGACGCGGCACTGCGCGAGATCGAGGCGCGCATCGCGGCCGCCTCCGCGGCACACGACGGCACGGCCGAGGCCGAAGCCCACGCCGCCTTTGCGGACGCGGACGGCTACACCGCGCCGGCGCGCGCAGAAGCGCTGCTGCTCGGCCTCGGCTTCACGCTGGAACAGACGCGCCAGCCGGTCAGCAGTTTCTCCGGCGGCTGGCGTATGCGTCTGAACCTCGCGCAGGCGCTGATGTGCCGCTCGGACCTGCTGCTGCTCGACGAGCCTACGAACCACCTCGACCTCGACGCCATCGTGTGGCTGGAAGAATGGCTGCATCGCTATCCCGGCACGCTGGTCGTGATCTCGCACGACCGCGAGTTTCTCGATTCGGTCTGCAACGTCACGCTGCACCTCGAGCAACGGCAGATCAAACGGTACGGCGGCAACTATTCGCAGTTCGAGATTCTGCGCGCCCAGCAGCTCGCGTTGCAGCAAAGCGCCTACGAGAAGCAGCAGAAGACCGTGGCGCATCTGCAGAGCTTCATCAACCGCTTCAAGGCGAAGGCGACCAAGGCACGGCAGGCGCAGAGCCGCGTGAAAGCACTGGAAAAGATGGAGCTCATCGCGCCGGCGCATGCCGCTTCGCCGTTCACGTTCGAGTTCCGGCAGCCCGATTCGGCACCGAACCCGATGATGGTGATGGACGGCGTACGCTGCGGCTATCGCGCGGCGGACGGCAGCGAAATTCCCATCGTGGAGGGTGTGACGCTCTCCATCCAGAACGGTCAGCGCATCGGTCTGCTGGGCGCGAACGGTCAGGGCAAGTCGACGCTGATCAAGACGCTGGCCGGCACGCTGCCGCCGCTTGCCGGCGAGTTGCGCACGGGCAAGGGCCTGCAGATCGGCTACTTCGCGCAACATCAGCTCGAAACGCTGCGCCCGGACGACTCGCCGCTCCAGCATCTCGCCCGGCTCGCGCCCGACACGCGGGAACAGGAACTGCGCGACTTCCTCGGCAGCTTCAACTTCGCGGGCGACATGGCGACGGCGCCCATCGCCCCGTTCTCCGGCGGCGAGAAAGCGCGCCTCGCGCTTGCGCTCATCATCTGGCAAAAGCCGAATCTGCTGCTGCTCGACGAACCGACCAACCACCTCGATCTCGAAACGCGTCACGCGCTCACCATGGCACTCGCGCAATTCGAAGGCACGTTGATCGTCGTCTCGCACGATCGCCATCTGCTGCGCGCCACCACCGACGAATTCATGCTCGTCGCGAAGCACCGCCTGCAACCGTTCGATGGCGACCTCGACGACTACCGCAGTTGGCTGCTCGAGCATGCCGCACAGCAACGTGCTGCGCTCAAGGTGAGCGAGGCGCCGCAGGCGTCGGCCGAAAATTCGCAGAACCGCAAAGATCAGCGGCGCCAGGAAGCCGAGACGAGACAGAAGCTGTCGCAACTGAAAAAGCCGTTGCAAACGCGCATCGCGAAGATCGAAAAGGAAATGGACGCGCTGAACGCCGAGAAGACCTCGCTGGATGCGTTCGTCGCCGACCCGGCCAGCTACGAAGCGCAGCACAAGGCCCGGCTGACCGAGGCGATCCGCCGGCAGGGCGAAGTGGCCGGGCAGCTCGAAGCACTGGAAGCGCAATGGCTCGATGCGCACGAGGAACTGGAGCAGATCGGCTAACGGACAACGCGCGCCGGTGGCGGGATCAAACCCGTGGACAATCAGCGTTCGTCAGCCGCCACGCCGCAATATGGACCTCGGCACGCGCGGCGGGCATCCCGGCTGCTGTACCGACGGAGCAAGGCCCGCTGCGCCCGGCACCACGCCCCATCGTCATCGACAAGGAGATTGAGAGTGTCGTCTCCCGCTGTACTGCAAGGCCTGCGCGTGCTCGATCTGACGCGCCTGCTGCCCGGTCCTGTCGCCACGTTACGGCTCGCGGAACTGGGTGCCGACGTGCTGAAGATCGAGGCCCCGGGCGCGGGCGACGACGCGCGCGTGATGATGCAAAGTGCCGCGGACCGGGTAGCGGGTCGCCCCGGCGCGTTCTACCGCATCGTCAATCGCGGCAAGCGGGAAACGCGGCTCGACCTGAAGTCGGAAAGCGGTCGCAACGTGCTCAAGGCACTGGCTCGCGACGCGGACGTGCTCGTGGAAAGTTTTCGCCCCGGCGTGATGGCACGGCTCGGTCTGGGCTACGACACACTGCGCGAGCTGAATCCGAAACTGGTCTATTGCGCCATAACGGGCTACGGTTCGAGCGGTCCGTTCGCCCGTCGCGCGGGCCATGATCTCAACTACGTTTCCTATGCCGGCGTACTGGACCAGCTTGCCTCCACGGACGGCACGCCCGTACTGCCCAATTTCCAGATCGCGGATCTGCTGGGCGGCGCGCTCAGTGCGGTGACGCAGATTCTCGCGGCGCTCTGGCACGTATCGCGCGGCGGCGAAGGCCGTTTCCTCGACGTATCGATGACGCACGCCACCTACGCCCACAACGTCGTCGCGCAAATCGCGCTCGCCAATGACGACGAAGAAGACCAACACGCAGGCCACGGTCTGCTCAATGGCGGAGTGCCCTGCTACAACCTGTATCGAACGCTCGACGGGCGTTGGCTTGCGGTGGGCGCACTGGAGCTGAAGTTCTGGGAAACGCTGTGCGCGGCAATCGATCGGCCGGAATGGGGCACACGGCACTGGAGCCTCGGTCAAGCCGTCGGCGGAACCGATGCCGCCGCGCTCACGCGCGAACTGGCCGGCGTGATTGCCAGCCGAACGCTCAAGGAATGGTCGACGCTGCTGGAGCCGCTGGACTGCTGCGTCTCGCCCGTGCTCACACCAGCGGAAGCGGCGCGGCATCCGCTTTTTACCGGTGCTACATCGGAACAACCGGGAGCAGGAAAGGACGCCGAAGCACGCACGGCAATGCAGTCAGAGAGGGCCGACATGCGCGCCCCGCTCACAGGGCCACAACGGCAAGACAAGTATTGAAGAGGCGTGAAGCGCGGCCCCTGAGCCGGTGCACGCGCTGACACCGCGAGACTGGTCCGCGCGCAGACGTCAGCGCCGTGGCAAGGTCTGCCGAGGTTCGCGCTCGTCGTCGTAGAGCCTATGCTTGCGCCCTTCCACGTGGCGCGCGATGGTGCTTCGCACTTCTGCTGCCGTCGCATGTTCCGCGACGACGCGGCGGGAGATCTGCCCATCGCTGTCGATCCACTCGACGATGCGGCATGCGCCGCCCCAAGGTTGGCGAATCGGGTCGGACACGCGGCAGCCGCGTACCACGACAGCGCAGTCGGCCGCGGATTCATGAGACTGTTTCAAGACACCACCCTTCCCGCTCGAAACGGAATGCAGACCGAATCAAGCATAGGGAAAACACGTGTCTGGTGGGTTACAGCTTCCGAGGCCTCCGTTACAGCCGATTACTGTCGTGAAGCGTGTGCGAGGCGAAGGGTAATATCGGGGAATCAGCCGAAAAGAACCGTGCAGCCGAGCGTCCGTCTGGCCGCGCCTGCCGCAGCGTTATTCGAACTCACGCACGCGGTCGATCGCCTGCTCGATCCGCTCGACCGCGATGACCTGAAGACCGTCGATGGGCTGCTTCGGCGCATTTGCCTTCGGAATGAGCGCGCGCGAAAAACCGAGCTTCGCCGCTTCCTTGAGCCGCTCCTGGCCCCGGGGTGACGGCCGGATCTCGCCGGCCAGCCCCACTTCGCCGAACACGATGAGCCCCTTCGGAAGCGGCTTGTTGCGCATCGACGAATGAATGGCAAGCAACACGGCCAGATCGGCGGCCGGCTCGGTGATCTTCACGCCGCCCACCGCATTGAGAAAGACGTCCTGGTCGAAACACGCAATGCCCGCATGCCGATGCAGCACCGCAAGCAACAGCGCGAGCCGGTTCTGTTCGAGGCCGACCGCGAGCCGCCGCGGATTGGGCACGTGCGCCGTATCCACGAGCGCCTGGATTTCCACGAGCAGCGGCCGCGACCCCTCCTGCGTGACGAGCACACACGAGCCCGGCACGGTCTGCTCATGCTGCGAAAGAAACAGCGCGGAAGGATTGGCGACGCCGCGTAAGCCGCGCTCGGTCATGGCGAACACGCCCAGTTCGTTGACCGCGCCGAAGCGGTTTTTGAACGCGCGTACGAGGCGAAACGACGAATGCGTGTCGCCTTCGAAGTACAACACCGTGTCAACGATGTGCTCGAGCACGCGCGGGCCCGCCAGGTTGCCCTCTTTCGTCACGTGCCCGACCATGATGATCGCGGTGCCCGATTGCTTCGCCACGCGCGTGAGTTGCGCGGCACATTCGCGCACCTGCGCGACCGACCCGGGCGCCGACGAAAGCGCCTCGGAATAGATGGTCTGGATCGAATCGATCACGGCCACGTCCGGCCGTTCGGCTTCGATGACCGCCTGAATTTTTTCGAGCTGGATTTCGGCAAGCAGCTGGAGGTCGCTGGCCTTCGCGCCGGGCTCCAGCAGCGCGAGCCGTTGAGCACGCAGCGCAATCTGCGCGCCGGACTCCTCGCCGCTCACGTACAGCGCGCGCCGCTCGTTCGCAATCTGTGCGAGCGACTGAAGCAGCAGCGTCGACTTGCCGATACCCGGATCGCCGCCGATCAGCACCACGCCACCCGCCACGAGCCCACCACCCAGCACGCGGTCGAACTCGCCCACGCCGGTGGTGAAGCGCGGAACGTCAGAGGCCTCGATGTCGGCGAGCCGTTGTACCGTCGCAGTCTTCGCGAGCGACTGGAAGCGCCGCGCGCCGGCGGGCTCCGCGACGGTTTCCACGAGCGTATTCCACGCGCCGCAGGCGGGACACTGCCCTTGCCACTTCGGCGCCTGCCCGCCGCACTCGGTGCAGGTGTACAGCGTCTTCGGTCGGGCCACGCGTTATTCCGCCCGCACCGGCACGCGCGGCGCGATCGCGCACATCAGCTCGTAGCCGATCGTGCCGCACGCTTGCGCCACGTCGTCGATAGGCAGCGCGTTGCCCCACAGTTCGACGCGCGTGCCCACGTTCGCGTTCGGGCACGGGGTGAGGTCGACGGTGAGCATGTCCATGGAGACGCGGCCCACGGCCCGCGTACGCACGCCGTCCACGATGATCGGCGTGCCTTCCGGCGCGATGCGCGGATAGCCGTCCGCATAACCGCAGGCAACCACGCCGATGCGCATGGTCTCGCGCGCCTTGAAGGTGGAACCGTAGCCCACGGTCTGCCCCTTTGCCACGGTCTGCACAGCGATGAGTTCGGAGGCAAACGTCATGGCCGGCTGCATGCCCGCGCCCTCGATGGCCGCGTTCACGCCCGAGGGCGACGCGCCGTACAGAATGATGCCGGGCCGCACCCAGTCGAAGTGGGCCGCAGGGTGCCAGAGCGTGGCCGCCGAGTTCGCGAGGCTACGCGCACCCGCGATGCCTTCTGCGCCGCGCTCGAACGCTTCCATCTGGTAGCCGATGCCGCGTTCACTGTCGGCGTCGGAGAAATGGGTCATCAACGTGATCTGGCCAATGCCGGCGCAGGCCCGGGCGCGCTCCCATGCCGCACGGAAACGCTCGGGCGTATACCCCAACCGGTTCATGCCGCTATTCATTTTCAGCTGGATATTGACCGGCTTCGACAAACGCGCCATTTCGAGCATGCGCATCTGCTCGTCCGAATGAATGACGGTGGTGAGGCTATAGCGGTCGATGACGTCGATGTCCGTCGGACGAAAGAAGCCTTCGAGCAACAAAATGGGCCCGGCCCAGCCGAGTTCACGCAACTTCACCGCTTCTTCGAGGTCGAGCAATCCAAATCCGTCGGTTGCACGCAGCCCCGGGAACGCGCGGGCGAGGCCGTGGCCGTAGGCATTGGCTTTCACGACAGCCCAGATTTTCGACTTGGGCGCGCTGCGGCGCACGACTGCGAGATTGTTGGCGAGAGCGGCGGTGTGAATCGTGGCTGAGAGGGGACGCGGCATGGGAAGTTTTCGTAAAGACGCTTTCAAATCAGGAGCTTACAATGCGTTTTCAGCGCCTGGAAGTCCGCCGGATGGTGCGGCTGAGGTATCTGCTAGTCCGAATGCCGCTATTTTCGTGATATAAAGCCGTGCGCACAACCCATTTCGATCGTAATAAGCCCGGATGCCTTACAGCCGTCCGGGGCGGCCGGACGGCAGAGAGGACAGCATCGCATCATCAGATGAGAAAAGGCTTTTACACCATCATGGCCGCGCAGTTTTTTTCTTCGCTGGCCGACAACGCGCTTCTGATCGCTGCCATCGCTCTGCTCAAAGATCTCCACGCTCCGAACTGGATGACGCCGCTCCTGAAGCTGTTCTTCGTGCTGTCATACGTCGTTCTTGCTGCGTTCGTGGGCGCGTTTGCCGATTCCCGGCCCAAGGGCCGCGTCATGTTCATCACCAACACCATCAAGGTGGTGGGCTGCCTCATGATGCTGTTCGGCACGCATCCCCTCTTCGCCTATGGCGTGGTGGGCTTCGGCGCGGCGGCGTACTCGCCGGCCAAATACGGCATCCTCACCGAACTGCTGCCGCCTGACCGGCTCGTCGCCGCGAACGGCTGGATCGAAGGCACCACGGTCGGCTCCATCATTCTCGGCACCGTGCTGGGCGGCGCGTTGATCAGTCCGCACATCGCCTCGCACGTCATCCACTACACGCCGCCGTCCATCAACACGCCCGCTGAGGCGGCGATGTTCGTGATCATGTCGATCTACGTCGTCGCGGCTCTTTTCAATCTGCGCATCCCCGACACCGGCGCCCGCTATCCGAAACAGGAGCGCGGCCCCATCAAGCTCGTCACCGATTTCGCGGACTGCTTCCTCGTTCTCTGGCGCGACAAGCTGGGCCAGATCTCGCTTGCCGTCACCACGCTCTTCTGGGGCGCGGGCGCCACGCTGCAATTCATCGTGCTCAAATGGGCCGAGGTCTCGCTCGGCATGTCGCTCTCCGAAGGGGCCCTTCTACAAGCCGTGGTCGCGGTCGGCGTGGCGGCCGGCGCAATGATCGCCGCGGCACGCATTCCGCTCAAGAAGTCGCTGTCGGTGCTGCCTGTGGGCATCATCATGGGTATCGCGGTCATGCTGATGGCGTTCTACACCCGCGACTTCTTTCCGCCGCACTGGAACATCTCCGTCGGGCGACTGCACCTGCCCGTGTATCTGCTGATCGCCTATGTGTTCCTGATGTTCGTGGGCAGCCTCTCGGGCTTTTTCGTGGTGCCGATGAACGCACTGCTCCAACATCGCGGTCACGTGCTGCTGTCGGCGGGCCATTCGATCGCGGTGCAGAACTTCAACGAAAACCTCTCCGTGCTCGTGATGCTGTGCCTCTATGCCGTGCTCGTCTGGCTCGACGTGCCCGTGGCGCTCGTCATCGTGCTGTTCGGCACCTTCGTGTGCCTGATGATGTGGCTCGTCATGAAACGCCATCAGGCGAATCAGCGCGCGTTCGATTCGGTCGCGCTCATCGGCGAAGTGAAGCACTGATCGGGCGTCGCAACGCCCTCCCGCTGTCATGACTCATCCCATTCCCAACGTGCTCACCATCGCCGGCTCCGACTCCGGCGGCGGGGCGGGCATTCAGGCCGACCTGAAAACCTTCTCCGCGCTCGGCGCCTACGGAGCAAGCGTAATTACGGCGCTCACCGCGCAGAACACGCGCGGCGTGACGGGCGTGCACGCGCCGGAGCCGGCGTTCGTAACGGCCCAGCTCGACGCGGTGTTCGACGACATCCGCATCGACGCGGTCAAGATCGGCATGCTGGCGAACGCGGCTATCGTGCACGCGGTCGCCGCGGCGCTGACACGCTACCGTCCGCCGTGCATCGTGCTCGACACGGTGATGATCTCGAAGAGCAATCACGCCTTGCTCGCAGCCGACGCGGTCGCCGCATTGCGCGACGAACTGCTGCCGCTCGCCGACGTGGTCACGCCCAACCTGCCTGAGGCCGCGGCGCTGCTCAGCGAAGCGACAGCGACCAACGAAGCCGGCATGGTGCGCCAGGGCGAAGCGCTGCGAAAGCTGGGCGCGCGCGCCGTGCTGGTGAAGGGCGGGCATCTTGGCACAGACGAGAGCCCCGACTGGTTGGTGCAGGAGAGCGGCACGCTACGCCTGGGCGGTGCACGCGTTCCGGTCAGGAACACGCACGGAACGGGCTGCACACTTTCATCGGCGATTGCCGCGCTCGCGCCGCAGCGCGACAGCCTCGCCGCAGCGGTGGCCGATGCCAAGCAATACCTGACGGGCGCCATCGAAGCGAGCAGCCGGCTCGACGTCGGCCACGGCGTGGGCCCCGTTCATCACTTCTATCGCTGGTGGTGACGCGCGAATGCCTGCGCGTGCCGCGGCCAGTCGTCCGGAACGATGAAGCCGCGCGAGCGCTCGGTGCAGGCGCCGCTCGCATCGCGCGCGAACGCGGCCACCATCGCCGGTCCTGATCCATCTTCAAGCTGTTCGGCCAGCGTATAGGCGTCGACGAGCGGTACCTGCCCTTCGTCGTCACGATACCGGCGCGGCGCCAGCCATTCGAGCCGGGACAGCCTGCGCCAGACCATGGCGTGGTCCGACGCGAAGCGAGGCCAGTCGCCGCGGGTCGTCCACCAGCCGCGCGCGTGATCGGGCGCGAGTTCAGGGGCAAGCGGCTCCGCGTTGCGCGCAGCAGCTTCGTCGGGCAGGTTCTCCGCCCGATAAAACAACCACCCTTTGACGAACATCCGCGCTTCCCACGGCCCGCGATGTCCGAGCGTTGCAAACTCCTCGCGCCCGCTGAGCGGCAACTGATGACCGAGCAGATGCGACAGCTTGAGGTCGAAGCGATCCTGCAGATTCGGGCCGACGTAGTCCGCGAGGCGCGCGCGCCCGTCGCCCGCCTGCAGGTAGCACTTCACGGCCAGTTCCCAATGCCGGCGACGGCCGCTGTGGGTTTCCACGAGAAAATCGCATTCGCCGAGCGTGACGCCCGCGCGGCGCAGCGCGACGTTCGCCGCCACGAGCCGCGCTGCGGGACCATGCTGCAGAAACCAGCCGAGCAGGCATTCGGCATAGCGGCCAAGCCGCGTCACGCGCGCTGCCGCGATGGCGCTGTGCAGCGCGAGCGCGTCGCGATCCAGAGCAACGAGCCAGTCGATGGTGTCCGCCCGCTCGCTCGCCGATTCGAATGGATCGGCGAGCAGATCGGCTGGCGGCTGTGCCCGCAACAGGCCGGGGCTGAAAAGCAGCCACGCGAGGTCTCGCACGGCGGTGTCGCGCAGCGAATCGAGACGGGCATCCTGGCTGACGTGTTCGGGCTGCGGTGACTGCGCGTCCGGAACGATGTCCGGCGACATGTCGGGTGCGACGTCGGCCGGTTGTTCGGTTGTCGGTTCGGTTGTCGGTTCGGTTGTCGGTTCGGGCTGCGATGCCGAGTACGGCCCGAGGTGCGGATCGGCGTGCGACCGGGCCCGCGATGCCGGCTCATCGGGCACGGCGGCACCGCACTCGCCCGGCGCGCCTTTCTTCATCCTTCGCCGCCGGCGCCCTTGCGCCACGTATCGCGTGCGAGGCAAAGGTCGGTCCACGCCTTCGCCTTGTCGTGGAGACTGCGCAGCAAGTAGGCGGGGTGATACGTGACGATCACCGGTACGCCCTCGTACTCGTGCACGCGCCCGCGCAGCGACGAAATGCTGGCGTCGGTCTTGAGCAGGCTCTGCGCGGCAAAGCGGCCGAGCGCGACGATGATCTTCGGCTTCACGAGCGCGACCTGGCGCTGCAGATAAGGCTCGCAGCGCGCCACTTCGTCGGGCTCCGGATTGCGGTTGCCGGGCGGACGGCACTTGATGACGTTCGCGATGTAGACGTTGTTGCCCCGTGCGAGCGTCAGCGCGCGCAGCATGTTGTCGAGCAGCTTGCCCGCCTGGCCGACGAACGGCTCGCCCTGGCGGTCTTCATTCTCGCCGGGCGCCTCGCCCACCAGCATCCATTCGGCCTCGCGGTCGCCCACGCCGAACACCGTGTTGGTGCGCTTCTCGCAGAGGCGGCAGCGCTGGCACCCCGCCACGCGTGCGGCGAGCGCGTCCCAGTCGAGCGTCGCGACGGATGGCTCACCGGGCGTGTCCTGAGCCATCGGGGCTTGCCGCTCCGGCACGGGCGACGGGGCGTCGAACCAGGCAAAGTCGTCCTCTGCGGGTGGCGGCTCGTCGACGAGGCGGGCAGCGGTTGCCGACGGCTGAACCGCCGTATCGGCGTTTGGCATTCCGGAGGCCGTGGCTGTCGGGGTGTCGGCAACCGCCGTAGCGCGGCCCGACGTTCCAGCGGCCATCGACGGCACAGCGACTGCCGCGGCGGTGACGTCCGAAGCCGACTCTTCGCCCCGTGTCACTGACGCCGCGGCTCGAGGCTCGGCCGCCGCATCCCGCTCTCGCGTCGTTGCGAGCGCCTCGTCCGCGCCGGATTGGTCGCTCACGTCGGCAGAACGCTGGCCTTCCGCACCTCGGCGCACCCACACGGGCGCCAGGCCCATCTCTTCCAGCACGGTCTCACGGAGCGTCATGCACGCCCTCCTCTGCAAACGAAAAACGCATCACGATCGCGTCCTCCCGGCTGCGATGACGCGCCGGGTAGTAGTTCTTGCGCCGGCCGATCGACTTGAACCCGAAACGCTCGTAAAGCCGGATCGCCCGATGGTTCGACGGCCGCACCTCGAGCAGCAGCCCTTCGAGACGCTGGTTGCGCGCCATGCGCACCGCCTCGCGCAGCAGCGCGAGCCCAGCGCCCGCGCCCTGCGCGCTCGGCGCCACGCAGAGGTTGAGCACGTGCATTTCGTCGACCACCGGCATCAGCACGCAGTAGCCGAGCAGCGTGCCCGTCACGTGCCGCATGCAGATGCCGAAGTAGCCGTTGCGCAGCGAGTCCTCGAAATTGCCGCGCGTCCAGGGAAATTCGTAGGCGACCTTCTCGATGGATACCACTTCGTCGAGATCGCTTTCGGTCATCGGCGACAGATAGCGATCGGCCAGCAACACGCCACTCATTGCGCGCCCTCGGGACTACCGTGCGTCTCGCGAGAGGCCAGCGTGCCCGCGTGCGTTGTCGCCTTGGCCGCGAGCCGCTCGGCCACCGTTTGCGCCACCTTGTTGCGCACGTACTCGGGCGCGGCTTGATCGGGCCGCACGGTACGGCCGGCACGCAAGGCACGCAGCGCCGTGACCGCCACTGCGCGGGCATGAGGCACAGCCTCGCCGTTCACGTGCTGGGCGTGAGCCGCCGCAGGCAAGCGCTCGCCGAACGCCGCCGCGGCATTGCCGGCCAGCGTGAACGGCTCGTCGGGAATCACGAGTTGCGCGGGAGCGTCCAGCGACGCCGACTGGATCGTGCGCCATTCCTGCTGCGCGTCGTCCCACGCGAAGTCGGCCCAATAGACCTCGTCCATGCGTGCATCGAGCGCCGCGAGCACCCGCGTGGCGGATGGGTCGGCAAGCCGCGCCGCTTCGGCGCAGGCAACGAGTGTGCTGACCGGCACGACCGGCACGCCGAGCCCGAATGCCAGCCCTTGTGCAACGCCCGTCGCCGTGCGCAGACCGGTGAACGAGCCCGGTCCGGCGCCGAACGCGATGGCGTCGCAATCGGTCAGCCCGAAGCCCGCTTCGTCGAACAGTTCGCGAACGGCGGGCAGAAGACGTGTGCTGGACACCGCGCCCGTGGCCTCGTGGCGCGTCCAGATGCGCAGCGCGTCCTGGGCGTCCGGGGCGGAGCTGCCGGACGTATTGCCGGCGGAGCAAAGCAAGGCGACCGAGCAGAATTCGGTCGACGTATCGATGGCAAGCAGCACAGTTTGAGTCATGCCCGCTATTGTAATGCCCCGCTCTTGCCCTGGCCGGCGGCGGCCAGCCCGCCCGCCGTTTGGAAGAGTTGCTCCAGCGTCATGGCCGGCGCCGCTGTTACCATCGACGGCCATTCCCGCCACTGCCATGGAGAAAACGATGAGCGATGTCGATGCACTGTTCGCACAGGCCCAGGAAGACGTGAAACAGCTGCCCGAGCGCCCCGGCAATCTGACGCTGCTGCGTCTTTACGCGCTCTTCAAGCAGGCAACCGAAGGCGACGTGCACGGCGACAAGCCGGGTTTCGCCGACATCGTCGGCAAGTACAAGCACGATGCCTGGGCCGCGCTCAAAGGTACCCCGCAGGAAACGGCGCGCCAGCAGTACGTGGAGCTCGTGGAGTCCCTGAAAAACGGCACGGCTTCCTGACGCCCGGGGGGCGGCGGGACGAAAAACCGAAATCGATGTGGCGCGGCGCAACAAATCTCTTTATAATGCCAGCTGCGTTTTGCCTTGGCCTCGGTGCAAACCGGTTTCGCGGCACAGCGCTTCGTAGCGTTATGCTCCAATCCAGTTTAGAACCTGTCCCCCTCTGCCTTGGCCCTGTTCGGGGCCGTCAAAGATCAGGCTGGCGGCATACCATCCGGTGCGCCGCATCCGAAACAGCTTCTAACTAGAAACTCGCTCACGGTTGCGAGTTGCCCCCGTTTTTCGATTTGCTCGCGGCTTCATGCCCGCTGAATCCGACGACCAGGGTTGTGTCGATTGGCGCCGACGTTCCATTTCCTGCGTTCCAAGGATTTACATGACTTCGAGTAACACCCCCAGCCCGCTGACCGCCCTCGCCAACGACGTCTTCGGTGACAACGAACAGCAGGCCGCTCCCGCGCACGACGCCGCCGCCGCTGTCACGCCGGAAGGCCCGTCGTTCGCGTCGCTCGGCCTCTCGCCCGAAATCGTTTCGGCGCTCACCGCGGCGGGCTACAAGGTACCCACGCCCGTGCAGCAGCGTGCCATTCCGGCCGCCATCGCGGGCCGCGACCTGCTCGTTTCGAGCCCGACCGGCTCCGGCAAGACCGCGGCCTTCATGCTGCCCGCCATCGAGCGCTTCGCCCAACTGCAAAAGACGCAAGCCAGCCAGCCGCGCGAACCCCGTTCGGGCGACGCGCAAGGCGAGCGCCGTGGCCGCCGTCCGCAGCCGGTCGCGCGCCCTGGACTCCTCGTGCTCACGCCCACCCGCGAGCTCGCCATGCAGGTGACCACCGCCGCATCGACCTACGGCAAGCATCTGCGCCGCCTGCGCACGCTCAGCATTCTGGGCGGCGTCGCATATGGCCAGCAGTTGATGCTGCTCGCGAAGAACCCTGAGATTCTCGTCGCGACGCCGGGCCGTCTGCTCGACCATCTCGAGCGCGGTCGCATCGACCTGTCCGAACTCCAGATGCTGGTGCTCGACGAAGCCGACCGCATGCTCGACATGGGCTTCATCGACGACATCGAAACGATCGTGGCCGCCACGCCGGCCACGCGTCAGACCATGCTTTTTTCGGCCACGCTGGACGGCAAGATCGGTTCGCTCACGAGCCGCCTGCTGAAGGATCCGGAGCGTATCGAGATCGTGCAGCGCCTCGAGTCGCGTGCGAACATCGCGCAGACGGTGCACTACGTCGACGACCGCGACCATAAGAACCGTCTGCTCGACCATCTGCTGCGCGACACCGGCCTCGACCAGGCCATCGTGTTCACGGCAACCAAGATGGACGCCGACCAGCTTGCCGGTCGCCTCGCCGACGCCGGTTTCGAAACGGCCGCGCTGCACGGCGACCTGCCCCAGGGCGCACGTAACCGCACCATCCGCGCGCTGCGCGAGCGCCGCGTTCGCGTGCTGGTTGCAACCGACGTGGCTGCGCGCGGCATCGACATCCCCGGCATCACGCACGTGTTCAACTACGATCTGCCCAAGTTCGCCGAAGACTACGTGCACCGCATCGGCCGTACCGGTCGTGCGGGCCGCTCGGGCATCGCGGTAAGCCTCGTCCATCACGCCGAGCAAGGCGCGCTCAAGCGCATCGAGCGCTTTGTGCACACCACGTTGCCCGTCAACGTGGTCGAGGGCTTCGAGCCTCGCAAGACGGCGCCCGCCAATCGCGGCTTCGGTCGCGGCCGTCCGGGTGGCGGCAACGGCGGTCGCCGCTTCGGTAATGGCGGCAAGCCGGGCGGCGGCTACGGCCAGGGCGGTCAACGTACGGGGGGCTGGGCCAACAAGTCCGCGGACGGTGCTTCGCGCGGTGGTTACGGCGCGCCGAGCGGCGGCCAGTCGCGCGACGGCTATGGCGCCCGTGATGGCCGCCCCGGCGGTCAGCGCAGCGGTTCCGGCGACTCCCGCGGCTTCGGCGGCGGCTCCCGCGAAGGCTACGGCCGCTCGCGCGAAGGCGGCTACAGCGGCCGCCGTCAGGACGGATCGCGCACTTCGCGTCGCGACGACTAACCTGCGCGCATCGCGAACGCGATGCGCCTGATTGCCTTCCCAGCGGCTTCTTCTGCCGCAGCGAAAGCGCTGAAGACCGGTGCCCAGGCACCGGTCTTTTTTTATGTCCGCCTGAATTTCACGATATGAAAAAATCTTTTGAGTCGTAAAATTTCGTGCTGCGTGGCACAAGCTGTTGCGTTCCAGGATGGAAAACGACATTTCTCATCACGAAATCAACACATCAAGCCATTGATTTAAAACAAAAATAAATTCCTATAAAACCTGACTTACGGCCTGTTGCACCTGCCCGGTTTTGCCTAGACTCTTATATAAGACTTCGCGAAACGAGTCGACCCAATTCCTCCAGGAACCCGTCGTTTCGCGAAGACAGCCAGTCCATCGATTCACTTCAAGGCACTCAAAGGAGAGCACATCATGACCACGACGCGTCAACAACAGGCTCAGGAACTGCAACAGCAATGGGAAACCGATCCGCGCTGGAAAGGCATCAAGCGCGGCTACAGCGCCGAGGACGTCGTGCGCCTGCGCGGCTCGCTGCAAGTCGAGCACACGCTCGCGAAGCGCGGCGCAGAAAAGCTGTGGCAGCTCGTGAACAACGAGCCGTTCGTGAACGCGCTCGGCGCCCTCACCGGCAACCAGGCCATGCAGCAGGTCAAGGCCGGCCTCAAGGCGATCTACCTCTCGGGCTGGCAAGTCGCGGGCGACGCCAACGTGGCCGGTGAAATGTACCCCGACCAGTCGCTGTACCCCGCGAACTCGGTGCCGCTCGTCGTGAAGCGCATCAACAATACGCTCACGCGCGCCGACCAGATCCAGTGGTCCGAAGGCAAGAACGAAGGCGACGAAGGCTACGTCGACTTCTTCGCGCCCATCGTGGCCGACGCCGAAGCCGGCTTCGGCGGCGTGCTCAACGCATTCGAACTGATGAAGGCCATGATCGAGGCCGGCGCCGCGGGCGTGCACTTCGAAGACCAGCTCGCCTCCGTCAAGAAGTGCGGCCACATGGGCGGCAAGGTGCTCGTGCCGACCCGCGAAAACGTCGCCAAGCTCGTCGCCGCGCGCCTCGCCGCCGACGTCTGCGGCACGCCGACTGTGCTCGTCGCGCGTACCGACGCAGAAGCCGCCGACCTCATCACGTCCGACGTCGACGACAACGACAAGCCGTTCCTCACGGGCGAGCGCACGGTGGAAGGCTTCTTCCGCACGAAGCCGGGCCTCGAGCAAGCCGTGTCGCGCGGCCTCGCCTACGCGCCGTATGCCGACCTGATCTGGTGCGAAACGGGCAAGCCGGATCTCGAGTACGCGAAGAAGTTCGCCGAGGCGATCCACAAGCAGTTCCCGGGCAAGCTGCTCTCCTACAACTGCTCGCCGTCGTTCAACTGGAAGAAGAACCTCGACGACGCAACGATCGCGAAGTTCCAGAAGGAGCTGGGCGCGATGGGCTACAAGTTCCAGTTCATCACGCTCGCCGGCTTCCACGCGCTCAACTACTCGATGTTCAATCTCGCGCACGGCTACGCACGCCAGCAGATGAGCGCGTTCGTCGAGCTCCAGCAGGCCGAGTTCGCCGCCGCCGAGAAGGGCTTCACCGCGGTCAAGCACCAGCGCGAGGTCGGCACGGGCTACTTCGACGCCGTCACCCAGACGGTGGAGCGCGACGCTTCCACCACGGCGCTGCATGGTTCGACCGAAGACGAGCAGTTCTTCGACAAGAAGGTCGCCTGATCCAATGGGTTGCCGGTCCGGGGCAGGTCCCCGGCACCGAATCGTGCCGGCTTCAAAAACAAATCAGGGAGGAGGCGCGGCGGGTGGGTACTCAGGTACCGCCCGCCGCCACACCAGGCTGCGCGACGGGGTGCGCGCCTTGGCAGACGCGATATGGTCGACCCCATACGTCGGACTGCGAGCCTGGAAAAAACGCCAACGCGGCACAACCGCGGCAGCACACAAAAGAACGGAACGCGCCGGACCCCCGGCGCGATTTCGCTGCGAGCCGCGTTGCCCCACGGCCTCGCTTGTCGCTATCGATACACGATCACAGGAATCTTCGTATGGGTCAGCACGCGCTGCGTCTCGCTGCCGATCAGCAGGCTGCCCAGGCCGCGCCGTCCGTGCGAGGCCATGAAGATCACATCGCAACCGCCCTGCTCCGCCGCTTCGATGATGCCGAGATACGGTGACGGGTGCACGCTCGTCTGGCAGTCGCAGACCACGCCCGCGCTGCGCGCGGCTTCCTCGACCTCCTGCAGATGCATCTGCGCCTCACGTTCGCTGCGTTGCTGGAAGTCGACAGGCGGTTCGATCACGACTTCGGAAAACGGCGAGTACGGATATTGCGGCAGACACGCGTACGCCGTTACGCGCGCGCCCACGGCGCGGGCCAGATCGATGGCGCCGTCGATCGCCTTCTTCGACAGTTCCGATCCATCGGTTGGAACCAGGATGTGCTTGAACATGGCGCCCTCCGTTGCGGGCAGCGGCGCGATCTGCACGGCGCCGGGCTGCGGCGGTGGTGTCGGGGTGGTCCCGCATCGCGGACCTCGTGCTCCGATTCTAGTGCGCCGAAAAACGCGGCAACGCACGGGTGCGGGTCTGTACCCATATCGGAAACCCGCCTGCAGTGCGACGCAAGGCGCGGCATCAACCCTCGCCCCAATAGCCGGGTTGCTCGTAGGTATGTTTGAGGAAATCGAGAAAGAGCCGCACGCGCAGCGGCAAATGGCGGCGTTGCGGAAAGACGGCGTGAATACCGATGGGCGGTGCGGCGAAGGCGTCGAGCACACTCACGAGCCGTCCGGCGAGCACGTCGGTGCCGACCTCCCACCACGAGCGCCACGCGAGCCCGTGACCTTCGAGACACCATTCGTGCAGGACCGCGCCGTCCGAGCATTCCATGGTGCCGGAGACGCGAATGGAGACGACCTTGCCGTCCTGCTGGAACGTCCAGCCGCGCTGCTGGTTGGCGCTTGCCGCCAGCGCGAGGCAATTGTGATGAGCGAGATCCGCGAGCGTGGCCGGCGTGCCGCGGCGTGCGAGGTAGTCCGGCGAAGCCACGCACAGGCGCCGGTTTTCGCCCAACCGCAGCGAGACGAGCGAAGAGTCCGGCAGTTCGCCGAGACGTACGGCGCAGTCGAATCCCTCGTTCACGAGATCCACCATGCGGTCCGAAAGATCCAGCGTCACGGAAACGTCCGGATGCGCCACGGTGAACGCGGGCACGAGCGGCGCCACGTGGCGTCGGCCGAAACCCGCTGGCGCCGAGACGCGCAGGTGACCGCTCGCCTTGACGCCGCCCGCCGACACGCTCGCTTCGGCGTTCTGCATCTCGTGCAGCACGCGCTGACAGTCTTCGAGAAACGCCGAGCCTTCGAACGTGAGCGTAATGCGTCGCGTGGTGCGCACGAGCAGTTTCACGCCGAGGCGCTCTTCGAGCGCGTCGATACGTCGCCCGATGATGGCGGGCGCCACGCCCTCGGCTTGCGCCGCGGCCGAGAGGCTGCCCTTCGCTGCTACGGCGACGAAAGTTTCGATCTGTTTGAAGCGGTCCATCGCATCACCGTAGACAGTTCAAAGCGCCGGGAAAGTGAGTCCCGGAGCGGTGAGCGACAGATTAGGTAGATGAAAGTAAAAGATCAAGTGACGATTCGAAGCTTTCTTTGCCTTAAGCATCACGAATAGAATCGTCGTCGACCTCTGACAACGGAGCGCACGGCTATGTCGGCCACAACGACACTCTTTCCCAAGGCAGTGATTTTCGACGCGTACGGCACGCTCTTCGACGTCCATTCGGTCGTCGCCGCGGCCGAGCAGCTGTTCGCCGGCCAGGGACTCGCGCTCTCGCAGTTGTGGCGGCAAAAGCAGATCGAATACACCCAATTGCGCACGCTCTCGGACCCCGAAGGCGGCGCGCGCTACCAGCCATTCTGGAGCGTCACGCTCGACGCCCTGCGCTTCTCGGCGCGCAAGCTGGGTCTGCCGCTCACGGCCACCGGCGAAAAGCGGCTGATGGACGAATACGCGTGTCTCTCGGCTTTTCCCGACGTCCTGCCCGTGCTGCGGCAGTTGCGCGCAGGCGATGGCGCGGGCCGCGCGCCGGGCCTGGCCATTCTCTCGAACGGCAATCCGCAGATGCTCGACATCGCCGTCAAAAGCGCCGGCATGACGGGACTCTTCGATCACGTGCTTTCGGTGGACGCCGTGCGTGCCTACAAGCCCTCGCCGGCCGCCTATGCGCTCGGCACGCAGGCCTTCGGCGCAGCGCCACGCGACATCGTGTTCGTTTCGTCGAACGGCTGGGACGCCGCGGGCGCCGGCTGGTTCGGCTACACCACGTTCTGGATCAACCGCCAGGGCGCGCCCGCAGAGGAACTGGGCGTGCGGCCGGACGGCACAGGCAGCGGCATGGCGGACCTCGCCGCGTTTCTCGAAACCCACGCGCCGCCCGACCGGAGCGCGGCCCGCGTGCGCCACAGCCCCGGCGCATGACGGGCCGCCGTTCCGCGCGGACGGCGCACGCAGTACCCGCTTTCACATCCGATTCACATCTGACCGACCAGGGAGCAGCCATCATGGCCAATTCGTTGCAGACACCGCAGGGCATGCAGATTACCGGCGAGATTGCGCCGGGCTTCGAAACGATCCTTACGCCGCAGGCACTGGCACTCGTCACGCAACTGCATCGCGCTTTCGAGCCGCGCCGCCAGGAACTGCTGAAGGCTCGTGCCGAGCGCACGAAGCGCCTCGACGCGGGCGAGCGCCCCGACTTCCTCGCCGAAACGAAGAGCGTGCGCGACGGCGACTGGACCATTGCGCCGTTGCCGAAAGACCTGGAATGCCGCCGCGTGGAAATCACGGGCCCGGTGGAGCGCAAGATGATCATCAACGCGCTGAACTCCGGCGCGGACTCGTACATGACTGACTTCGAGGACTCGAACACGCCGAACTGGAACAACCAGATCACCGGCCACATCAACCTCAAGGACGCCGTCCGCCGCACCATTTCGCTCGAGCAGAACGGCAAGTCGTATCGCCTGAACGACAAGGTCGCGACGCTGATCGTGCGTCCGCGCGGCTGGCACCTCGACGAGAAGCACGTGACCGTGGACGGCCAGCGCGTCTCGGGCGGCATCTTCGACTTCGCGCTGTACCTGTTCCACAACGCGAAGGAACTGATCGCGCGCGGCAGCGGCCCGTACTTCTATCTGCCGAAGATGGAAAGCCACCTCGAAGCACGCCTCTGGAACGACGTCTTCGTCGCCGCGCAGGAAGCCGTGGGTATTGCCCGCGGCACGATTCGCGCGACGGTGCTGATCGAAACGATCCTCGCCGCCTTCGAGATGGACGAAATCCTCTATGAGCTGCGCGAGCACAGCTCCGGCCTCAACGCGGGCCGCTGGGACTACATCTTCTCGGCCATCAAGAAGTTCAAGAACGATAAGGACTTCTGCCTTGCGGACCGCTCGCAGATCACGATGACCGTGCCGTTCATGCGCGCCTACGCACTGCAGTTGCTCAAGACCTGCCACCGACGCAACGCGCCGGCCATCGGCGGAATGAGCGCGCTCATTCCGATCAAGAACGATCCGGCCGCTAACGACAAGGCGATGGGCGGCGTGCGTTCGGACAAAGCACGCGACGCCGGCGACGGCTACGACGGCGGCTGGGTCGCGCACCCGGGCCTCGTGCCCGTGGCAATGGAAGAGTTCGTCAAGGTGCTCGGCGACAAGCCGAACCAGATCGGCAAGCAGCGCGACGACGTGCAGGTGACGGCCAAAGATCTGCTCGACTTCCGTCCGGAACAGCCGATCACCGAAACGGGTCTGCGCAACAACATCAACGTGGGCATCCACTACCTGGGCTCGTGGCTCGCCGGTAACGGCTGCGTGCCGATCCACAATCTGATGGAAGATGCCGCCACGGCGGAAATTTCGCGCTCCCAGGTGTGGCAGTGGATCCGCTCGCCGAAGGGCACGCTGGAGGACGGCCGCAAGGTCACGGCCGAACTCGTTCGAGCGCTCGCGAAAGAGGAACTCGTGAAGGTGAAGAACGTGGTGGGCGGCGATACGGCACCGTACGACCGCGCGGCCGAAATCTTCGAGCAGATGTCGACGGCAGAGCAATTCACTGAATTCCTCACGCTGCCGCTGTACGAGGAAATCTAAGTACCGTGATCGCTATTGCGTGGCCAGCCCGGTTGTAAACACGGGCCGGTCTCGTGGTAGCGGAGCCGGTTACCAGTCAGGTGGCGCGGTAGTGCACGCGGGTTACACGCGAACCTCCGGCTACAGCAGGCCACCTCAGGCGGCCCTCGCCTCAGCGGGCGCGCCGGTACGTCACCCAGTCTCCGTTCCTGATCTCCGGCCATCCCCTCGCCGAATCCGGCGCAACGGGATAGAACCGGCAGGTGAGCGCCACGCCGTTCACCTCGACCTCCGTATGACGGGCGAGAAATAGCCCTTCCACACCCGGATAGACCTCTTCGATCTCGTCGAGCACGGCGACAAGCGCGTCGTCGATCTCGTAGACGTCGCCCTTCACGCGCAGCGCCCGGTCGCCAACCTGCTCCACCACGAGCCCCGGATACGCGCCGAAATCGAACAGTCGCCCGCGCACGAAGGCCTCGCCTACGAGTGTCGGCGCCGCGATGTCGTAGCGCGCCGCGGCCACGTTGATGTCGTTGATCTCTCCCGCCCGCAAGGTGCCGTAGACAAACACGTACTGCATCAAGCGTCCCCCGGCTTCAGAGCGGCGCGCTGGAAACGAGCACGCCGTCCGCGTCGGCGTAGATCCATTCGCCGGGCCGCACCGTCGTGCCGGGCAGGCGCACCGGTACGTCGCGTTCGCCGCCGCCGCGCTTCTGGCTGCGCTGCGGGTGGGCGGCCAGCGCGGCAATGCCGATGTCGCATTCGTTCAGTTCACGCGTGTCCCGCACGCAGCCGTACACGACGATGCCCGCCCAGCCGTTGACCTGCCCGAGCTTGCCGAGGTTGCCGCCGACCAGCGCGCATCGCAGACTGCCGCCGCCGTCCACCACGAGCACGCGGCCTTCGCCGGGTTGTTCGAGCGCGGTGCGCACGAGCGTGTTGTCCTCGAAGATTTTCAGCGTGACGGCCGGGCCGCAAAAAGCCGGCGCGCGGCCGAAGAAACGAAATACCGGATCGAGCACGCGCAGCGTGCCGGCGGCAAGCTGATCCTCGTGCGCGTCGCAGAGATCCGCAGTGGCCTGGGTCATGGGCTTCCTCCACGGTTTGGCGATGGGGTTTGGCAATGAGTTCGACGTCATCGAAATCGCACGCATTATGCCCGCATATCGGGCAGGGAAGAAAAGCCGGCGGCAACCGGTCAACGGGGCTGCGCAGCGGGTGTGTGCGGCATGCGTGCGAGTCTGCCCGGCGCCCGGCCGCGCCCTGCAGCGCGTGCTGCACCCGCCTACAATGGCGGAGCCGCCGCTGCCCGACTCCGCGCCTGCCATGCCACTCGACGCCACTTCGTCTTCTTCCGATCAGGTCCACTTCGCCGACATTCCGCCGGACTTCGCGCCCACGCCGGTTCATCCCATCCGGGTGCGGTCGCGCCCCATGCCGGCGGGCGTGCGCATCGCGCGTCATACGCACGGCTGGGCGCAGGTCGCCTATGCGTCGCGCGGCGTGCTGCGCGTGGCGACCACGGGTACGACGTGGATGGTGCCGCCCTCGCGCGCGATCTGGGTGCCGCCGCACGTGACGCACGAAGTCGTCATCGTCGAAGAGGCGTTCCTGCGTACGCTCTATGTGGACGAGACGGTGGTGCCCGAGGGGCTGGACGCGTGTCGCGTAGTGGAGGTGTCGGGGCTGCTGCGCGAGGTCATTGCGGCGCTCGATACGCAAGGGTTGCCCTCGTATCGCGAGCGGCTGCTCGGCACGCTCGCCCTCGACGAGATCACGCGGTCCGAGCCGCTGCCGCTCTCGGTACCGATGCCGGCCGAAAAACGGTTGCGCACGCTATGCGAAGCGCTGATTGCCGATCCGGCCGGCTCGGTGTCGCTGGAACACTGGGCGGCCAGCATCGGTGCGAGCACGCGCACTATCGCCCGGCTGTTCCGCCAGGAACTGGGCATGAGCTTCTCGCAGTGGCGTCAGCAGGCCATCCTCGCGCGTGCGATTCCGTTGCTGAACCAGGGGCGGCCGATGTCGCTCGTGGCGGAAGAACTCGGCTACCAGAGCCAGAGTGCGTTCTCCGCGATGTTCCGACGGGCCTTCGGACAGAGTCCGCGCGCATTCATCGCACGCGACATCGCACATCGCGAGGACAACGGCGTCGCGCTTGCTGCTCGAGACGAGCTGTTGTCACCGGACGTCGAGGTCAGCACCGCACGGCCTGCGCGGACGTAGACAAATGATGAATGCCGCTCGCGCATGACGCGATTGCAACAGCAGTTGGCGTATGCAGAAGGATTGGCTTAGCGACCGACGAAGGGGATGACATCCACCGCATCACACCTTGCGCGCCATGTGGCGGATGGAGCCGAGCCGCGCAAGCCTCGGGCCCGCAGGCCGGTACCCCATGCGCTGATAGAGCCTTGCCGCCGGATTGTCGACGAACACCCGCAGTTGAAGCTCCTTCAGACCGCGTTCGCGCGCCCACTGATGCGAGATGTCGAGCAGGAAGGTGCCTGCACCCTGACGCCGGTGTCCTTCGGCGATCTGCACGTCCCGGATATGCAGCGAGTCGTTTTCTTCCGTCACCCGCAGCACGCCGATTGCTTCGCCCTCGGCTTCCAGAATGAAGTTCTCGGATTCGCGCCAGCTTGCGAGAAACAGGTCGCCCCGCCAGACGAGATGGTGTCGCCGGTAATAGCCGTCCATGTTCGTACGCGTCAGCGCTTCGGCAAACTCGAAGTCTTCTATGGTGGCGCCGCGCAGATGGAAGCGGGATGGGACGTCGTTCGGGGCAAACATGGCACACCGGCGAGAGAAGAACCTGCACAACGGTAAGGCAGGCCGTGCACGCTGGCAATGGCTGTTTTTCCGAAGCGGTCAGGAACAACGGCTTGGCGTTGCTGGTTGACGGTTGGCGGAGTCAGGTCGAGCATCCCCTTCGTCCGCGCCGCTCTGACTGGAGCAAACAACAAAAAGCCCGCTGGGTGTTCCCAGCGGGCTTCTCGTTTTTGGCGGAGCGGACGGGACTCGAACCCGCGACCCCCGGCGTGACAGGCCGGTATTCTAACCGACTGAACTACCGCTCCAGTCTCTACAGCTTCGCGCACATCGCCTTGTGGCTGCGTACGCTGCATCGCCTCGTGCTGCATGGCGCTGCTACCTGTGTGTCTTTGGCGTCCCCTAGGGGATTCGAACCCCTGTACTCACCGTGAAAGGGTGATGTCCTAGGCCTCTAGACGAAGGGGACAACACAGGCTTACACCTTAATAAAAAAGCCCGCTCAAGTGCGCCTGAACGGGCTTTGTCTGGCGGAGCGGACGGGACTCGAACCCGCGACCCCCGGCGTGACAGGCCGGTATTCTAACCGACTGAACTACCGCTCCAGTCTTTACATCATCGCTTACGGGCGTCGGTTAGTTCCCGCATGCTGCTTCGCCGGTTACTGCCTGGCGCCGCGAATGTCCTGGCGTCCCCTAGGGGATTCGAACCCCTGTACTCACCGTGAAAGGGTGATGTCCTAGGCCTCTAGACGAAGGGGACATAATCTTTGCAGACCAACCTCTTCTGCATCGTGTCGCTTATCGCGACGCTACCGCTCGCAATTTGCTGCTAACTACCTGCAACAGCGAAGACCGCTATATTAACTGCCGTACCGCTGCTTGTGAAGTCTTTTTTCTACGACGTCCGGCTGGGCAGAAAAGAGATTCACGAATGTTCTGGTGGTGGAGGTAAGCGGGATCGAACCGCTGACCTCTTGCATGCCATGCAAGCGCTCTCCCAGCTGAGCTATACCCCCTTGCAGAACAGAAACGAGATTTTAGAGACCGAATCGTGGTTTGTAAATACCCTTTGAGCTTTCCAACGCAACTTTTTCGATCGCGCCGAGCGGCCCTTCGAATCGCGCTCCGTTTTCGGCATCACGCTTAAGCCAGCGCCTTGCCGATTCGCGCCACCACTACCTCGCGTGAGAAGAGCGAAAGCAAGCTATCGATCGAGGGTGTGTGCGTCGTGCCGACCACGAGCAGGCGTACCGGCATCGCGAGTTGCGGCATCTTGAGCTTGTGTGCCGCAAGCGTCGCCTTCAGCGCCGCCGCGATCCCCTCCTTCGTCCATTCGGCGCTGCGCAGCGCCGTGACGAGATCGGCGAGCGCGCCACGCACGGCGTCGGTCACGTGCTGCGCCAGCGCCTCGGGCTCAGGCTGCGGCTCGCGATAGAACATGACGGCGTTTTCGGCGATCTCCTTGATGGTCGATGCGCGATCCTTGAGCAAGGCGATCACGCCGTCGAGCGACGGGCCTGCCTCGAGCGCCGCAGCGTCGATGCCGAGCGCCTCGAAGAACGGCTTCGCCAGCCCGGCAAGACGCGCGCTGTCCGCTTCCTTGATGTAGTGATTGTTGAGCCAGTTCAGCTTGTTGTGGTCGTACTGCGCCGGCGACTTGCCGAGGTGTTCGAGGTCGAACCACTCGACGAACTGCTCACGCGAGAAGACCTCGGCGTCGCCGTGCGACCAGCCGAGACGCGCGAGATAGTTCAGCACGGCCTCCGGCAGATAACCCTCGTCGCGGTAGCCCATCACGCTCATTGCGCCATGACGCTTGCTCATCTTCTCGCCCTGCTCGTTGAGCACCGTGGGCAGATGCGCGTAGACCGGCGGCTCCGCGCCGAGAGCTCGCAGGATGTTGATCTGGCGCGGGGTGTTGTTCACGTGGTCGTCGCCGCGAATCACGTGTGTGATGCGCATGTCGAGATCGTCCACCACGACGCAGAAGTTGTAGGTGGGCGTGCCGTCGGGACGCGCGATCACGAGGTCGTCGAGCTCCTCGTTGGAAATTTCAACGCGCCCCTTCACGGCGTCGTCCCATGCCACGACGCCCGTCAGCGGATTCCTGAAGCGCAGGACCGGCTTCACGCCTTCCGGGGGCGTGGGCAGCGTCTTGCCGGGCTCCGGACGCCACGTGCCGTCGTAACGCGGCTTGAGGCCGGCGGCGCGCTGCCTTTCACGCAGCGCATCGAGTTCTTCCGTCGACATGTAGCAGGGGTACACGAGACCCTGCTCCACCATCTGCGCCAGCACCTCGCGATAGCGGTCCATGCGCTGCATCTGGTAGAACGGGCCTTCGTCGTAATCGAGGCCGAGCCATGCCATGCCTTCGAGAATGGCGTCGACCGACTCCGAAGTCGAACGCTCGAGATCCGTGTCCTCGATGCGTAGCACGAAGGTCCCCTTGTGATGACGCGCGAACGCCCACGGGTAAAGCGCGGAGCGAATGTTGCCCAGATGGATGAAACCGGTGGGGCTCGGTGCGAAGCGGGTACGGACAGAGGTGGTCATATGGATGAGCTCGGAGACGGCGTCGCGCGTGCGGGCAAGGCTGCCGCGGTCTCGTGAAGGACGCGCGCCGGCCGCCCGCGAGCGGCAGAGCAAGACGCCGGCCGGTGATGTCCTGCGGCGTTCGCCCACGCAACGCGAATGAAAAATTCGACCTGCGATTATACCCGCCGGGACTTCGGTGAGCCGCCGGGTGCCGCGCGGCACGCGCGCAAACGAGGCCGGGTGCGCGGCTCATTCCGCTACCAGTCGCTCTCATCGGGGCACGCTGTATGTCGCTCGCCGTACGTGTGGGATCCCACCACAAGTAGCACGTCCACTCGGTCGGCGTATCCGTGCATGGCTACCCGTTTGCTTTATGATGTGCCCGCGCCGGCGCCCGTTGCCGACGCGGTACGCGCCGCACGGTACGCCACCGTAATTGCGCCGCGCGTTGCGTGATCCGCGGTCTGCGCCCCGGCTACCGGCCGGCCGTGCGCTACCGCAGCTGGAGAAATCGTTGAAGCCTTCCTCGCCTTCCATGGGCCGCCGGGCGTTTTCGCTCGCCGCGGCATCCGCCGTCCTGACTGCCTGCGGCACCACAGCCACGCAGACCCACACCACCCCCAGCACATCGGCGCCAAACACCGCGGCCACGCCGCCCGTGGGCAAGCCGGCGCGTCCGCTGCGGGTCGGGCTCGCGCTCGGCGGCGGCGCCGCGCGCGGCTTCGCGCACATCGGCGTGATCAAGGCGCTCGAAGCCCGCAACGTGCAGATCGACCTGGTGTGCGGCACGAGCGCGGGCTCCGTGGTGGCCGCGCTCTACGCTTCGGGCATGAGCGGCATCGCGATCAACAAGCTCGCCTTGACGATGGATCAGGCATCCATCAGCGACTGGGCCATGCCGTTTCGCACGCGCGGCCTGCTGCAAGGCATCGCGCTGCAGAACTATCTCAACACGACGTTGAACAATCGCCCCATCGAGAAGATGGCGAAGCCGCTCGGCGTGGTTGCCACCGATCTGAGGACCGGCGAGCCTATCCTGTTCCAGCGCGGCAACACGGGTATCGCGGTTCGTGCGTCGTGCAGCGTGCCGTCGATTTTCGAGCCCGTGAAGATCGGCGGCCACGAGTATGTGGACGGCGGGCTCGTGAGCCCGGTGCCGGCTGCGTTCGCGCACAAGATGGGCGCCGATTTCGTGATCGCGGTGGACATCTCCGCGCGCCCGGAAAGCGGGCTCACCCAAAGCTCGTTCGATGTCCTGATGCAGACGTTCACCATCATGGGCCAGACCATCAAGGCCTATGAACTCGACAAATACGCGGACTTCGTGATCCGGCCCAATCTGGCCGCCATGAGCAGCAGCGACTTCGGCCAGCGCAATGCGGCGATTCTCGCCGGCGAGGAAGCGGTGGCGCGAATCATGCCGGAGCTGGAACGCAAACTCGCGCAAAGTCGCGCCACGGTCGCGTAAGCGGCGTTTCCGCCGTGGGGCGGGTGGCGAGGCGTTGGTTGAGCACGCGCTTCCCGGCGCGCCATTCAGCCACCCCGGCATTTGCCGCACTGTCGCTGGCCCGTCGCAGCACGGGCCCTGCGGGCGAGACGACTCAAGGCACGCAGAACGCACGCTACAAACACAAAAAGCCCGCTTCAAACGAAGCGAGCTTTTTGTCGAACTGCCGAAGACCTGATGAAAAGAAGCGGCCGGCCGGCTGAACCCCGACTAAGCGGGTCTACTCAATTGCCGCCAATCGTCGCGCTTACGCGCTGCTTCAGGTCCTGCTGCTGCGGATAGGTGGTCTCCACGCGTCGCGCGCCCGTAAAGCGCTTTTCCCAATAGCCGTCATCCATATCGTCGACGCGGATCGTGCTGCCCGTGGAAGGCGAATGCACGAACTTGTTGTCGCCGATGTAGATGCCGACGTGCGAGAACGTGCGGCGCATCGTATTGAAGAAAACGAGGTCGCCCGGCTTCAGCTCGGAGAGGCGCACCTTCTCGCCCACGCGACTCATTTCCTCGGCCCGACGCGGCAGCGCGAGGCCCAGCGTGTCCTGGAACACGTAGCGCACGAAGCCGCTGCAATCGAGGCCCGAATCCGGCGTGTTGCCACCCCAGCGGTAGCGCACGCCAATCATGTTCAGCGCGCCGACCACCACGTCGCCGGCCTTGCCCGCCATGCCGGACAGGAACGAGCGGGTGCCGCTCGTGCTGTCGCTCGCTGCGGGAGCCTGGGTGGTGCTGGTGGGGGAGGAAGACTGCGAATTCGTCGAGAATTGCGACGAATTTAAGGCATTCTGACTAAAATTGCTTGCTTCATCGGCGAATGTGCCGGAACTTGCTGCCATCAGCACGCCGATGAACATCCCGGCGACGGCGCGCGCGCAAGCCTGGGTCAAATGTCTGTGGTGCATCGGTCGGTAGAATTTGCCCGAAAATCAGGGGGTTAGAAGAAAACTTTGGACGATACTAGCCAGTAAGTATTCGCGTGTCAAAACAAATAGAAAAATACAATCGTCACACGCACCTCATTGGGGAATATGCCCGCCGAGGGCCGCCTGGAGCAGCTTCCGCGTATAAGGATGGGCCGGTTCGGCGAAGATCTTCCCCACCTCGCCGGTCTCCACGATCGCCCCGTTTTGCATCACCACCACCCGGTGCGCCATGGCGCCGATCACCTCGAGGTCGTGGCTGATGAAGACGTAGCCGAGGTTGTACTTGCGTTGCAACCCGGCCAGCAGCTTGAGCACTTGCTGCTGGATGGAGACGTCGAGCGCGCTCGTCGGCTCGTCGAGGATGAGGATGCGCGGCTCCAGCACCAGCGACCGCGCGATCGCGATGCGCTGCCGCTGCCCGCCCGAGAACTCGTGCGGATAGCGATAGAGCACCGTGCGGTCGAGGCCCACCTCGCGCAGTACTGCGACAACCTTGTCGCGCCGCGCCTTCGCGTCGAGTTGCGGCCGATGCAGCGCGAGCCCCTCGCCCACGATCCGCTCGATCGTGTGTCGCGGCGAGAGCGAGCTGAACGGGTCCTGAAACACCACCTGCATGTTCGAGCGCAGCTCGGTCTGTTCGCGGCCGCGATAGCTCGCGAGCGAACGGCCCTGAAACTCGATCTCGCCGTGCGCGGTGCGCTGCAGTCCGAGCAGCGCCATCGCAAGCGTCGATTTGCCCGAACCCGATTCCCCGACGATGCCGAGCGTCTCGCCCTGCCGCACCGACACGTTAGCGTCGTCCACTGCGCGAAAGCGCCCGGTGCGAAACCAGCCGCGAAAGCCCGGCAGCCGGGTCGGAAAATCGACGCACACGCCGCGCGCATCCAGCAACACGGGCGAAATGGGCAGCACGGGCACGACCGTGCGCTCCGGCCGGCTGTTGAGCAGCCGCTGTGTGTACGGATGCTGCGGCGATTCGAAAATCGTCTCGACCGGCCCGCTCTCCACGAGCACACCGCGCTCCATCACGGCCACGCGCTGCGCGAATCGGCGCACGAGGTTCAGGTCGTGCGTGATGAGCAGCACCGCCATGCCGCGCTTCTGCGCCTCGTCGCGCTGAAGCTCCAGCAGCAGATCGACGATCTGCGCGCGAATGGTGACGTCGAGTGCCGTGGTGGGCTCGTCGGCGAGCAGCAGTTGCGGCCGGCAAGCCAGCGCCATCGCGATCATCGCGCGCTGGCGCTGCCCGCCGGAAAGCTGGTGCGGGTAGCTCGCCACCCGCCGCTCCGGATCGGTAATGCCCGTGCGTGCGAGCAGCGCCGCAGCCTGGCGGTACGCCTGCGGCTTGGTGAGGCCGTCGTGCAGCATGATCGTTTCCGCGATCTGCTCGCCCACCGTGAAGAGCGGATTCAGGGCCGTCATGGGCTCCTGAAAGATCATCGCGATGTCGTTGCCGCGCAGGCCGCGCATCTCGCGTTCGCTCTTCGCGAGCAGGTCTTCCCCGTTGAAGCGGATCGAACCGCCCACCTGCGCATCCGCGAGCAGACGCAATACGGAAAGCGCGGTAACCGTCTTGCCCGAGCCCGATTCGCCGACGAGCGCCACACGCTCGCCGCGCGCAATGGAGAGCGTCACGTCGTTGACGGCCACCGTATCGCCGAACGCCACGCGCAGCCGCTCGAGCGAGAACAGCGGCGTACCGGCCGCCGGCGCGGCCCTTTCGCTGGCGGCGGCGCTCACTGGTTGCCTCCCGCGCGCATGGCGTCGGCAATGCGCGTATCGAGCGCGTTGCGCAGCGCGTCGCCCATGAACGTGAGCAACAGCAGCGTCACGACGAGCACGCCGAACGTGGACATCGAGATCCACCACGCGTCGAGATTGGCCTTGCCCTGGGCGAGGAGTTCGCCAAGGCTCGGCGTAGGCGCGGGCACGCCGAGGCCGAGAAAGTCGAGGCTCGTGAGCGCGAGAATCGCGCCGCTCATGCGAAACGGCAGGAACGTGATGACCGGCGTGAGACTGTTGGGCAGCACGTGCCGCCAGATGATCTGCCAGTTCGACAGCCCCATCGCTCGCGCGGCGCGCACGTAGTCCTGATTGCGATTGCGCAGAAATTCGGCGCGCACGTAATCGGAAAGGCCGATCCAGCCGAACAGCGAGAGCAGCACGATCAGCAGGATGAAGCCCGGCTCGAAGATCGAGGAAAAAATGATGAGCAGATACAGCTCGGGCAGCGCGCTCCAGATCTCGATCAGGCGCTGGCCCACGATATCGACCTTGCCGCCGAAGTAGCCCTGCACTGCGCCCGCCAGCATGCCGAGCAGCGTGCCGATGGCCGTGAGCACGAGCGCGAACTCCACCGAAACGCGAAAGCCGTAGACGAGCCGTGCGAACAGGTCGCGGCCGCGATCGTCGGTGCCGAGCCAGTTCGCGCGCGAAGGGGGCGCTGGATTCGGCGTTTTCGAAAAATAGTTAAGCGTGTCGTAGTAGTACGGGTTAGGCGGGTAGATCGCGAAGTTGCCCGGCGCGTCGAAGCGATGCCGGATGTACGGATCGAGATAGTCGGCCGGCGTCGGGAAGTCGCCGCCGAATGCGGTCTCGGGATAGTCCTTGAAGAGCGGGAAATAGAGTTGCCCGTCGTAGCGCACGACGAGCGGCTTGTCGTTGCACCACAGCGGCGCCGCAAGGCTCGCCGCGAAGGCGAACACGAAGACGACGAGGCTCCAGTAACCGAGGCGCTGCTGCCTGAAGCGCTGCCAGATGCGCCGCGCCGGCGACGGCGACACGAATGCGCGCACCGGCTGCGCGGAAGAGGACATCTCAGGGCCAACGCGGGCTCGGCTCAACTCAGTGCTCCAGATGCTCGAATTGAATGCGGGGGTCGACCAGCACGTAGCAGAGATCGGAAATCAGTTTCGTCACGAGACCGATCAGCGTGAACAAATAGAGCGTTCCCAGCACGACGGGATAGTCGCGGCGAATCACGGACTCGTAGGAGAGCAGGCCCAACCCGTCGAGCGAAAAGAGCGTCTCGATCAGCAGGCTGCCCGTGAAGAAGGCACCGATGAACGCGGCCGGAAAGCCCACGATGAGCGGCAGCAACGCGTTACGAAATACGTGCTTCCACAGCACCGTGCGCTCGGAGAGACCCTTCGCGCGCGCCGTCAGCACGTACTGCTTGCGCACTTCGTCGAGGAATGCGTTCTTCGTAAGCATGGTGACCACGGCGAAGCTGCCCACCACGGAAGCAACGACGGGCAACGTGATGTGCCACAGATAGTCGAGGATCTTGCCGCCGAGCGACAGCGAGTCCCAGTTGTCCGACACGAGATTGCGCAGCGGAAAGAGCTGCAGAAACGAACCGCCCCCGAACAGCACGAGCAGCAGCACGCCCAGTACGAAGCCGGGAATCGCGTAGCCGACGAGCACGACGAGGCTCGTGACCAGATCGAAGCGCGAGCCGTTGCGCACGGCCTTCGCGATACCGAGCGGCACCGATATGAGATAGGTGAGGAAGAACGTCCACAGGCCGATGCTGATCGACACCGGCAGCTTCGAGACGATCAGCGACCACACGCTTTGATGCCGGAAATAACTGTCGCCCAGATCGAAGCGCGCGAAGCGTCCGAGCATCATGAAGTAGCGTTCGAGCGGCGGCTTGTCGAAACCGTAGAGCGCCTTGAGTTGTGCGAGCTGCTGGGCATCCACGCCCGTATGGGCACGCATGCCGAACGGCAGGCCCTGCTCGGCACCTTTGCGCAGCTCGTGTATCGCCTGCTCCACCGGCCCGCCCGGCACGAACTGGATCACGACGAAGGTCAGCGTCAGCACGCCGAGGAGCGTCGGGATCATCAGCAGCAGGCGTTTGAGGATGTAGCTCCACATAGGCGGCAATCCGTATGTTTGAACGGGACGGCTCGCGTACGGGCGGCCATGATCGGCGCGCTTGAAACACGAGCCGTTACGCTACTGGTTCGCCGCTCCCGCAGGCGATGTCTTGAACCACCACGTCGAGATGATCCAGTCGCTCCCGGAATAGTACAGCGGCAGTGTGCGCGGCCACGCGAGCGTGTTCTTGAACGCCACGCGATGCACCGCGCTATACCACTGCGGCACCACATAATAGCCATGCATCAAGACCCGGTCGAGCGCATGCACCGCGTCGACAAGCGCCTCGCGCGTCTGTGCCGCGACGATGGCGCGCAACAGCGCGTCCACCACCGGCGACTTGAGGCCGATCAGATTGCCTGAGCCCTCCTCGTCCGCGGCTTTGCTGCCGAAGCGGTCGATCTGCTCGGTGCCCGGCACCTGCACGTCGGGATAGCGGATCGTCGTCATGTCGAAGTCGAATGCGTCGAGGCGCTTCTGATAGAGCGCGAAGTCCACGGCGCGATAACTGACCTTGATGCCGAGCTTCTGAAGACTGCGCTGATACTGCGCCATGATGGGCTCCCACCGCGCCGAGCCGCTCGTGTCGTCGAGCACCTCGAATTCGAACGGCTTGCCTTGCGCGTCGCGCAGCGCTCCGTCGCGATAGGTCCAGCCGGCCTGCGCGAGCAGTGCGCGCGCCTTGAGCAGATTGGCGCGCAGCGAGCCGGGCGGGTCGGTGTCGGGCTGTACGGGCGGCGGCCCGAACACCGCGGGGTCGAGCTTCGAGCGCCACGGGTCGAGCAACGCCAGCTCGCCCGGCGAAGGCAACCCTTTTGCCTGCAGGTCTGTGTTCACGAAGAAGCTGTCGATGCGCCGGTACTGGCTATAGAACAGTTGCCGGTTGAGCCACTGGAAATCGAGCGCAAGGTCGAGCGCCTCGCGCACGCGCACGTCCTGAAAAAGCGGCCGACGCAGATTCATGATGAAGCCCTGCATGCCGGCGCCGTTGTGCTGCTCGAACTCGCGCTTCTGCAACTCGCCGCTGTCGAAGCGTTTGCCCACGTCGCGACGCACCCAGTTGCGCGCCACGTATTCGACGAGCGCGTCGTATTCGCCGGCCTTGAACGCTTCGAGACGGGCGACGTCGTCGGCATAGAGCTTGTAGACGATGCGCTCGAAGTTGTACATGCCGGCACGCACCGGCAGATTGGCGCCCCAGTAATTCGGATCGCGGCGATAGGTGATCGTGCGCGCGTTCGAGTAGCTCTCGATGAGATACGGGCCGCTGCCTATCGGCTTTTCGAATGCGAGCTGGTCGAACGGAATGCGTGTGCCGTCGGGCCGCAATCCCCATTTGTGCGAGAACACCGGCATGCTGCCCGCGATCAGCGGCAGTTCGCGGTTGTGCGCTCGAAACTCGAAGCGCACCGTGGATGGGTCCACCACCACGGCGCGCGTGATGTCGGCATACGAGAGGACGACGGGCGGCGCGGCCTGCCGGCTCTTGAGCATATCGAGCGAGAACTTCACGTCTGCCGCCGTGACGGGGTCGCCGTTCGAGAAGTGTGCGCGCGGATTGATGTGGAACGTGACGGACATGCCGTCGGACGCGACTCGAATGTCGTCGGCAAGGAGCCCGTATGCCGATGCCACTTCGTCCGAGCTTCCCGTGGTGAGGCTCTCCAGCGACAATCCGAGGCCAGGCGCCGGGTTGCCGCGCATCGTGAAGAGGTTGAACTTGTCGAAGCTCGTGAGCCGGTTCGGATTAGCGAGCACGAGTGTGCCGCCTTTGGGCGCCGCCGGATTGACGTAATCGAAATGGCTGAAGCCGGGCGGGTACTTCGGTTCGCCATACTGCGCGATGGCATAGGCGCCCCAGGCCGACTGCATCGCGGTGAAGGCGACGAGCACCGTTGCAGCCGATAACGCGACTGCGGCACGCCCCGTGTTGCGCCATGTGCGCCAGGCACCGGAGGCAGCACGACGGGCCGCACGACAGACAGATATAACGGCCGCATAACGGCCTCTGTCGAGCGATGCCCCGCCCCGTCGCGAGCCGCTTGGCGAGCCAGTTGTCATAAGGGCTTGTTTATCCAGTTGGCGGTTGCAGTGTGAGAGAATTCTACCCAACCTGCGCGACGCCGCGCACCATAGACAGCGGCGCGCCGCCCCACATTAGGAGAATTCATGGGCTTTCTGGCCGGCAAACGCATCCTGTTGACGGGTCTTCTGTCGAACCGCTCCATCGCCTACGGTATCGCTCAGGCGTGCCGGCGTGAAGGCGCCGAACTCGCCTTCACGTACGTCGGCGAGCGCTTCAAGGACCGCATTTCCGAATTCGCCGCGGAGTTCGGCAGCGATCTCGTCTTCCCGTGCGACGTGGCCGACGACGCGCAAATCGAAGCGCTCTTCGTCTCGCTCAAGCAGCACTGGGACAGCCTCGACGGCCTCGTCCACTCCATCGGCTTCGCGCCGCGCGAGGCAATCTCGGGCGACTTCCTCGAAGGCATGACGCGCGAGAACTTCCGCATCGCCCACGACATCTCGGCGTACAGCTTCGCCGCGCTCGCCAAGGCGGCGCTGCCGCTGCTCTCGCCCGAGGCGTCGCTGCTCACGCTCTCGTACCTCGGCGCCGAGCGTGCCATCCCGAACTACAACACGATGGGGCTCGCCAAGGCCGCGCTCGAAGCGAGCGTGCGCTACATGGCGGTTTCGCTCGGCGGCAAGAGCGTGCGGGTGAACGGCATTTCCGCAGGCCCGATCAAGACGCTCGCTGCGAGCGGCATCAAGAGCTTCGGCAAGATTCTCGACTTCGTGGAGCACAACGCGCCGCTCAAGCGCAACGTGACGATCGAGCAGGTCGGCAATACGGCGGCGTTCCTGCTCTCCGAACTGGCCTCGGGTATTACCGCAGAAATCGTCCACGTCGACAGCGGCTTCAATGCCGTGGTGGGCGGCATGGCCCCCACGGAAGAATGAGCGAGGCAGACAAGCGCCGGCCACATCCTCTGCCCCAGCAGGCGGCCTGAGTACCGAGCTTCACGCCCTTTCGCGACCCATAAAAAAACCGCTCTTACGAGCGGTTTTTTTTCGGCTTGCGTCAGCTTACCTGCAAGGCGCCATAGCGTTCGAAAGCGCCTCGCCATCGCAGGTCAATGGCGCCATCCGTCATGGCCGCCGCCATGGCCATGATCCCAGCCGCCGTGGCGTCCGCGGTCCCAGCCGCGGTGATAGCGGTACCACTCGTCGCGGTCCCAGTAGCGGCGACCGTCCCAATAGCGGTCGCCATGCCAGCCGATCACGATGGCGGGCGCCGGATAGACAGGCGCGGGATAGATAGGCGCCGGCTGATAGACGACAGGCGGAGGCGGTGGCGCATAGACCGGAGCCGGCGCGACATAAACCGGTGCCGGAATGCCGATGTTCACGCCCACGCTCACGCCAGCCAACGCCGCACTCGACACGCCAATCGCCAGTCCTCCCGCCACCCATGCAACAACACGCGCGAACTTCATGATTCACCCTTTTTGCAGATGTGCTTACGTCCTGATGGTTGCCCGGACTATATCGCAGGCTCGCTTCCCGCGTATTTCAGCTTTGTAATAACTGCTGCATAAGATCGCGCGAACGCCCATGCGGTTACGTCCAGTAACATAAAACGGCCATGCCGAAACGCTGCCCCGCCACCGGGCACACCCGCACGTAGCGAGCCCGCCGGCCGCGCCGCAACAAGGCAGAGCGAGGACGAAACGAGGCTGAAACGGAAGCGATGCGCTCACGCGACAGTGCCTCGGAACAGCTCTTGCTTCCCCGCTTGATTGCGCCCCATTGCAAGACCATGGCATCGGCGGCGACATGGGCCGCCTGCGCGCGGCGGCGTGTCGTGCCGCGACCGGTCGCCTGAATCGCAACGGGGTCCTACAGGAGCTCATTCATGCACAAGCGCACGACCGCCGCAGCGGCATCGGTCATTGCCACGCTCGCAGCAGCACTGGCCACCCCCGCCTCGGCACAGACGCCGTCGCCGCTCGCCGAATGGCAGTACACGGCGGGCATTCCTCTCGAAAAACTCATGCAGCCTTCGCTGCCGACGTGGCGTATCCGTGTCGGTCCCGCGGCCAGCTTTCGCCCCCTTTACGACGGCTCCGACCGCCATCACATGGTGGCCGGCCCGAGCATCGACATCCGCTACCGCGACCTCTTCTTCCTGTCGACCGGTGAAGGCATCGGCATGAACGTGCTGTCCGGGCCGAACTGGCGCGTCTCGCTCGGCGCGGCTTACGACCTGGGCCGCCGCGCGCGCGACGACTCCAGCCGGCTCGGCGGCATGGACAACATCAACCCGGCTCCGGCGGTCAAGCTGGCCGGCGAGTACGTGATCTCGAAGTCGTTCCCGCTCGTGCTACGCGCGGACGTGAGGCGCTATTTCGGCGGCTCGAACGGCTGGGTCGCGGACCTGGGCGCCTATATGCCGATGCCCGGCAGCTCCCAGAAGTTCGTCTGGTTCGCGGGCCCGGGCGTGACCTTCGCGGACTCGCGCTACATGAACAGCTGGTTCGGCGTGACCCCGAACGAGGCGGCCCGCTCCGGCCATCCGGCCTACCGTGCGGGCGCGGGCGTCAAGTCGTTCGGCTTCGGCGTGAGCGCGACCTGGATCATCAACAAGCACTGGCTCGCAAGCGGCGACGCCGCGATCCAGCAACTGGTCGGCGACGCCGTGCACAGCCCGATCACGCAGCGCGCAACCGGCACCGTGCTCGACATGACGGTGACGTACCAGTTCTGACGGACGCCGCCGCCGCGGCCCGCACGGCGGCAAGCAGCGCGGCTCAGGCGGCTTGACGCGCGCAGTCCAGTGCCAGCCGGGCACGATGGCGCACCACGGCGCCACCGCCGTGGCGTGCAGCGACGAAGCGCAACGAGTCAAAACGAAGCACAACACCCTGGCCCACTCCAGCACAAGCCCACACGCTCCGCACAAGCCGGCGGCCTGCCGTCAAATTTCCCCTAAGATACGCACAGGCGGCCGTGCCGGCCTGTGCGCTCTCTGCGTCTTCGTGCGCAGCGCCTTCCTGCACGAACGCCGATAAACGGGCACCATAGCGTGCACCGCAGATGCCTGCGGGAAGACGCCTGGCGCGTCACCCGCATGCGGGCGCCCGCGGTCCGCATCGGTCCCGGTCAATCCCGCCCGGTGCCGATTCGCTCCGGTCCGTCTCAACCCGGCCCCTAACCGTCCACCTCCAAACGCACCATGACCACTCAGGCCCCATCCGCAGCGTCAGACCGCCCGCTCGACATGATCATCTTCGGCGGCGCCGGAGACCTGTCCGCGCGCAAGCTGCTGCCGGCGCTCTACATGGCCCACCTGCACGGCAACCTGCCGGCCGATACGCGCATCATCGCCATCGGCCGCCGCGACTGGACGCGCGAGCAGTATCTGTCCTTCATGGAAGAGCACTCGCGCCCGTTCGTCGACAGCAAGGCGCTCGACGCGCTCGCGTGGGACAGATTCCTCGCCCTCTTCGACTACGTGCGCATCGACGTGGGCGCCCAGGGCGACTACAGCCGCCTGTGCGCCGCCGCGCGCCGCAGCGCACAGCGCGTGTTCTATCTCGCGACCTCGCCCGAGCTTTTCACCACCATCTGCGACAACCTCACGGCCTGCGGCCTCGTCGACGAGCACGCGCGCGTGGTGCTGGAAAAGCCGCTCGGCCACGACCTCGAATCGGCGCGCGCCATCAACGCCTCGGTGGGCCAGCACTTTCCCGAGCAGCAGATCTACCGGATCGACCATTACCTCGGCAAAGAGACGGTGCAGAACCTCATGGTGCTGCGCTTCGGCAACGCCATCTTCGGCCCGCTCTGGCAGGCTCCCTACATCAAGAGCGTGCAGATCACCGTGGCCGAAACGGTGGGCGTGGGCAGCCGCGCGGGCTTCTATGACCAGACGGGCGCCATGCGCGACATGGTGCAGAACCACCTGCTCCAGCTGCTGTGCATCGTGGCAATGGAGCCGCCCGTTTCGCTCGACCCCGATGCCGTGCGCGACGAGAAGCTGAAGGTGCTGCGCTCACTGCGTCCCATGACGATGGCCGAAATTGCGCGCGACACCGTGCGCGGCCAGTACACGGCAGGCGCCGTGGCAGGCGAGCCCGTGAAGGGTTATCTGGAAGAAGACAACGTGCCGGCCGACAGCCACGCCGAAACGTTCGTCGCGCTGCGCGCGCAGATCAACAACTGGCGCTGGGCCAACGTGCCGTTCTTCCTGCGCACGGGCAAGCGCCTGCCGAAGCGCCGCTCGGAAATCGTGATCGACTTCGCCGACCTGCCGTTCTCGATCATCCCGAGCGGTCCGCGCAAGTACGGCAATCGTCTCGTGATCCAGCTGCAGCCCGAAGAGTCCATCCAGCTGCAGATGCTCGCGAAGGAACCCGGCAGCGGCCTGCACATGCTGCCCGTGAACCTCAATCTGGATTTGCAGCAGGCCTTCACGGGGCGCCGCGCCGAGGCGTACGAGCGGTTGCTGATCGACGTGATCCGCGGACGTCTCACGCACTTCATGCGCCGCGACGAACTCGAAGCGGCGTGGGCGTGGGTGGAGCCTATTCTGAACGGCTGGAAGGAACTGGGCGACCGGCCGCGCAGCTATACGGCGGGCACTTATGGGCCGGCTGCGTCGTCGGCGCTGATGGCGCGCGAGAACATGGCCTGGGCTGAAGAAGCCTGAACGTCGGAGCGGGTGGCGGGCATGTTCTGTCGTGCCCGCTACCGGTTGAAGACCGAATACAGCAGCGAACCCGAGAACGCGACCAGCACGACGCAGGCACCACGCAACAGCGTCGACGTGTGCCGCGCCCACGCGCGACGCGCCGTGAGCAGCCCGCCAAGGCACGACCAGCCGATTCCCACCGGTATCAGCACCATCAGGAACGCGGCGATCGTCGAGGCGAAATAGCGGATGGAGTGAAACGCTTCCAGCGGAAACAGCGTGCTCGCAAACAACAGCGCCTTCGGATTCAGCAGCGTCGTCACGAAGAGGTCGCGAAACGTGACAGGGCCGCCCGGCACGTCGTGCAACGTGCGGCTCGCGCCCCACATCTTCACCGCGAGCAGCAGGATGTAGGCGGCGCTCACCAGCTTGACCGCGGCCGGCAGCCACGGCCGGCCCACGGCGAGAGCGCTCAGGAAGAATCCCCACGCGGCAATGCCCGCGAGATAGCCGAGCGCCTCGGCAATCAGAAGCGGCCACGTGCCGCGCAGTCCCACCTTGAGTCCCGACGAAAGCAACAGCGTGTTCGTCGGGCCCGGCATGACAAGCACGAGCGCCACGTACAGCGACATCTTCAGCAACGTGTCCAGATTCGGCATTGCGCTTCCCGGTTCGTCATGCCTGCGGCCGGCACATCATAGGGACCGCGTTCATCGCGCCGGCCCGAACACGGTGCACGCGTCATGGAGCGCATCGAGCCGCCGGACCGGGTCCGCGACATACGGGTTCGACTCGTCCCACGCGTATCCCGCCAGCACCGCGCTGATCATGCGGCGAATGCCGGGCGTCTGCTGCGGGTAGTAGATGATGTCCTGCAACTCACCCGTGTACCAGCGCTCGACGAACGCACGGAACGTATCGATGCCCTTGCGCAGCGGCACATCGTAATCGCCGTGCCAGTCGACTGTCTCGCCGCTCAATTGCCGCTCGAGCGTCTTCACGGCGAGATGCGCGGAGCGCAGCGCAATGGTGACGCCCGAGGAGAACACCGGGTCCAGAAACTCTCCCGCGTTGCCGAGCAACGCGTAGCCCGGTCCGTGCAGGCGCTCGACGTTCGCCGAATAGCCGCCGATATGGTTCACCGGCATCAGGAACGGCGCGTCTCCGATGAGACGGTTCAGCGTGGGCTCCTCGCGAATCAGCGTACGCAGTCTTTCTTCGCGCGCCGATTCCGCGACGTCCAGAAACGCGGCGTCCGCCACGCACCCCACCGACGAACGACCGCCCGCGAGCGGAATCATCCAGAACCAGACGTCGCGCCGCTGCGGGTGCGTCGCGATGCAGATCTTGTTGCGGTCCGTCGCGTCGAGCGGCAGGCCGTCGCGCACGTGGCTGAAGAGGGCCGAGCGTGTGGGCAGTCCCGTGGGCGCCTCGAGGTTCAAGAGGCGCGGCAGCACCCGGCCGAACCCGCTGGCGTCGAACACGAAGCGTGCGTGCACCTCGTAGCTCCGGCCGTCTTCGTCAGTGACCTGAAGCACGGGCGCGCTACCCGTTTCGATCGCTCGCACGGTATGCCCGAAGCGCACTTCGGCGCCCTGCTGCGCGGCGCAGCGAATCAGCAGGTCGTCGAATTGCGCGCGCTCCACCTGCCAGGTCGTACCCCAGCCCGGCGTGTGCTTGTCGCGAAAATCGAACGACGACGACTGGTCGCGCCACACGAAACGCGCGCCGTTCTTGTACTGAAAGCCGGCTTCCACCAGCGTCTGCAGCATGCCGGCTTCTTCGAGATACGCCATGCTCTGCGGCAGCAGGCTCTCGCCGATCGAAAAGCGCGGAAAGTGCTGGCGTTCCAGCACGAGCACCGAACGCCCGGCCTTCCTGAGCAACGCAGCCGCAACCGCGCCCGCGGGACCGGCGCCGATGATCGCCACGTCTATCGCATTCTGATGGGATGAAATAGTGCTCACAGCTTCCTCTCAATTCTTCGTCGTGCTTCGGTGACGCTTGCCATTACAATGTCGCGCAGCCGTTCTACTCACAAAACATGCGCGGGGAATAAAACCATGTCGCCCTCCGAAACATCCAGTGTGCCCTTCGTGCCGGAGACGGCGTTCGGTGTCTGGTTCCTGCGCACCCACACGTGGGAACACCACGTGCTGCGCGTGGCGATCAACGACCTCAAACGGCTCATCGATACGCCCCTGCCGGCGGCGCCGGTCATTGTCGACGTCGGCTGCGGTCAGGGCAAGTCGTTCCGCCTGCTCGCCAACGCGTTCAGTCCGCAGCGCATCGTCGGCATCGATTATCACGCCGAGTCGCTCGCGCTCGCGGAGCAATCGTCTCAGGCGTGTCGCGCGCAATCGGCCTCGCCGCTCGACATCGAACTGCTGCGCGGCGACTGTGCGAATCTGCCGCAGGCATCGGCCAGTGCCGACATCGTGTTCTGCCATCAAACCTTCCATCACCTCGTCGAGCAGGAACGCGCGCTCGCTGAATTCCAGCGTGTATTGAAACCGGGCGGCGTGCTGCTCTTTGCCGAATCCACCGAGGCCTACATCAAGTCGTGGGTGATCCGGCTGCTGTTCCGCCACCCCATGCAGGTCCAGAAAAGCGCCGACGGCTATCTCGACATGATCCGGCTGGCAGGGTTTCGCTTCGGACCACAGAACGTGTCGCTGCCCTACCTGTGGTGGAGCCGCGCCGCGGACTTCGGGCTCTTCGAGCGGCTCGGCCTTCATCATCCGAAGCCCGGCAAGCGGCGCGAAACGCTCGTCAACGTGGCGGCCGTCAAACCGGCCTGAGCCGCTTCGTGAGCCCCTGAACGTACGGCGGCGGCGAGTGCACCGCCGTGCGCCGCCAGCCGCCACCCTGCCCTGCCTTGCGCGGTTATTTCCCGCCCTTCAACGTCACCACGTCGCCCACCAGCGCAACGCCCGCAATCAATGCGCCCGCGCCGCACGTAAACTCCGTGGGGCTTTGGGTCAGCTGGTTCCGGTAGTTGCTCTTGATGTTGATGACCGCATTGCCGCCTTGCTGGCGCGCTCGGTCCTGCAACTCGATCACGGCCGACAGAAACACGTGCTGGCAAGCCGCTTCGTCGGTCTTGTTGAAGGCGTTCGTCTTTTTGTTCGTGGCGACGTGGCCGAACGATTTCAGCACGGCCGGATGCTTCTGGCCGGCGAAGTACAGCGCGACATCGTCGGTCACCTTGCCGGGCTCGCTGCGTAGTGCTTCGGCGACAGGGTAAGTCGATACCGTGTCGCGCGCGAACGCATGCGAGGTCGCGAGTGCCGCGCACAGCGTGGCGAACATCAAAGACGTTTTCATCGTCATCCTCATGGGCTTCAGTGGGCCTGGAGGACAACGCGGTCGCCTTCTATTGCGATTGCGGCAGCGCTCGGGCTCACGCCACAGGTGTAGTCCGTGGTCGAAGCCGTTTCCGTCGAGTGGAAACGCGTTTTCACGTTCACGACCGCGTTGGCGCCATGCTCGCGCGCGTCGCCGCGCACCTTGTTGAGCGCCTGCGCAAGCGCCTTGTTGCACGAGGCTTCAGGACCGTCGGTGGTACGCGCGATACGCACGGAGTACGACACGTGGCCCAGCTGGCGCTGCACCGCCGGATGATCCTGCGCGCCGAAATACAGCGCCACGTCCGCGCCTTGCGACGAGGCTGCCGACACGGGCGCGAGCGGCAGCGACTTCACCTGGGTCGCGCAACCGGCCTGCGTCGCAGTGATGACGGCAACGGCCGCAACAGCGGCAACGGTGCGTAGCGTAAGGCAGTTCTTCTTCATTTTTTTTTCCTCGTGGGATCAAGATTGCCTGTGGCGTCGTGCCATCTCCTGGCACTCGATCCAGGCACTAAACATCAGGCTCGCGCAACTGCCGCCGAACCCGAATGAAACAGACATGGCGTGATCGATTGCGGCATCGCGCGACGTTCGCACGAGCGGCAAACCCGCTGCACGCGCGTCGAGCGATTCGATGCCCGCGGTGCCCGCCATGTAGCCGTCGCGCATCATCAACAGCGTGTAGATGGCCTCGTGGGCACCGCACGCGCCGGGCGGGTGTCCCGTCAGGCCCTTCGTCGACGAGAACGGCGGAATCGCTGCGCCGAATACGGCTGCGAGCGCCTCCAGTTCCTCGACGTCCCCGCGCGGCGTGGAGGGTGCGTGCGTGTTGATGTAGTCGGGCCGCGTGCCGGCATCGTCGAGCGCGGCGCGCATGGCGCGCGCGATGCCGCTCGCGTGAGGCGTCACCATGCCGGCGCCGTCGGTGCAATGGCCGAAGCCCGTCAGCTCCGCGTAGATACGCGCGCCGCGCGCAAGCGCATGTTCGAGCGATTCGAGCACCAGCACGCCCGCGCCCGACGCGATCACGAAGCCGTCGCGGTCGATGTCGTACGGCCGGGAGGCCCGCTCGGGGGTTGCGTTGAAATTGCGCGACAGCGCGCCCATTGCGTCGAACAACAGCGTCATGTTGTCGTGCAGCGCCTCGCTGCCGCCCGCGAGCACGAGCGCCTGGCGTCCGGTCTGGATCAGCTGCATCGCCTGTCCGATGGCCAGCGCCGACGTCGTACAGGCCGACGAAGGCGAGTACGTCACGCCCTCCACGCCGAACACGTGCGCGACGTTGGCCGAGGTCGTGCTGCTCATGGCCTGCGGCACCGTATAAGGCGGCACGCGGTCGAGCCCGCGCGCCTGCCCGATGGCGAGCGCGCTGTCGTAGGCGGACATGGTGCCCACGCCTGAGCCGATCACGGCGCCCGCTGCGGGCGTACGCAACGCGGCGGCGTCGAGCCGCGCATCGGCGATCGCGCTGCGCGCCGCGTGGCAGGCGAAGCGCGCGGTATCGCCCATGAAGCGTTCGAGCTTTCGCTCGAAGGGCGGCTCGTGCGCCACCGACGCCACGCCCGCCACCTGACTCGCGAAGCCGCGCTCGCGCCACGCTTCCACGCGCACGATGCCTCCGCGGCCCGCACGCAGCCGCGCCGACACGTCGTCGAGCGTATTGCCGAGGCACGACACGATGCCCATGCCGGTCACGACCACCCGTCGCAGGCCGGCCGGGCTCACGAGAACCGGCTCGCTCATCCGGCGCGCCTGAACACGAGCGACGTATTCACGCCACCGAATGCGAAGTTGTTGCTCATCACGTATTCGGTGTCGATGCTGCGCGGCGCCTTCACGATGTAGTCGAGGCTCGCGCACGCCGGGTCCACGTTGTCGAGATTGAGCGTGGGCGCATAGGTGTTGCGCTTCATCATCTCGATGGTCCACCAGGCTTCGATGGCGCCGCACGCACCCAGCGTATGGCCGATATAGCTCTTGAGCGAGCTGATGGGCATGCGCTCGCCGAAGGTCTGCGCCGTGGCGTGGCTTTCGGCGATATCGCCGCGGTCGGTCGAGGTGCCGTGCGCGTTGACGTAGCCGATGGCGTCCGCCGGCAGGTTCGCGTCGCGCAGCGCGAGTTGCATCGCGAGGGCCATGGTGTCGGCCGTGGGCTGCGTGATATGCGCGCCGTCCGAATTGCAGCCGAAGCCCACCACCTCGGCGTGAATGCGCGCGCCGCGCGCCACGGCGTGCTCGTACTCTTCGAGCACGAGCGTGGCGGCGCCCTCGCCCACCACGAGCCCGTCACGCGCCACATCGAACGGACGCGGCGTGAGCTGCGGGTCGTCGTTGCGCGTGCTCGTCGCGTAGAGCGTGTCGAACACGGCCACGGCAGGCCCCGAGAGTTCCTCCGCGCCGCCCGCCAGCATCAGCGTCTGTTTGCCGTACGCGATCGTCTCGTAGGCGTAGCCGATTGCCTGGCTGCCCGATGCGCACGCGCACGAGGTGGGCACGATGCGCCCTTTCAGGTCCCAGAAGAGACTCACGTTCACGGCGGTCGTGTGCGGCATCATCTGCACGTAGCTGTTCGACGTGACATCGCTCATCGAGCCCGTGTCGAGCATCTTGCCGAACGCGCGAATCGGCTCCACCGACCCCGACGACGAACCATAGGCCACGCCCATGCGGCCGTCCTTGATCGAGGGATCGTCGAGCAGCCCCGCATCGGCCAGCGCCAGTTCGCTTGCGCGCACGGCATAGACCGACACCGGCCCCATCGAGCGCGTCTTCTTGCGCGGATAGTGCGCGGGCACCGGCAGTTCCGGAATCGGGCAGGCCAGCCGCGTATGCAGCGACTCGAAATAGTCCCAGGCCGGAATGCGCCGCACGGCATTGCGGCCCAGCTTCAACGCAGTTTCGATCTCGTCCCACGCGTTGCCGAGCGCCGTGACGCCGCCCATTCCCGTAATGACGACGCGCTTCATCACACCATCCCGCCGTTCACGCCGATCACCTGGCGCGTCACGTACGACGCCGCGTCGGACATCAGGAAGCTCACCACCGCCGCCACCTCGGCAGGCTCACCGACGCGGTTCATCGGCACGGCCTTGAGCGCCTGGTCGAGCGGCACGCTGTCGAGCATGCCGGTGTCGATCAGCCCCGGCGCCACGCTGTTGACCGTGATGTTGCGCGACGCGAGTTCCACCGCGAGCGCCTTCGTCGCGCCGATCAAGCCCGCCTTCGCGGCGCTGTAATTGACCTGTCCGCGGTTGCCGGTCACGCCCGACACCGAAGCCACCGTGACGATGCGCCCGCCCTTGCGCGCGCGCACCATCGGCATCGTCAACGGATGCACGACGTTGTAGAACGCGTCGAGACCGGTTTCGATCACGACGTCCCAGTCTTCGTCGGTGAGCGCGGGGAACGCGGCGTCGCGCGTGACGCCCGCGCAGCAGACGATGCCGTAGTACGCGCCGTGCGCCTCGACGTCGGCTTCGAGCACGGTGCGGCACGCGGCGCGGTCGCGCACGTCGAACTGCAACACGGTGGCCGTGCCGCCTTGCGCGGTGATGCCGGCCGCCACTGCTTCGGCTTCCTGACGACCGCTGCGGCAATGCACCGAGACGGCAAAACCGTCCGCGGCGAGCTGATAGGCGATAGCGCGGCCGATGCCGCGGCTTGCGCCGGTAACGAGAACACGGCGGCTCATGGCTTGAAAGCCTCCTCGATAAAAGTCTGGAAATTGCGCGGCTGATAGACCTTGACGATGGCCTCGGCGCACAGCGCGCCCTCGTGGCCGATCGTACACGCGTAGGCGCCGTGGCCTTCCTCGCTGCGCAGCACTTCCTTGATGGTGATGCACAGCTGCGCGCCGCCCGGAAATGCCGGCATGCGTGCCTCGTAGCGGCGCGTGCCGAGCAGCACGCCGGGCCGCACGTTTTCGCCGGCGCGCATGGCGAGCAGGCCGACGTGCGCCGCAATGGCCTGCGCCATCAGTTCGACGCCGATCCACGCGGGCATGGCGCCCTCGCGGTCGGCGTACCACGCGTCGCTGCGCACGCTCGCATATGCCGTCAGCGATTCGTCGTCGAATGCGCTCACGGAGTCGAGCAGCAGCATCGTGCCCCGATGCGGCACCAACTGCTCGATGGGCGGCAGCGCCGTGTCGCCCTCGAGGGCATGGGTCGAAGTGGGTAGCGTCATCGCGGATTTCACCGGCCGAGAATCAGGCTGACATTGCTGCCGCCGAACGCAAACGAATTGCTCATCACGTATTGCGCGTTGCCGTTGCGCGGCAGACGGCGTTCGTCTTCCACGAGGTCGAGTGCGGGCAGCGCGGGATCGGCTTCGCCATCCCACACGTGACGAGGCAGTGCGACGTCGTCGCGCGCGAGCGTGAGCGAGGCAAAGCCGAGTTCGGTTGCGCCCGCCGCGCCAAGCAGGTGGCCCGTGAGCGGCTTCGTGCCGCTCGCGGCCACGCCTTGCGGGAAGACGCGTGCCATCAGATGCGCTTCCATCTCGTCGTTCTTGACGGTGGCCGTCGCGTGCAGGTTCACGTAGCCCACCGCGGACGGCGCGATGCCTGCATCGCCAAGTGCCGCGCGCAGCGCGAGTTCGCCCCCCACGCCCTGCGGATCGGGCGCCGAGATGTGATGCGCGTCGCTCGATTCGCCTGCGCCCGCGAGCCGTACCGGCCCCTCGTCGCGGCTCATCAGGAACACCGCCGCGCCTTCGCCGACGTTGATGCCGCGGCGCTGCGCGCTCATCGGGTTCATGCGCACCGGGCTCGTCGAATCGAGCGAGGCGAAGCCTTGCAGCGTCAACTCGCACAGCGAATCCACGCCGCCCACCACCACCGCGTCGCACAGCTTGAGCCGCAGCAGGCGGCGCGCCGACACGAACGCCTTCGCGCTCGACGTGCACGCCGTCGAGATCGTAAACGCCGGCCCGCGCAAACCGAGCGCCGCAGCGGCGAACGGCGCGGCCGTGCCGATCTCCATTTGCCGGTAGTCGAACGCGGACGGCATTGCGCCCGTCACGGAACGCTCGCGCAGCGCCGCTTCGGCCGCGCCAATGCCCGACGTACTCGTGCCGAGCACCACGCCGATGCGCTGTGCGCCATAACGTTCGCGCGCGGCGTCGACGGCGGGGGCGATCTGCGCGAGCGCAGCGAGCAGCAGACGGTTGTTGCGACAGTCGTAGGCCGCGAGTGCCGCGGGCGGTGCGAGATCGAGCGGTGCCGTCACGCTGCCGGCGAACATCGTGCCGATGCGCGTATCGATGGGTCCCATGCCGGGCGCGCGGCCATTGGCCAGCGACGCGACGATGGCGTCCACGTCGTTGCCGAGCGCGTTGATCATGCCGAGCGCGTGCAGATAGACAGGCGCGTTCACGTGGCCCTCCGTTGAGTAGCAGGGATACCGAGCGGCGCGAGCAGCACGGACACCATGATGCCGAGCGACAACGTTGCGCCGAAGCTCTTGAGCGCCGGCATCGAACTCATGCCGAGCAGACCGAACGACAGCAACGTGGTGGCCGCGGAAAGCAGCACGCCGGTCCAGACCGCGCCGAGCTGTGCGGGCGCACGCACGGCCCCTTCGCGCAGGAATACCGCGTAGTTCGCGCCCACGCCGAGCACCAGCATCAGCGCGAGCGAGTTGAAAAGCGTGAAGCGCACGTGGACATAGCCGAATACCGCAAGCGTCACGCCGATCGCGATCAGCACCGGCAGCCCCGTGGCGATGCCGCCGCGCACGCCGTAGCGCAGCATCAGCAGCACGAAAACCAGCAGCAGCGCGCCGGCGAGCCAGATGGCACTGTCCACACGCCAGGCCCCGAACAGGCGCGAGACGCTCGCGGCCTTGTCGACGAAGCTCACGCCCGGCACCGCGTGTGCCGTGGCCGCCAGCACCGCTTCGTTCGCAGCCGCAACGCCCTGCGGAATGACGACCGCCGCGAACGCGTCCGGCGTGCTCTTCGAGCGGCCGAGCCAGAGATGACGGAACGGCTGCGACCACGGTTCGGCGAGCCACGCGTCGATATGCAGCGCCGCCGCGCTCGATTGCGCGTAGGCCGCGAGCCACGTGTTCGTCACTTCGTCGCGAAAGCCGGCTTCGGCGAGCATGGCGCGCAGCGCCGCGGGGTCTTGAAACACGTGCGCGGCGATGAGTGCGCGATCCGCCTGCTGCTGCTTTTCGGACGGCACGAACGACGCGACCGATTGCCAGCCGCTCACGAGCGGTGTGCCTGGTGTGCCCGATGCGTCCGTGAGCGCACCGAGCTTCGTCGCGAGTGCCTCGGCACGTTCGAGCACGCGCTCGGGCGACTCGCCGCGCACCACGAAGAATTGCGAGCTGTTATCGACGCCCACCGCTTCGGTCACGATGCGTTCCTGCGCGACGAGCGACGGATCGCGCTGAATCAACAGGTGGATGTCGTCGTCGCTGGCAAGCTTGAGCCAGCCGGGCACGGCGACGAGCGTCACCAACGCGGCCACGATCCAGACCCGCAACGTGCGCCGGCCCACGAGCAACGCCTGCCATTTCGTCAACATCGATGCGGCCACGGTGAACAGCGTGCGCGGCGCACGCCGCGCGGGCCGCACGAGCAGGCTCGGCAGCAGCCACAGCACCGACGCGAACGCGATCGCGATACCCGCCATCGCGAAACACGCGATCTGCTTGAGCGCGGGAAACGGCGCGAACGTGAGAATCGCGTAGCCGAGCAGGCTCGTAGCGAGCGCGACCATGAGCGCCGGCGCCACCTCGCGCGCGCCGCGCCGCGGCTCCCACGCCTGCCCGGCACCGAGGTAGACGACGAAGTACTGAATCGAATAATCGACGGCCTCGCCGATCAGGCTCGCGCCGAATACCAGCGTCAGGAGATGCAGCTTGCCGAACACGAGCAAGGTGGTCGCCAGCGCGCACAGAATGCCGAGCGCCGTGGAAACGAAGCCCAGCACGATGAGCCGCGGCGAGCGGAAGACCCACAACATCAACAGCGCGATGCCGACCAGCGAGCCGATGCCGATGGCGTGCATCTCCCGTTCCGAGGCCCGGCGCGCTGCCTCGGCGTAGAACACGGCGCCCGTGCGCGCGAGCGTGACGTCGGGGAACGTGGTCTTGAGCCGTGCTTCGCTCTGCGTCACAGCGGCGAGCACCGCGCGCTGGACGTCTGTCTCGTAGGCCGAGCCGCGCAGCGTCGCCACGACCAGCACACCGGTAGAGGACCCGCGATGCGAGACCAGCAGCCCGTCTTCGATCGTGAGGTTCGAGGTGGCAAGCGGCAGGCTGCCCAGCCAGTGCTGGAGCCAGCCGAACGGGTCATCCGCGAGCGGTGCAGCGAGCCCCGCGGCCGGCAGGCCGTAGAGGCGTTGCAGCAGTGCATCGTGCAGCGTGGTCGCGCCACCGGCGAGGCTGCGGCGATCCGCGGGCGTGAGCAGATTGAAGCGATACGGCAAATAGAAACGCGCGATGCGCGAGAGGTCGAACGGCGGCAGTTGCGCCGTCACCGATGCGAACGCGCCGCTCGCCGCAAGCGTTGCGCCGAGTTGCCGCGCGGCCGCCCTGGCGTGGACCGCGTCATCGCTCGACACCACGAAGACGGCACGATTGCCGAGCGCGCCGGCGAGGCGATCCACGGCCTCTTCGGCGACGGGGTCGGCCTCCGTTGCGGGCAGCAACGCCAGCAGATTCGTTTGCAGCGGCGAGGGTCCCGCAAAGCGCCACGCGCAATAGAGCGCCGCCGCCAGCGCGAGCACGAGCCACGCGGCACGCAGCCACCACGTCCGGGAGACGGCGAACGTGCGATGCGCCTCCACTAGCGGGCCCCGAACAGCGCGTGTTCGGCGGGCGTGAGTTCGCTCACCGCTGCGCTGCCCTCGAAATCGAGCTGCGTGACGTCGCCGTTCGCGTGCGCGATGCGCAGCGTGCGCAGATAGTCGCCGCCGCTCATCTGCAACGAGGCGATGGACTGCGCGATCTGCGGCTGATTCGGCACGAGCCGCATCTGCCAGCGTGCGGGCGTGCCCGTTGCCTCGACATCGAACTGCGAATAGAGCGCGCTCAGGTCGCCCGCCAGCATCGCGCGCATCATCTTCGAGATGCCGCCTGCGGCACGGGCGCCCTGCGCACTGCGGCTCGCCGTCTGCGTACCCGCAGCATCCACGCTGACGATGCCGGCGTCGGTCATGACCCATGTGGCCTTATAGGGCGTGTCGATGTGCCAGATCGCGCCGCGTTCGCGGAAGAACAGCAGCGAGCCCGTGCTGACGAGGGGCGCTTTCATCGCCGCGAGCGTCTGCGTCTGCGTGAAACGCGTGCGAACGCCCTTCGCTTTCGCGAGATGCGCCGCGATCTGCGAGACGAGCGCCATGTCGTTCGAAGCGGATGACGGCGCGGAGGCAGCGGTTCCGGTGGCATTTTGAGCGGATGTGCCGGTCGCCCCGGCCTGACTCGCGACCACGTGCAGCGCGACCAGCGCCACGACGGCACGCACGCGCAACTTCAGCGTTCCCATGCCCGCTCCAGCTTCTCGAATACGACGGGCGGCGAGACGAATTGCAATTCCTTCGTCTGCGCATGCACCGCGACCTGAACCGTGTAGCCCTTCGTGAGCCGCTCGCCCGTGCCGGCATCGACGATCTCGTAGCCGATCTTCAACCGGTTTTCGTGTTCGAGCAGGTGCGCCCGCACTTCCAGTTGCTGACCGTAGACCGCGGGCCGCACGTACTTCAGATGAACCTCGACCACCGGCCACAAATAGCCCGACGCCTGCATTTCGCGGTAGTCGTAGTCGAACTTGCGCAGCAGCGCGGCTCGGCCTATCTCGAAGTACTTGAGGTAGTGGCCGTGCCAGCACACGTTCATGGCGTCGACGTCGTGGAACGGCACTTCGACGTTGGCGCTTGCGCTCAGAACCGCGCGCGTGCCGCTCATGCCGCGGCTCCATCCGTAGGGGCCATCAAGCCGCCCGCCGCGATGCTCGCCGTCACGGCGCGCAGGTCGGGTTCGAGCGGACGGTCTTCGTCGACGAAAGCCGACATGCCCGCCACTGTGCTCATGAAGCGTTGCAGCGGCACGGGGATCATCGTTGCGCCGTTGAGCTTCAGGCGTAGCTGCACGGCCTGCACCGTTGCGAGCGTATGCGCCGCCGCGACCTGTTCGGTGAGTTGCAGGACGCGCAGGCAGTCGCGCGCGGCAATCGTGCCCATGCTCACTTTGTCCTGGTTGTGCGCTTCCGTCGAGCGCGAGAACACGCTCGCGGGCATGGTGTGCTTGAGCGCCTCCGCCGTCCAGGCAGACGACGAAATCTGCACCGCCTTGAAGCCGTGGTTGATGGGCGCGCGCGCGGGCGCGGCGCCTGTGAGGTTGCGCGGCAGGCCGTTGTTGAACTTGTCGTCGACGAGCAGCGCCAGCTGCCGGTCCATCAGATCGGCAAGATTGGCCACGGCGGTCTTCAGCGAATCCATGGCGAAGGCAATGTGGCCGCCGTAGAAGTTGCCGCCGTGCAGTACGCGGCCGCTGTCGGGATCCACGAGCGGGTTGTCGTTCGCGCTGTTCAGTTCGTTCTCGACGTCGCGGCGCACCCAGCTGAGCGCGTCGCAGGCCACGCCGATCACGTGCGGCGCGCAGCGGATCGAATAGCGATCCTGCAAACGATGGCCCGGCGTATCGGTACGGCCCGCCAGATCGGCGCGAATCCAGGCGGCGGCTTCGGCCTGGCCGGCATGAGGCTTTGCCTCGAAGATCAACGCATCGAAATGCGCGGCCCGACCGTCGAGCGCGACCGTGGACAGCGCCGTCAATGAGGCCGCGAGGCGCGCCAGCTGCGCCGCACGCGCGAATGCGAGACACGCGAGACCCGTCATCACGGCCGTGCCGTTCATCAGCGCAAGACCTTCCTTCGGCGCGAGCGTCAGCGGCTCGTGTCCGAGCGCGCGCCAGGCTTCGCGCGCGGAGCACAACGCGCCGCGAAACATCACATCGCGCTCGCCCACCAGCGCGGCTGCCACATACGAGAGCGGCGTGAGGTCGCCGCTCGCCCCCACGGACCCTTCTGACGGAATGCGCGGCAGCACGCGATGGTTGATCAGGTCGGCCACGCGTTCCAGCAGCACGGGCCGCACGCCGGAGAATCCGTAAGCAAGCGAATTGAGTCGCGCGGCGATGACGGCGAGTGTTTCTTCGTTGTCCAGATAATCGCCCATGCCGCAGCCGTGATAGCGCGTGAGCTGCAACGGCAAGGCTTCGACCAGATGCATGGGTACCTCGACGACGCACGCGTCGCCATAGCCCGTGTTGACGCCATAGACCGTCGCGCCCGAGGCCAGGTGCTGCCGCAGAAAGTCCGCGCCGCGCTGGATGCGGGCGCGCCAGGCGGGATCGCTGTTCAAAGACACCGCGGCACGCCGATGCGCCACGGCCACCACGTCTTCGATGGTGAGCCGACGGCCGCCTATCACGACGCGCTGCGCGGTCATGCCCGGCGTATCAGCCACCGCACCGTTCAAGTCATGTTCGGCCATTCGCGCCTCCGCTGGGGCGCGCCCAGAAGTCGTAGAAATTGAACCATTGATAAGGCGCCTTGCAGCAATAGTGTTCGAGACGCGCGGCATAACGCTGGGCCCAGATGGCCAGATGCCGGGCGCGCTCGCGTCGCGGCAGTTCGATGCGCTCGGCGAACGGCTCGAAATAGAGCCGGTAAGCCCCGCGTTCCTTGAGGCAGAAGAACAGATAGACGGGGCACGCCAGCGCATGCGCGAGCACGTACGGCCCCTGCGCAAACGGCGCGCTCGCACCGAGGAACGGCACGTGCGTGGTCCGCCCCGCTTCGCGCGCCGGCGTACGGTCGCCCACGATCACGAGCAACTCGCCGCGCTCGATGCGCTCCTGCATCATCAGCGCGGTCTCGGGCCCGAAGTCGTTGACCTCGACGAGATGCTGCGCGAAGTCGTGATGCGCGGCGGCCAGCACGCTGTTGAAGCGGCGTGCGTGTTCGGTGTAGACGATCGCCGTCACTTTGGTCTGGGCGCTGCGCACGGCGAGCGCGCGCGCCATCTCCAGATTGCCGAGATGCGAGCCGATGACGAGCGCGCCGCGCCCGCTGGCAAGCAAGGCGTCGAGCGTGCCGGCATCGTCGAACTTCACGTTGGAGAAGTCGAGCTGACCGGACCACGCGACGAGCTTGTCGAAGCCCGATTGCGCGAACGTGAGCATGTGGCGATACGCGGTGAGCCAGCCTGGCCGCGGCGTGGCCTCGTTCGGCCTGAAGCGCTGGAGTTGCGCGAAGTAGCGCGTGGAGGCGTCGCGCGCGGCGCGCCCCGTCAGCAGGAAATACGCGACGATCGGGTACAGCCACAGCGACGTGAGGCGCGGCCCGATCGTACGGCACCCCAGCGCGAGCAGTGCCATGCCGAGGCGGCTGCCGCGCTCGGCCATGCGCCACCACGGCGTCGTGCGAACGCCCGCCGCTTGCGCTGCGCGGCGCGGCATGAACTTGTGTGCGACGAGCAGCGGCGAGCGCACCAGCATGCCCGCGACGAGTCGCGTGTGACTGCGGCTGATGCGCACGTTGTCCCACAGCACGTCGAAATGCGAGACGCCGTCCGTCGCGTATCGAACCGCGGTGGGAATCGAGACGAATTCGACGCGCCGCCAATGGAGCCGCACGAGGATCTCGATGTCGAAGTCCATGCGCGTGGGCAGCTTCACGCTGTCGATCAGGTCACACGCCACGTCGAGCGGATACAGGCGGAAGCCGCACATCGAGTCGCGAATGGCGAACGACAGCGTTTCGATCCAGACCCAGACGTGCGTGAGATAACGCCCGTAGAGACGCGATTTCGGCACGCTCGCATCGTAGACGGGGCGGCCCAGGATCACCGCGTGCGGCGCCGCGTGCGCGGCTTCGAGAAAGCGCGGCACGTCGGCTGCGTCGTGCTGCCCGTCGGCGTCGATCTGCAGTGCGTGCGTGAAGCCGGCTGCACGCGCGGCACGCAGACCGGCCATCACGGCCGCACCCTTGCCGCCGTTCACGGGCAGGCGCAGCAGCGTGAGCTGGCCCGCGTAACGCTGCGCGAGCGCGGCGAGCACGGCCTGGGTAGGCTCGTCGCTGCCGTCATCGACAACGAAGAGCGGCAGCCCGTGCGGAATCAGGTTGGCGACGGTTCCGCCAATCGCGTCCTTGTGGTTGTAGATCGGGATGACGATACAGGCAGCGAGGCTCATGCCGGCTCCCCGTAGACGATGACGCCCGAGGCGCAGTCGCGCTCGCCCAGGTGCCAGGCGAACTGCAGGCGACGGCGCAGCGCGTCGTGCGTCATGACGAGCTTGAGCACGGCGCCGGGCGGCACGGGCGCCATGAACTTCAGCCGGTCGATGGAGACGAGCGTGCGCACGCCGGGCACGTATTCGCTCGCGAGACGCACGACCCAGTCGATCTGCACGACGCCCGGCAGAATCGGCAAGCCGGGAAAGTGGCCCGCGAAATGGACGAGCGTGGGCGGCACATGCAGTTCATAGAACCGCTCGTTGTCGTCCCCTGCTTCGGCGAGTATTTCGAAGCCGTCTTCGTGCGCCTCGAACGTGCGGGCAATGGCGGCTGCCTGTAGCTTGCCGCGCGCATCGAACGGCAGCGCCTTGCGAAAGCGCCAATGACGCGGCAGCACCGTCATGTCGAAATAGCCCGCGAGATGACGGCGCAGCGTCTTCACGAGCTGCACGCGGCCTTCGCGGCGCAGCGCGGCGTTGCCCTCCGCCGACAGCACCGCGAGCGCGCCGATGCGCTTGCGCGAAGCGCCGTCGAGTACCGTGGTTGCCGCCTCGGTCACGAAGGGATGCAGACGCAGGCGGGCTTCGAGTTCGGCGAGCGCCACGCGCTTGCCGTCCAGCTTGACGACGCGGTCGAGACGACCCAGCAGGTTGAAGCCGCCTCGCGTGTCGAACGCCACGGCGTCGTCGGTGCGATGCCAGCCGTCGTGGTCCAGATGCGGCGAACGCAGTTCGAGCGCGCCGTCGTCCGCGCGGCGCACCTCGATGCCGGGCATGGGGCACCATGCGTCGGAGCCGGCCTGCATCCGCCACGCAATGCCGCCCGTTTCCGTGCTGCCGTAGATTTCGCGCGGCGCATGGCCGAGCACGGCGGCAAAACGTCGGGCCGTGTCGAACGCGAGCGGCCCGCCCGACGAGAAAAAGGCGCGAGGCGCGGGATCGAACGCATCGAAGCCCGGCAGATCGGGCCAGCGCGAAAGCTGCGCGGGCGTGGAGACGACGACCGTCGGCCCGCACTGCGCCATGCGCGCCTGCAACTGCTGCGGGTCGACGCAGGTGGAGCGGTCGAAGGCGCGGCACGCCGCAAGCGGCCAGAACACGCGAAACAGCAAACCGTAGATGTGATGATGCGGCACGCTCGCGAGCACGGTCGCATCGCCGGCAAGCGCGCCCCATTGCGCTTCCAGCGTCTGCACTTCGGCATTGAACTGGGCGAGCGTCTTGCGCACGGGTTTCGGCACGCCGCTACTGCCGGACGTGTAGAGCGTGAGCGGCGCGTTCGCGGCGATGGTGCCGGTGATGCTGATGGCGTCTGCGGTTGCCGGAGCATCAGCGGAAATGGCGGCGATGTCCGCTTCGGTCAGCACCGCATCGTAGGCGTCGCTCAGGTCCGCGAGATAGCCGGGCGCGGAACTCGCCGGAATCACAGGCTCTTTGCCGGCCACGAAGAGACCGAACAGCGCGCACGCGAACGTATACGGATCGTCGGCGCAGAGCGCAAAGCGCTGCTCCGCGCGTGGGCTCACGTGGGCCGCGATCGCCAGAACACGCGCGCGGAATGCAGGAAAGTGGAGCGTGTCCGCGCCGTCGCGGCATACCGCCCGCGGCGCCTGTGTATCAGCCGCCGCCAGCGGTGCGGCAAGCAGATCGTGCAGCGCGATCACCATGCCCCCGTGCGCTGCGCCCTCGGCAGCATGATGTACTTGCGCCACACGATCTCGGCAACGAGCAGCACGCCCACCACGCCATACGCGATGGCGCCGTTATAGAGCGACCACGATTCGCGCGACCACCACAGCGCCGTGTAAGCGGAGAAAACGCCGTTCGCGGCGAAGAACACGGTCCACAGTTGCGTGACGCGACGCGTGTAGCGCACCACGTAGTCAGGCGGATCCGGGTACGTGAAGCGCGCGAACCGTTCGATCATCGACGGCCCGTTGGCGAGCGTCGCACCGAACGCCACGAGCAGCCCGAAGTTCACGAGCGACGGATAAAGGCGCAACAACAATTCACTGTTCGTCACGACGATCGCCACCGACGCGCAGTTGAGTGCGCCCGCCACGGCCCAGTCCACGAGGCTGAGCTTGCGCAGTGACGCGGCGAATGCGCCCGTGCCTGCCACGCGTTGCAGCCACAGCAACGCGAGCAGCATGCAGCCCACGTAGCGCGGCGAGTCCCAGCGCCAGGCACACAGGATCACGACCGGATAGGCCAGGTTCGCAGCGAGGCGCACCATGCGCCGCGCGCCGCGCCAGGCAGGCGCGGCCTCGTCCACGGCGGGCTCCGCGTGGCTCGCGTCGCGCGTGAGCCGGTCGCCCGCCGCATGCGCGTCGCAGGAAGGCGTGGATGGCATCAAGCCTGAGCCGCGAGCAGCGATTCCACAGCGGCGATCACGTCGCCCACCGTGCGAACCGACTTGAACTCTTCCGGCTTGATGCGCCGGCCGGTCATTTCCTGCAGCTTGATGGCGAGATCGACGGCGTCGATGCTGTCCAGATCCAGTTCTTCGAACAGATGCGCCTCCGGCGTCACGCGCGCCGGGTCGATCGCGAAGTTTTCGTGAAAGATGGCGCGGATGCGCTCGAGAATGTCTGCTTCGGTCACGATTCAATCCCCCTTGCCTGCAGTTTCTTCCAGCTCCGCCGCGTCTTTGCGCTGGGCTGCGACCAGCTCGGCGAGCGTGTTGACGGAACGAAAATAGTCGCGCACGCGCGCGTCGTCGGCGGCGATGGTGAGCTTGTAGCGCTGGCGCAGCACGATGCCGATTTCGAGCGCATCGATCGAATCGAGCCCCACGCCGTTGGTGTCGAACAACGGAGCGTCGTCGTCGATATCGTCGGGCGTCAGGTGTTCCAGATCGAACGCTTCGATCAGAAGCTGCTTAATTTCCAGTTTTAAAGAATCCATGATCGAACAGGTTCTGGGTAATGTGTGCCTCAACTGCACGGGTGACGCTACGCGCGGCGAGCGCGGGCGGCATCTCGTGCGACGCGAGCCGCTCGACACCGACGGGATCGAGCACATTCACGGTGATGCGGAAAGGCCGCTCCGGTACGTGATACCAGCGCATCTGCTTCGTGAAGGCGGGCGGATCGCAATGCATGAGAACGGGGATGATCGGCGCGCCCGCTTCGAGTGCGATGTACGCGAAGCCGCGCGAAAAGGCGCGCAGCCGGTTCGGCGCGGGGCTGCGCGACCCCTCGGGAAAAATGATCATCGTGTAGCCCGCGGCGATCTGCCGTCGGCAATCCTCCACGAAGCCGGCGGGGTCGACGTTGCTCACATATTCGGCAGCCCGAACGATACCCCAGAAGCATGGGTTGCCCCAATGAGCGTTTTTCACGACGCAGCAGGCGCGCGGTGTAAGCGCAAGCAGCACGACGACGTCGAGATAGGTGGGATGGTTTGCTACGACGATGGCCGGCGCCCCCGAACGCAAGACCTCGACGCCGGCCACGTCGAGTTCCATCACGCCCATGCGCTTCAATGCGTCGACGAGCGCGCGAAAGAACCAGTGGATCACCATCGTGACCGCGCGTTGACGCGACGCGCGGTGCGGCCACAGGCTCGCGAACGGAAATACGAGAAGCGAGAAGAACAGTCCGCTTATTCCGAAGACCGTGAAGCTGAGGCCGGTGGCGAACAGACGCCAGGCACGATTAAACCGCGCTGACATGCCACCCCCACTGCCAGGTCGCGCCGGCGTGTTGCCACGCGGCCGCAGATTGCGTATCGAGACAGTGATGCACCGCTTCGCCTTGCGTTTCGAAACGCGTCACGCCTGCGCGTTCGGCATCCGGTTGGTGCTCGGCCTCGCAGACGGTGCATGCGAGATGTCCCTGCGCGAGCTGACCCGCGCCGAGCAGCAGCGCGAGCGCGCCCTGCTGCACTTCGTGATCGACCTCGCCGTACGCACCGTTGGCCGGTTCGTCCGCATAGACGAGAAGCACCGGCACGGCCGGTTCTTCGGTGTACTGCGCATAGGCTTCGAGCAATGCGTAGCCGAGCGTTTCGGGGCCGGCGGAAATGGCGTTTGCGGGCGAGCGGTCCTGCCTCGCAATGCCGAAAAGCCCGGACATGGCGTTGAGCACCGAGAGGCTGAAGGCGTTCGGCAGCACCGGCTTGCCGGTCTCGATGCCGTGCAGGATGTCGGTGGTACGTCGCAGTTCGCCGTGCCTCGATGCGAACACGATGCGTACCTGCGGCACGTTTTGTACGCAATCGTGGGCGACCTTCAAGGCCATCCGCGAAAGCGAACTCAGCCGGCGGCGCATCATCGGATCGATGAAGGCGACCTCGGCTGTTTCCGCAGAGGTGGAGGACCAGAAAGACCACCGGGCTACCGGCAAGGTCCACGACAAATCGGGCATATCGACATTCGGTGTGGGTAGCCGCATCGTCCAGGCTACACACCGAAACGACGCTTGGAAGCGTTTTCACCCGCTCACGCTGAGGCTGCGGGGCCTTCTCTTACCGCGTATTAACGGCATCTGGCGCGGATTATTTAGACCAAATCAAAAGACCGGCAATACACGCTAAGCAGCGCCAACTTCTTTTGCGAAAGGTTTGAAAGAATTGCCGTAGCGCTTATGCGGCAAAGCGGTCTCCTTCGATTCACAGTGCATGCATTTACGGACCGCCGTTCGGCGTTTTGCACGAATGTCGTGACTACGGCGCACGTTCGCGTCCGGAATCTCGCCCATTCATCTAATCCGCGCCAATAAGCGGTCGATTATCAGTTGGACCACACTGAAAATCTGTCAAATCTTGTCAAAATAGTCCACAAAAACGGTAACGCCTTTGAATGACTAAACCAATTCCACACGCTTCGTCAATTCGTGACGACGTGAACCGACATCACGAAATGCCTACCGGAACGCCCGCCGCGCAATCGACAAAATACCTACGCGGAAGGCAATGCTTCGCGCAACGTAATGAAATGCAATTGCTCGCGTTCAGCTGCGGCGAACACCTGCGGAAGCATGGAGAGGATGACGGGCCGTCCGTCCACTCCGTTCGCGGCGTTGCCGTCGTGGGCGAGCAGTATATCGCCCGCGGCGAGCTGATGGACGAGGCGTTGCGCGACGACGTCAGCGCGTGTCTCCCGCGTATCGAAACCTCGCCTCGTCCATGACGCAAGGCGCAGGTCGAAACGCTGCAGAACCGGTTCGAGAAATACGTTGCGCAAGCCCGCCGGCGCACGGAAGAATCGCGGCGGCTCGCCAGTCAGGTCGGCAAGCGTCTCTTGAGCCGCTTCGATCTCGCGTGCCAGCACGCCGGGACCGCTGACCGAGAAGGTATGCCGATGCCTTTGCGAGTGATTTTCCACCGCGTGACCGCGCGCCACGATCTCGCGCGCGAGTGCCGGATACCGGCGCGCGTGCTCGCCGATACAGAAGAACGTTGCGCGCACGCCATGGCGGTCGAGAAGATCGAGCACCTGCGGTGTGACGTGCGGGTCCGGGCCGTCGTCGATGGTCAGCGCGATGGCGCGGCGTTCGCTAGCGGCGGCCGGCAATCGCGTCCAGTTGGGGCCCAGCATCGACGAGCGCGGCCATAACCCCGCCACGGTGACAACGGCGTGATTCGCAAACGTGCCGGCCAGCCACCACGGCCAGGCGGCCGGATGGACCACGCATCCGGCCGCCGCGAACGCATGCCAGGCCGCGGAAAGCGTCAGCGCGGGCGGTTGCTCCATAAAGGCGCGCGGGCGCAGACGCCCGTTCAGGGCACCCAGCTTCAATCCCGCAGACGAATGGGGTTCAGGCATCGGACTTCTCGAGCCGCAATGTAAAGAGGACCGCAGAGAGTAGCAAAGTTGCGGGAAGACGCCAAATAGGCGTGCATGCCGCGAGGGTGACTCCGTGCTCGCTATCGGACCAGCATTTCAAAATGCGGCCGGCTCGTTCGCACCGGTCAAACGCGGATGACGGAACGACGGGAACCGCGACCGAAGCGTAGTCATTTTGTGATACGGCGTGACGCACGGGCGCGCTATATCGCGAAAAAGAAAAAGCCCCGTGAGTCGTCAAACTCACGGGGCTTTGTCACCGCTTTTGGCGGAGACGGAGGGATTCGAACCCTCGATCCAGGTTTTGGCCCAGATGCTCCCTTAGCAGGGGAGTGCCTTCGACCTCTCGGCCACGTCTCCCGAAAACTTCGCTCGCGCCAGGGAGGCAGCGCGACGAAGCCAAGATAATAGCGGTTCCGTGCTCACAGGTCAATTTGTGGCGCACAGATTTTGCGTGCGTTGTCACTGACCTGTCATGCCCATTCTCAATTGCGTCATTCGCGCATGCTGCTTCGTTTTACGCGTCAATCATGGCGTGACGCACCTTGCTGTGAGACCGCGGCCGTCGGTCAGCGGGTATCTCGCGTCAGGCCTGATCGAGCTCGAACACCTTGTGCAAGGCGCGCACGGCCAGCTCCATGTACTTCTCGTCGATGAGCACGGAGATCTTGATTTCGGAGGTCGAAATCATCTGGATGTTGATGCCCTCTTCGGACAGCGTACGGAACATCTTGCTCGCGATACCCACGTGCGAGCGCATGCCGACGCCCACCACCGAAACCTTCGAAACCTTCGGATCCCCAAGCACCTGCTCGGCGTTCACGTGGCCCTTCACCTGATTGGTGAGAATGTCCATCGCGCGCTGGTAGTCGCCGCGGCCCACCGTGAACGTGAAGTCGGTCTTGCCCTGCACGCTCTGGTTCTGGATGATCATGTCGACGTCGATGTTCGCGTCCGCCACCGGCCCGAGAATCTGATACGCGATGCCCGGCTTGTCGGGCACTCCCATCACGGCGATGCGGGCCTCGTCGCGCTGGAACGCGATACCCGAGATGACTGCTTTTTCCATGGTCTCGTCTTCTTCAAAAGTGATCAGGGTGCCCGAGGTCATTTCCTCTTCGAGCGGCATGAGCGGATCGGTCAGGCTCGACAGCACCCGCGTCTTCACCTGATATTTGCCGGCGAATTCGACCGAGCGGATCTGCAGCACCTTGGAGCCGAGGCTCGCCATTTCCAGCATTTCCTCGAAGGTGATCCGGTCGAGCCGGCGCGCCTCTTCTACGACGCGCGGATCGGTCGTATATACGCCGTCGACGTCCGTGTAGATCAGGCACTCGTCGGCCTTCAGCGCAGCGGCCACTGCCACGGCGGAAGTGTCCGAGCCGCCGCGGCCGAGCGTCGTGATGTGGCCGTCCGGATCGATGCCCTGGAAGCCCGTGATCACGACGACCTTGCCGGCATCGAGGTCGGCCGTTACGCGCTCGCTCTCGATGTCGCTGATACGCGCCTTCGTGAATGCGCTGTCCGTTTTGACGGGCACTTGCCAGCCCGTGTAGCTGACCGCGTCCACCCCTTCTTCCTGGAGCGCGATCGCGAGCAGACCCACACTCACCTGCTCGCCGGTGGCGGCGATCATGTCGAGTTCGCGCGGGCTCGGGCGAGCCGAAATTTCCTTGGCGAGACCGAGCAGCCGGTTGGTTTCGCCGGACATCGCCGACGGCACGACGACCATGCGGTGGCCGGCCTTGTGCCATTTTGCGACGCGCTTCGCGACGTTCTTGATGCGCTCGGTCGAGCCCATCGAAGTGCCGCCGTATTTATGTACGATGAGTGCCATTGTCGTTCTGAACTGGAGAGATAACCGCGCTGGCGCACTGTGGAAGTGCCGCGGGGCCGACGTCATCGGCACCGAAGCGCGGCGAGCCGCCGGGAGCCTACGCGTGTCGCGCTTCGGTGCCGATGACGCCGCACGACCGACGGCGTAAATGCAGCGCGTGCAGCACGCGCGGATTTTGCCCCTGCACGCGGTACAGCCGTTCCGGCTCCGCATGCCCTACCCGCGTGACGGCCCTGACGCCTGCCGGATGCTGCCAGGCACAGGTCCGCGCCCGACGCTCGTGGCGACAAAAGCGGGTTGGGGAAACGCATTACCCTACCCGATCGGTCGCAAAAAGACAAGCCAGGCGGACCGGGCGCGCGGTCGAAAACGCTTATGGGGCAACGATTTGCGGCATCGCCTCGCGAAGCCGCAGGACGTAACGCGAGACCGCGACGAGGCAGGAACGGGCGACGACGACACCCCGGACATGCCATGCGCCGCTGCGTCGCACGCACCGTTCAGGCGACCAGCAGATCCGCGCGCCACTCGATACGAAAGTGGCGCGCCGAACGCGCGCGACTACGCCCGCTTGCTGCCGCGCGTTTGAGCGCAGCGTGGTTCACGCCGAGCCACGGCACGAAGAGCAGCGTATCGCCGGCAAAGATCAGCGGGACGTCGCGCTTCCATGCCGGCACGCCCCGCTCCTGGAAGAGGTTTTTCAGCGTGCGGCTGGGGCCGTCCGGGCTTGCGCGCATCCGCTCGCCGCCCGCGCGCGACCGCGCCGATAACGGCGCCTGCAGCAACGCGGCTTCGGGTATGGCGTCCGCTTCGCCCTCGGCGGCCGGCACGAACACGAATGTTCCGCGCCACTGAGGCAGGCGCCAGACGGCTTCGCCGCGCCACACGAGCACTGCGGGTGCACGCCCGGACAACGACGTTTCGTCGTGAGGCTCCGTGCTATCGCCCGCCTCCCAGAACACGAGGCCTCGATAGCTGCGCAGCGTCTGCCCCGCATGGTCCACACGCAGTTGGCGGTCGCCGTCTGCCGTGTGCAACTGGCGCAGTGCATCGGCGAGACGCGCAGCCGATGCCGCGGGCATGCCTAACGTGCGCATCCAGTAGCGCAGCAGATTCGAGGCGCGGTCGTCGTCGAGTGAGAGCAGCGCTTCGCGTGCCAGCGCGCGGCCCTCGTCGCGGGCCGCCTCGCGCAGATCGATGCGGGCGAGGTCGTCGAGCAGCCGCTGGGCCGAAGCGGCATGGGCAGCGGTACGGGCCAGCGCATCGCGAAAGCCTGGAAAGCGTACGGCGAGCGCCGGCAGAATCTCGTGGCGCAGCGCGTTGCGCGCATAGCGCGTATCCGCGTTCGATTCGTCGTCGATCCACGGCAAGGCGTGCGCCTCGGCGTACCGCTCCAGCTGGGCCCGCAGCAGGTGTAGCAGCGGCCGCACACGCATGACGCCGTGCGGGGTCTCGCGCGACGGCGCCATCGCCGAAAGCCCCGCCAGACCCGCCCCGCGCAGCAACTGCAGCAGCACGGTCTCGGCCTGATCGTCGGCGTGCTGTGCGAGCCAGAGGGCGTCCACGCGATGCTGTGCGCACATCTCGTCGAGTGCTTCGTAGCGCAGTTCGCGCGCGCGCGCCTCGATGCTGACGCCCGCTTCGCGGGGCACTTCGACACGCCGTGCGTCGAAGCTCACGCCGCGCGATTTCGCGAACGCCTCGCAATGCCCGAGCCACTGATCGGCATTGGCGCTGAGTCCGTGATGCACGTGAAGCGCGACGCAACGCGAGGCGCCTGCTACGCGCACCGCGGCATCGAGAAGAACCGTGGAATCGAGCCCGCCGCTGAAAGCGACGCCCACCCGCGCGTGAGACGGCAACGCCGCAAGCGCAGTGCCGACCGCGTCGAGAACGATGCGGTCGGCACTCGATTCAGCGGGAGTCACCACGTTGGCGCGGCGCCAGCGCGCCTCTCACGGAAGAAGATACGGGCTCGACGTCAGACTCACGCGCCCGGCGTGGTCTGCTTGTACTTGCCGTAGGACATCAGCCGGTCGAAGCGGCGCTCGCGCAGGTCCGCGATGCTCATGCCCTGGAACTGGCGCAGCGTGTCGGCCAGCGCGCGGCGCAGCAGCGCCGCCATGCCCTTGGGATCGCGGTGCGCGCCACCCAGCGGCTCGTTGATGATCTTGTCGATGAGACCGAGCGCCTTCAGCCGATGAGCCGTGAGGCCCAGCGCTTCGGCGGCCTCGGGAGCCTTCGCCGCGCTCTTCCACAGAATCGACGCGCAGCCTTCCGGCGAGATCACCGAGTAGGTCGAGAACTGGAGCATCAGCACGCTGTCGGCCACGGCAATGGCCAGCGCGCCGCCCGAGCCGCCCTCGCCGATCACGGTGGCGATGACCGGCGTCTTCAGCTCGGCCATCACATAGAGGTTGTGTCCGATTGCCTCGGACTGACCGCGCTCTTCCGCGCCGATGCCGGGATAGGCGCCCGGCGTGTCGATGAACGTGAAGATCGGCAGACCGAATTTCTCGGCAAGGCGCATCAGGCGCTCGGCCTTGCGATAGCCTTCGGGACGCGGCATGCCGAAGTTGCGCGCCGCGCGCTCTTTCGTGTCGCGGCCCTTCTGGTGGCCGATGATCATGCAGGGCTGACCGTTGAAGCGGGCAAGCCCGCCCACGATCGAGAGGTCGTCGGCGAAAGAGCGGTCGCCGTGCAACTCGTGGAAATCGGTGAAAAGCTCGTTGACGTAATCGAGCGTGTAGGGACGCTGCGGATGACGCGCAATCTGCGAGACCTGCCACGGCGTCAGGTTGGCGTACAGATCCTTGGTGAGCTGCTGGCTCTTCTTCGACAGCCGATCGATCTCTTCCGAAATATCGACGGCCGAATCGTCCTGGACGAAGCGCAGTTCTTCGATCTTTGCTTCGAGTTCCGCAATCGGCTGTTCGAAATCCAGAAACGTGGTCTTCATTGGTTGTAATCCTTGGACTTACCGGCAGCGCGTATTCTAACCGCGCCCAACGCCATCAAAATCGGCTCGCAACTATTGAATATCACTCGCCGATAGTACCGATTTAAAACGGCACCACATCGAATGCACACGCGCCTTGCGGGGCGCGCGTCACGCTCCCGCAGGCAATGCCTCGAGACTGCGCCACATGTACCAGGTCGCGACCGTACGCCACGGCTCCCAGTTCGCCGCCACCTCGCGCGCCTCGCTGCGCGTGACCGGCTCGCCACTGAAGTAGTTGACGCTGATGGCGCGAATGAGGCCGAGGTCGTCGAGCGGCAGCACGTTGGGACGCGAGAGATTGAAGATGAGGAACATCTCCGCGGTCCAGCGGCCGATGCCGCGAATCTGCGTGAGCTCGGCAATCACGTGCTCGTCGTCCATCGACGCCCACTTGCCGACGTGCAGCGCGCCCGACACGAAGTGCTGCGCAAGATCCAGGATGTATTCCGTCTTGCGTTTGGAAAGGCCGCACGCCGTGAGTCGCTCGTGACCCAGTTTGATGAACTGCTGCGGCACGAGCTTCGCGCAGGCGTCTTCGATACGCTGCCAGACGGCTTGCGCCGCCGCAACGGAGATCTGCTGCCCCACCACCGAACGCGCGAGCGTAACGAACGGGTCGCCGCGTGACAGCAGATGCACGGGGCCGAATTTCGGAATCAGCTTCTTGAGGATGCGATCGCGTTTCACGAGGTCGGCGCAGGCCTTGTCCCAATACGCGGGGCGCGTCACTTCGGGCGCGAGACTGCCGATCTGCACGGGCACTGCCGCTTCCGTGGCAGTCGATGCGCGACTCTTGCGCACGATCTCACCCTCGTGCGCGGCATCGACGACGAGCTCGCTCGTAAGGCGATCGTTGTCGACGTGCTGCGCGCCGAGTGCGCCGTTCGCCTTCTGGCGCGCAGTCTTTCGCGCGCTCTTCAATGCGCGCGTTTCTTCCTGCGTCGACTTTGCGACGCGCGGCGCGCCTGCGGAACCGTTGAGCTTGCGCTTCGACGGCGTGCCCGATGCGTCGCCATTCGCCGCGCCGGCCGGGGCTTTCGCCGCCTTTTTCAATGCGACCTTCGCCGCGGCCTTCATCGCGGTCTTCGCGGCGGTGCTCCCTGTCGTGCGCGTTGCGCGCGTGACTCGCGCCGCCTTCCCTGCGGCCTGAGCGCTCTGCGACGCGGCTCGTTTAGCCGCCGCCTTCGTGGCCGTTGCCATCCTGCCTCCTGCCTGGCGAGTCGATCAGTGGGTAGTCGACGGCGCTTAAACGCGGCGCCACTCGGTCAACCCGCCCGGTTTGTCTTCAAGTGCGATGCCGGCTTCGAGCAGTTCCGCCCTGATCCGGTCCGCTTCGGCGTACTGCTTCGCCTTCTTGGCCGCCGCACGCTCGGCGATCTTCGCTTCGATTGCGTCGGCATCGAGACCGCCGGCGTCCGACACGCCCGCTGCCTGCTGCAGATACGCACGCGGATCGCGACCCAGCAGACCCACGATTGCAGCAAGCTGCTTGAGTTGCCGCGCGAGCGCGGCGTCGCGCGTGCGGTTCACCTCGGTGGCCAGTTCGAACAACACGGCGACAGCCACCGGCGTATTGAAGTCGTCGTTCATCGCCGCACGAAAACGCGCGGCATACGCCTCGTTCCAGTCGAGTTCGCCCGCGTCCGGCGTCACGTCTTTCAACGCCGTGTAAAGACGCGTGAGCGCGTTGCGTGCGTCGTCGATATGAACGTCACTGTAGTTGAGCGGCGAGCGATAGTGCGCACGTGCGATAAAAAAGCGCACGACTTCGGCGTCGTACTTCGCGAGCACCTCGCGGATCGTGAAGAAGTTGCCGAGAGACTTCGACATCTTCTCGTTGTCGATCTGCACGTAGCCGTTGTGCATCCAGTAATTGACGAACGTTTTGCCCGTCGCGCCTTCGCTCTGCGCGATTTCATTCTCGTGGTGCGGAAACTGCAGGTCCTGCCCGCCGCCGTGAATGTCGAAGTGTTCGCCGAGCAGCGTGCAGCCCATCGCCGAGCATTCGATATGCCAGCCGGGACGCCCGCGCCCGTACCGCGAATCCCATCCGGTGTCGGCGGGCTCGTCGGGCTTCGACTGTTTCCACAGCACGAAGTCGAGCGGATCCTGCTTCGCATCGTTCGCCGCCACGCGCTCGCCCGCGCGCAAATCTTCGAGCGACTTGCCCGAAAGCTTGCCGTAGCCGGCAAAACGCCGCACCGCGTAGTTCACGTCGCCATCCGCAGCACGATACGCGTAGCCGTTCGCCTCGAGCGTCTCGATCATGCCGAGCATCTGCGCAATGAAGTCGGTCGCGCGCGGTTCGATGTCGGGCCGCGCGACGCCGAGCGCGTCGGCGTCTTCGTGCATCGCATCGATGAAGCGGGTCGTGAGCGACTTGATCGTCTCGCCGTTTTCGACAGCGCGACGAATGATCTTGTCGTCGATGTCGGTGATGTTGCGCACATACGTGACCTTGTAGCCGAGTGTACGCAGCCACCGCTGGACGATATCGAACACCACCATTACGCGCGCGTGACCCACATGACAATAGTCGTACACCGTCATGCCGCAGACGTACATCCGCACGGAGCCTTCCTGAAGCGGCACGAAAGGTTGCTTGTCACGGGCAAGCGTGTTGTAGATGCGCAGTGATTCCATAGAGACGATGCGTGGGCCGAAAGACGTCCGCGTGGCGAATCGTGCAAGCCGCGGGCCGAGTGACGGCGCCGGGGACAAACACCGCAAACTGGTACAGCCGGTGCTGTGCGGGATTGCGATCAGGCGGAGACGACCGAGGGTGACGAACAATGAGTCTGCAGTTCGGCGAAAACGCGCAGACCTTTTGTTAGAATGGGTCGGAGTATAACACCCCGACCTCTCCCTATGAAATCTTCCAGCGGCCGCGCGCGACACGCTGCAACCCTCGCCGCGACGGCCTTCGCGGGCCTCACGTTCGCGCTCGGCAGCACGGCCGTCCATGCACAGACGAAGGCCGTGACCGACGGTACGCCGCAGATCGATGCAGCCATCGCGCAGAAGGACTGGGCGGGCGCGCTCAAGGACCTCGACGCACGCATTGCCTCGAATCCTCGCGACGCACAGGCGCGATTCAAGCGTGCCACCGTGCTCGCGCGCCTGAATCGCGACGACGAAGCCATCACCGCGTTTACCGAGCTCACGCAGATGTATCCCGAGCTGCCCGAGCCGTACAACAATCTCGCGGCGCTTTACGCAAAACACGGCCGTTACGACGAGGCGCGCGTCGCGCTCGAAACGGCAGTGAAGGCCAACCCGTCCTATGGTCTCGCCTACGAAAATCTCGGCGACCTGTATCTGCGTCTTGCCGACGCCTCGTATCGCCGCGCGCAATCGCTGGGACGTGCGAGCGCGGTCACGCAGCAGCGTCTTGCCGACCTGCAGAAGATCGTCTCGCCGCCGGTCGTCCCGCGCCGCGCGAAGAAGGCCGCGGTCGAAGACTATACGAACCGCGCGTCGTCCGACCTGACGAACAATCCCGCCTTCACCTTCGGCGGCCCCACCGGTTCGCTCGCGGTGCCGCCGTACATGGCGCCGTCGCAATGAGCGGCGCGTCACACACGCACCGTTTTTTCCAACCCGCTTTTCCAACGCATCCCACTCCGAGGATCTTCATGAAATGGTTGATGCTGGCGCTCGGCAGCGCCGCCCTGATTGCGAACGCTCCCGCCTTCGCGCAATCCGCGCAGACGGCAGCGCATCCGCAGGTCCTGCTGCACACGTCCGATGGCGACATCCGCGTCGAGCTCTATCCCGAGAAGGCGCCGAAAACGGTCGCGAACTTCCTCGACTACGTGAAGTCCGGCCAGTACAGCGGCACGATCTTCCACCGCGTGATTCGCGGCTTCATGATCCAGGGCGGCGGCTACACCACGAGCTTTGCTGAAAAGCCGACGCGCGCGCCCATCCCGCTCGAAAGCCAGAACGGCCTCAAGAACGTGACGGGCACGATCGCGATGGCGCGCACGAGCGACCCGAATTCGGCCACGGCCCAGTTCTTCATCAATACCGTGGACAACGCCGGTCTCGACTATCCGAACCCGGACGGCAACGGCTATGCTGTGTTCGGCAAGGTGACGTCGGGCATGGACGTCGTGAAGAAGATCGAAGCCTCGCCCACCACCACGCGCGGTCCGATGTCCGACGTGCCGCAAAAGCCCATCGTGATCGAATCGGCCACGATCGTCGGCAAGTAAGAAGCGGGCAAGAAACACGCAAGAAGGGGCAGGTCGCCCGCTCGTCATCAGGGCGGACGGCTTGCGCCATCCGGACCACTCCGCTCCCGGCGCGGCACTGCCCGGCAAGTTTTCACGCCACATGGCTGTTTAACCCCGCGCCGCTCTTTCACCCTCCCCTCGCAAGGATTCCATCATGGTCGAACTGCATACGAACCACGGCGTCATCAAGCTCGAACTGGATGCCGAGAAGGCACCGAAGACGGTCGAGAACTTCCTGAACTACGTCCGCAAGGGCCAATACGACAACACGATCTTTCATCGCGTGATCGACGGCTTCATGATTCAGGGCGGCGGCTTCGAGCCGGGCATGAAGCAGAAGCCCACCGACGCGCCCATCGACAACGAAGCCAACAACGGCCTCAAGAACGTGAACGGTTCCATCGCGATGGCGCGCACGAACGATCCGCATTCGGCCACGGCGCAGTTCTTCATCAACGTGAACGACAACGACTTCCTGAACCACTCGTCGCCCACGCCGCAAGGCTGGGGCTACGCCGTGTTCGGCAAGGTGGTGGAAGGTCTCGACGTGGTCGAGAAGATCAGGAAAGTGAAGACGGGCTCGAAGGGCTTTCATCAGGACGTGCCGGTGGACGACGTCGTGATCGAAAAGGCCGTCGTTGTCGAATAAGCGGTCAACGCGCGTCGATAGCGCCTCGTCGACCCGCATTCGATGAGGCGCCCACCGCGTACCGACTGACGCCCCATGCTGCAGGAAAAATCATTACGAAACGCCGCTGCGGGCGTGCCCGGCGAGGGCAAACGCCCGCACGCGGCACGCCCGTTTCTGTTCATCTCGGACCTGCACTTAAGCGACGCGATTCCGCGCACGGCCGCGGCCTTCGAGCACTTCATCCGCGTCACGGCGGATCAGGCCGACTCTGTGTTCATCCTCGGCGATCTGTTCGAGTATTGGGTTGGCGACGACATGCTCGCCGACCCTTTCGTGAAACGCATGGTCGAGTTGATGCACACGCTTTCCGAGCGCGGCATCGCGCTTTACGTGATGCACGGCAATCGCGATTTTCTGCTGGGCAAGCGATTCATGAAGGCGGCCGGTGCCATCTGGCTGCCGGACCCCATCGCCATCACCGCCTTTGGCACGCGCATCGCGCTCGCGCACGGCGACGCCTTATGCACGGCCGACCGCGGCTATCAGATCTTTCGGCGCTTCGCGCGCAACCGTCTGCTGCAACTGCTGTTTCTCGCGTGGCCGTTCAGCTGGCGCCGCGCACTGGCCGAACGCATGCGCAGATCGAGCGAGGCGGGACGCGAGCGTCCACCGTTGCCGCGCTATGACGTCACGAAAAAAGGCGTGGATGCGCTCTTCAAGCTGAGCAGCGCGGCCGTGCTCATTCACGGGCACACGCACCGGCCTGCGAAGCATCGCGAGTCGGCGGGCACGCGCTGGGTGCTGCCCGACTGGGAACTCGATCACGGCACACCGCGCGGGGGCTACCTGCGCGTCGACGCCGAAGGCTTCAAGATGATGCCGCTCGATTGACGAGCGGTTCGCCGACGGCCAGTTTGCTCGCACTCGTGAGGAGTCGAGCGCCGACAGTCAGTCGCGTACCGCCGTCGTACTTTCGGCTTGCTCTGCCACCGTGCTGTCTGCCCGCTCGGCGCTACGAGCCGCACGCTCGCCGCTACCGCTTCCTTCGATCACGGCAGACAGTCGCCGCAGGTCCACGAGCGCCGCATCGGCGCCATGCAGCGCCTCCAGCTTTGCGCCAAGCCGCTCCAGCGCCGCGACGATTTCGTCGACGCGCTGCGTTTGCGTCGCCGCGTGGTCGATAAGTCCGTGAATGGCGAGCGAGACCGGGTCATCGGCGTTCGGCGTAATGCCGTAGGCGCAAAAGCCCGAGCGTGCCGCGGCTGGGCGCTCGCCGCGCGCGGGCTCGGTTCTCGCGGGCAGAATCACGCGTGCGGGATTGCCCACGGCCGTACCGCCTGCCGGCACCGGCTTGATTACGACCGCGTTCGAGCCGATCTTCGCTTCCGCGCCGATCGTGAAGCCGCCCAGCACCTTTGCTCCCGCTCCCACGATCACGCCGCGCTCCAGCGTGGGATGACGTTTCGCGCCGCGCGTGAGCGACGTACCGCCGAGCGTCACGCCCTGATAGATCGTGCAGTCGTCGCCTACTTCAGCCGTTTCGCCGATCACGACACCCATGCCGTGGTCGATGAATACGCGCCGGCCGATCGTCGCGCCCGGATGAATCTCGATGCCGGTCAGAAAGCGCGCCACCTGCGAAACGAAGCGGGCCATCCAGCGGCGCTTCGCGCGCCAGCAGGCATGCGCCACACGATGCAGTACGAGCGCGTGAAGCCCCGGATAGCACGTGAGCACTTCCCAGGCGCTGCGGGCGGCGGGATCGCGCTCGCGGATCGTGGCGATATCTTCGCGAAGTCTCGTGAACATGGCAGTGACGCTCGATAGGTGGGCAACGGCTGCGCACGGCAGACGACGCGCAGCGGCGGCGAACAGCGACAGCAACGAATGGGGCAACAGCGACGACGGCAGCGATAGCGATAGCCGCAACGGCAACAGCGTCGACAGCCACCGCCAACGCATTTTTCCTGCTTTACTTCGAACGGTTCATGGATTGTAGGCGATCGGCAGCCGCCCGCCGGGTAACCCCTTTTGCGACGGGGTTGCGTCTCAGGACGGCCCCTGCCCGGGATCGCGTGACCTCAGCAGCAGGATGTGTTTGGCGATACCGCGGATGATGTTGACCTCTTCCCGCTCCAGCCCCGAGCGGCTGAAGAGGCGCCGCAGGCGCGACATGAGTTTCTTGGGGTTCGCGGGATCGAGGAACTCGAGCGCGATGAGCGCGTTCTCCAGGTGCACGTACATCCGCTCGATTTCATCGTTCGCGGCGAGCGTCCCCACGGTCTGCGCCGGTCGCCTCGGCGCCGATGCAGTCTCGCCGCCCGCATCGAGGTAGGCCATCCTCAATTCGTACGACAGCACCTGGACCGCCTGGGCCAGGTTGAGCGAACTGTAGGCCGGATTGGCGGGAATATGCGCCAACGCGGTGCAGCGTTCGACGTCTTCGTTCGACAGCCCCGTTCGCTCGTTGCCGAAAACCAGCGCGATGTCGCCTGTGGCGGTGAGCCGGCAGGCCTCGCCGGCCATGGCGCGCGGCGCCCCGGGCGGCGGACCGTATTCGCGCGACCGAGCGGTAAGCGCAAGCGACCAGTGCACGCCGGCCAGCGCCTCGGCGAGTGTCGGCACGACATGCGCGTTGGCGAGCACGTCGTCGGCGCCACTCGCCATGGCAATGGCTTCGGGATCGGTCTGCACTTGCGCCACGCGCGGCGCAACGAGCACAAGCCGCGAAAAGCCCATGGTTTTGAGCGCGCGCGCCGCCGCGCCGACGTTGCCTGGATGGCTAGGCTCCACGAGCACGAAGCGGGTCGACGTAAATCCGCCGCGCACGGGACTGATGCCTTCGGCCGCAGCCTCCGGCGTTGCTACTGAAGATGTTCGAGACAAGACCACGATTGAACTGGCTATCCATGATGCGAAAAAGGGTATGGTAGCGCGAGGCCCGGCCGGGCGCGCCCTGGCCGGATGGCCAACGGCAACGGTCCGTGCGCAGGCTCGCCGCGCAACCGCGCCGCGAGCCGCAGAGGCCCCGTCCTTCAACGGGGGCACGGAGTCGGGTAAAATCACGCTGTTTCGCGCGCACCATTGCCGGTGCGCATCGCTCTTCTTCAATTCGTGTGTCGTTGGCAGGACGGCTGCGAGGCGCGCCGGGCCGGCCGCTTCAAGCTGTATCGCCCACTTTCGTTACATCCGGCGGACCGCTCCCGTGGCGCCGGCATAAGGATCCTGTCTCATGCATCCCATGCTCAACATCGCTGTCAAGGCCGCTCGCCGCGCCGGACAGATCATCAACCGCGCATCGCTCGATCTGGACCTCATCCAGGTGAGCAAGAAGCAGCACAACGACTTCGTGACCGAAGTCGACAAGGCCTCGGAAGCCGCCATCATCGACACGCTGAAAACCGCCTACCCCGATCACGCGATCCTCGCCGAAGAGTCCGGCCGTTCGGAGAACGAGTCGGAGTACCAGTGGATCATCGATCCGCTCGACGGCACCACCAACTTCATTCACGGCTTCCAGTATTACTGCGTGTCGATCGCGCTCGCGCATCGCGGCATCGTCACCCAGGCCGTGGTCTACGATCCGACGCGCAATGACCTCTTCACGGCGTCGCGCGGCCGCGGCGCGTTCCTCAACGACCGCCGCATTCGCGTGGCCCGCCGCGACCGCCTTGCCGATGGCCTGATCGGCACGGGCTTCCCGTTCCGCGAAAAAGATACGCTCGACGCTTACTGCCGCCTGTTCGCCGAAATGACGACCGCCTGCGCAGGCCTGCGCCGGCCCGGCGCCGCCGCGCTCGACCTCGCCAATGTCGCCGCGGGCCGCGTCGACGGCTTCTTCGAGCAAGGCATCAGCGCGTGGGACATGGCCGCAGGCAGCCTCCTCGTGACCGAAGCCGGCGGGCTGGTCGGCAATTACACGGGCGACTCGAACTTCCTGAATCTCGGCGAAATCGTCGCCGCCAACCCGAAAATCTACGCGCAGATGGTGCCCATTCTCTCGAAGTACAGCCGTACGAAGACGGCCTGACCGGACGCGCATGTCGGCGCCACCGCGCGCCGCGCGAGGCGCTTCATGACGCGCCTTTCGCGCACGCGCTATGATCGCAAAGCGGCTTCGGCCGCTTTTTTGTTTGGCGCGGCGATTGCGTGCCCGCCTGCAAGCTCGCGTGCAGTACCCGATCTCGCGAACCCAGCGTCCACGCGCTCGGCGCGTGGTGTCTCGCCGGCAGTGCACGTATCCGACGGTTTCTCGGCCCCGCTCCATGAAAAAAGGCTTCTACACGATCATCGCCGCGCAGTTCGTCTCGTCGCTCGCGGACAACGCGCTGCTCATCGCCGCCATCGCCCTTCTCGCGGTCATCCGTTCGCCGTCGTGGATCACGCCGCTGCTGCAGATCTTCTTCACGATTTCTTACGTGCTGCTCGCGCCTTTCGTCGGCGCCTTCGCAGATGCGCTGCAAAAGCGCCACGTGATGTTCATCTCCAATGCGCTGAAGGCAGGCGGTTGCCTGCTGATGCTCGTGGGCGTGCACCCCATCGTGGCATACGGTGTGGTCGGCTTCGGCGCGGCGGCCTATTCGCCCGCCAAGTACGGCATTCTCACCGAGCTGCTGCCGGCCGAGCGGCTTGTTGCGGCGAACGCGTGGCTCGAGTCGGCCACCGTGCTCTCGACCATCGTCGGCACGATGCTGGGCGGCGCGCTCGTGAGCGCCTATGCGGGCAAACTGGTGACGCACCTCGACCTGCCCGTCATCCGCACGGCTGCGGACCTCGCCATGTTCGCCGTGATGCTCGTCTACGCGGCCGCGGCACTGATCAACATCGGCATACCGGATACCGGTGCGCGCTATCCCAACCGGCTCGCGCATCCCGCCAAGCTGACCAGCGACTTCCTGCATTGCTTCCACGTGCTATGGGCCGACAAGCTCGCGCAGATCGCGCTGTGGGTCACCACCTTGATGTGGGGTGCCGCGGTGACCCTGCAGTTGCTGGTCCTCAAGTGGGCCGATGCGAACCTCGGACTCTCGCTTTCGAAGGCCGCCGTCATGCAAGGGGTAACGGGCCTCGGCGTCGCACTGGGCGCCGCCGCGGCGGCGGCGTGGATTTCGTTGCGCACGTCCCTTCGTGTGCTGCCAATCGGCATGCTGGCGGGCATCGTCACGATAGCAATGGCGTTCTACAGCAAGAGCCTGTTTCCACCGGACGCCGGCATCCGCGTCGCGAGCTTTACGGTGCCGCTCTACATGCTGTTCGCCTGGCCGCTGATGATTGGACTCGGCGGGCTGGCGGGCTTTTTCATCGTGCCGATGAACGCCGTCCTCCAGCATCGGGGCGCCGCTCTGCTCTCGGCAGGCCACTCCATCGCCGTGCAGAACTTCAACCAGAACCTGGCGGTGCTTCTGATGCTCGGCGCTTACGCCCTGCTGCTCATTGCGAAGCTGCCGGTGCAATGGATCATCGTCGTGTTCGGATCGTTCGTCACGTTCATGATCTGGCTCGCGAAACGGCGCAGCGCGGCGAACAGCCGGGAAGTGGATATGCGGGCGCTGGTGGAGGAATGAGACAACCGCGGCGCGGTGCGGCGCGTCGTGACGCGACGCGTGTGCCACCCGTCGAATCCCCTAGAATGTAGGGCTTGTTTTCGGCGTTCGCTTCGAATATCCGCGCCCGCCGCCGGCGTTCATCTCGATGTGTGGCAGCGCCAGGCGGGAGAGCCGCATGAACAGCCGGATGCGCCTTTGCAAAAGGGCGTTGGTCGTCCGGTCTATGGTTCGGCGACTGCGCGCGAAGTATAGTCGTCGAACCGAAGCTGCAGGTCGCCGTTTGCGCCCCTCAACAGGCGAGGCACAGCCGAAACGGAAGCGAATGTCCGCAAATGTCCGAACACGCCTTTCAGCAATCGATTGAATGAAAACAGAATCCAGCGTCGAAACCGTGCCTGAGCAGACCCTCGCCGCGCACACGCCGATGATGCAGCAGTACCTTCGCATCAAAGCCGAGCATCCGGGCACGCTCGTGTTCTACCGGATGGGAGACTTTTACGAGCTCTTCTACGACGACGCAGAGAAAGCCGCACGGCTGCTCGACCTCACGCTGACGCAACGCGGCGCCTCGGCCGGCATCCCGATCAAGATGGCCGGCGTGCCGCATCACGCCGTCGAGCAATATCTCGCGAAGCTCGTGAAGCTGGGCGAGTCCGTGGCCATTTGCGAACAGATCGGTGACCCGGCCACCTCGAAAGGGCCAGTGGAACGCAAGGTGGTCCGCGTGGTTACGCCGGGTACGCTGACCGACGCCGCGCTGCTCGCGGACAAGAGCGACGTCTACCTGATGGCCGTGTGCGCGGGACACAACCGGCGCGGCGTGGTGGTCAACGTGGGCCTCGCGTGGCTCAATCTCGCAAGCGGTGCACTGCGTCTTGCGGAAGTCGCGCCCGACCAGGTAGCCGCCGCATTCGAGCGCATTCGCCCCGCCGAAATTCTGGTTGCCGATGCTCCCGCCGACGCAAACGCGTGGTCGCCGCCATCCGGCTCGTGCGCGTTGACACGCGCACGAACGAAGAGGACATCGCGGCCGCGCTGCGCACGACGCTGCAAAAGTTCGAGCATCAAACGGGCCTGGCCGCGCATCTCTCGGTGAACGACGACGGCGTGCCGCTGCCCGCCGACGTTCAGGTCCAGGTGCTGCACGTGGTGCAGGAAGCGCTCTCGAACGTGCGCAAGCATGCGCACGCCACGCAGGTATGGGTGAAGGTGAAGCAGGCGCCGCAATGGAGCGTCGAAGTCTGCGACGACGGCTGCGGCTTCGCCGCCGAAGAGCGCGCCGGCGACCCGACGCATGTGGGGCTGCGCATCATGCACGAGCGCGCGGACCGCGTGGGCGCGACGGTCACCGTCACATCCACGCCGGGTGCCGGCACGCGCGTCGTGCTCACGCTGCCCGAACCCCGGAGGCTCGCCGCATGAACACGCCCGCCTTGAGTACCTCCGTGCGCAAGCCCGTCCGCCTGCTCGTGGTGGACGACCACACGCTGTTTCGCCGCGGCCTGATCGCGCTGCTCGCCTCCGACGAACGCTTCGAGGTGGTGGCCGAAGCTGGCGACGCCGGCGAAGCCTACCGCCGCGCGGCGGACACCCAGCCCGACATCATCCTGCTCGACAACCATCTGCCCGGCGTGAGCGGCGTGGACGCGCTCGCGGGCCTCAAGGAGGCGGCGCCGCGCGCGGGCGTGCTGATGCTCACGGTGAGCGAGGACGAACGCGATCTGGCGGCCGCCCTGCGCGGCGGCGCACGCGGCTATCTGCTGAAGACCGTGGACAGCGACGTGATGGCCGACGCCATCGTGCGCGCCGTGGCCGGCGAATCGACGATCAGCCCCGAGATGACGGGCAAGCTCGTGAGCGCGTTCCAGCAGTTGCAGGCCGCGCCCGCGGCGCCGGCCGCCGAAGCGGAGCGCGACCCCATCGATACGCTTTCCACGCGCGAGGCCGAGATTCTCCAGCACATCGCGCGGGGCGCCACGAACAAGGAAATCGCGCGCGCACTGGCGATTGCCGAGACCACCGTGAAGATTCACGTGCAGCACATTCTGCGCAAGCTGAACCTCACGTCCCGCGTGCAGGCGGCGGTGTATGCGGCGGAACGGGCGGTGTGATCAGCGTACCGACGCCTCGCGCTTCACCATCTCGGCCGCCATCCGCTCCACTTCTTCCGCGCTGCAAAGCCGCGTGCCGGACGTGAGCAGCGTGGCACTGGCCGCGGCCAGCGCGTAGCGGAACGCGTCGTCGAGGCCGGCTTGCCGGTTCAGTGCCCACACCATCGCGCCCAGAAAGCTGTCGCCCGCGCCGATCGAACTCGAAACCGGCACGTCGAGCGCCGCTGCGCTGAGCGTGCGGTCTTGCGTAACCAGCAACGCGCCGCGCTCGCCCAGCGTGAGCGCCACCATTTGGGCGCGCCCTTCGCGCACCAGCTGTTGCGCCGCCTCGCGCCATTCGGGCTCGGCGGCGAGCGGCCGGCCCGTCAGCGTGCGCAGTTCGCCCAGGCTCGGCTTGACGAGATAGACGCCGGCGTCGAGCGCCGCGGCCAGCGCGGGCCCCGACGTATCGACCACCACGCGCGTGTCGCGCGCCTTTGCTGCCTTGGCGAGTTGCGCCCACGCATCCGCAGGCAGGCCCGGCGGCAGACTGCCGCTCAGCACGAGGTAGCGCGGCGCGGGGTCGAGCGAAGCCAGATAGTCGGCACAGGCCTGCCATTCGCGCGCCGTAACGGTAGGCCCCGGCAGCACGAAGCGATACTCGCGGCCCGTCGACGTTTCGCGCACCGAGAAGTTTTCGCGTGTCTCGTCCGCTATGTCGATACACACGCCGGCCACGTGCTCCGCGTCCAGCAGTTCGCGCAGCATCTGCCCCGTGGCACCGCCCGCCAGGTAGAGCGCGACGCAATCACTCGCGTTGCCGGCGTTGCCGCTGAGCCGCCCGATCACGCGTGCCACGTTGATGCCGCCGCCGCCCGGGTCGCGCTGCGCGTGCGTGCAGCGCATCTTGTGCGATTCGACGAGCCGCTCCACGGAGGTCGCGACATCCACCGCGGGGTTCAGCGTGACCGTGAGAATCGCGGGTGCGGGGTGTTTGGCTGCGTGGTGAGGGGTTTGCATCGGTTCGCGCGTCGTCTGCGTCATTGAGCGGTTTTCTTCGAAGCGGCCGATTCGGCCACCGCCACGCGGCGCTTCACGGCGATGAAGCTGTCCGGGCTCACGGAGATCGAATCGATGCCGCACGCCACGAGGAATTCCGCGAACTCGGGGTGGTCGCTGGGCGCCTGGCCGCAGAGCCCCACCTTGGCGCCGGCCTCGTGCGCCTGCGTGATGACGTTGCCGATCATCCACTTCACTGCTTCGTCCTGCTCGTCGAAGAGACCGGCCAGATCCGCCGAATCGCGGTCCACGCCGAGCGTGAGCTGCGTGAGGTCGTTGCTGCCGATCGAAAAGCCGTCGAAGCGCTGCGCGAAGGCCTTCGCCAGAATCACGTTCGACGGAATCTCGCACATCACGTAGACCTGCAAGCCGTCCTGGCCGCGCTTGAGTCCGTTCTCGGCCATCACCTGCAACACGCGATCGGCCTCTTTGGTGGAGCGGCAAAACGGAATCATCACGATCACGTTGGCGAAGCCCATTTCGTTGCGCAGCCGTTCGATGGCACGGCATTCCAGCGCGAAGCCGTCGCGGTAGCGCGGCGAGTAATAGCGCGACGCGCCGCGAAAACCGAGCATCGGGTTTTCTTCGGCGGGCTCGAACTCGGCGCCGCCGACGAGGTGCGCGTACTCGTTGGTCTTGAAGTCGCTCATGCGCACGATGACGGGCCGCGGATAATGCGCCGCCGCGATGCGCGCAAGGCCGCGTGCGAGGCGCTCCACGAAGTACTCGGTCTTGTCTTCGTAGCCTTCGGTGAGCGCCGCGATGGTGGCCTTCGCGGTTTCGTCCGCGAGCGTGTCGTAGCGCGCGAGCGCCATCGGATGAATCTTGATGTGGTTGCTCACGACGAACTCCATGCGCGCCAGCCCCACGCCATCGGCGGGCAGGCGCCACCAGCGAAACGCCGCGCCGGGATTCGCGAGGTTCAGCATGATCTTCGTCTGCGTGGCCGGAATGCCGGCGAAGTCGATCTCTTCCACTTCGTATTGCGCAATGCCTTCGTAGACGAAGCCGTCGCGGCCTTCGGCGCAGGAGACGGTCACTTCCTGCTGGTCGTGCAGCAGATGCGTGGCGTTGCCCGTCCCCACGATGGCGGGCAAGCCCAGCTCGCGGCTCACGATGGCCGCGTGCGAGGTGCGTCCGCCGTGGTCGGTGATGATGGCCGCCGCGCGGCGCATGATGGGCACCCAGTCGGGGTCGGTGGTCTCGGTGACGAGCACGGCGCCGTCCACGAAGCGGTCGATGTCGCGCGGGCTCTCGATCACGCACACCGTGCCCGCCGCCACCGCTTCGCCGATGCTCACGCCGGCCACCAGCTTGCGCCCCGCCTGGGTGATGCGGTAGGTCTTCACGGCGCTCGCTTCGCGGCGCGACTGCACGGTCTCGGGGCGCGCCTGGACGATGAACATCTCGCCCGTCAGTCCGTCTTTGGCCCATTCGATATCCATCGGCTGCCCGTAGTGGCCTTCGATGATGCAGGCCCAGCGCGAGAGCGTGAGAATTTCGCTGTCGGCAAGCACAAAGGCGGCACGTTCGGCCTTCGATGCCGGCACGTTTTTTGTGGGCGGCGTGGCGAGCGCGGCTTGAGCATCGGGCTTCGCGTAGACCATCTTCTGCGCCTTCTCGCCGCGCTTCTTGCCGATGATCGGCACGTGCGCCTCGTCTTCGAGCAACGGCTTGAAGACCTCGTATTCGTCCGGGTCCACGGCGCCCTGCACCACGTTTTCGCCCAGGCCCCATGCGGCGTTGATGAGCACTGCCTTGTCGAAGCCGGTTTCCGTATCGATGGAGAACATGACGCCCGCGCCGCCCACGTCGGAGCGCACCATCTGCTGGATGCCCACGGAGAGCGCCACTTTCAGATGGTCGAACCCTTTGGCCTCGCGATAGGCGATGGCGCGGTCCGTGAACAGCGACGCGTAGCAGCGACGGCAGGCGTCGAGCAGCGCGCGTTCGCCGCGGATGTTCAGGAAGGTCTCCTGCTGGCCCGCGAAGCTGGCGTCGGGCAGGTCTTCGGCCGTGGCGCTGGAGCGCACGGCCACGTCGAGATCGTCACGATGGGCTCGCGCACAGAGGGCGCGGTAGCCGGCGCGGATGGCGTCGGCCGTGTGTGCGGGCCATTCGCCGCGCAGGATCGCGCGGCGAATGGCGTCGCCCGCTTCGGCGAGCGTGAGCTTGCCGTCGGCGAGTTCGCGCAGCGTGACGGCGAGCGTCTGGCGCAGACCGTTCGCTTCCACGAAATGCCAGTACGCGGCGGCGGTGGTCGCAAAACCCGGCGGCACCTTCACGCCGCTCGCGCCGAGCGTGGCCACCATCTCGCCGAGCGATGCGTTCTTGCCGCCTACGGTCGGCACGTCGCCGCGCCGCAGGTCTTCGAACCAGACGACCTGCGTGGTATGCGTGGCCATGGCGCGCTCCTGTCTTACGAATGTGCAGACAAGCGTGCCATTGCAGGCAGGTCATGGCTTGACAGGGATCAAAGCAGGGATCAAAGGTCGAGGCGCGCTGACGGGCGCCGCTCGATGCTCGACTCAAACGCCCGGCTTCCACGGCCACGAGGGATAGATCGGGCTTTGTCCTTCGGGGCTTTGGCGTTCCACGTTCTCGCTGTCTTGCGCGGTCCCTTCCATGCTCTCGCGCTTCGACGCGCCGCCGCCTGCACCTTCCACGCCTTCCACGCCGCCGGCGCCATCGTCGGCGGCTTCGGTTTCGCCGCTGTCGGGCGCTTCGTCGGTTTCGTCTTCACGTGCGCCGGTGTCCGCTTCGTCGAATTTTTCCATCGACGTTTCCGCGCCGATGTCCTCGCCGAACCACGGCACCTCGGTGCGCAACATCGCGACGTAGGCCTGCCAGCCGCGCGGATTGCCGGCGAACAGATGCTCGCGCACGGGCTCGGCCAGCTTTGCGTGATCGAGCGGCAGCGCAAGCAGCGCTTCGGGCCACGTGCGAAACGCCTGCAAGGCGCGCGTCACGAACTCGGGGCCGGTGATGCGCGGCGAGAGATGGGCGAGCCAGGGCAGCGTGTCGGCGAGGCCGTCCGCGGTGCGCCAGTGGCTCGCGGACACGGCACCCGGTTTGCGTTGCGCGATCTGGCTCGTGGCGTGCAGCACGCTGCCCAGATGCAGCAGCAATGCGCGTCGTTCAAAGGCGTCTTTCATTCGTTCGTTCCTCTTGCATGGAGTCCGCGGGTCGCGATGCACCAGCGCCTCGCGACGATGCGGCGATGCCGCAATACGGCGAGCGCCCTCGCAAACCACGCGCCCGGCGCACGCGGACGGTCTGGTCGAGTCTATCGCACGCATGTTGCCGCGCACGAGCGCGCATGGTGGCGCACGGTCACTCACGGTGCTGCGATCGAACGCCACGTTGCCGCGTTCGGCGCGAAACGGCCGTTCCGGTCCATCCGAATTCTTCTGTCCCTTCCGCCCGATTCACGGCTTGATACGTATCAAGCCGGACCTTTGGGCGCTACCTAAGCTCTAATCTGACAGCGGCCCGCTGCGGCCCTCTGAGGAGACTGTCATGCAAATCGCTCACCCCTTCCATCTGGAACTGCGCCACGCGACGATTCCGACCTATATCGTCAGCTACGTCTTTCCGGTTCTCTTCGTGCTCTACGAGCTATATCGCGTGGGCCAATGGATCGCGACGCAGGGCTTTCACTTCGCCGCCTTCAAGGAAATGGGCTACGAGTATCTGCTGATGCTCACGTTCTTCGCCATCCAGCTTGCGGTGCAGGCCGCGTTCCTCGTGTGGACCTGGCTCGGCCGGCATCCGGACCTCGAACACCGGCTCGGCAATCTCACGTTGGGGCTGGTGGCGTCGGCCGCCGTGCTCGCGTTCGACTACGCGTTGCAGGTGGCGTTCTAGAAACCGACTGGAGAGACGATGTGGTACGCATGGCTTGAGGCCCAGCGCGGCATGGCGCGAACGATGCAGCCGTGGGCGCAACCGCGCCGCGGCGCAACGCGAAATGCGAAGGGGCCACCCGAGCCGTGCGGGGCGTCGGAGGCATCAGGTACCCGGGGCGCGGCTTCGCGCGCACGCTCCGATGCGCGCGACGACACCCGGCAAGACACGCAGCCCGCCGGGCCGACGGACGCTTCGGAAGGCGTCGACTGGCTCACCGCCGTGGGCTGCGCATCGCCGGAGCCACCGCCTTTCGGCATCGAGCACGTGATGGTGGACGGCACGCGCGTCGCCGTCGTCGAAGACGTCGTGGAGCGCGTGCCGTTCTGCACGTTGCGCCGCTTTCGGCGCGTGGCTTCCGGCGCCGCTCAGGCCCGCGCCCGTCGCGCCGACAAGGAGCACGCGGCCCATGCTGCCACCGCCGCCCACACGTCGGCTGCGCATCGCACCGCAGCCGGCGCGCGTCACGCGGCGTCAAACTCGCCCGCCGTCTTCCTCTGCCCGCCGCTCGCGGGCCATCACGCGGTCATGCTGCGCGAAACGGTGGAAACGCTGCTGGAACAGCACGACGTCTACGTGCCCGACTGGGCCAACGCGCGCGACGTGCCCGCCGAGGCCGGTCCCTTCGGGCTCGACGATTACGTGCTTACGCTCGAGCGCTTCATGCGCAGGGCGGGCGCGGTCCACGTGCTCTCGGTGTGCCAGGCCACGGTGCCCGCGCTCGCCGCCGTGGCGCTGATCGCCGCCGACGCGCACAACAGCGGCAGCCCGCCGCCGTTGAGCGTGACGCTGATGGGCGGCCCCATCGATGCGAGCCTGAACCCCACGCCCATCGACCGCTTCGCGCGCGATCACGAGATCGGCTGGTTCGAGCGCCACGTCATCGACGTCGTGCCGCCGCCGTATGCGGGCCAAGGGCGCCGCGTGTATCCCGGCTTCATCCAGCAGGCCGCGCTCGTGACTGCGCACCCGCACCGCTACCTCGCGTTGCAGGCGCATTACTGGGCGAGCTGCATGACGGGCGACCTGGCCGCGATGACGCGCAGACTGCGTGAATTGAGCGAATACGCGTCCGTGCTCGACATGACCGAGCGCTATTTCCTCGACACGATTCGCGTGATCTTTCAGGAGCGGCTGCTGCCGCGCGGCATGTGGCAGGTGGCCGGGCGCCGCGTCGCGCCGCAGGCGCTGACATCGACGGCGCTTTGCACCGTGGAGGGCGATCGCGACGACATCGTGGGCGCGGGCCAGACGCACGCGGCGGGCGCGCTGTGCACCGCGATACCCGCCGGGCGGCGCATGCAGCGCACCCTTGCGGGCGCCGACCACTACGACCTGTTTCTCGGCCCACGCTGGCGCGACGAAGTGCATCCGATGCTGGAGCGGTTCTGGGCGGGGCTTTAGTGGCGTGGCTGTAGGGGCGTGGCTTTAGGAACGTGGCGGTATGCGTCAGTTCCGCTTCAAGCCCTCTTCCACAAAACGGCGAAACCCTTCGTCGATGCGACGAATCTCGCCCGAGCAGGTCTGATAAAACCACCCGGGCGTGCCGTCGCTGCGATACATGCCCTGGCACATCGCCTTGAGACGAATGAGCGTGCCGCCGCCGTCCGCGGGCGTCTTCCACGCGGCGAGCCATACCTTGCCGAACCCATGCGGCTGGGCGGTTTCGATCACGTCGGCGTCCGCGTGCGTCACGCCCGTTGCCGAATGGCTCGCGATGTAGTCCTGCGTGAGCCGCCATGCGTCTTTGCAGGCGGCCTCGCTCGCGCAGGTCACCGACGCCTGGGCACGCGCCTCCTGCAACTGGATCTCGCTGCGGCGCAAGGCGTCGACGTCGGCGTCGCTCGCGCACGCGGCAAGGGTCGCAAGCACGGCGGCGAGCACGGCGGCAAGCATCTACGGCTTGAGCCGTGCGTGGCGCAGCGCAACCGCACGCGTGACGAGACACCTCATCGCGAAGCCTGGCGCGGAAGCGGCGCGCCCAGGAGACACAGTGCACCGTGCGGTAAGCCGGTAAGCCGCTGACGGTGGCAGGCGGAGACGCCCGCACCGCGCGGCATGGCGAAACGGAACGTACGGCCGTCGCGGCGGCCGCGTCTGATGTGTGGACTCATCGCTTTCATGGCGGGGCTCCCGGTTATGCGGCCAGGGCGTGCGGTTGCGCACAACGTGCCGCGAACAGATCGCCCGTGGGCGGGAACACGTTCCACGAGCCGTCGTCGTGACGGAAGAACAGAATGGCGAGGCGGCCCTTCGCCGAGCCGTACTCGACGCAAACGTAGCGGCGCCGGGTCGCGCTCAGCCTGCCGTGCGTCACGTGGGCCGAGTAAGCCGTGGACGCCACCCACTTGTTCACCAGCGAGCGCAGGGAGAGTGCATTGCCGTTCATGGTCCGCTCCTTTCGTCGTGCCTTCGCGGCGGGGAATCGGGACATCGCCGCCGCGTTTGCGTCCATGACTACAGTATCGGCAACGGCGGCCGCGGCTTAAATCAGCGCAGGCGGAAATTCGCGTAATCGGGCAGCACGGCGTGTAGGCGCGCGCCTACAGCTCAGTCGTCCTGCCCGAAGCGCGTCGCGTTTTTGCGTGCCGCGAGGCGGGCGCCATGCGTCCGCCATGCGTTCGTCCATGCCCGCTCAGGCCCCTTCTCGCCGCTTCTGGCCCCTTCCCGCCCCTTCCTCGTTCTCGCGCTTTCAGGCCGACCGCAGGCGGGCCAGCCTCGTCCTCAGTTCGGTCAGCGGCTCCGTCACGGTGCGCGTCTCGCCCGCGTAGATTGCGCCTTCGTTGCCGTCCAGCGTGAGCGTGTCGCCTTCGCGGAACGTGCGGCCGCCGATCTGCACCGTGCGGGCCGCGTCGTCGATCTGGAGAGACTCGCAACCCGTCAGGCACACTTTGCCGAGTTGCCGCGCGACCACCGCCGCGTGCGAGGTGCGCGCGCCGCGACGTGTCAGGAGTCCGACCGCGGCCTGCAAGGCGACGAGGTCGTGCGTGTCCGCGTCGCGTCGCACGAGAATCACGGGGCGCCCCGCGGCGTGACGCTCGCGCGCCGCGGGTTCGTCCAATGCGATCTCGCCTGCGGCCACGCCGCTGGTCGCGCTTGCCGCGCGGGCGAGCGGCACGAGCGGTACAGGCGGCACGGGCGGCTGCGCGTCGCCGTCATGGCCGCTCGCAGCGCCCGCCGACACCACGCGCGTGCGCGAGAGCGCCGAGTCGGCGATAGCCGCGGTGCGTTCGCGCGCGGTGCTTGCATCGATCACGCCTTCGTCCAGCAAATCCAGCGCGATCTGCACCGCGGCCTGCGGCGTGCGCTTGCCGCTGCGCGTCTGCAACAGGAAGAGGCGGCCGTCCTGCACGGTGAACTCGAAGTCCTGCATGTCGCCGAACGCCTGTTCGAGCCGGCTCGCGGCGTCGCGTAGCGCGTCCCACACGGCGGGCATCACACGCGCCAGCTCGTCGTGGCCGAACGCCTCGCGGCGCCCCGACACCACGTCTTCGCCCTGCGCGTTGAAAAGAAAATCCACCCAGGGCGCGCGCTCGCCCGTGGACGGGTCGCGCGTGAAGCCGACGCCCGCGCCCGACCGTCCGCCGCCGTTGCCGAACACCATCGCCTGCACGGTGACGGCGGTGCCCACGTCCTCGCGGATACCGCACTGCCGCCGGAACGCGACGGCCTTCTCCGACTGCCAGCTCGCCAGCACGGCGCCGATGGCGCCCGCGAGTTGCGCCTCGGGCGCCTGTGGAAACGGATGTCCCGCCGCGCGCTCGTAGGCGGCGAGATACCGCCGCGTGAGCTGGCGCAACTGCGCGAAGTCCAGGCCGCCGCGTTCGTCGGCGCCGGTGGCCGCGCCGCCCACGCCGGTGAGCGCGGCGTATTCGTCCGCGAAGACCTGGGGCGAAATGCCGTCGATCAACTCGCCGTAGCTCGCCACCAGCCGACGGTAGGTGTCCCACACCAGCCGCGGGTTCCCGGTCTGCCGCAAGAAACCCGGCACGGTGGCATCGCACAGGCCGATGTCGAGCAGCGTGTCGAGCATGCCCGGCATCGAGACCGGCGCACCCGAACGCACGGCCACAAAGAGCGGCATGCGCGGGTCGCCGAAGCGCTGGCCGCACGCCTGCTCCATGCGTTGCAGCGGCGGGCCCCATACCGCGCGCTCGACGGCACGCCGGCGAGCGCTGTCGCTGCTGCAATAGCCGGTGCCGAGCACGAAGGCCGGCGGCACCGGCAAGCCGAGCGCCGCCATGCGCGAGAGTCCGTAGGCCTTGAAGCCGATCTGCGCGACGAGCGCGGCGTCGGGGTGTCCGGGTTCGCGAACGGCGGCGGGGCGTTCGTCGTTTCGCTGCGCGTGTTCGTCGCCCGCAGCTTTCGCTGCGCCACGTTGCGGCCCGCCGCAGCCGATCAGATGCACGTCTTCCGGCCAATGGCCGTTGCCGTTGCGCCCGTCCGCGACGGTGGCGGTCAGTGGGGCGGTCTGCATGGCGGTCTGGATAGTCGTCTGTACGCTCATCGGCGCTCTCCCGTTTGTCCGAACACGACGTCGCGCAACGCGTAGCCCGCGGCGAGCAAGCGGTCCGATGCGAGTTCCAGGGCCTGCGCCAGATCGTTCGCAAGCATCAGCGCGGGCGCGTCGCGCAGGCTCGCGAGCATCGCGCGGCGGGCCTGGCGCAGCAGTTCGTCGCATTGCCGCTCGGAACGCAGCACGTTCCAGGTGGCCGCGAGAAACGCGTCGCTGTCGGTCATGTCCGCGCCAGAGCCGAGGTCGCGCGCGATGGCGAGCGCCTTGATGTGCTCCTGCATGGCCGAGAGCACCGCGCGCGCCAACTGCAACAGCGTCTCGCGCACGTCGTCGGCGAACCCTTGCTGGTGGCCGTCCGCGATCAGGCTCATCAGGAACGCGGCTTCTTCGAGGGCGTCCGCGATGTCGTCGGAGAGTTCGGCTACGTGCGCAAACGGCTGCCAGCGCGGCTGACGCTGCGCTTCTTCGCGGGCGCGCATGACGAGATGGTCGGCCTGGCGCTCCCAGCGCTTGGCACGCGCGGCGAGGTCCTGCGCGGCACTGGCAGGTTCACGCGAAGCAGCCATTGCCGCGCCGCTTTCCACGGACTGCAACACGTCATGCTCCAGTCCGTCGCTCACGGCCTGTGCCAACGCATGACAATACGCCGCGTGCTCTTCGAGCAGCTCGAACTCCTCGCTGCGATGGCGCACGCTGCGCGCGAGCAGGAGACGCGTTTCGTCGGCCACGAGCGCAGCGGGTTGCCCGGCGAGCAGCGCCTCGCTCGCAAGCCGCAGCACTTCGACAAGGAACGCCTGCGCGTCTTCGTCGCCGAGCACGGTGTCGAGCCGGTCGCCGATGCGAAACGTGCGGAATGCGCCCTGCCCTACGTCCTGCATGGCCGCGTACACGAGCGCCTCGCCGCCGCACTTGAGCCACGCCATGTGCCCCGCGTCGAGCCGCGCGGCCTCTTTGAGCACCGCGATCGCGCCCGCCTTGCCGACGAACGGCAGCAGCCGCTTGCGCGCGCGGTTCCAGTCGATCAGAAACACGATGCGCGAACCGATGCCTTCGAGCGTGGCGTCGAGCGCGGCATCGTCGGCGCACTCGAACCACGCGGTGCCGAAGGTGAACGCGTCGCCCTCGTTCAGGCGCGCCTCGATCTTCGATTCGAGATTGCCCCAGCGCGCCCCGTACGGCTGCAGCAGCGACTGGAAGAACTCGAAGCGCACACGATGCAGGTCCGAATAGCGCAGCGTGACGGTGCGCCCTTCCACCTGCACGACGAGCACGTGCACATCGTTTTCGCCGATGTCGTTTTGCAGCAGCAGCCGCGTGCCGTCGCGCGTGGCCGCCGTGCCGAGGCCGGGGTGATCGAAGCGCAACGGCGCCGTGCGGTTGAGGCCCCGCATGAAGGCGGCGATGCGCGGCTTGTCGTCGGGCAGCACGTGCCAGACGTGCGCGCCCTCCACGTCTTCGGTGGCGAGCGCGGCCGCGAGCTGGTTGAGCTGGCGATGCAGGTCCATGACGAGCAGATGCAGGCTGTCTTCGCCGGCATGCTCGCCGCCGCGCTCGCCGCCGCGTTCTCCGCTCGTGAGCGCGCGCAGTTGCGCCGTGGTGAGCTGGTCGCCGTTGAGCGCATTGAGCCATGCGCTCCAGTGCGCCACGCGCGTGCGCAACGTCGTGTCCTGCGTGTCGCGGTCCGCCTCGGTCTCGACGAGCGGGCGCGCCATCGTCGCGAGTTCTTCGGCGAGGTGTTTCGCGAGGCGCGGCAGTTCGGGCAGCAGCAACGCGTCGTCCACGCGCGAAGCAGTGGCCGCAAGATTGCGCAGCCACGGTGCGTCGGTTTGCGCGGCGGCCATTTCGGCCGAGAAATCGAGCGCCTCGCGCTCGGGGTGATCCGCGTGCGAGGCCGCGGCCTGCAACACGCTCAGATAGAGCTTCAGGCGCTCGTTGGCAGCGAGGGCCTGCTGGATCCATGCGGGCAGCAGCAGACTGCGCTGCCCCATGGCGTCGACGGCTTCGATTTTTTGCATGATGCGTGCGTGGCTCGGCTGGAAGACGGGTGGGAAGTCACGGCAAAAACCTGGCAAAAAAGCACGGAAAAGGGCACGGCAAAGGGCACAACAAAGGGCACGGCAAAAAGCAGAGAGCAGGAAGCAGAAAACAGAAAGCAACGCAGAAGCAGGCCCACTCAAAAAACGACCCGCCGGAGCGGGTCTTTCTTCACGGTGCGCAATGCGCGTTCACATCGGCAGCGGCGTTTGCACGCTCGCCGTGCGTTCGCGGTTCTGTTCGTGACGCACGACGCTGGCGAGCAGCGTCCAGTCGCGGCCCAGCGCCTCCACCACGTCGTCGAGCGACAGCACGCCCACGATGCTCGCGCCCTCGCGCGTCACCGCGAGCCGCCGCACGCCCTGGCTCGCCATGGTCTGCATGGCGTCGGCAAGGTCGGCCTTTTCGTCGATCGTCGCGACGCGCGGCGTCATCACTTCGCCCACGAGCGTGTCGGTGGGCGACGTGCCTTTGGCCACGGACTCGATCACGATGTCGCGATCCGTCACGATGCCCACGATGCGATCGCCCGCGGGGTCGGTCACTATGAGCGCGCCCACGTGCTGCGCGCGCATCTGCGCGGCCGCTTCCTGAACGTTGCACGACATGGGGATATGCACCGTCCCCTGGCTATGGCATTCCTCGACTTTCATGGTGTTTTCCTCGATGGGTCACAAGGTCCACTCGACCGTGTTGAGCACGGTCAGGCGCTGGCCGATACGCTGCGCGAATTCCGCGATCAGCCGTTGATCTTTGCCGGCGTGCAGGTCGCTCGCCGTCACTTCGCACTGCGCGATGGGCGGCTTGCCGGTAATCATGCGCATCTGGTCGAACACGTTCGCCGCGCCGCTGCCGCCCAGGCTGCAAAAAAAGGCCACGTGTTTCAGCGATGCGCGGTGCGCCACGAGCCAGGCGCGCACCGGCGAACTCACGCTGCGCGCCCACACCGGCGAGCCGACGATCACGACGTCGTAAGCCGCGGGATCGTGCGTGGACGGCTCGATGGCTGCGGGCCGCTGCCGTACCGCTTCCACGACCGAACGCAGATAGCCGCGCACGCCGCTGCGCGCAGGGTCACGGTCGGCACCGCTTTCGCGGATGGCTTCGAGGTCGGCATGCAGCGCGCCGGCAAGCATGGACGCAAGACGCGCCGTGACGCCGGAGCGGGAGAAATAGACCACGAGGATGCGGGCAGCCGGCATGGCGGGCCTCCGTACGTCACGGCGGGACGTGTGCATTGACGGGAACGACGGCGGTCTGGCGCGCCGCCGATGCCACACGCGGCGCAATCCCATGCGCACAGGATAGAAAGCACCGGCCCGCGTTTCATGATCCATATCAAGCCCCCATCGGACCCTCGCGAGTGCAATGAGGCAGGCGGCGTTTTTTACGAGAGGCGCACCCAAGAGCCTCACTGGAACGCGACCGCGCATTCCCCTACGGACCTGCTATGAAACTCACTTTTCTCGGCGCGACCGAAACCGTCACCGGCTCGAAATATCTGCTCGAAGCGGGCGGGCTGCGCATTCTCATCGACTGCGGGCTGTTTCAGGGCACGAAGAACCTGCGGCTGCGCAACTGGGGCGAACTGCCCGTGCCGGCCGATTCGCTCGACGCCGTGATCCTCACGCATGCGCACATCGACCACAGCGGCTACCTGCCCGTGCTCGCGCGCAGCGGCTATCGCGGGCCGGTGTACTGCACGCCGGGTACGCTCGATCTGTGCGAAGTCATGCTGCGCGACAGCGCGCGGCTCCAGGAAGAAGAAGCCGAATTCGCGAACCGGCATGGCTATTCGAAGCACCATCCCGCGCTGCCGCTCTACACGGTGGACGATGCGGAGCGCGTGTTGCGCCAGTTCGTGCCGCGCGATTTCGACGTGCCCACGCCGCTCAACGAACGCGTCGCGTTCCGGCTCTTGCCGGCGGGCCACATTCTGGGCGCCGCGAGCGTGGTGCTCTGCTGCGGGCACAAGCTCATCGCGTTCTCGGGCGACCTGGGACGCCCGAACGATCCCATCATGCGAGCGCCCGCACCGCCCGTGCACGCGAACTATCTCGTGGTGGAGTCCACCTACGGCGACCGTCTGCACGAGCCGGGCGACCCCATCGACGAACTGGAAGCGCTCTTTTCGAAGACCTTCGCGCGCGGCGGCGTGGTGGTCATGCCGTGCTTCGCCGTGGGCCGCGCACAGGAGATTCTTCACTACATCGCGCAGTTGAAGGTGGCGGGCCGCATGCCCAACGTGCCGGTCTATCTGGACAGCCCGATGGCGACGAGCGTGACGGACATCTACCGCCACCATCTGCGCGACCATCGGCTCACGCTTTCGCAGGCGGAGGCCATCGGCAAGGCGGCGGTCATGGTGCGCACGGTGGATCAGTCGAAGGCCATCGGCGAGCATCGCGGGCCGATGGTGATCATTGCCGGCAGCGGCATGGCCACGGGCGGTCGCGTGCTGCATCACCTGAAGGCTTACGCGCCGGACCCGCGCAACACCATCGCGCTGGTCGGCTACCAGGCGGCCGGCACGCGCGGCGCGGCGCTCGCAGCGCACGAACCGTCCATCAAGATTCACGGCGAATATGTGCGCGTGCGCGCCCACGTGGAGATGATCTCCTCGCTCTCGGCGCATGCCGACTACAGCGAAACGCTCGCGTGGCTGGGCCAGCTTTCCCTTGCGCCCGAACGCACCTTCGTCACGCACGGCGAGCCCGCGGCCGCGGACGCCCTGCGCCGCCGCATCGAAGAAACGCTGCACTGGCGCTGCGAAGTGCCCACATGGATGCAGAGCGTGGAGCTGCCCGAGTTGCCGGATCACCCCGACGCCGAGCCTTGCAAGGCGTAGCGGCTAGCGAGTGTTCTTCGCGCGCTCGCGGTGTGGAGGCAGGCGCGAGCGCGATTGCCGGATGGCGTGATGCCGTGCGCCGCGTTGCAGCGCTCCACGCGTCTGTTGTCCGTCTATTGCCCGCCTATTTGCCCGTCTATTGCCCGCCTCTTGCCGAATTCGCCGCACAAAAACAAACCGGGCGCACCTGCAACAGTGCGCCCGGTCTTTCACGCGACACGAGCGGCGTGCCTGCTGCTCGCGCCGCGCCGAAGCCTTACTGGATCTCGAGACGCTTGCGCGCCGTGGGGGCCTTCTTCGGCAGCGTCAGCGCGAGCACGCCGTCCTTGTACTGCGCCGTGGCGCCGGCTTCGTCCACATCCGCGGCGAGCGTGAAGGAACGGCTGAACGCGCCCGAATAGCGCTCGCGACGCACCACGCGCTCGCCTTCCTTCAGTTCCTTGTTGCGCTCCACCTTCGCGTTGATCGACACCAGATTGCCGTCGATCTTCACGTCGATGTCGTTGCGCTCCACGCCCGGCAACTCGGCCTTCACGGTGTAGGCCTTGTCGTCTTCCGTCACGTCGATCTTCATGGCGGCGAGCTGTTCTTCCTCCGCGGGCGCGATACCGCGCAGCGGCCGGAACAGCCCCTGGAACAGGTCGCTGACAGGTTCGAGCGAAAACGGGTCGTAACGGGTCAGATTGCTCATTGCTTGCTCCTCAAACGTTTTCAGGTCCGGTTGAAAGCGCCCCGTTCGGCTCCCGGGTCCGGCGCCCCGTGGAGCGGGCCAGTCCGCATACCACGCGCCCGATCTGCGCGCGGCTGCATGCTCTTACTCTAGAACCGGACGCCCGCGCGCCGTTGACGTGTATCAACCGGGTTCGATGCACGCCGATGAGCGTCCATGAGCGCCGATGAGCGTTGAGATGCACCGGCGGCCCTCGACGTTCGTCGGCATGCCGTGCCGCGATCAGCCCGCGCCGTCGCGTTCGCGCGCGCCCAGAATCGCTGCGAGCGCGCACGACGCGATGCGCCCCGGCACGCTGTCCGCGCGGCTCGTCAGCACGATGGGCACGCGCGCGCCCAGCACGATGCCGGCGCTCGCCGCGCCGCCCAGAAACTCCAGCTGCTTCGCGAGCATGTTGCCGGCTTCGATGTCGGGCACGAGCAGGATGTCGGCGCGGCCCGCCACCGGCGAGGTAATGCCCTTCATGCGCGCAGCGACGTCGGAGATCGCGTTGTCGAACGCGAGCGGGCCGTCCACGACAGCGCCCGCCAGCTGCCCGCGGTCGGCCATCTTGGCGAGCGCGGCGGCGTCGATGGTGGAATGCATCTGCGGGTTCACGGTCTCCACGGCGCACAGCACAGCCATGCGCGGTTCCTCCACGCCGAGCGAGTGCGCCAAGCCAATCGCGTTGCGCGCAATCTCGAACTTCTGCGCGAGGTCCGGTGCGATATTGACGGCGGCGTCCGTGATGATGAACGGACGCTCGTAGGCCGGCGCGTGCAGCAGGAAACAGTGCGAAATGCGTCGGCCCGTCTGCAGACCGGAGGCCGGCGCCACCACGGCGCCCATCAGTTCGTCGGTGTGCAGGCTGCCTTTCATGAGCGCATGCACCTGGCCGCGCGCGGCCAGCTCCACGGCGTGCTGTGCGGCCGCGTGACTGTGCGGCACGTCTTCGATCGGAATGCCGGCCAGATCGATGCGCGCCTGCGCGGCTGCCGCTTCTACCTTGCGACGCGGCGCGACGATCACCGGGTCGATGAAGCCCGCGCCGCGGCCCACGCTGGCCTCCACCAGCGCGGCGAGGCTCGCTGCGTCGCACGGATGCACGATGGCCGTGCGCACCGGACCGCACCGATGCGCCATGGCGAGCAGCGCGGGCGTCTCGCCGTTCGCGGCGGGCAAGAGGCCCGGCAGTCCCACCACGAGCGGCTGGGTCACGCCGCCTACGGGCACGCGCGTGTCGAACTCGAGCGCCTGTTCGTCGTCTGTCTTGAGGATGTCGTTCATGGTTCGAAGATGTAGGTGCCGGGGGCATCGCAAAGGCCGTCCGGCACGGCGCGCGCTTTCACTTCACCGCTCGACTGCGTACGCAGCCATGCGGTCCAGCGCGGCCACCATGAGCCTTCGGTGACGGGCGTTTCGTCGAGAAATTCCTGGCGTCCGCGATACGGCGCGCCGCGCTCGCGCGTGGCGCAGCGGTAGTGACGCCCGGCGTGCCCCGGCTCGGAGACGATGCCCGCGTTGTGACCGCCCGCCGTCAGCAGGAACGTGACCGGGTTGTGCGTGAAGAGCAGCAGCTTGTAGACGGAGCGCCACGGCGACACGTGGTCGCGTTCGGTGCCCACCATGAACATGGGCCATTCGATGTCGGAGAGCGCCACGTTGCGTCCGTCCACGTGATAGCGGCCGGCCGCGAGGTCGTTGTCGAGAAACAGGCTGTGCAGGTACTCCGTGTGCATGCGATACGGCAGGCGCGTGGTGTCGGCGTTCCAGGCCATCAGGTCGTTGGGCTTCGAGCGGCGCCCCAGCAGGTACTCGCTCATCATGCGCGACCAGATCAGGTCGCGCGCGTTGAGCAGTTGGAACGCGGCGGCCATCTGCGCGCCGTCCAGATAGCCCTGGCGCCACATCAGCGCATCGAGCGCGGCCAGTTCGCTCGCGTCGATGAAGAGGCCGAGTTCGCCGGGCTCCGTGAAATCGGTTTGCGCCGCGAGCAGCGTGACGGAGCGCAGCGCGTCCGTGTGACCGTCGCGTGCGAGCGTCGCCGCGGCGACGGCGAGCAGCGTGCCGCCGAGGCAATAGCCCACCGCATGCACGGGCTCGGCGCAGCGCTCGCGCACCTGGCCGAGTGCCGCGAGCAGGCCATCGGAAAGATAGTCGTTGAGGCCCAGGTCGCGCGCTTCGGCGCCCGGATTGCGCCACGACATCATGAAGACCGTATAGCCCTGATCGACAAGGAAGCGCACCAGCGAATCGTGCGGCTGCAGGTCGAGGATGTAGTACTTCATGATCCACGACGGCACGATGAACACCGGTTCGCGCGCCACGTGTGCCGTGCTGGGCGCGTATTGCAGCAGCTCGCAGAGCGCGTTGCGCCACACCACCTTGCCCGGCGTGACGGCCACGTCGCGGCCCGGCTGGTAGGCCGACGGGCTGCGCGGGCGGCCCACCACGTGACGGCTCGCCATGTCTTCGAAGTCCGCGAGCCAGTGCTGCGCGCCCGCGACGAAGTTCGTGCCGCCCGTCTTCGCCGTGGCTTCGAGCACGGCCGGATTCGTCGCCACGAAATTGCCGGGCGACCACGCGTCGATCCATTGCCTCGCGCCGAAGCGCGCGAGTTCTTCGTGATGCCGCTCCACGCCGGGCACGCCCGTGGTGGCGTCTTCCCACCATCGCTGCATGCCGAGAAACGTGTCGCGATACACGCAGAACGGCCAGAGCGACCAGGCCGGCGCGGCGAAGCGCGGGTCGGCAGTGGCTGCGGCCGGTTGTTCGTTTTGCGTTGCGCCCGATCTTGTACCCCTCGCTGCACCGTGCGTTGCGCCCAGCAGGACCTGAGGCGCGCTCGATGCCGCGAGCGCGCTGCCCGCGCCCGGCAGCCAGGCATCGCGCCAGGCGCGCAGCGTCAGCTCCAGACATTTTCCCGGCGACGCCGCCAGATGCATGCTCCAGTCGAGCCAGGCGAGCGCCATCGAAGCCGGCGAGAGACCGCCCGTTGCCATGGCGAGCGCGGCGTGCGCGGCGCGATCGAGCGGATCGTCGCGGGTGGCGCGCGCAGGCAGCCGGTCGGGATGCAGCGTGACCTCGACGGGCTCGATGGCCCGCCCCGAATGACGCGCGGTGCCCTTGCGCGCCTTCGTGCGCTTCGCGGGTTTCCCCGAAACCGGCTCGTTTTCAGGCGTGAGCGCCTTGGCCGGCGCGAGCGGCTGTGCGTTGGCCTCGGTCATTGCATGTGCATGCCGCCGTTGATGGCGAGATTCGCGCCGGTGATGAAGCTCGCGTCGTCCGAGCACAGGAACGCGATGAGCGCCGCCACTTCGTCGGGCTGGCCGAGGCGCCCGACCGGAATTTGCGGCAGGATCTTCGCCTCCAGCACGTCCTTCGGTATGGCCTCCACCATATGCGTGGCGAGAAAGCCGGGCGACACGGTGTTGACCGTTACACCGTGCTTCGCCACTTCGAGCGCGAGCGATTTCGTGAAGCCGTGAATGCCCGCCTTCGCCGCCGAGTAATTGGTCTGCCCGAACGAGCCGCGCGAGCCGTTCACCGACCCGATGTTCACGATGCGGCCGAAGCGGCGCGTCACCATGCCGGGCAGGAACGGCTTGGTCATGTTGAAGAGCGCGTCGAGGTCCGTGCGGATCACGGTCTCCCAATCGGTCTTGTTCATCTTCATGAACGTGGAGTCGCGCGTGATACCGGCGTTGTTGATGAGCACGTCGATCTGGCCGAACTCTTCGAGCACGCGCTGCGCGCAGCGTTCGCAGGAATCGAAGTCGGCGACGTCGGCCTCGTAGGCGTGGAACGTGCGCCCCGCGTCGAGCTCGTGCGTGAGCCAGGTGGAGACGTGATCGTTGGCTTCGGAATGCGACATCGTCACCGTCATGCCGGCGTCGTGAAGCCGCCGGCTGATCGCGGCACCGAGGCCGCCCATGCCGCCCGTCACGAATGCAATGCGTTTAGTCGGCATGGCGGTCTCCCTTCGCGGCGCGCGAACGTGCGGCGGCTGCTTGTCGGACCGAAGGCTCGGCCGTTGAGGCCGCATCGGCTGTTTCAGCCGTGGAGGCCGGGTATGAGGCCGATGAGTTCGATGCCTGCGCGACCGCATGCGCCACCGACTCCGCCGTACGCTCGAACGCGGCCATCCAGTCGCGCATGGGCAGCGCGGCGCCGTGGGTGGTAGTGAGCTTCTGCCACTCGCCGGCGCAGGCGCCCTGCCACTGACGCAGCGCGTCCTGCACGCCGTTGCCGGCCTCGCGCGGCGCCTGCGTGGCGAGCTGGATGCCGTCCTGCCAGAGCGAGGTGCTCGCGCTCAGGTAGTCGCGCACCACGGTGTGGTAGCCCGCCACCATCTCGTTCCAGTCCTGCGCGTGAGCCAGTGCGCCGAGTGCCTGCTGCACGGCGTTGCGGTCACGCTCCATGCGGCGCTGCTGCCATGTCAGCGCCTGCTGCCGCCATTGCTGGCCAAGCGCGAGCATGCGTAGCGCAATGGTCGCGTTGGCCCGGCAGGTTTCCAGCAACGCGTTGTATTCGTTTGCCATGATCCCTTTCCTCGTGAGTCGACGACCCCGCGCGTTCCCATGTTCGGGCGCTCCGGCCTGGGCGCGCTCATCGCACCCCGTTCACGCGATTCAATGCGTGCGATCGGTTCAGTGACGTGAAGCGCGCCGCAGCCGGATGGTCGAGTTTCACTGTAGGCGAGCGGTCCTCGCCGGCGTTGACCTGTATCAATCCTGCCAGGCGTTCCTGCTGCGGTGCATCGACGGTGCGCGTGCGGTGTGTTCGTGGTGTGTCCGCGGAGTGTTCGTAGTGCGTTCGCGGTGTGTCTTGCGGTACGCGCGAGGCGAAGCGGCGCTCTTTCACGCCTGATCTGCGCTTGATCTGAATCAACGGCGCGCACGCCGCGCTTTCTAGACTCCATGGCATACCGTCACCCTGGTTCTCTTTTTTGCGGAGCACGCGCGATGAGCTACAAGAGCATCGTTGTTCACCTCGATACGAGCGAGCGGGCGCACCCGCGCCTCGAAATCGCGCTGCGGCTCGCAAGCCAGTTCGGGGCGCATCTCACCGGCCTCTTCGCCACCTTTACGCCCGAGCCGCGTTCGTTCTACGTGATGGCCGGATCGGCCGATTACTTCATCGAACACGAGCGCAAGCGCGTGCAGCACCGCGCGGCGCTGGAGCGGCTCTTTCACGCCGAGATCGCGCGCGCGAAGGTGGAAGGCGAATGGATCGCCACCACCGAATACGCGAACCTTTCCGTGCCGCGCCGCGCGCGTTATGCGGACCTCATCGTGGCGGGCCAGAACGATCCCAACGACCCGGACTCGTATATCGCCGACCACTTCGCCGAAAACCTCGTGATGACCTGCGGACGGCCCGTGCTGCTCGTGCCGTACACGGGCGTGTATCCCACCGTCGGCCATCGCGCCGTGGTGGCCTGGGACGGCAGCCGCGAGGCCACGCGCGCCCTGCACGACGCGCTGCCGCTGCTCGCACACGCGAAGAAGACCACGGTGCTCACCATCAACGGCACGCGCGGCGAGCCGGCCGGCAGCCGCATTCCCGGCGCGGACATCGCGCTCGTGCTCGCGCGTCACGGCGTGACCGTGGAGGTAGTGGAGGTCGAGAGTGCGTCGGGCGTGCCGGTGGGCGAAACGCTGCTCTCGCGCGCGGCCGATGCCGGCGCCGACCTCGTCGTGATGGGCGGCTACGGCCACGCGCGCTGGCAGGAACTCGTGATGGGCGGCGCCACGCGTACGCTGCTGCGCTCGATGACAATGCCCGTGCTGATGTCGCACTGAAGGCGGATGCCGTCGATGTCTGAACCGACACCCACGTCCGCCGCCATTCTCGTGCTCAACGCTGGCTCGTCCAGCATCAAGTTCGCGCTGTTCGATTGCCCGGACCACGGTGCAATGAGCGATCGACCCGGCGAAGGTCCGCCGCGCCGGCCGCGGCGCTCGGGCGAAGTGGAAGGCATCGGCGAAACGCTGCGGATGCGCGTGGACGGCGTCGACGTGGCCATCAAGGCCGGGGCGTCGGACGGCGACCCTTACCGCGCGGCGCTGGCGCCCGTGATCGAATGGGTGCGCACGCAGAACGATCACGTGCAGCTTGCCGCCGTCGCGCATCGCGTGGTGCATGGCGGCGCGCGCCACACGGCGCCCGTGGTGGTGAACGAAGCCGTGCTCGACGACCTCTGCACGCTCATTCCGCTCGCGCCGCTGCATCAGCCGCACAACATCGGCGCCATCGAGATTCTGATGCGCGCCCTGCCCGGCGTGCCGCAGGTGGCCGTGTTCGACACCACGTTTCACCGCACGCTGCCGCGCTGCGAACAGTTGCTGCCGCTGCCGCATGCGATGTTCGACGAAGGCGTGCGGCGCTACGGTTTTCACGGGCTCTCGTACCAGTACCTGTCGGTCGCGCTGGAAGAGGCGTTCGGCACGCGGGCGCGCGGCCGCGTGGTGGCCGCGCATCTGGGCAGCGGCGCGAGCCTTTGCGCGCTCCAGAACCTGCAAAGCGTGGCCACGACGATGGGCTTCTCCGCGCTCGACGGCCTCATGATGAGCACGCGCTGCGGCTCCATCGACCCCGGCGTGCTGCTGCATCTGATCGAAGTGCGCGGGCTTTCGCACCGCGCGCTCGGCAGGCTGCTCTACGACGAAGCGGGGCTCAAGGGCGTGTCGGGAACCTCCGGCGATCCGCGCGTGCTGCTCGAAGCCGAAAGTCACGACGAACGCGCGCGCGACGCGCTCGCGCTCTACGTGCGGCGCATCGTGCGCGAAACGGGCGCGCTGGTGGCGCTGCTGGGCGGGCTCGACATGCTCGTCTTCACGGCGGGCGTGGGCGAGCATTCGGCGCCCGTGCGCGAGCGCGTATGCGCGGCGCTGCAATGGCTCGGCATCGAACTGGACAGCGCCGCGAACCGCGCCAATGCGCACGTCATTTCGACGCCGTCGAGCCGCGTCACCGTGGTGGTGGAACCCACCAACGAAGAATGGGTGGCCGCGCACAGCGCGTGGCAACTGCTGGGCGACGCCGCCCGCCCAGTTGCTCTGCGTTGACGCGGCCCCGCCGCTTGATCCAGATCAGGACCGCCCGGCGGTCCTCCACGATGATTGAAGTCATGCCATTCGAGCCCGAGGCCCGCCATGTACACCCGAATTCTTGTCGCGCTGGACGGTAGCGAAACGTCGTCGCGCGCACTCGACGCGGCATTGCAGCTGGCGCAGCAAAGCGGCGCGCAGCTCACGCCGCTCTACGTGATCGACATTCCCGTGCTGCCGTTCGACGCGCCGGGCTACGACCCCTCCATCGTGCGCGACGCGTTTCGCGACGAAGGCGCGCGCGTCATGGCCGACGCGGCCAAACGCATGACCGACCACGGCGTGCGAGGCACACCGACCATCGCGGAAGTAGCGCCGCCCGGCGAGGACGTCGCACATCGCATCCGGCTCGCCGCCCAGGCCCTGCCCGCCGACCTCATCGTAATGGGCACGCACGGACGACGCGGCTTCAGGCGGCTGGTGCTCGGCAGCGTGGCCGAACGCGTGCTGCGTACGGCGCCCTGCGCCGTGCTGCTGATACCGGCGCACGGCGAAGTCCACGCCGATCTGCCCGAGTCGGCGCACGGCGCAGCGGCAGAACCGTCGCCCGAAAGCGCGAAGGAGCCGTCATGAACGCGTCCGTTCGCACCACCGCCTGGCGTACCGTCCTCGTCCATCTGGACGACAGCCGGCAGGCGGCCGCGCGCCTCGCCTTCGCCTGCGATTTCGCGCGCCGCCACGACGCGCATCTGATCGGGCTCTATGTGGTCTGCCAGGACCTGTTCCGGCCCATCTACCGCGACGACGAGAGCCTGCGCCTCGCCGTGAACGAAGCACAGCAGGCCGAACGGGCGCGCCGCGCGGAAGAAAGCTTCAACGAAGCCGCGCGGCTGGCGGGTATTTCGGCGGAATGGCGCGCACCGCGCGGCGAGGCCATCGACGCCGCCACGCTGCATGCGCGCCACGCCGACGTGCTCGTGCTCGGCCAGTACGACCCGGACGATCCCGCGGCCTACATCGCGGGCAACTTCGTGGGCGACCTCGTGATGGCGAGCGGCGTGCCGGCCATCGTGCTGCCGTACATCGGCAAGATGCGCACCTTCGGCGAAAACGTGCTGATTGCGTGGGACGCGAGCCGCGAGGCCGCGCGCGCCGTGCACGATGCGCTGCCCATTCTGCGTCGCGCACGCTTCGTGACGATCCAGGTCGTGCAGCAGGGCCGCAACGAGAACCTGGACTCGCTCGATGCCCCCGAGGGCATCGACCTCGCCGCCTATCTGGCCCGCCACGGCGTGAGCGCGTCGTTCGCGACTATGCCGCGCGTGCCGGGCATGAGCGCGGGGGCGTCGCTGCTGAACCGCGTTTCGGACGTGCATGCCGACCTGCTCGTAATGGGCGCGTACGGCCACACGCGAGTGCAGGAACGCGTGCTGGGCGGCGTGACGCGCACGATGCTGGAAGCGATGACGGTGCCGGTATTGATGTCGCATTGAGCGGCCCCGGCAACACCGCATGGAGGAAGGCAGAAAGCGAAACTGAATCTTCGGTCCCGGAAGCGCGACAAGCCCTCGCGCATCGGCTGCGCCCGCCATTCACTTTTTGGGACGGTGAGTGGTGGGCGTTTTTTTTGGGGAGGTGCGGAATGGGCCGGTTGCGGAGCCGGAGCAAGCAGCCGCTTGTTCTGTTCGAAAGCGGACGATGCGCCTGATTGCTCGTTCCTGCTGCCGTTGAGAGTCAACCCGAAAGATGGGTTGCCCCCCGAAGACGCCCAGTTGTCGAATTCGAAACCAAGCCTATTGATCCTCGCAGGTTCAAACTCAACGGCAAACCGGGATCGGGCGCTTACGCAGCACGTGCCGCTCCTCCGTTACTCAATCCCGGAGCCGCATTACGGTCTCGTGCGATATAGCGACGGCCAGTCATCCACGTCAATGCCAGCACATTGGCCCTGTATGCGACGCGCTGCCAGTACGAACTTCGTGCCGTCAAAGATCCACCTGGTCACTGCGCCACAATCGCCGATACCGCGCTCCCGCTCGAAGCTCTCGAGCGAACGTTGCCCTGGGTCGTAGCGGGCGCCAGCGAGCCCGTTGCTGAGCTGCTCTCCGCTGTCCGTATCGGCACCTACGCCGGTGTTCCCGTTCAATTGCAGCCGCGTACCGTCAAAGGGCGGCTTGCGGCTCACTCGGTACCACAGGCTGGCACCGTTGTACGAGGGGTCCGCACAGTCGAGCATCACCAGGGCGTCGCTCGCCGAAAGCGCCTGCGCTCCGCTGCCCTTCGGGGCGGCTTTTAGCGGTCCTTCGTCGTCGCCCATGTAGCAGCCCTGGACGTCGGCCTGAAATCTCGTGAACGTCGCGTCAACGAGCCGTTGCTGCTCTGCCGCGGACATCTGTGGCGCAGGCGCTGCCGGCGGGACCCCAGGCAAAGGCAACGGCGCCGGTACCGACGATGCCGGTGCCGTTCCCGCTCGCCGCCATGCTGTAACCGTCCCCACCCGGCCCTGTACGCTGTCCACCGCAAGCAGCGCCGCACTCAAACCCGCCAGCGAGAGCTTCCTTGCGTGCGCAGCAGCCGGATCACCCAGGCTCATCGTTTGCGCATCCCGCGCCGCGCTCACCCAGGCGGTGATCACGGAGACGTCGTTGGTGGCCATGCGTCTGCCGTACGATTGAGCCGAATCTGCCTGCCACGTTTTCCATTTCGCCGGATCAGTACTGAATGCGCGCGCGTCGATGCGCATCTGATCCGCGCTAACCGCCTTCCCAGAAGCGACTTCGAGTCGCATTCCGCCGTCTGGTCCGGCATCACGCGAAAGCCATACCACGACCTCCTCGCCCTCCCCGGCTTCGTCGTTGGCCCCCTGCACCACGCAGCGTTTCACGTTGTCGCAAACGACTTCCCAGTTCTTGAAGTCATGAAAGAACGAGAAATCGTCTTTGGGCGCAGCCACGACAAACGATGATGACAGGCCGCCCAACGTCAATAGCATTACGAAGCTCAAACCACGATTGACCATGCTCTTCCCCCTCATGACGAGCAACGTTGCGGATACAGCGGAACATCTGGATTCCCGTGCGCCCTGGGAGGCCGACCACACAGCATAGGAACGATCTGGCAGACCGCTTGCCTTCGGTCGCCCATCCTTCAAGACGGTCTGGGTCGGGCGCTTACCGAAGCGGTATCCACTTCGGATTTTCGGGCCAAACGACGCATGGTGCTGCGCATCGCACCGACAGCGGCTCCGAACGCCCCGTTGCGGACGATCGGCGCGCCGCACCCTCTATGGCGGCTTTCAAGGCGATATATCTACAGTTATTCTGTACAGATAACCTGTATATATACCATCATCGCTTCATGATGAAACAAGCAAACACGTCCGGGACTCCCGAGTTGGCCGCGCTGGCCGGCGAGCTGCGCATTTCTGTGGGCAAACTGATTCGACGGTTGCGGGAGCAGGCGCATCCGGGGGACTTCACCTCCGCCCAGAAGTCGGTTCTCCTGCGTCTGGATCGCGACGGCCCTGCAACCGTCTCCGCCCTTGCCCGGGCAGAGAGCGTGCGGCCGCAGTCCATGCGTGTCACGGTAGCCGGTCTGGAGGCGATGGGCGCTGTCAGTGGGAAACCCGACCCGGCAGATGGCCGGCAAACGCTGATAAACCTGACGCCCCGTTTCCGGAAACAGCTGAAGGCGAGCCGCGCTGCGAAAGAAGACTGGCTTGTCCGCGCCCTCCAGGCGCAACTGTCTCCCCGCGAACACGGCGAACTCATGGCCGCGATCAAACTGCTACAGCGACTCGCCGACTTCTAGGCCATTGCCCACCCCATTTCAGGAAACAAGATGGCCGTCACCACGCTCGATGCGAACAGCGCCCTCATCATCGTTGACCTGCAAAAAGGCATCGTGGGTTCCTCCTTCATCCATCCCATTGACGGGATCGTGAGTCGTTCGCGCGCGCTGCTCGACGCGTTTCGCGAGCGCGGCTTGCCGGTCGTTCTCGTCAACGTTGCCGGCGCAGCGCCTGGCCGCACCGAGCGGCAGCGCCGCAGCGAACCGTATCCGGCTGGGTGGACTGACTTCATCCCCGAGCTCGATCAGCAGCCCGGCGATATCGTCGTGACGAAGCGAAGCTGGGGCGCGTTCGCCACCACCGACCTCGAAAACCGGCTGAAGGCCCTGGGCGTCACCCAGGTCGTCGTCACCAGTGTCGCCACCGGAACGGGCGTCGAGTCGACCGCACGCCAGGCCTACGAGCATGGCTTCAACGTCACCTTAGCCCTCGACGCCATGACTGACGCGCGTGCCGAGGCCCACGACTACAGCATCAAGAACGTCTTTCCGAAGCTGGGCGAAACGGGCACGGCTCAGGACATCATCGATCTGCTGGCAACGAGGAGCGTCTGAGAATGGAATGGCTTCATCTCGTATCCTGGTTTTTTGGCGGCGCCTTTCTCACGAACGCCGTGCCGCACTACGTCAGCGGCTTGATGGGAAAACCGTTCCAAAGTCCGTTCGCGAAGCCGTCGGGGCAAGGGCTGTCCTCGTCGACCGTGAACGTGCTCTGGGGTTTTCTCAATCTGGTCGTGGGCTATCTGCTCCTTTGCCGTGTCGGACATTTCGATCTGAGAGACACGAGCGATGCCATCGCGCTCGGGCTCGGCGTCCTGGCCCTTAGCCTGCCCACGGCTCGACATTTCGGCCGCTTCCACGGCGGCAATACACCGGGGCATTCGTGAGCCCTCCGGCAACCGGTGTCTTCCGTTCGCTGAAAAACGTCAACTACCGCGTCTGGGCGGCAGGCGCGCTGGTGTCCAACGTGGGCACGTGGATGCAACGTACGGCTCAGGACTGGCTGGTGCTGACGCAGCTCACACGTCACAATGCGGCGGCCGTGGGCACCGTGATGGCGCTCCAGTTCGGGCCACAGCTTCTGCTGCTGCCCTGGACGGGATTCGCCGCCGATCACTACAACCAGCGCAAACTGCTGATGGCAACCCAGGCCGTACTGGGCGTTCTAGCCTTGATGCTCGGTCTTCTCACGGTGACTGGCATCGTCCAGCTCTGGCAGGTCTATGTATTCGCCTTTCTGTCAGGCTGCGCGTCGGCGTTCGATGCCCCCGTGCGTCAGACATTCGTGGCCGAACTTGTCGGCGATGCGGATCTGCCGAACGCGGTCGCGCTCAACTCCACTTCGTTCAACGCGGCGCGCATGATCGGGCCGGCGGTGGCCGGTCTGGTCATCGCTTCGATCGGCACAGGCTGGGCATTTCTGCTCAACGGCGCCAGTTTTGCAGCGGTGGTGGCCTCGCTGTTTCTGCTGCGCGTTTCCGCTCTGCGAACGAACGCGCGAGCACACCGGACCAAGGGGAGTCTCACCGGGGGATTGCGCTACGTGTGCGGCCGATCCGACCTCAAGGCGATCCTCGTCATGCTGTTCCTGATCGGCACGTTCGGACTGAATTTCCCGATCTTCATCTCGACCATGGCCGTCAGTGTCTTTCACACCGACGCGCGCGGTTACGGTCTGCTGTCGTCGATCATGGCCATCGGTACGGTGTCCGGCGCCCTGCTTGCTGCCGGCCGCGATCGCCCACGCTTCGTGTCGCTGTTGACCGGCGCCGCGATTTTCGGAATCGGCTGCACGCTGGCCGCCATCGCACCGGGCTACGGGTTCTTCGCCGGCGCGTTGGTCGTCGTGGGCGTGGCCGCCTTGACCTTCACCAACGCGACCAACAGCCTGATGCAGCTCACGACCGAGCCTTCCATGCGGGGACGGGTGATGGCGCTGCGCGTGGCCATTGCGCTCGGCGGTACGCCGATCGGAGCGCCGGTGGTGGGTTGGGTAGCCGACCATCTGGGGCCGCGCTGGGCGCTCGGCGTCGGCGCGGCGTCCGGTTTTGCCGCGGCCATGGTCGCCATCCACGCCATGGCGCAACAGCTTCATCGGCCACGCGGAGGCGCATTCGAACAGCGTGACTTGCAGTGATGCAGCCATCGGGGTCCGCTTCCGAAGCGGGGTGGACGCTGCAATGTCCGTATGAGGTCGATGCGTCGGCCTGCTTTTGGCCGGCGGGCGCCCGCATGGTCGGTGGTAGTCGACCCGCAAGCGACAATTGCGTTTCGAAGTTCGGGGTCTGCTGACGACAGACGGCGACTACGGCCGACTACGTTCAGGGCCGAAGCCCGGCCGGGCGACCGCCCGCACGGAGGTCGGCGCGGCGGGCGCGCGTGCGAGCGAGATGCCCAGCGCAGCGCCGGCGGCGAGGAACAACGAAATCGAGAGCAGCGCGACGATGAACGCGTGCGCAATGGCGGCCGGATCCTGGCGCGTGCCGAGGACCGTATAGAAAATTCCGCCGATGATCGCGACGCTGAGCGACGTGCTGACCTGCAGCGTCGAACTGGCGATGCCGGCGATCATGCCGGAAAGCGCCGGTGCGACGCGGCCCGTCACCATGCGCATCAGCGTGGGCAGCGCGAGCCCCTGTCCGAAACCGATCACGAACAGCGCGGCGGCGAGCGGCACGGACATGAGTGGCATCCCGACCGGCGTGGCATCGATCAACCACGCGAGGCCGACGAGCCCGACCACCTCCAGCCCCATGCCGAACGGATTGACGTAAGCGCCGATGAGACGTCCGCAGAACGGAGTCGACAACGGGCCGAGCAGGAACCCCACGCCGAACGGCAAGAACACGAGACCCGCGCTCAGCGCGTCGACGTGCAATGCATTCTGCAGATACACCGAGAACAGCAGGAAGAACGCGCCGATCGCGTACAGCAGCAGCGCGATCAGCAACGCCCGTCCCAGCCCCGGCGCGCGCAGCGCGGCCGGATCGAGCAGCGGTGCGCCGCCACGGCGGCCCAGCCTGCGCTCGTAGCGCCAGAAGAACGCGGCGAGGGCCGGCACCGCGATCAGCGACACCCATGCCCAGACGGGCCAGCCTGCTTCGCGCCCTTCGATCAGCGGCACGATCAGCGCGCCCAGTGTCAGCATCGACAGTACGGTGCCGCCGAGGTCGAGCTTGCGCGCATGCTGCGCACGCGTTTCCTTCAACAGCGGAAGGCCGAACAGCACGACCAGAATCGCCAGCGGCAGATTGACGAGGAAGATCGTGCGCCAACCCAGGTTCAACAGGTTCAGCGAGATCAGGATCCCGCCCAGCGCCTGCCCGACCACGGCGGCGAGGCCGAACACCGCGCCATACAGGCTGAGCGCGAGCGGCTTTTCCGCTTCCGGGAAGATCGCCTGGATCGAAGCGAGCGCCTGCGGCGCCATGATCGCGGCGGTCACGCCCTGCAACGCGCGACCGATGATGAGCGTCCACGGCGAACTCGCGAGGCCGCACAGCATCGAGGCCGTCGCAAATCCGATCAGCCCGAGAAAGAACATGCGGCCGCGGCCGAACAGGTCGCCCAACCGGCCGCCGGTGATGAGCGTCACCGCGTACAGGCCGGCATACGACGAAATGACCAGTTGCTCGGCCGACGACGATGCGCCCAGTTCCGCACGGATCGACGGCAGCGCGACGTTGATGATGAAGAAGTCCAGCGGCGGCAGGAACGCACCGACGAGCAGGACCGAAAACATGGCCCAGCGACGCGGGTCGGGCGAGAGGGGATCATTTCGTGACATGGACGGCTCTCCATACGGAACCATTCGGTTCCAAATTGGGTAAAAAAATTCAGTCGAGAAGGCGCATCGTGCGATCGACCAGCGCGAGCATGTCGCCCTCCGGCACGCCGGTCTTCCCCAGCACGCGCATGCCCTCGATCTGGCAGACGAGCAAACGCGCCAGCACCTGTTCGTCCTGCTCGGCGATCTCGCCGCTCGCCTGGCCGCGGACGATCGCGCCCGCATAGAGCTGCTGCAGGCGCCGGAACATGCGCCCGGTGCGCTCCGCGACATCCGCGTCGCGCGCGGCAAGTTCGGTGGTCATCGCGACCACGAGGCACCCCCGCCGGCCCGCCTCGCCCACGGACAGGTGCGCATAGCGCAGCAGCGAGTCGCGGATCGCATCCTTCACGGGGCCGGGTTGCGACAGGAGGTCGGCGGTCGCCTTGAGCCCGTCGGCCATGTACAGGTCGAGCGCCGCCAGCAGCAGCGCCTTCTTGTCGCCGAATGCCTTGTAGAGACTGCCGCGCGACAAGCCGGTGCCGGCCATCAGGTCGGGCAGGGACGCGCCCTCATATCCGCGGTCCCAGAAAACGTCCATCGCGTCGCGCGCGGCATCGCCAAGTTCGAATTCGCGGGGACGGCCCACGCCAGCCGGATTTGCCATCGATCAGGTTCGCAAACGATGCGATGCTTGAAAGTTGATTCGATTATATAGACCGATCGATTCCAATGTCAACGCGCGTATGTCGGCGGGGACTTTAGCGCAGGAATGTTGGCGTTAAGACGAGACTGGTTATCACGCCAGTCGTGCTTTCGCGCAACATCAGCGGCGACTCGCGCCTCTGAAATGGCCCGGTGTTGAGCGCCTCCAAAGTCCGGGTCACGTTGGACAGCCGCACCCGGCTTGAAGCCGCTCGTCAACCTCGACCTGCGACGTTGACGAGCGGCTTGCCAGCCAAGGGCATCGCAATCGCTTAGTAGTGCTGCCCAATGTGCCAACGGACATCTTCCGTTGGTCTGCTAGCGACCCAGGTCCAGATGGCCGACGTAGACCGTGCACCCTTTCCCAAATTTGACGCCGGGATTGTCAGGCTTTGTCGCGAGCTCCACCAATCCACGTCCATTCGGATAGGCGAGCAGCGCTGACGAATAATTGGCGCAATTGATGTCTGTGCTTGGCGGTATGCCGCTGACTTGCACCGGTGCCGGCAACCGGGCCCAGGCTCCCTGTCCTTCCGAATCGGCATTCGCGAACAATACCCCGCCGTCGAGCGGGGCCTGCCTGCCGTTGCTGTCGACCAGATTCCTGCCCACTACGATGATCCGGCCGCTCTCTTTCATCGAACCGGGAAGCCATGTGTTATTCGGAGCGACCTTAAAGTACTCGCCCTTCTCGTCCTTTGGCACAAAACCCAGATACGTGGGATCACCGAAATTCCATCCATCTGTCGAGACACGCGCATGTACAGTGCCCGAAAACCGGGGCCCCTGAACCTCGTATGTCATGAAGAACCGGCCGTTTGAAATGCGGCTGACCACGGCCATGCCTGGGCGGTCCTGCTTGACGCCGCTGGCGACGGTATCTCGCTGATCTTCCCAGCCCGCGCCCTTGAAATAATTGCGCATCTGGACAAGCTTCTGGCTATGCTCAGGATCCGTCTCATCAGACCAGAACATGACCAGTGCGCCGTCATCCGCAATCTCGAATTGAGGCTCCCAAAGGCCATGATGGAGATCCCCTCTGGCCACCGGAATACCTTGATATTGCCAAACCCGCCCATGGTCGCTGCTCGTGAAGTAGCCGATGGCGGGAGTTTTTCCCTCAAGGTACGCCGTGGCATAGATCAGGGTGCCGCGCGGCAAACTTCCAACCTGCCGCTCCAACTGAAACAGGGTCTCGCAGCACCGGAGGGTGAGTCCATTCGACGAGGCGTCAATTGTGCTGATCCGGGTCCAGGTCTTGCCGTGGTCACCACTGGAAAAGATGTCGCTTCGGGAACTCGCAATCAGATCGCCGGTGTAATGCCCCGCTTCGTTCATCACCCGCACAATCCTCGGATAGCCTGTACTTCCCGGGATAGGCGATTCCGGCGAAATGCGCACGCCGGGAGAAAACGGTGTATCGGTGCTCTCTTGCGACATTGCGATATTGAACTGCAGAGAGCCGGACAACGCACAAAGCAAGAGCAGAAAACGCGGGCTGATCCTCATCCGATATGCTCCTATCCAAGGTAAATTAGTGCGCTTTCCCATACCTGCCGACGTGCAGCCATGCTGGAGCGGGAAGGTGCCGATAACGCACACGTGCTAAAGGGGGCCCGTCAGTGAATGCCCGGGAATGCGAATGCCTTCGCTTCCGGTGACACTGCCCCTCTGCGGGAATGATCTCGAGTACGCGTTGCCGAAGCGCCGCTTAAAGCCGGGAATTCCAATCGCACGGAAAGTGATCGGCGCTGCTGCGTTGCGCTTCGTGTTGCGTTCTTCGCACCTCGCCACGACGCGCAAACATGGCTGCAAATCTGGTACCCCGACATGTGTGCGATACAGCGAGGCGCTGTGGGCGGAATCCACACCGAGCGGTACCGGTCTGGCGGCGACACGTCCGCCTGTGCCAAGGTATGAGCGCCTCAACAAGCTCCAGTGATTCTGGATCGGCCTTCACCCGGAACTGCGTCTGTTGCGAAGCGGTGGTGTAGTAGGCGAAGTTAAATCGCTGTCGCCGCTTTTCGTACGAAGGTGCCAGACGGTAGGGCCAAAGCACCCATCTGGGTGCGTTCGTGCGCGACCGCTCACGTCTCGTAATCCGTGCTTCTCGTCAGACGCTCCCACGTGTCGAGATCGCGCGTCAGGTCCTCAAGCTTGGCACGGACAAGATCGAGCGCATCGCCTCCGAGGACGAGATGCAGCGGCGGCCGGTCCGATTCCAGCGCGGCGATGATGGCTTGACTGCCCCGCACCGGATCCCCCTGCTGTTTTCCATGCCCGGCGAGCACATTGTCGCGAGCCTTGCCGGCCGTGCCCGCATAAGCTTCGAGGCGCACGCGTGACTGTTTCATCGACGCGCCCCGGAAATCGGTCCGGAATGCGCCCGGCTCGACAACCGTCACGCCAAGGCCCAGCGGGCCGATCTCTTTGGCCAAAGCTTCAGAGAGTCCTTCGACGGCAAACTTCGTCATGTGATAGAAGCCCACGCCGGGGAACGTCGTCAGACCACCGACCGAGCTGATGTTGACGATATGCCCTGACCCACGCTTGCGCATGCCGGGCAGGGCCGCCTTGATCATGTTCCAGGTTCCATAGACGTTCGTCTCGAACATCGCCCTGACATCGCCGTCCTCGCCTTCTTCAATTGCGGCGAGGTATCCGTACCCCGCGTTATTGACGAGCACGTCGACGGCGCCGAATCGTTCGTGAGCAGCGGCAACGGCCGCCTCTGCCTGCTCTGTATCGGTCACGTCGAGCCGGACGGTCGCGACGGCGTCGCCATACTCGCGGACAAGGTCCTCGAGGGCCTCCGCCTCCCGTGCGCTGGCCACGACGCGATATCCCGACTCGAGCGCGCGTCGGGCGAGCGCTCGCCCCAGCCCTTTCGAACATCCTGTGACCAGCCACACCGCATCTTTCATCAACATATCCGCACCTTTCGTTCGCCCCTTTCGTTCGCCCCATTCGCCGGCCGCCATCGTTCATCAACGGGCATCCCATGCCGCAGCACTTTGAGCGGATTCTAGTTACGCTTACTCTTTCAATCATCCCGGACAATTCGAAAGAGTCATGCAATCTCATGGAATGATCGCGCGAGGAAGCCTTGACGACCTGTTCGCCTTCGCGACGGTTGCGAGAACCCGAAGCTTCACGCGCGCGGCAGCCGAGCTTGGGGTATCGAATTCGATGTTGAGCTATACGATCAAGCGGCTCGAACAGCGGCTCGGTATCGTATTACTCGGGCGGACAAGCCGCAGCGTCGCGCCGACGGAGGCAGGCGAGAAACTGCTGCTGACGCTCGAGCCGGCATTGCAGGCGATCGATGCCACGTTGGCCGAGCTGAGCCGGGCGCGCGACCAGATCTCCGGCACGCTGCGCATCACCGCGACAAGGCAGGCTTACGAGGCCGTTATTCGGCCCGTGCTCGACACGTTCTGCGAGACACATCCGCACGCAGTCGTGGAGGTCGTCATCGATTACGGATTTCGCGATATCGTGGCGGACCGTTTCGATGCCGGCATCCGGCTCGGAGAGAAATTGCAGAAAGACATGGTCGCGCTGCGCGTCGGCCCCGCACTGCGGATGGCAGTCGTCGCATCGCCCGCTTACCTCGCGCGGCATCCCGCGCCACGAACGCCGCACGACCTCGCCACGCACCGCTGCATCAACTACCGGATGGTCTCCGCCGACACGCTTTATGCCTGGGAGTTCGAACGGAATGGCCGGCCATTGAAGATCGCCGTTTCGGGGCCGCTCACCTTCAACGAGCCAGAGCTCATGCTTCACGCCGCAGCGGACGGGCTCGGCGTCGCTTATGTCCTGGACCACGAGGCGGCAGACTGGCTTGCATCGGGCCGGCTGGTCAGGCTGCTGGACGACTGGATGGCGCCCTTTCCGGGTTTCTATCTTTATTACCCTTCTCGCAAGCAGATTTCTCCGGTGCTGGCTGCGCTCCTGACGGTTTTACGGGCGCGGCAACCCGGCCATTTGGCAACGGACGTTGCGCAGCGCCAGCCGGATTAGCTCGAGCGCGGCTTCGTCGCCGGGGCATCGACCGGCGTGTAAATCGCAAGTTTCAGCGCTGAATTGTCGTTCGCCTGAAACGTCGCGTATTCGTAGCGTTGCGTGCCGTGCCGTGCATGCGCGAGCACCTTCTCGCCTGCCCCGCCGCTGCGCACGTCGTGCGCATTCCACCACAACACGAATTCGGCGCTGCTTGCGCATAGCCGCTGCACCAGCGCTACGAACGCCGGATCGGTAGCATGCAGATCGTAAGTCATGCGAAACAGTGCGATCATCCTGCGCGCCTCGTGGGCCCAGCCGGTGGCGAAGAGCCGCCGTGCTTCCGGCTCGATGAACATGTAAATCAGGATATTGCGGTCAGCTTCGGCGAGACGGTCGAAACCTAAAAGGTCGGCTGCGGCTACGTTCCACGCCAGAATGTCCCAGCGACGGCCGGTCACGTATGCCGGCAACTCGAGGCTCGCGACGATCCGCGCTACGGTGGGCGGCACGTCCTCAGGCACAAAGGCGCGCGGCTCGGCGCGCCGCGCGAGCGCGCGCAGATGCGCGGCTTCCGCCTGATCGAGCCGCAACGCTCGGGTGAGCGCATCGAGTGTGGTTTCCGACGGACTGACGTCGCGCCCTTGCTCCAGCCGCACATACCAGTCGACACCGATGCCCGCCAGTTCCGCGACTTCTTCACGCCGCAAACCCGGCGTGCGGCGTCGCCGACCGTCGTTCAGGCCTACGGCATCGGGTTTCAGTTTCTTGCGTCGGGAGCGCAAAAAGTCGCCAAAGAGGGTTCGGGTGGGAGTGGTCATCGGTTCCGCTTCGGGCAAGGGGGTATGGGGCAATCCTGGGATCGTGCCGGGCCTTGTTGCAGATGATAGGCCTGCCAGAATCGTCCTGTCGTCACCCCTGATGGACGTCTCATGAAAGCAGCGATTCTAAAGAGGCTCGGCACGCCGCTCGCCATCGAAGCGATACCGGACCCCGTGCCCGGTACGGGCGAGGTTATCGTCGACGTCGTTGCGACGCCGGTCCTGTCATACGCGCAGGAAGTGTTCGGCGGCGAGCGCCGCTATCCAATCGAACTGCCCATCGTGCCGGGCTGCGGCGCGATTGGCCGGGTCAGGACCGTCGGCCCCGATGCGACACAGTTGCGTCCGGGAGACTGGGTGTTCTGCGACCCGACCGTGCGCTCACGCGACGACGCGCTGATGCCCGACATCGTGCTGCAAGGCTGGAGTTCGCGCGGCGACGGCGGCAAGCGGTTGCAACGCTACTTTCACGACGGCCCGTTTGCCGAGCGGTTGCGGGTGCCCACCGAAAATGCGGTGCGTATCGGCGACATCGACGGCGCCGATGCCGCGCGCTGGTGCGCGCTCAACACCTTGCTCGTACCTTATGGCGGGTTGCTCGCGTCCGATCTGCGCGCAGGCGAGATCCTGCTGGTAAGCGGCGCGACCGGCAACTTCGGCAGTGCCTGCGTGGCGGTGGGGTTGGCAATCGGCGCACGATGCGTGGTGGCGCCCGGTCGTAACCAGCAGGCGCTCGCGGACCTCAAGCGCCGCTTCGGCGAACGGGTGCGCACCGTTGCACTGACCGGCGATGAAGCCGGCGATCGCAAACGCATGCAAGAGGCGGCTCCCGGACCGATCGACTGCGTGATCGATCTGATGCCGCCGTCGGTGTCCGCGACAACGGTGCGTGCCGCGGTTATGGCAGTGCGTCCGTATGGACGGGTGGTGCTAATGGGCGGAGTCGGCATGCTGGGCGGCGCAGGCCTGGAACTGCCGTACCCATGGATCATGCGTAACGACATCACGTTGCGCGGCAAGTGGATGTACCCGAAGGAAGCGGTGACGTTGATGACGGGACTTATCCGCTGCGGGTTGCTGGACCTGGGGCACTTCGATGTGAGGGTTTTTGCGCTCGACGACGCGAACGAGGCGGTCGTGCACGCGGCGGTAAACGGCGGCCCGTTCCGGATGACGGTGATAGCGCCATAAGCGACTCCGGTCGGATAGCAACCGGGATTCGCGACCCGGCGTGCGTTCGCAATGCGCGACCGACTATCGGCTCATGGGTTTTGCATCGCTTCGCTACAGAAAAATCGGATGGCGGCCATGCCGACATAGCGCCAGGAACGCACCGAATTACAAAGCCAAATTTCGATGCGTCGCCTCCTCACCCCGCGTTATCTCGCAAGCCGGCTTGTGATCGCAATGTCCTCCGTTACAGCGAGGAACCTCGCAATGTCGCTCGGCGCATGGCAATGCAACGGAGAGATGCGCACCGCACCGTCGAGGTTGAACGATTTCAACATTCGCCCCGAGTAGAGGCTTGTCGCAATCCGCTCATAGACGATCACGCCGCGCTCTTCATATGCGCGCACGGCGGCGGTCGGATCCAGACCATCGAAGCCGATGCCCGCGATCAGATCGCGGCGCGTCAGATCGTCGTGATCCCAGAACACGCGCACGCCGTCGATCGCTCGCAGCCCGCGCTGTCCATCACTGCCGTCGAGCATCAACGACAGCAGCGCTCGCTCGTGTTCTTCGATGCGGTGCATGCCCTGCACGAAGCGTTCGCGGCGGTCTTCGGCGTCGCTGAACTGCGCGCCGATCCATGCGACGTAGTCGACAATTGCGCTCACCATGGCAAACTGCGCCGGCGCGGGACTGCCGAGTTCCCAGACACCTTTCTCTTTGGCGGCGAGCCGATGATGGGGAAGTTCCGCGAGCCGTTCCGACAGCCACGCCACGCCCGCACCCCGGCAGCCGAAGAATTTGTATGGCGCGAAGTTGATGCCGTCGACGGGTGTCTTCTGCAAGTCGATGACCGCGTGCGGCGCGTGCTGGACCGCATCCACGATGATGTAGAGATCCGGCTTGCGCGCGCGCGCACGTTCGACGATGGCCGCGATATCCAGCTTTGCTCCCGAAATGTTCGACGCGTACATCACGCTCAATAGCGACGTGTCCTCGTCAATGAGCGAAACGATGGCATCGACATCGACGCCACCCGTTTCGGCGTTGCTCGGCGCGACGCGCAGCGTCTTGCCGGTGCGCTCGCAGTACAGCGTCATCGCGTCGAAGGACGACGGATGCTCGAGAATGGTCGTTACAGCGTTCGTGCCAGGCACGTTCTCCATCACCGCGCGCACCATTTCGAACATCGCCGCCGATGCCGTCAGAGAGAGATACACGCTGCCGTCGCGCGCGTTGAGAATGCGGCGGATGTCGTCTTCGCCACGCGTCTGGATGTCCTGCAAAACCAGTGCGCGTTCGTGGATTCGCTCGGGACAATCCGGCAACGCGTCGATCTTCGCGAACGCTTCCAATGCCGATTTCAGTCTGAATGAACCGCCAGCGTTGTCGAAGAAGAGGCGCGCACGGCCGTCGACGTCGTGATCGACGTAATGGAAGCGGCGCTTGATCTCTTGCATGACCGATTCGGAAAACAACTGCCCGCGACTACTCATCTCACTTGTTCCTCGTTTCAGGATTGCCATTTCTGCCTTTACCTGTCCTCATGCGTCCAGCGACGCGATATAAGCCCTGCCCTTTTCCTCGTCGTACTGACCTTCCCATCTGGCGATGACGAGCGGTGCGAGCGCGTTGCCCACTACGTTCAGCGCGGTGCGTCCCATATCCATGATCCGGTCCACGCCCGCGATGAACGCGAGTCCTTCGAGCGGCAATCCCGCACTCGCGAGCGTCGTCAGCAGGATGACGAACATGAAACCCGGCACGCCCGCCGCGCCCTTGGATGTGACGACCATGGTCAGTACGAGCACAATCTGCTCTTGCAGGCCGAGAGGTACGCCATACAGCTGGGCCACGAACAACGTGCCGATACCGAGATAAATCGATGCGCCGTCGAGATTGAAGGTGTAGCCCGTCGGCACCACGAATGTCGTGATGCTTTTAGGTACGCCGAAGTCCTCCATCTTCTTCATCAGTTGCGGCAGTACCGTCGCCGAACTGCACGTCGAGAACGCAATGATCAATTCGTCCTTGATGACGCGCAGCAGCGTGAAGATGCGGAATCCGAAGATGCGCGCCGTGACGCCGAGCACGAACACCGCGAACACGATGATCGCGAGGTAGGTCACCGCTACGAGTTTGACAAGCGGCAACAGCGAACCGAAGCCGAAGCTCGCAACGGTCACCGCAATCAGCGCACACACGCCGAAAGGCGCGTAACGCATGACCATGCCGGTGACCTTGAACATGGCATCGCTGATGCCTTTGAAAGTCGCAATCACGGGGTTGCGATATTCGGCAGGCACCGATTGCAGGCCCAGTCCGAACAGCACCGAAAAGAAGATCACGGGCAGCAGGTCGCCGCGCCCCATTGCCATGACGATGTTGTCGGGAATGATGCTCAGCAACAGCGCCATGAAGCCATGATGTCCATGGGTCTGCTGAGTTGTCTGCTGATAGCGCGAGATATCAGCGTGGCCGAGCTGCGACAGATCGGTGCCCAGGCCCGGATGCAGCACATTGCCGAGCACGAGTCCCAGCACGATGGCGATCGTCGTGATGATTTCAAAGTACACGAGCGTCTTCAGGCCGATGCGCCCGAGCGAGCGCCCATCGCCCACGCCTGCGATTCCCGTCACCATGCTGGTGAAGACGATAGGCACGACCACCATCTTGATCAGACGGATGAAGACGTCGCCCGCCGGTTGCAGGAAGCCGTTGATCGCGGATTCACGAAACTCCGGGAAACGGTTGAGTACCAGCCCCACGACGATACCGACAAAGAGGCCGATCACAATTTGCATAGCGAGCCCGACGCGCGGCTTGTGCTCCATGCGCTCGGGTTGAGGTATTTCCATGACGGATTCCATGCGTTCTCCAGACTCGTATCGGTTCATATGAATAAAGTCGAGCCTCGCCGGGACTCGTTACGGGGCAAAGTAATGAGCCAAAATAAGCAAAAAAAGCGATTTTTTTCTATGAGAAAATATCGCTTTTAGTGATATGACGTGTGGACCATGCTGACCTTCAAGCAGATGGAAGCCTTGTACTGGATCGTTCAGCTCGGTTCGTTCGAGGCCGCCGCGGCGCGACTGAACACCACGCAATCGGCAATCTCCAAGCGCGTGCAGGAGCTGGAACGCGCATTCGACGTGCTGGTGTTCGACCGCGCAAATCGCAGCGCACGTCTCACGGAGAAAGGGACCGAGTTCTTCGAACACGCTAAGGAACTGCTCGAGCGGCGCGACCAGATCGTCGAGCGCATGAGTTCGAAAGAGGCGCTGGTACGTCAGATCCGCATCGGCGTGACAGAACTCACGGCGCTGACGTGGCTGCCGCGCCTCATCGCGGCGATTCAGGCCGAGTATCCGAAGGTGAAGGTCGAAGCAGAAGTGGATCTGAACGCGATGTTGCGCGAACGGCTGGCCGCGGCCACTGTCGACGTCATCATCGTGCCGCAGACGCACGAGGTCGAGCCGTATGCGTCGACGCTCGTCGGTCAGGTTCGGAATATGTGGATGTGCGCGGCCAGTCTCGCGCCGGGCAAGCGTGCGATTCCGCTTGCTGACATCGCGAAGTTTCCGCTGATTTTGCAGGGCGGCCTGTCCGGTACGGGTTACGTGTACAGCCGGTTTCTGGAGGAGCAAGGCGTGGCGTTGCAGAAAGTACTGGCGAGCAACAGTCTGATTGCGCAAATCGGGCTCACGCTGTCGGGACTTGGCGTCAGTTACTTACCCGAAGCATGTCTTGCGCGCATGCTCAAGCGGCGGGCGCTTGTCGTAGTGCCGACTTCCCCAGCCCTGCCCCCCGTTAGATACGTCGCCATGCATCGGGCAGAGCAGCCGCATTCGCTCGGTGTTGCTGTGGCGAGGCTTGCAGCGCAATCGTGCGACTTCTCCTCGAATCTTTTTGATCCCGAAGTCAGGCGAAAGTAAAGGCGAAAGAAGTCACCGACTCGCTGAGCCGCTGAGCCGCGTCGATGTGGTGACTTGCGCGGTCATCGGAGGAGCTTGATCTGGACTCCAAATCTATTTCTCACCAATCTGGGCGTAGCCAGCCGCGTTCGTGTGCCCGCGATCGGTACTGGAGCGGTCACTCGGTTCTGACATTCGAAAGACAGCTTCTGGCTGGCTCGCGCCCGACGACAGAGCGCGACGATCTCTCGGCCGTACGTTCGATGCAAAAGGCGTAATCTGGTCCGCAAGAGACAGATGCGCCACGCTACAAGCGCGATCGAACGAAACTGCCAAGCTCCCGTGCAATCGCGGCGATCACGCTAGCCCAATCGCCGCGGGCAGGCTGACGGAACAATCTTGCATGCGGATACCATGGCGAATCCTCGCGTGCGAGTAGCCAGCGCCAGTCCGGCACGAATGGCAGCATCACCCAGACCGGTCGCCCGAGTGCACCTGCAAGATGAACCGGCGAGGAATCCACCGAAACCAGAAGATCCGCCAGGCTCAAGATCGCCGCCGTATCCTCGAAGTCGTCGATTTCGCTGCTCAGCGATGCGAGCGACATGCCGTCGGGCGGACGCCCCGCCTGCGCTTCGGCCGGCCCCTTTTGAAGGGAAAGGAACGTTGCTTCGCAGTGCGCGAGCGGCGCCAATTGCTCGAGTGCGAGCGACCGGTTCGCGTCGTTCGGATGAGTCGGGCGACCCGCCCACACCAGGGCGACCCACGGGCGTGGCAGCGTGGCGAGACGTTTCCGCCAACGCTCGACGCGCTGCGCATCCGGCTGCACATACGGCGTCGGGCCGGGCAAGTCAGCGAGCGTCAGTCCCATTGCCATGGGCAGGCTCATCAACTCGCAATGAGCGTCGAACGGCGGCGGCAGCTCTCCGCGCGCAAGGATGTGATCGAACCCGCGTGTGCGCGCTGCGAGCAGTAATACTTCACGGGACACCTCCAGGATCACGCGCGCGCCGCTTTTCGCTTTCGCCCACGGCACCATCCGCAGAAACTGAAACGTATCGCCGAAACCCTGTTCATCGTGGATGAGCAGCGTCTTGCCCGGTATCGGTTGTCCATTCCAGCGTGGACGTTGCACCTTACGCTCCATGCTTGCCGTGTGCGCGAGACTGTAGCGGTAGCGGTATTCGCGCCAGCCGCGTTCGAACTCCCCCATCAGTAGCAGTGTCTCGGACAGATCGAAGCGCGCCGCGTAGTCGCCCGGCACGTGTGCGACCACCATTTCCTGAATCGCGCGCGTCTCCGCGATTTTTCCCTGTGGACGAAGCGCGCTCGCGAGCCAACGCCACACGGCGAGCGGCGCCGTCCCCGAAGCCACCAGCGGACGGAGCAGCGCTTCTGCTTCCTCGTAGCGCTGCTGCGCGAGCAGCGGCCGGATTTGCCGGTCGAGCGCCGCGAGGTCGAGGCCTGACGTCACTGCGGCATCTCCACGCCGAGCGCGGCCAGCAACGGCCCAAGATACGCGGTGTGGGCGCGCCAGCGGCCCTTCGATGTGCCGTAGATCGGCTGGCGCACCTGGTTCGCGCTCGCGGTGCGCACCACGCGGCGGTCCTGATGGAAGTTCAGGCACGCCTCGCTCCATGGCAATCCGAGAAACTCGATCAGTCGACGCGCCTCGTATTCGACGTTGTCGACAACCGCTTCGTAATCCACTTCGATGAACTGCCCGGGCGGCAGCACGGCGCGCCAGTGGGCCATCAGACGTTCGTAGGCGCGATAAAACCGGCCCAGTTCTGCCTGGTCGTAAGCGAACGGTTGATCCCCAGCGAAGAGCTTCGTGTAGCAGGACAGACACGTATCGACGGCATCGCGCCGTGTATGAATGATGCGCGCCCCCGGCAGTATCAGTGGGATCAGACCTGCGAGGGCGAAGTTGCCCGGCATCTTGTCGACGAGCCGGACGCTGCCGCGCGCCAATGGGAGAGTCCGCGCAAGATAGTCGCGCCCCAGCTGCTCGAGCACGCGGCTCGCGGTGTACCTCGGCCCAGCAGCCAATGCGGGCAGACGGTCGGGATACACGCCGCTGGCATCGACTACCTGCCGCAGTGCGGCCAGCTCGCCCGCTCCGGTCACGTCGGGATGAGCGGCCACGATCTGCTCGATCAGCGTCGTGCCGGAACGCGGCATACCCACGATGAATACCGGCAAGTCCGACGCTGCGCCCATGCCTTGTAGCCGTTCATAAAGCTCGGGCGTGAAGGTTTCGGCGATACGTTGCAGCCATCGTTCGGTGTCCTGCTGATCGTACGCAAAGCTCGCTCGTCTGGCGCGATTGGCCGCATCGAAATGCGCGAAGGCGCGGGCGCTGTCCTTGATGTCCAGGTAGGCTTTTCCGAGCGCGAACTGTACCGCGATGCGATCCTCTAGCGCGCGCCGATCGTCTTGCGCGACAAACGCTTCAAGCACGGGGAAATCGGGATCGCCCGCTTCGAACGTTCGCGTGTCGGCGCGTGCCGCACGAATCAACGCCGAGCCCGGAAACGCTTCGAGGGCCCGGTCGAACGCGGCGAGCGCTTCGTCCTTGCGGCCTGCTTCTATCAGCACCATCGCGCGGCCGAGCATGGCTTCCTCCGCCACCGTGCCGGGCAATTGCGCCGCGCGTTCGAATGCGGCCAGCGCCTCGTCGGTTTCGCCACGCGCCTGGAGCACCGTCGCGAGCATGTTGTGCGCTTCGGCGTATTGCGGCGCACACGCCACGGCCCGACGCGCGAGCACGAGCGCTTCGTTATCGCGTTCGAGTTTGAGCAGCAGTTTTGCATAAGCGACGAGCGCGACCGGATGCTGCGGCGCGAATGCCTGGAGCTTGTCGAATACGCGAAGCGCTGCGTCGTACCGGTGTCGCACACTTTCGACTTCAGCGAGGTTCAGATACGCCTCGACGAAGCGCGGATTCAGGTCCAGCGCAAGTTGAGCCTCTTGCGCCGCTTCGTCGTAACGGCCCTGGGACGAAAGCAGGAACGCGAGGTTGCTGTGGGCTTCCGGATACTCCGGTTTGAGTGCGATGGCACGCCGATAGTGCGGCTCGGCCAGATCGAGGCGGCCAAGTCGCCGCAACGTATTCCCGAGATTGTTGTGTGCTTCCGCCCATTCCGGCTGCAGTGCAATCACGTGTTCGAGACAGGTGCGGCTTTCGTCGAAACGCCCCGCCTCCTGCAGGATGATGCCGAGATTGTTCCAGCCCGCGGCCAGCGTCGGGTCCATGGCGACCGCCCGCCGGGCGGCTTGCGCGGCTTCCTCGAGCAGACCTTTTTGCCGGCACATCTCAGCGAGATTGGCCGAATAGACAGCCGGTGCACGGGGCGCCTTGCACGCCTCGCGCAGATGCCCGATCGCGATGTCCAGATTGCCGTAGGCGTGCGCGATCAGTCCCAGAAGGTGCAGCGCATCGGCCTGGCCGGGCCACGCGGCGAGCACACGCTGGCAGAGGAGTTCCGCACGATCGGCCTGGCCGGCGTTCCAGTGTGCGTGCGCGCGCGATAACGCTTCAGGGATGCTCAATTCTTCCGGTGGCTGATGGGTGGGCATGAAAATAATAGGTCAGGCTCGTAATGTCCAGCCGGATTATCGGCGGCGCATTGCCGGAATGAAAGCGTGAATGGAGATAACGTGCGAAGCATACCAAACCGTCGTGCGTGTAATCCGGCCTGGCAAGCCTCGCATACGAAAACGTTTGCGCATTTATTGCCCGTTGCTACATTAAGTTTTTGCTGAAATTGTCGTTAACAGGCGTAATAGGAATTTGGCGTCAACGAATACGAGCGCAGTCCATAAAAACGACCCTGGATCATGCCCGCTTCACCACCGAGAGGCTTCTTCGGTACGCATGACCCGACTTCCCGTCCTGACGATGAAAACAACAACCGACACATACCGAGCTGGTGCTGCCGTTCCAGGTGCGCTGCGGGAATTCGCGTTGCGCCGGCACCCGCTTGCAGCGGCATCTGTTGCCACCTTCGCGGTTGCGCTGCATGCGGCCCCGGCCTCTGCGGCCTGCCTGAGCACCAATGTGAACACGGACGTTATCGGTGCGACGACATGCGTGAACTGGAGCACGACCGGCAACACCTCGCTCGTCGTCACGAACAGCGGGTCTCTCTCCGGTACGCCGACCGCAATCAGCGTGAGCGGTTCCGGCACCGGCTCGGCGCTGTCCAACAGCGGGGTGATCGCAGGCACGGCTTACGGCGTTCTCAACGCCGGTACGATCGGAACGGTAACCAACCACAGCGGGGGCACCATTGTCTCTGCGCAGCAATACGCCTTTTATAACGATAACGGCACGGTCATTTCGATGACCAACGAAAGCGGGGGGAGCATTATGGGCTCCACGCTTGGTATCGCCGATGCGGGCCTTATTAGTTCGTTGACCAATAGCGGCGTCGTTTCCGGCAACAGGGGCATCGAGACTGGGGTTGGCGGCACCATCGGCACCCTAGTCAATAACGGCACGATCAGCGGAACGGGCGGGTCCGGAGTCGGAATCTATAACTTTTTCGGCACGTTCGGCACCATAGACAACACCGCTAATGCCACGATCTCGGGTCTGGCGTACGGCGTTTACAACGTCGGAACGATCGGCACGATCGCTAACGAAGGAACCCTGACGGGCGGAATTGCCGGCGTTCTTTCAAGCAGCGGCGGGACGGTCGGCACCATCACGAACTCGGGGCTGCTTCAGGGCGGCCAGCAAGGTATCCAGGGTGCGAATCTGACGATCACCAATAGCGGTACGATCAGCGGCGGCACCGATGCGATCTACTTCACGGGTGGCAGCAGCCTTCTGACGCTCGCATCGGGCCAAACGATGGTGGGGGCGATCGAACTGGGTGCAGGCGCCAGTGCGACGGTCGGCGGCGCCAATTCAGGGCTGACTGTGGGTAATGCGATCAAGCTCGACGCCTCCACTTCGACCCTTACCCTGAACAGCACCGGCAACCTCACGCTCGGCGGCCTGATTTCCGGCTCGGGCAACGTGACGGTAGGCGGCGCCGGCACGTTGACACTGGCAGGCACCAATACGTACAGCGGCACGACGACGATCGGCAGCGGCGCGCTGCAATTGACGGGCGATACGTCGCTGATGACAGGCAACATCGTGGACAGTGGCGCGCTGATTTTCGGCCAGACGGCCAGTTCGCGCTACAGCGGCACGATTTCGGGCGCCGGCAGCGTGACCCAGGGCGGCACCGGCACGCTGACGCTGACAGGCGCGCAGACTTATACCGGTGCAACCGCAATCAATACAGGGGCGACGCTCGCCCTCTCCGGTTCCGGTAGCGTCGCGCAATCGGCAGGGGTGACGGCGAACGGCACGTTCGACATCTCCGGCACGACGGGCGGCACATCGATCAAGAGTCTGTCCGGCACGGGCAGCGTGACGCTCGGTAGTCAGACGCTCACGCTTACCGATGCAAGCGGGGTGTTCTCGGGCGTGATTTCGGGAACCGGCGGCCTGACGTTGGCGGGTGGCACAGAAACGCTGACCAACGTGAACACCTACACCGGCACGACGTTGATCGAAAGCGGTGCGGTGCTCGCCCTGTCCAGCGCGAACAACATTGCGATCGGCAACGTCGTCGATTTCGGCACGCTGCAGATCTCCGGTTCGGCAGGCGGCCTGTCCGGCTCGGGCACGGTTTCGGTCGGAGCGGCAGGACTGACGCTCGCGGGATCGAACGGCACGTTCGGCGGCGTCATCGCGGGCGGGGGCGGACTGACGCTCGCGAGCGGAACGCAGACACTGACCGGCACGAGCACCTATACCGGCACCACCACGGTTGCCGGCGGCGCGACGCTGGCGCTCGCAGGAACCGGCAGCATCGCGCAGTCGAGCGGCATGATCGATAACGGCGTGCTGGATATTTCCGGCACGGCGGGCGGCGCGCAGATCGCCAACCTGTCGGGAAGCGGCACGGTGAACCTCGGCGTGCAACGGCTGACCGTAGCGGGGAGCGATTCGACCACCTTCTCCGGTTCGATCAGCGGCACGGGACCGTTCGTCAAACAGGGCACCGGCACGTTGATCCTCGATGGCCGCAGCACCGCCTTTACGGGTACCACCGAAGTGGCGGGCGGCCTGCTCGAAGTGGGCGACATCGGCACGCCGGGCGCGCTGTTAGGCGGGAGCGTCGTCGTCGATACACCCGGTACCCTTCGCGGACACGGCACCATCGCCGGCGATGTGACCAACAACGGCACGGTCATGCCGGGCGGCTCCATCGGTACGCTCACCGTCGCGGGCAACTACGCGCAGGCCGGCGGCGCCACGTTGTCGGTGGAGGTGAGCCCGACGGCGGCCTCGCAGTTGAGTGTGAACGGCAGTGCCGCGCTGAACGGCGTGCTGGCTATCGCCTACACGCCGGGCACTTACTCGGCGAGGCAGTACACGCTGGTTTCGGCCCGCAGCGTGAGCGGCACGTTTAGCAGCATCACGAACACCGGTACGTCGTATCTCGGCACGCTGACGCCCACGATCACGTATAGCGCCGATTCGGTATTGCTGACCTTGAGCGGAGCCGTCGCGCCCACCGATACGTCCATTTACACCGCACTCGGTACCGCCGCGATCGTGGGAGGGCAGGCGCAAGACGCCGCGCTGCTCGACCGGCTCGGAAACGGCTCCGCCGCAACGCCGGGCGCACCCGCCGGTTGGGTGACGGCCACCGGCAGCCACACCAAAGTAAGTGGTACGAACGGCGAACCGGGATTCCAGGCGAATCGCTACGGATTCCTTGCGGGCCTCGACCGGACACTCGGCAGCTATACCGTGGGGGTCGCGGCGGGTTACGACCATACGGCCGTCGGCGAGCAGGATACGGGCGACTCGGGCACGATCGATACCCTTCGTGTCGCGCTTTACGGTGCGCGCAAGCTCGGGCCCGTCAATCTCGCCGCAACGGTCGGCGCCGGACTCGACTTCCTCTCGCTCAAACGTCCGTTCGGCACACAAGGCACGGCCGAAGGCGACCACATGGGGCAGGAGTTCAACTTCGGCACCCAGGCCAGCCTGCCGATGACATTCGGCAGCGTGACGGTCACGCCGCGCATCGGTCTGCGCTACGCCTACTTCCACGCCAATGGCTTCGGAGAAAGCGGTGCCGGCGGCCAGGATCTGCAGGTGGGGGCGGACAACGTGCGCAGCCTTCAGCCGTACGCGCAAATCTCGCTCGACCGGAACTTCGGCGATTCGCTCAGGCCTGTCAACGTGGAGCTACGCGTCGGCTATGCGCATGAATTGCTCGATGCGAACCGGGCCGTCAGCGTAGCGTCGCAAGACGGCACGCCGTTCAATGCGCCGGGCACGACGCTGCCGCGTGGCTATCTGACTTCGGGTGTCAGCGTGACGATGCATCCGGTGAGGAATCTCGATGTCGCGCTGAGTTATGACACGGTGTTCAACACCACCCATGCGTCGGTGCAGCAAGGCAGCGTGCGCGTTGGCTATCGGTTCTGAGCGAAGAGGCTGACAAGCCTCTTCGCGTGCTGCGGACGCCCGGGAGCAAGAGAGGCTGATACAGCCTTGTCTCCACCAACGTTCTTTTCAAGCGGCCACCTGAGGCTTTACCCCCATCACCAGAGCCGTGGAGGCCCATCGTGGCGGCCTACGCCCGAACGCAGCCCCCATCAGCTGCGTTCCACGCCACCCTCCGTTCCTTCCATACCCTCAGCGGACACCCTCGGCCTCCGGGTCATGCCGGACCACCAGCACCGGCCTGTCCACCGTTCTCAGCACCGCCTCGGCCACGCTGCCCAGCAGCAGGCGCCGCAGGCCGTGCAGGCCGCGCGTGCCCATCACGATCAGGTCGGCCTCGGCTTCGTCCGCGGCGCGGCGCAGCACCGTGGCCACGTCTTCTCCGTAGGCGTCAACGGCGCGTGCCGTGCCCTGCACCTTCTGCTCGCGAAAGCGTGCTTCGGCGTCCTCGAGCGCGGCCGTTGCCGAGCCGCCGCGGGTGTCCGCCGGCACGTCCTCGGCGAACGGCGTATTGACGTCCACGAGTTGGGCGTGGTGTTCCGCCACGTAGACGGCCGCCACCACGGCTCCGCTCGCCTGCGCAATCTTCACGGCTTCGTCCAGCGCGCGCCGCGCGCTGCGGCTGCCGTCGATCGCTACCAGAATCCGCTTGTACATCTTGCCTCCCGGGCCAGGCCCTTGACGTTGAATGCAGAGGGCGCGCCGCATTTCCATCACGGCGCGATGACGCGCAGTGCGCTTACCGAGCAGTCTGGCGACGGGGCCGCCCGCGTCGTTGACGAGGATCAAGCGCCAGAAGGTGTCAAGGCCGTCACGTGTGGCTCGCGATGAACCAGAACAGAAATGCGGCCCTATGCATCCGATACGCATGGGATGTGCGCCAGGCCTCCGACAGGCCGGCGCGCGAAGCGCATAAGAAACCTGCAAAAAGCCGCCCGATTTCCCGCAAACCGGCGCGGGGCGGCCCTCGGACTGGCGCAAGCCGTGTAAAACAGTCACAATTCGCTCACAATTTCCTTAATCGACGCGGGTATTCCATTCACCGCCCCGCGACGACGTACATTCACACCGCATCCAGACATGAGACGGCGTCCCTATGAGCTCGATACGGCGGGAATCACATGACCGCTAGTCCCCAGTCCGCCGGCCCTTCGGCGCCCCGACGCGACCCGCGGTTGTCGCGGCAACCCATGCTGGCGGCCACCGTGGCACTCGTGGCGGGGCTTCTCGCTACGCTTGTGACCCTATGGGTCGTCCAGCAGGAACTTGCGCATGCCGCAGCGACGCGCTTCGAGCAGCGCACCACGCGTGTCACCGCGGTGCTTCAGCAGAAGCTCGCGGCCAGCGCCGCTGTGCTGAACGGCGCACGCGGGCTGTTGGGCGCCGTACCCGTGCCAGCGCCCGCGGCATGGCGCGACTATGTCAGGCGGCTCGATCTGGAAGGCGGCCGCTCGCCGGTGCGCGCGCTCGGCTACGCCGACGTGCACGGCCGCCCCTTCCCGGGCGCCACGGCCGAAGCGTCTGCTCCGCTCACGGCTACGCTCGTGGCCCCCGCCGCCGAAGACGCCCCGGCGCCCGCCCTGCCCAATACGCCGGACAGCCGCGTCGCCCTGTCGCGCGCGGTGGAATCGGCGCAAGTGGCGTTGACGGCGCCCGGCGCCGGGAAAGGTGCGCAGGACAGCGCCGCCGACGAGCGCCCGCCGCTGTGGCTCTATCTGGCGGTCTACGGCACGCCGGCCACGCCGGCTACGGCCACAGACCGGCAGGCTAACCTCGCCGGCATCCTGTTCGCCCAGCTCGATCCCGATCGCCTGTTCGACCCCGCCCGCTTCGGCGAGCGGGGCCTCGACCTGCAGGTGTACTCGGGCGAGTCGTCGACGCCGATCTTCGCGACCTCGAGCGGCGACGAGGAGAACACATCGTCCGCCAGCGCGCTGCATCGTTCTACCGTGCTGTCGTTCGGCGGCACGACCTTTACGCTCGCCTGGTCGGCGAGCGGCAGCGCGGCGTCGGCGGCCAACGCCAGCGTGGACGCCACGGTGGCCGTGGCCGGTGTGGTGGCTTCGCTCGTGCTCGCTGTGCTGGTCCTCGTGCTCGCGCGCCTGCACACGGACTCGCGCAAGGTGGCCGGCGAATCGCGCACCCAGTCGACGCTCAACGAGGCCCGCATGATGGGCATCATTCGATCGTCGATGGAGGCCATCATCACTATCGACGAATCGCAGCGCATAGTGATCTTCAATCCGGCCGCTGAGCGCGTGTTCGGTTGTTCCGCCATGGACGCCATCGGCGCCCCGCTCTCGCGCTTTCTGCCCGAGCGGTTCCGCGACGCCCATGCGCGGCACGTCGAGCAGTTCGGCGTGACAGGCGTCTCCGACCGTCAGATGGGCCGTCAGCGCGTGCTGTACGGCCTGCGCGCGAACGGCGAGGAATTCCCCATCGAAGCCTCGATCTCGCAGATCCGCGACGCCACCGGCAAGCTCTACACGGTCATGCTGCGCGACGTGACGGAGCGCGTACGCGCTGAAAACGATCTCAAGCAGTCGCGCGAGGAGTTGCGTGAACTCTCCGCGAACCTGCAAAACGTGCGCGAAGAAGAAAAGACCCGCATCGCGCGCGAACTGCACGATGATCTGGGCCAGCAGCTCACCGCCCTCAAGATGGATCTCTCGGCGCTGGAGCACATGGTGGGGCCGGATTCGGGCGCAAGCGCCGACGTGCTGGAACAACTGCGCAGCATGAGGCGCCTCATCGACGCCACGGTGGCCTCGGTGCGCCGCATCGCCGCCGACCTGCGGCCCGTCATGCTCGACGACCTGGGGCTGTTGCCCGCCATCGACTGGCTCGCGGGCGACTTCACGCACCGCTACGGCATCGAGGTGGACCGTCGCATCGCGCCCGGCGACACCCATTTCTCGCGCACCAGCGCGACCACGCTGTTTCGCATCGTCCAGGAAGCCCTCACCAATGTCGCCAAGCACGCCGAGGCCACACGCGTGGAACTCATGCTGCGCATGGAAGGCAACTACTGCGTGCTGCGCGTGAGCGACAACGGACGCGGCAGCCACCCCACCGGTGCCGACGGTGCCAACACCGCGGGCGGTACCCACTTTGCGAATGGGACGAACGGTCGCCCCGGCAAGTCGTTCGGTATCATCGGCATTCGCGAGCGCGCCCATATGCTGGGCGGCTCGGTCGCTATCGACACGGCCGACGGCAAGGGCTTCGCCCTCACCGTCACCTTCCCTCGCGAGGCCGTGCAACAGGAAGAGACACTTTCATGACCAAGGTACTGATCGCCGACGACCACACGCTGGTACGCGACGGGCTGCGTCATATCCTGCAGAACGCCAGCGGCTTCGAGGTGGCCGGCGAAGCATGGGACGGCGCCACGACGATTGCGCTCACGCGCTCCACCGAGGCGCAGGTGCTCGTGCTCGATCTTTCCATGCCGGGGCGCAACGGCGTCGAACTGATCCGGCAGATCAAGGACGAGAAGCCGAATCTGCGCATTCTCGTGCTCACCATGCATGCCGAGCAGCAATACGCGGTGCGTGCGTTCAAGGCCGGCGCATCCGGCTATCTCACGAAGGAAAGCGCGAGCACCGAGCTCGTTTCCGCGGTGACGAAGGTCGCGGCGGGCGGCGTCTACGTGAGCCTCGCCATGGCCGAACGTTTCGCGCAAAGCCTCAACGAACCCGCGGACACGCTGCCGCACCAGCGCCTTTCCGACCGCGAGTTCGACGTGTTCCGGCGCATCGCGGCGGGCCAGAGCATCTCCGAAATCGCGCAGGAGCTATGCGTGAGCGCGAAAACGGTGAGCACCTACAAGACGCGCATTCTCGAAAAGATGCAGATGCCGCACGAAGCTGCACTCGTGCGCTACGCCATGCGGCACAAGCTGTTCGACGACAACGACGAAGTCTGAGGAAAACTCGCGATTCGCTAAGCCATGACTTCGCGAATCGCGAGTTTTCGATATTCGCTCAATGCGCGCATTAACAGGCCGGATAACACGCCGGACCCGCGCGCAGATAGATACGCCATAAGACAAACGATAAAGCGTGCCTAAACGCTATCCCGCATGGGTAAAGCGCCAGGATAAAGGCACCGATAAAAGCGCTGATGAATAGCGCATGAAAAAGAGCCAGCCGAACGGCGTCATATCGCCGCATTCGAGGCCCCACGGGGCACACCGGCTGCCCGCCAAACGCCCCGCCCGCTGTAGGAATCGACCTACAGGCGTTCCTTCCGCCCTACTGAAAGTTCAACCGACGCCGATTTAAATTCCGTGGGGCGCAGACCATACTTGCATCCATGAAATCCGAACGGTCCACGAAGCTGAAAGTCTTCCTCGCGGAAGACTCGGTGCCGGTGAGGCGAAGAATCTCGCTCTCGCTCGGCAGGATCGACGGAGTGTGCGTGGTGGGAGAAGCGGAAGACGTGTCCGCCGCGCTCGAAGGCATTGCAGCATCCTGTCCGGATCTCGTGATCGCCGACCTGCGGCTCGCACAAGGCAACGGCCTCGAACTGATCGAAGCCGTCACCGCAGCGAACCAGCCCGTAGTCACGATGATGTTGACGAATCACGCAGGTCCGGCCATTCGCGAAGCAAGCCTCGCGGCGGGAGCGCAGTACTTCTTCGACAAGACAGCCGAATTCGAAGAAGCCCGCAGCGCCGTTGAAGCAATTGCCCGCACGCGCAGCACGCGTGCTGTCGCATAGGAGATGGACATGTATTCGAGTACCGCCTGTGACGTAGCTGTTCCGTCTGGCTCGCCGCACACCGCCTATCAGACGTTCCCGATCGCTCCTGTCGACGCACCGGTTGATACGCCCAAGCGCACTGTGGCGCGCTGCTCGACCTGCTCGATGCGCGCCATCTGCCTGCCGCCCAGCCTCACCACGGCGGAGCTGGAACGGCTCGACGCAATCATCTGCACTACGCGCAACGTGCGCCGCGGCGAAGCGCTGTATCGCGGCAACGACGCGTTCCAGAGCATCTACGCCGTGCGCGTCGGCTCGTTCAAGACCGTGGTGATCCATCGCGATGGCCGCGAGCAGGTGACGGGCTTCCAGATTGCCGGCGATGCGATGGGCCTCGACGGCGTCTACGCCGGCCGTCACAGCTGCGACGCCGTCGCGCTGGAAGACAGCCAGGTCTGCATCATTCCGTTCGGCCTGCTCGAAGTGGTGTGCCGCGAAGTGAAGTCGATGCAGCACCACGTGCACCAGATGATGAGCGGCGAGATCGTGCGCGAATCGGGTCTCATGATGCTGCTGGGCACGATGAGCGCCGAGCAACGCCTCGCCACGTTCCTGCTGAATCTGTCGAGCCGCTTCAAGTCGCGTGGCTACTCGGCTTCGGAATTCCACCTGCGCATGACGCGCGAAGAAATCGGCTGCTACCTGGGCATGAAGCTCGAAACGGTCAGCCGGATGTTCTCGAAGTTCCAGCGCGAGAAGCTGGTCGATACGCACGGCAAGCAGATCCGCATCACGAACATGGAAGGATTGGCGCGCGTGTGATGGCTGCACGCGGCAGTACACAGGATGTCTGTGGGTCGCGCATGACAAGGCGGCCGACGTTGAGGACGTAAGGTTAGCCGGCTCGCTCCGGCGAATGAGTGGGTGCAAGTGCCTCGAAAGAGGTGTGTGCTTTGACGGCGCAGCAATGCGCCGTCTTTTTTTTGGGCTTTTGATGGATTGGGCGTGGCGGTTCCGTATCGGCTCTGTCGTCACCGCACCACGAATCAATCCCCGTTCGCCGCCTGAAACCCGAGGTATTCGTGCAACGCGGGCAGGGCTTCGGGCGCGCCTGCTTTCGCATCGACCGAAACCAGCGTCTCGCGCGTGCCGCGGCGGTTGGAAATGAAGGTCCACGACGCCGCGCTCGCAGCGTCGCTCGCGACTTCGTCGTCGCGCATCGCCGCAGCGATTGCGTTCGCCATGGCCTCTCGCCCCGGCGCAATCACCACGAAGCCCTCGTTTGCCACCGCCGCCGTGCGCACGCCGAGTACATCGCAGAGTCTGCGTTTCGCCTCGACGTCGTGGATGTCGGCCGCGCGAAAGGCGTCGATGGTCGCCACCAGCGAGGCATTCGCGTAGCGCCCCTCGACTTCGAGCACCGGATGACGCTCGTCCCATGCCTCGGGCGGACACAGCTTGGCAGCCGGCTGAAGCTCGATGAACGGATTGATCTCCGCGGGATAAATGCGGCATACGCGCGGCCGTCGATCGTACGCGCCGCAGCGCAGGTCGGCTTGCAGATGCGGGCACGGCCCTTCGAACGCGGCCACGACCGTCACGATCACGCGCAACGGCAGCGTGCCGCTCATCGCCGGAAAGGAACGCCTCGACTTGTAGGCGGCGAGGCGATCGTCGGCGGCCGGCTCGACGGGCCAGGGGATGGCGTCGCAGAGCAGTTGCGTCTCTCCGCCGTCGCGCAGCCAGTCCGCCGCTTCCGCGAGGCTCAACGGTAGACGCAGATCCCGGCAGCAGCGGCCGCACATCGTGCAGGAGAAATGCGAGGGCATGGAAGGGTCCGTTGGGAAATGGCGGGCAGGCGGGCAGTCTCTGGCGCGAAGCCTACTACGTGCGACGCGATCGCGCCGCGAGCAGCGCACAACGCCGTGCCGGTGCCTTATTTGGCTTATTTGCCGGGTGCTGGTTGGTGTCGTCTGATGCTCTGCAGCACCAGCATCCGCCGCAGGAAAACTTCCGCCGCTTTCGGCGACCGTCACAGTGGCCGCCCGATGCGGCCTAAACTACGCGCATTCCGCCCGCCCACTATCCGAAGACGCATGCCCGCTCGATCAGACCGACGCGCAGCCGCGCCCGCCTCGTCCGCTGCCTCGCCCGCTGCCTCTGCTCCCGCCTCCTCTCCTGTCCTGGCTGACGCCCTGGAAGACCCCGCCCTGCTGCGCCGCCTGTTGCGCGCGAAAGACCGCATGGACGCCGCCTCGCACGAGGCCTGGCCCGTCAGGCGTCTGGCGCGGGTGAGCGGCGTCTCCGAGGCCCATTTCGCGCGCTCGTTCAAGCGCGCTTTCGGCGTGCCGCCGCACCGCTACCTGCTCACGCGCCGCATCGAGCAGGCCATCGCGCTGCTGCGCGACACCGAACTGGGCATCACCGAGATCGCCTTCGCCACGGGCTGGGAGAGTCTCGGCACGTTCGGGCGCGTTTTTCGCGACGTCACCGGCCAAAGCCCGGGCGCCCTGCGCGCCGCGAGCCGCGCCGCGCCGGCCGACACGCGCGACCTGGAGCGCATCCCCGCGTGCGTGCTGAAGGCGGCGCAGCGTCCCGACCTCACCATCGCAGTTTTGGAGAAGCGCCGCCGCGCGGCCGGCGCTACATTCGCGCCATCTACCCAGGAGGAGGAGGCGTCATGAATGAGGGCATCAACGTGGTGGGGCTCTACGTCGACAATCAGGACGAAGCGCTCGCGTTCTATGTCGACAAACTCGGATTCCGCGTTCACACGGACGTGAGCAACGGCCCGTACCGCTGGCTCACGGTGCAGCATCCGGACCAGCCGTCGTTCCAGCTCGGCCTGTTTCTGCCGGGGCCGCCCATCCACGACGCCGCCACCGCGCAAACCCTGCTCGCCATGGTGGCCAAGGGCGCCATGCCGCCGCTCGTCCTTTCCGTCGACGACTGCCGCGCGAGCTACGCCCGGCTCAAAGCCCGCGGCGTGGAGTTCACCCAGGAACCGGTGGACCGCTTCGGCAACGTGGACGCCGGCTTTCGCGACCCCGCCGGCAACGGCTGGAAGATGATCCAGGCGGCGAAAAACCCCGCCTGAGCGTACGCCGCGCACTCGCCGCACCGGGGCTGCATGAACGCGTGACGCGCCGCGGCGGAACATGGCTTGCTGCCTTCGCTGGCGTACCTGCACCACGGAGCAAGCCATGCACGCACGTCTCTCGCAGCCCGCGGCGCTGAGCGGCCCGGCGTCGCTCGTCGCGGCAGCCGTGCTGCTCGGCACGCTGTATGCCGGCAGTACGCTCGTCACACCGCTGTATCCGCTTTATCAGCGCGCATTCGGGCTGTCCGATCTGACCATCACGCTCGTCTACGCGACGTACGTGGTGGGCAATCTCGGCGCATTGCTCGCGTTGGGGCGCGTGTCCGACGCGGCCGGTCGACGCCCCGTCAGCCTGCTGGTGCTCGCCGTGGGCGGGGCGAGCGCGCTGCTGTTCCTCGTGGCCGTCCATCCCGCGCTGCTCTTCGTCGCGCGGGCCGCGAGCGGGCTCGCCATCGGCGTGGGCGCGGCGACGGCAACCGCGTGGATCGCCGACCTGCACGGCGGCAAAGACAAAGCCCCCGCGAGCCGGCTCGCCGCAGCCGTCAACCTGGTCGGCCTCGCGGGCGGCGTGGCGGCGGCGGGCCTGCTCGCGCAATTCGCGCCGTGGCCGCTGCGCACGGTGTACGTGGTCTACCTGCTGATCCTTTGCGTGACGGCCGTGCTCACGCTGCGCACGCGTGAGACCGTGGCGCCCGTTGCGAACCGCCGCCGGTCGCTGTCTTTCAGACCCCGCGTCGGCGTGCCGAGGCAAGCGCGCGCCGCCTTCGTCGCGCCCGCTGTCACCGCGTTCGCGACTTTCGCGCTGCTCGGCTTCTACGCCGCGTTGCTGCCCAACCTGCTCGCCGCCAGCATGCACGTGCACAGCCCGGCACTGAGCGGCGCCGTGGTGGCCGAACTGTTTGCCGTGGGCGCCGCGACCGTGGTTCTGACGCCCGCGCTCACGTCCCGCGCCACGATGATCACCGGCTTGTGGCTGCTGCCGCCCAGCCTCGCGCTGCTGTTGTGGGCGCAGGCAGCGGGATCGATCGCGGTGCTGATCGCCGCGACCGCGCTGTGCGGGATCGCGTCCGCCTTCGGATTTCGCGGCAGTCTCCAGGAGATCAACCGCATCGCGCCGCCGGAGCATCGGGCTGAACTGCTGTCGGCGTATCTGCTGTGCTGCTATGGCGGCAATTCGCTGCCGGCCGTGGGCGTGGCCGTGCTGTCGCGGTATGTCGGACACCTGTGGGCGGACGGGATATTTGCGGCGGTTTCGGTGGCGTTGGTCGGCGTGGCGCTGACAGTGACAAAGCGCGGGTGAGGCGCAGGCGGGGCGCAGGGGGACGCAGGCAAGGCGTGCGCGGCAGGCCGATGGCGAAACTGCGTAGAATCCCGATCCATCATGTTCGAGGCACAAGAAGAGACGATCGATGGACCCTGCGCAATCGCATTTGCCCTCGGGCACCGGCCGATACCAGACGGCGCTTGCCCTCTATTCGAGCGGCAACGTGCTCGAGGCGCTGACGGTGCTCGACCCCGTGCTCGAACCGGGCGTACCCGGAAGCGCTGAACGCGCGCAAGCGTTGAACCTGGCTGCGGCCTGCGCGCTGCGCCTCGATCGCAAGCTCGACGCCGAACGCTATTGGCGGATGGCCGTCGAGGCCGACCCGCACAACGCTCAGGCGCATTACAACCTGGGCGTGCTGCTGCATGGGCTCGACCGGTTCGCAGAGGCGCAGGCGTGCTACCGCGCAGCGCTGGCGGCACGTCCCGATTACCTCGACGCTCACCACAATCTGTGTACGTTGCTGAAGACGTGCGGCCAGTTGTCGGACGCCGAGGCCGCCTGCCGGCAGGCCCTTTCGCTGCATCGCGATCATCCGGTCCTGCTGTGCAGTCTCGGCACGGTGCTCGTCGAACAGGAGCGCCTGCAGGAAGCGGAATCGGCCTACCGGAAAGCGCTCGCGGTCGACCCGCGCTACGCCGACGCGCGATGCAAGCTCGGCGCGCTGCTGCTGAGCCTTGGCCGCTTCGAAGAAGGCTGGCCGCTGTTCGAAGCCCGCTCCGATGCCGCATTGACGGACCGAACCGCGGTGCCGCCCGGCGTCGCCTATCCGCAATGGCAGGGGCAATCGCTACAAGGCAAGGCCGTGCTCGTCTGGCAGGAGCAGGGCTTCGGCGACATGATCCAGTTCGGGCGGTATCTCTCGTTGCTCAAAGCGCGCGGCGCGGCGTGGATCACGCTGGCCTGCGCGCCGGCGTTGCGTCGATTGTTCGGCAACGTACCGGGCGTCGACGCGGTGGTCGACGGCCAGTCCGATCTCGCGCGTGCGCCGCACGACTACTGGACGTTGCCGCTCAGCATTGCGCACGTGGTGGGCACCACGCTCGATTCCATTCCGCCGGCGGCCTACCTGCACGCGGATGCGGAACTCGTCGAGAAATGGCGGCCTCGCGTTGCGCCGTTGAAGGGACTCAAAGTGGGCCTCGTCTGGAAAGGCCATGCAGGTCACGGCAACGATCGCAACCGGTCCTTGCCGTCGCTCGAGACGTTGAGGCCGTTGCTGAACGTGCCTGGCGTGAGCTTCGTGAGCTTGCAGAAGGGACAAGGGGAAGCCGAAGCGAGCGCGCTTCAGGGCGGCCCCTTCGTGCTCGATGTCGCGCCGGACATCACCGACTTCGCCGACAGCTCCGCACTGATCGCGCAGCTCGACTTGGTCATCAGCGTCGACACCGCGGTCGCGCATCTTGCCGGGTCGTTGGGCAAGCCGGGCTGGGTCATGCTTCCGGCGCTGGGGCTCGATTGGCGATGGGTACGTGGGCGAACCGATTCGCCCTGGTATCCGGGCACGATGCGGTTGTTTCGCCAAACGCAGCCGGGGCAGTGGGCACCCGTGGTAGAGCAGATCGCCGCGGCGTGCCGGGATGTCTCAGCGAAGTACGTGCCGGCGATTCATGCGCGAGGAGTTTGACTGGGGCTCGGGGCGATGCCAGGCGAGTTGAGGTTGTCGACCGCTGAGCCGTATGAGCCGTATGAGCCGTTGAACCGCTAAACCACCGTACCGCTGACCGAAGCAAGCCGCCCTCGCCCCCCTCACCTCACCACCAACACCGCCGCCCCCGACACTCTCCCCGCCCTCAAATCGTCCAGCGCCTGGTTCGCATCGGAGAGCGCGTACGGTGTCGTCTCGATCGCGAGCGGCACGGCGCCGGCGATGCGCATGAAAGCCTGTCCGTCTTCGCGCGTGAGATTCGCCACCGACACCACCCGCCGCTCGCCCCACAGGAACGCGTAGGGAAACGACGGGATGTCGCTCATGTGGATGCCGCCGCAGACTACCGTGCCGCCCTTCACCACCGCTTTGAGCGCGAGGGGCACGAGCGCGCCCACGGGCGCGAAGATGAGCGCGGCGTCGAGCGGCGCGGGCGGCGTCTCGTCGCTGCCGCCCGCCCATGCGGCCCCCAGGCGCCGCGCGAGCGACTGCGCAGCCGTGTCGCCGCTGCGCGTGAACGCATAGACTTCGCGGTCCTGATGGCGCGCCACCTGGGCCACGATATGCGCCGCCGCGCCGAAGCCGTAGATGCCGATGCGTCGCGCGTCGCCCGCCATGCTCAAGGTGCGGTAGCCGATCAGTCCCGCGCACAGGAGCGGCGCGGCCTCGATGTCGCTGTAACGCTCCGGCAAATGGAAGCAGTAGCGGCTGTCGGCGACGGTGCGCTCGGCATAGCCGCCGTCGAGCGTATAGCCCGTGAAGCGCGGGTCGTCGCAGAGATTCTCGCGGTGCGCGAGGCAATAGCGGCAATGTCCGCAGGTATGGCCGACCCACGGCACGCCTACGCGGTCGCCCACGGCGAAGCCCGTCACGTCCGCGCCCAACGCCGCTACGGTACCGACGATTTCATGGCCGGGAATGACGGGTCGCTTCGGCTCGGTGAGTTCGCCGTCGACGACGTGCAGGTCCGTGCGGCACACGCCGCACGCGTGTATGTCGATCAGCAGTTGCCCCGCTTCGGGCACCGGGTCCGGCAACGACATTTCCTTCAGATACGGTGCCGAGCCGTCGAACACCATTGCGCGCATGCTGACTCTCCTTCGCTGACCTGCATCAACTCCGCCCCCACCACCCGCTGCGACGATAAGCCGGATAGCGGCGTGAAACCCGCCCCTCTGCGGCGGCTTCGCATTCCGCTCATCACCCTACCAACCGAGGGAGGCCGCACGATGGACCATGTTACGCGTTCCGCCGCGTGGGATGTCGACGAACACCAGCTCGCGCCGTCGGCCGGCGTGGAAGAGAAATTGCGCTTCGCGCTGCGGTACGCGGTGCTCGCGCCCTCCAGCCACAACACGCAACCGTGGCGCTTCATCGTGGACGGCGACGCCGTGACGCTGTGCGCCGACCGTCTGCGCGCGCTGCCCGTGGTAGACCCGTTCGACCGCGAACTCATCATCAGTTGCGGCGCGGCGCTCTTCAATCTGCGCGTGGCGCTGCAGCGCTTCGGCCTGGCCTACGCGATCACGGTGTTTCCGTCGCATGCCGACCCCGACGTGCTGGCCCACGTGCGCATCGTGCCCGGCGGTCGTCGCGATGCGTCGCTCGACGCGCTCTTTCCCGCCATCGTGCAGCGCATGACCACGCGCGCCGCGTTCGTCGACGAACCGGTCCCGCCAGCCGCACAGCGTCGGCTGATCGAAGCGGGCGCGGCCGAAGGCGCGGACGTCGCGTGCATCGATGCCCCCGCGGACCGCGAGCGCATTGCCGAACTCATCGCCGACGCCGACCGCCTGCAATTCGCGGACGCGCGCTTTCGCCGCGAACTCGCGAGCTGGGTGCATCCGCGCCGCAGCGACGACGGCATGCCGGCCTACGCGGCGGGCGTGCCCGCGTTGCTCGATGTCGCGGCGCCACTCCTGACCTCCGTGATTCGCACCTTCGACGTGGGCGGCGGCATGGCCGCGGCGCATCATCGGCTCGTGGAAGGCTCGCCGCTTCTCGTGACCATTTCCACCGGCGCCGATAACGCCGAGGCCTGGCTCGCCACAGGCCAGGCGCTCGAACGCGTGCTGCTGACCGCGGTGGACGAAGGCTATACCGCGTCGTATCTGAACCAGCCCATCGAAACGCCCGAACTGCGCGAACGGCTGCGCGCGGCGATCGGCACGGCGTCCACGCCGCAGCTGTTGCTGCGCATCGGCCGCGGGCCCGATACGCCTCACGCGCCGCGGCGTCCGCTTGCCGACGTGGTGTCGTGAAGCGAGCCCACCACACACACGCTCACCGGCCACAACCGCCTTGACACGCATCAATGAGCGAACCCGTGTCCCTTTTAGACTGGACCTGGAATCAAGCGTCATCGAGGAGCGTGAGACATGAAGGCCACATACAAGAACAGGCGCGTTTGCGCGGCATTACTCGCGAGCCTTGCGGGTATGGCAGGTATGGCGGGACTGACCGCCAGCGGCGCGGCGTACGCACAGCAGACGAAGCGGATGGCCGAACCGACTGAGTTGATCGATCAGCAGCACTGCATGTTCTGCCACACGTCGGACTCGCCGTTTCTCGCGCCTTCGTTCCATCAGATCGCCGAGCGCTATCGCAAGGTGCCCGACGCCACGGTGATGCTCGAACAGAAGCTGCGCCTCGGCGGCCGCGCCCACTGGGGCGACACGCCGATGCCGCTGCCGCCCGAGCGCGGCGGGCCGCTTTCGCCTGAAGACGCCCATACGCTGATTCAATGGGTCATGACGCAGTAGGCGCACCGCATTGCACCGCACTGTGCGCCCCCACCGACCGGAGAGAACGCCATGCGCATCACCATCCATCTCGATACGTTCGACAGCACCGATCCCGCGGTCTACGCGATCCTCTGGCTCGACAACGAGGCGCGCAAGTGGTCGCGCGAAGGGCATGCCGGTATGCACCTTCCCGAGTGGGGCACGCTGGCCACGAGGGACGGTACGACGCGCATCGCAGACCCGGAAACGCAACGCGTGCTCTGCGAATTCGAAGGGCTGGATCTGGGCGCGTCGAGCGGTCCGTTCGAAGGCGAAACCGGGCGCGTACTGTGGCACCGGCATTCCCACCATCCGGCCGTGAACGGCCACTGGCACGTGCAATGCGTCGACGAGATGAAGACGCAGCCGGAAAGCGGCCTGTTCGCGGGGCCCATCTGATGGTCGCTACGGTCTGATTGTCGCTGCCTTGAGCGGCGTGTCGTTACATCAAGCAGCAGGCGGTGCATGAGACGGGGCCCAGCTCGTTCGCGTGCCCCTTCGCGTACCCGTTCCGTCGTGCGCCGTTGCGGCGCTACCTCTTTGCCGAGTCGTGCTCCAGTTGCTTCTCGGCTTCGTCGAAAGCCTGCCTGATTGCCGTGTTCGGATCGTCGCTCGTGCAATGACGCACGGGCTTCAGGTCGTGGGACGGCGTGATGAGATCGAGCCGCGCGTCGTAGCGCACACGATCGCCGTTCGCACGCATGAGTTCGATGGCGAGGTGGCAACCCGACAGCGCGCTCGCAAAGCGGAACAGACGCACGAGCTGGGCACCGGCCTCTGCTTCTATCTGTGCCGATCCAGCAAAGCCGAGATAGACGATCTGCATGCCGATTCCCATGGTTACCTCCCGCCATCCGATGCGGCGCTCTGTTGCTGCTCTCCAGGACCGTGACGGACTGCACCGAAACGGTTGAGCGTTGTAGACATCATTGCCGCTTATGCGCTTTTCCCGTTGATGTGTGTCAAGCGGGTGAATGCGCGCAGGCCATGCCCGCAGCGCGCCGCACGGGCAGACACGCACGCGGGCGCCAGCACGGTGCGCCCTTGACGACGATCAATCGCGCGCAACAGATGCCTCGTATCGTGGAATACGCTGCCGGCATCGGCGCCGGCCATGAACCCTGAACACCTCATGTTGAAGAAGCGCCGTAGTGCCACGTCCGCTGCGTCCAACGCGCGCGCGACGAGTTCTGTCGAGCCCTGCACCCTGCCGCCCGGGTTGCCCGCACGCGTGCGTCGGCTCGTGACGAGCCCTACCTATCTGCAAGCCGACGAAGATGCAGCCTTCCTGCAAAGCCCCGAAATGTGCGGCGTACGGCTGCAGCTCGACTACTGGAAGACCGAGCAGCGTCTGCAGCAACAGGCCATCGAACACACGGTCGTGGTGTATGGCAGCACGCGCATTGCGGCGCCGGCCGTCGCGCGTCGCCGGCTGGCCGAAGCGCGTGCGGCGGCATCGGCAGAACCGGACGACACCGACCACGCGCGCGCCGTGAAAATAGCCGAGCGGTTGCTGGCGCGCAGCCACTACTACGACGTGGCGCGCGAACTGGGCGAACTCGTGGGCAGCACGGCGGGCAGTTCGGTGCTACCGAGGCTCGCCATCATCACGGGCGGCGGTCCCGGCATCATGGAAGCCGCGAATCGCGGTGCCTTCGAGCAGCACGCGCCCAGCATCGGCCTCAACATCTCGCTGCCGAGAGAGCAGTACCCCAACCCCTACGTCACGCCCGACTTGTGCTTTCGCTTCCACTACTTCGCGATCCGCAAGCTGCATCTGCTGGAGCGCGCGAAGGCAGGCGTGTTTTTTCCGGGCGGTTACGGCACCTGCGACGAACTCTTCGAAGTGCTCACGCTGTTGCAGACCGGCAAGATCCGGCCGCTGCCCGTCGTGCTCGTGGGCGAAGCGTACTGGCGTAGCGTGGTCGACTTCGACTTCCTCGTGGACGAAGGCATGATCTCCGAAGCGGACACGAAGCTGTTCGTCTTCTGCGAAACGGCCGCCGACATCTGGGCCGCCATCGTGCGCTGGCACGAGGCGGTGACTTAAAGCGGCGGCATGCATGAAGCGCGCGGTTCACGCGATGTGTCCGTGCACACGCGCAGCGACACCCCAGGAAGCCTGCGATGAACCCGACACCATCACGGCCCGCGCCCGGCGCGACTTCAGCGGCAACGTGCCGTGTACCTGGCGCATCACTTCGGGCGCGTGCCGCCTGTTCCTGCGTCGCGTCGGGCTCGAAGCGAATGTTGCAGGTGCGCTCGAAAGCGGACGTCATGCGTTCGATGAAGACACCTGCGAAGTCCGTCCCGTTTGTAGGGAAATGCTGAAGGCGTCGGCGATCCCCTACGCGAAGTTCAGCGCGGTCTGATTTCGCCGACGCACGTGCTGTCCGATACTGGGTTCATGGAAAGAACGTTTTCGCCGCACCGCCCCCAACGCCCCGCGCACCATTGACGTTGCCCGGCGTTCCCTACGCGGCCAAGGAGACCTGCCATGTCCTACGGAATGTCCGTTGCCCGCTACGAAAACGCCGGCGCTGTCTATCCCGAACCCGAACGCCGGGGTACGCAACACGCTACCCCGCCCCGCACGCAGGAGCGCACACAGACCTCGCGCGCCGACGTCTGCGCCGAAGCCGACGCGCTGCTCGCGCTCGCGCGCGAAGCGGGCATGCTCGTCACGCTCGACGGTCAGATTGGCCGCGAGAAGTATCAGAGCGTGGCGGGATCGGTGGCGTCATTGCAGCGGTTCGCGGCTGCGCTGCGCGACATGTTCGGGGAGCAGGCGGCGGCGTGAAGGTGAGCGGGCAACGCGCTCTGCCCGCCCGTTTCGCGTGAGCGATCGCGCCACGAAAGTGCCATAAAAAAGGCATCAAAATGCGTGCGGCATGTTTCGCACACCGCCGCGCTCAATGCCTCACCATGCCGCATCCCGATTCGACCATCCCGGCTAACCCTGACTGATCCACGTCAAACGCCACCCCGGTTTCGCATGACCTAATGAGACGTCTCCCTACCTGGAGTACCTCTCATGAAACCCCTGGCTCGTCACCTGCACGGCACACCGCCTGCCGCGGCCCCCGTGCCACCCGTCTCTTCCAGTACGGCCTCTCCTCAACGTCTCAAGCTCGGTCTGCTGACCGCGCTCGTCGTGGGTTCGATGATCGGCAGCGGCGTGTTCTCGCTGCCTCAAAACATGGCCTCCGGCGCGGGCGCGGGCGCCGTGCTGATCGGCTGGCTCATTACCGGCGCCGGCATGCTGATGCTCGCCTTCGTCTACCAGACGCTCGCGCTGCGCAAGCCGCAACTCGACAACGGCATCTACGCCTACGCGCGCGCCAGTGCCGGCGACTTCGTCGGCTTCAACTCCGCGTGGGGCTACTGGGTCAGCGCGTGGATAGGCAACGTCGGCTACCTCGTCATCGTGTTCGGCACGCTCGGCTACTTCTTTCCGATCTTCGGCGAAGGCAATACGAGTGCGGCGATCGTGGGCGCGTCGGTCGCGTTGTGGATCATGCACTTCGTGATCCTGCGCGGCGTGCGCAGCGCAGCGGTGCTCAACGCCGTCACCACCGTCACGAAGATCGTGCCGCTCGTGCTCTTCATCGCCATTGCGGCGGCGGCGTTTCACGCGCAGCAGTTTTCCACGGGCTTCTGGGGCAACCCGAAGCTGCCCGGCGTGCTCGATCAGGTGAAGAGCACGATGCTCATCACCGTGTGGGTGTTCATCGGCATCGAAGGCGCCAGCGTGTATTCGGCGCGCGCGCAGCAGCGCTCGGACGTCGGCCGCGCAACCGTGCTGGGTTTTGTGGTCGTGCTGGCGCTGCTGATGGGCGTGTCGCTGCTCTCGCTCGGCATCGTCTCGCAGCCCGAGCTTGCGGGCATGAAGAACCCGTCGATGGCCGGCGTGCTTCAGAAGGTGGTGGGCACCTGGGGCGCAGTGCTCGTGAACATCGGTCTGCTGGTTTCGGTGGGCGGCGCGCTGCTCGCCTGGACGTTGCTGGCCGCCGAAACGCTCTTCACGCCTGCAGGCGGCGGCGTGATGCCCGCGTTCCTCAAGCGCGAGAACGAGCACGGCGTGCCCGCGAACGCGCTGTGGGTCACCAACGGGCTCGTGCAGCTGTTCCTCATCGTCACGCTGGTTTCCAACGCGACGTATCTCGCGCTGATTTCGCTCGCCACGTCGATGATCCTCGTGCCGTATCTGTTCTCCGCCGTCTACGCGGCGCTCATCGCGGTGAAGGGCGAGGGCTACACCGCGGGCGAAAGCGCCCGGTATCGCGACATCGGCATCGGCGCGCTCGCCGTGGTGTATTGCTGCTGGCTGCTCTACGCGGCCGGCCTCAAGTACCTGCTGCTGAGCGCGCTGCTCTACGCGCCGGGCGTGGTGCTCTATGCGTGGGCCAAGCGCGAGCAGAAGGCGCGCATCTTCCAGCCGTTCGAAGCGGTGATTCTGGCCGCAATCGTCGGCCTCGCCATCGCCGCCGCGTGGCTGCTCGCCACCGGCCGCCTCAGTCTGTAATACGGAGAACACATCGTGATATCTGGCGTCTATTCCGAAACCGGACGACTGCGCAAAGTGATCGTGTGCCGTCCGGGTCTTGCCCAGGCCCGGCTCACGCCGGCCAACTGCCGCGACCTGCTGTTCGACGACGTGCTGTGGGTTACCCAGGCGAAGAACGATCACTACGCATTCGTGAGTGCGATGCAGGAGCGCGGCGTCGAAGTGTTCGACACGCACGACCTGCTCGCCGACGTGGTACGCAACCCCGAGGCGCGCGAATGGATTCTGTCGCGCAAGCTCGCCCCCGGGCAGATGGATGGCGAACTCGCCGCGCAGCTGCGCCCGTGGCTCGACGAAATGAAGGCCGACGAACTGGCCACGCGCCTGATCGGCGGCATCGTGAAGGCCGAGTTGCCGTTCCGCCCCACGGGCATCACCGCAGAGTGCCTGGACCATGCGGGCTTCGTGGTGCCGCCGCTGCCCAATGCGCTCTTCACGCGCGACAACAGCTGCTGGATCAACGACGGCGTCGTGCTCGGCTCCATGTACTGGCCCGCACGGCGGCAGGAAACGCTGCTCACCACCGCGATCTACCGCTTTCATCCGCTCTTCGAAGGCGGCCCGCGGGTCTGGTGGGGCGACCCCGACGTGGACCACGGCGGCGCCACGATAGAAGGCGGCGACGTGATGCCGCTCTCGCGCGAAGTGGTGGCCATCGGCATGGGTGAGCGCAGCTCGCCGCAAGGCGTCGCGCAACTCGCGCGCGCCCTCTTCGCCCAGCAAGGCGTGAAGCGTGTGATCGCGGCGCAGCTGCCGCGCTCGCGCGGCGCGATGCATCTGGACACCGTGTTCACGTTCTGCGACCACGACCTCGTCACGATCTTCCCGGAAGTGGTGAACAGCATCCATACCATCAGCCTGCGTCCCGGCGACCGCGAAGGCGAACTGGACGTGCGCGCCGAAACGGCACCGTTCCTCGACGTGGTGGCGAGCGCCATCGGCGTGCCGAAGCTGCGCACCGTCGCCACAGGCGGCGACGAATGGGAAGCCGAGCGCGAGCAATGGGACGACGGCAACAACGTGATCGCGCTCGCACCGGGCGTGGTGGTGGCCTACAACCGCAACGTCTACACCAACACGCTGCTGCGCAAGGCCGGCGTGGAAGTCATCACCATTCCGAGCGGCGAGCTGGGCCGCGGACGCGGCGGCGGCCACTGCATGACCTGCCCCATCGAGCGCGACCCCGTCTGATTTCTCGCGGCCGGCGCACACCGCACCTTCGTTGCGGACACCACGTGCGCCGGTCCGTTCAAGACGCGCGCCTTACCAGAATCAACAGGCTCAACAGGATCAAGGAACCCGACATCATGGCATTCAACCTTCGCAATCGAAGCCTGCTCAACATGCAGGACTTCAGCCCCCGCGACATCCGTTTTCTGCTCGACCTCGCCGCCGAACTGAAGCGCGCGAAATACGCCGGCAACGAAGTGCCGCGCCTGAACGGCAAGAACATCGCCCTCATCTTCGAGAAGACCTCCACGCGCACGCGCTGCGCGTTCGAGGTGGCCGTGCACGACCAGGGCGGTCACGTCACCTACATCGATTCGGCGGGCTCGCAACTGGGCCGCAAGGAATCGCTGAAAGACACGGCGCGCGTGCTGGGGCGCTTATACGACGGCATCGAATACCGCGGCTTTCATCAGACTGCCGTGGAAGACCTCGCGCAGTATTCGCACGTGCCGGTGTGGAACGGCCTCACCGACGAATTCCACCCCACCCAGGTGCTGGCCGATCTGCTCACCATGGAAGAGTTCGGCGAACGGCCGCTGGACACGATGTCGTTCTGCTATCTGGGCGACGCCCGCTTCAACATGGGCAACTCGCTCTTGATCGGCGGCGTGCAGATGGGCATGGACGTACGCATTGCCGCGCCGCGCGCCCTGTGGCCCGAAGAGCATCTCGTCGCCCAGATGCGCGAGCTGGCGCAAACCACGGGCGCACGCGTGCAACTGCTCGAAGATCCCGCCGAGGCCGTCAAGGGTACGGACTTCGTCTATACGGACGTGTGGGTGTCGATGGGCGAGCCCGTCGATGCCTGGGGCGAGCGCATCGCGCTGCTCAAGCCGTATCAGGTGAACGCGGCGCTCATGCGCGCCACCGGCAAGCCGCGTGCGCGCTTCATGCACTGCCTGCCGTCGTATCACAACCTCGAGACGGAAACGGCACGCCAGGTCCACGAAAAGTACGGCCTCACCGAACTCGAAGTGACCGACGAAGTGTTCGAGTCCGAAGCCTCCATCGTGTTTTCGCAGGCGGAAAACCGCATGCATACGATCAAGGCCGTGCTCGTCGCCACCCTGGCCTAGCACCGCATCCAGCACCGCGCCGACGTGCCGCGCGAATGTGCGGCGCGAAGGCGCGGAGCGCACACGCCCAGCAAGGAATCGTCATGCGAATTCTCGTCGCCCTTGGCGGCAACGCGCTGCTCAAACGCTCGGAGCCGCTCACCATTCCGAACCAGATCGCCAACACGCGGCGCGCGGCGGCGCAGATCGCGAAGCTCGCCGCCGGCAATCAGCTGGTGGTCGCGCATGGCAACGGGCCGCAGGTCGGCATGCTGGCGCTGCAGTCCGCGGCGGGCGGCAGCGCCTCGGCCACGCCGCTCGACGTGCTCGATGCCGAGTCCGAAGGCATGATCGGCTATCTGCTCGAACAGGAACTGGCGAACGCGCTGCCACGCGAGCGCGCCGTCGCCACGCTGCTCACGCGCGTGGAAGTGGACCCCGAAGACCCGGCGTTCGGCCACCCCACCAAACCGATCGGCCCCGTGTATCCGAAAGACGACGCCGAGCGGCTCGCCATTCGCAACCGCTGGTCCATTGCGCCCGACGGCGCGGGCTTCCGGCGCGTGGTGGCGTCGCCGAAGCCGCAGCGCATCGTGGAGATCGACCCCATCCGCTGGCTGCTCGCGCACGACACGGTGGTGATCGCCGCCGGCGGCGGCGGCATTCCCGTGGCCGCGACGCCGGACGGCAAAGGGCTCACGGGCGTGGAAGCCGTGATCGACAAGGACCTGTGCAGCAGCCTGCTCGCCCAACAGCTCGAAGCCGACCTGCTGCTGATCGCCACCGACGTGGACGCCGTCTACCTCGACTGGCGCACGCCGCGCGAACGCGCGCTGCGCGAGGTCGCGGCGTCGGAGCTGCGCAAGATGCCGTTTGCGGCGGGATCGATGGGACCGAAGGTGGAAGCCGCCTGCGCGTTCGCCACGCAGACGGGGCGCCCCGCGGTGATCGGCGCACTGGACCGCATCGAAGACATGGCGAAGGGGACGGCCGGCACGCGCGTGACGGGGTGACGTTCGGATCGGATGCGGGGCCCGGGGCACCGCATCCTACCTGCATCACATCGCGCATCACATCACGCTTCCCATCGCGCCGCACCCTCACGTACGGTGCTTTTCCTCGAAGTGCGACTGCCGGCCGGTTAAGAGCCACAGCTCCGATAGAAAGCCCGAAGCCGCTTCCAGCAGATCGTCGAACGCGACGATGCCGATCAGTTCGTCCGCATCGCCCAGCACCGGCATGCGCCGAATGCCGTGCAGCCGCATGCGGCGCAGCAATTGCCACTCGTCTTCCCATTCGTATGCCGACACGACGGGCGTAGACATCATCTCGCTCACGAAGAGCTTCGCCGGATCGACCTCTTTAGCGACGACCGAAAGCACGATGTCGCGGTCGGTGATCACACCGAGCGGCATGCGGCCCGACGCCGACTCCTCCACCACGACGAGGTCGCCCACGTGATGATTGCGCATGAGCCGCGCCGCTTCGAGCACCGTGGTGTCCTGACGGCACGTCACGACATCGCGAGTACAGATGGTTGCTGCATTCACTTCACGCCTCCTGAATACGTTTTGTGCGCTTGATGCAGGGGGTTTCGTCCGACCTGTCCGGCAACGCCGGTGCCGTTTTTATACGGCTTTTCATGTGAACTTCTGTGCAGCCCGAGGCGCTGCCATGCTTTCGTGTGCGTGCACACATATGGGTTGAGTTCCATCAACAACCACCGCGGCTCGCTTCGTAAATTGAAGTCATCGCGACGTCTTCCACGCATCCCGGGCCTGCCGCCATGCGGCGTCGCTTACTCGAGGAGAGCAACATGGTTGCCGGTGTTCTGCTATGGATTGCCCTTGCGGCATTCGTCCCCTACGTCCTCACGCCCGGTGTCGAACATGCCGTTCGACACGACGGCCAACCCGCGGCTTCCTCGCCGCAGGCTGCGCCGGCCCATTCGCCCGCCGATGCAGCGCCTGCTGCGTTGCCTTCCGCGTTGCCTGCCGCCTCGTCGGCCACGTCTTCTACCGCAACCCGCTTGCCCGCTCCCGGGCGCAACGCGGGCTGACGCGATTCGTGCGAAGCGCGCGGCGCCCGCCGCGCGCTCACATGTCGAACGCGTTCGCCATCTTCAGTTCGATCCACGTCATTCCTTCGCGCAGGCCCTCCAGCACCGCCTCGCGCTCGCTCACGAACGTGCGGGCGTGACGGAAGCGGTGCTCGAACAGCTTGTCGCCGGCGCGCTCGTGGGTGACGCAGATGTCGCAAACGTAGCCGTGTGAACCGGCCGCGCCATGCGCCCCGGGCGCGGCGCACGGCGCCGGCGCGGTTTCCACCGCCACGGACCAGTGCCCTTCGTGTACGTTGCCGAGGATGGTCATGATCGGCCTCCGCGGCACGCGCGCCGTCGCGCCGCCGTACAAGACCCGCATGTCATGTCGATGCGCTGCACGGCCCGTCACTCCACGACGAGGTTATCGATCACGGCACGCACGCCCGGCGCGGACCACGCCGCGCCGCGAGCGACCTGCCGCTCCGCGTACGACCCCACCTTGCCCGAGAGCGTCACCGTGCCGTCCTGCACCTTGATCTGGATGTGCTTTGTCTCGCGTTCCGCGTGCCGCTGCATCGCCCTGGCAATGTTCGTACCGATGTCTTCGGAGTCCACGTCGCCGCGCACGTCGATGCGGTTCGACACGCCCGTGACGCCGCGCATCTGCGAAACCGCGCGATTCGCGATGTGGCTCTGATACGCCCACTCCACCTCGCCGCTCAACGTGACCCAGCCCTTCTCGACCTGCACCTTCACGTCGTCCTCGCGCAGGCCCACGGTCCAGCGCAGCACGGAACGCACAGCGTTGGCGATGTCTTCGTCGGTGCGCACGTCGTCGTTCGGCAGACGCACGTGCATTTCCACCACCACGGCCTTCACGCCCGCCACGCGATGCGCCGCCTTTTCGGCCGCCACCTTCTCCGCGTAGCTCGACGGATGCCCCGAGAGCGTCACGATGCGGTCCGACACCTCCACGCCGATATCCGTCGCCTTCACGGCCGGGTCCCACTCCAGTTCGTCTTCCACGTCCTGCTTCAATTGCGCGTCCGTCTTCATTGCCTTCTCCTCGCCGTCGCTGCCGTTGCCCCAACAAGTTGCCAGATGACTGAGGCCGTTCACCCGCGCTGCCGTCCTTGCGAAATGGAGGCAGGCAGGCGCGCCCATGCAGACGAGCTTTGCATGCGGGTAGGGGTCGGTTTCTGACGCAGGTCAACGGCCTCCATAGGGCATCCACAAGGCCTCGTTTCGCTTCTCGCGAAGAGCGTCCCTGGCGCGCCGCATGTTCGGGACACGCGGCAGCGAGCGACCCGCATTGCACGACCCCGCCGCCGGCCCGACGCCATGCCGCCCATGGAAAGGTCTGTTGCGCCGCCGGGCCGGTTGACTGAAATCAAGCGGACCCGAGCGCCGACCCGCTATCGTGAAAAGGCCCGCGCGCGGCCTTCGCGCGCACCGAAAACCACTGTCACGCACAACGGAGTGGGACATGAGCCAGAAGCAACTCCTGACGTACAAGCCGGCGCCTGCCACGCAGCCGCCGAAGCCGCAAGGCGAAACCCCGCCGGTCATCGAGCTGCCCCAGCCCGACCTGCGTTCGGGTGTGCCGCTCATGGCGGCGCTCTCGCTTCGCGCGAGCACGCGCGAGTTCGCGCCTACGGCGCTTACGCCCGCCCTCCTCGGCGACCTGCTGTGGGCTGCGGACGGCGTGAACCGCCCGCTCACGGGCGGGCGCACAGCGCCCTCGGCGCACGCGTTCAACGAGGTGGATATCTACGCGGCGCTGCCCAACGGCGTGTACCGCTACGAGGCGACGCAACACCGGCTGGTGCTCAAGCACGCCGTGGACGCGCGCAACATGACGGGTTATCAGGACTTCGTGGGCGCGGCACCGCTCGACCTGGTCTACGTGATCCGCATGTCGGCGCTGCTCAGCATGCCGCAGTCGCAGCGCGAAACGTTCGCCGCCGTGGCCGCGGGCGCCATCGCGCAGAACGTGTCGCTGTATTGCGCCTCCGCGGGCCTCGCCACGGTGGTGCGCGGCTGGATCAACCATCGGCTGCTTTCCGATGCGTTGAGCCTCAACGAAGACGAGTTGCCGATTCTCGCGCAGACCGTGGGCTTGCCCGCCACGCCGCCCGCGCGTTGAGGCCGGGAACCGGCGCAGGGTCGCGCGGCCCCGCACCGGTTCAAGCCGCATTCACGCGATGTTCAAGCGGTCTCGAACACATGCCGGAACATCTGCACGAATTCGTCGAAACGCTCGCGTGCGAGGCTGTTGATGCCGCCCGCGGCCATGCGTCCGCCGCCGGTCGCGAAGCCCCGGCACAACCGGTCTGCGCCGTAGGGAAAACCGACGGGCGCGCGCACGCTCACCGTGAAGTCGCCGCGCTGCGTCGCGGAAAGCACCGCATGGGCCCGCTGCGGCTCCGCGTTCGCCAGCGCATTCGCGAACGCGCCTCGAACGCGCCGCGACCACGCCGCGTCGGGCAGCACATAGACGCTGCCGCAGGGCAGCTCCGCCGCGGGCCGCTGCTGATGCGCGAGCGCCATGTCGCGGCGCCGGCTGTCGGCCAGCTGCTCCACGAGCGAAGAGGCCGCAATGAATTCGAACGGATCGGCGTAGGGACGCACGGCACGATAGAGCGCGGCCGGCGGCACGATGAGATCGGCCTCGCCGTCGCCGTAGGCGTTGTAGTTCATGGCCTCGCCGAGTTCGCGCAACTGCTGCTCGTCGCGCTGGGCGAGCCGGCTCTGCACAGCGAACGCGTGGGCGGGCCCCACGAGGTTGTCGCCAAACGCGCCCGCAATGGCCCACAGGCGGTGCCGGCCGTGCAGGTGACGGTCCACGATCAGACTGGTGCACACGTCCGGGGCCGGATCGATGTGCGCCGAAAGCGCCGCGTGCGCCGGCACGGTGCCTGCGTAGTGATGATCGAAGAACTCTACGTCCACGCCGCGGTCGAGCAGCGCGACGAGCGGCGCACGGTTCGCATCGAGCGAAACGTCGAGCACGGTAACGGAATCGCCCGCAGCGGCCGCAGCTTCGACGCGCCGCAGCAGCGCCACGTCGCGCTTGGGGCCGGTGACGAGCGTGGACTCCATCGGCTGCGCGAGCCTCAGCTGATGGAGCGCACAGATACCGTCGGCATCGCCGTTGAATACATCGAAGTGCTTCATGAAGAGAGGCGCATCCGGTCAGGAAATGCAGGAAGGCGAATCAAGAGAGGCAAGCTTCATGATGGACCAGACTGACCTGAAATTGTTCGCGCTCGGCGGCACGCGCGAGTTCGGCGCGCGCGTGGCGGCGCATCTGGGCATCGCATTGAGCGAACACGAAGAGCGTGCGTTCGAAGACGGCGAGCACAAGACGCGCCCGCTCGTGAACGTGCGCGGCAGCGACGTCTATGTCGTGCACTCGCTCTACGGCGACGCGCACGAAACCGTCAACGACAAGCTGTGCCGCCTCCTGTTCTTTCTCGGCGCCTTGAAAGACGCGTCGGCGGCGCGGGTCTGCGCGGTCGTGCCCTATCTCGCCTACGCGCGCAAAGACCGCAAGTCGCAGCCGCGCGATCCCGTCACCACGCGTTACGTGGCGCAGTTGTTCGAAGCGGTGGGCACGGACCGCATCGTCACGCTCGACGTGCACAACCTCGCCGCGTGGCAGAACGCGTTCCGCAGTTGCCGCACGGAGCATCTGGAGGCCAACGGTCTCTTCGCCGCGTGGTTCGCCTCGCGTCTTGCGAACGAAGACGTCGTGGTGGTCTCGCCGGACGCCGGCGGCATCCGCCGCGCCGAAGACTTCCGGCTGCGGCTCGCGGCGCGCCTCGGCAAGCCCGTGGAAGCGGCCTTCGCGGGCAAACTGCGCGCGGGCGGCGTGGTGACGGGCAAGCCTGTCGTGGGCGACGTGAACGGGCGCTGCGCGGTGATCGTCGACGACCTGATCAGCACCGGCACCACGCTCGCGCACGTCGCCGCGGATTGCCGGGCGCTGGGTGCACGAACGGTGTACGCGGCAGCCACGCACGGCTTGTTCATCGGCGCGGCAGCTCAGGTGTTGGGTGGGGCAGCGCCGGCTCGCGAGCACGATCGCGCGCGTGCGCCGAACGAAACGGCAGCTGCTTACGGCGACGCCTGCACCGCAGCGGCACTCGCGCAGATCGTCGTTGCCGACACCGTGCCGCCGTGGCGCGTACCGCCCGGTGCGCTCCTCGACAAGCTCACCGTACTCGATACCGCCCCGCTCTTCGCCGAGGCCATCGCGCGCATTCACACGGGCGGCTCGATCGTGGAGTTGCTGCAGCACTGAGGCGGCTCCGCGAACGCGCGCGCACCGCGCTGCGCGTGCAGTTGCGCGAGTTCGAGGTATTGCGCCGCGCGCTCGCGCCAATGCAGCGCCGCCTGCGCCCCCGACCGAAACGCACGCTCGCGCAGGTGCCACGCCGCCAGCCGCGCGCGCACCGCGCCGCGGTAGCTTTGGTAAAAGTTCACGAGCGCCATATCGACGCGCGCGCCGCGCGTCTCCCCATATACCTCGCCGTACGCCTTGAGCAACGCTCGCGCAAACACGGGCGCGCCCAGCCGCTCGCACTCGAGCGCGAGATAGCCGATCTCGTCGAGCACGTCGAGCGTTCGCAGCTGCTGCGAAAACTCGAGGCAATCGATCACGGCAACCGGCTGCGCGAGGCACACGTGCTCGGGCCGCAGATCGCCGTGTCCTTCCACCACCCAGCCGCCGCGCACGCGCTCGTCGAAGCGCGCGGCGTGTGTTTCCAGCATCGCGCGCTGTTGCGTGCAGAGCGCCGCCACGTCGCCCGCGGGCAGGCCGAATGCGGGCTTGCAGAGTTCGCGCTCGTTTTCGTCGATGCCTTCGCGCAGCATGCCGCGGTACGTCTGCGGTGTCCACGGCGCCGCCGGCAACGAGCGATGAAACGCGGCGAGCCGTTCCGCGATGTTTCGCGCATCGCGCGCGGTCGCGGTCTGGTGGGCAAGTGCCCAGTCGAGCATCTGGTCCGCACGCAGGCGCTTCATCTTCACGAGCCAGTCCACCACGGCGCCTTCGCCGCCGGGACGCAGTACCCCCTCGGCGTCGAGCGTGAGCGGCACCACGCGCTGATAGACGCCGTTCGCGAGCCGCCGGTTGAGCCGCAACTCTTCCTCGCAGAAGTGGCGGCGCGACTCCAGCGTGCGGAAATCGAGCTGCTCGTAGCGCACGGGCTTCTTGAGCTTCCACGCGTGCCCGTTCGTGAGAAAAACCCACGACATATGGGTCTCGATGCACTGCACGGCCTGCGGCCCCTCGGGCCACGCGGCCGGATCGCGCAGCCGTTCCACCTTCGCGTCGAGCGTCAGGGTGGCGGGGACGCTGGGCTTTCGTGGTCTCGTCATGATGGGACGGCGGCTGGCGTCAGACGACACGCGTCATGAAGGCGCACGGCGCCTGCCCGGCTCACGAAGCGGCAGCGCGGCATGCGGGCCACGTCAGCTCCGCGGCAGGGGCACGGCATCGGCAGCCGCTTGCGGCCCAGCGTCGGCGTGAGCACTCGACCCAGCACTCATGGCCGCTCCATGCCTGCGCCCCTTGCCCATCGTGCGCGCGAGCAGCGGCCGCAACTGCGCGAGCGTGCGCGTGTTCAGCACGTCGCGTTTCGTGAGCCAGCCACGCCGCGCCTCGCCGATGCCGGTATCGAGGTGGCGAAAGTCGTCGGTACTGTGCGCGTCGGTGTTGATGGAAACGAGCACGCCCATGCGCGCGGCCTCGCGGCACGCGAGGTCTTCGAGATCGAGCCGCTGCGGCTGCGCGTTGAGTTCCAGGTAGCAGCCGCGTTCGTGCGCATGCGCGATCACGCGCGCGAGGTCCAGATCGCAGGCGTCGCGTTCGCCGATCAGCCGCCCCGTGGGGTGCGCGAGGATCGTGAAGTGCGGATGGTCCATTGCGCGCAGCACGCGTGCCGTTTGCGCCTCGCGCGACAGATTGAAGTGGCTGTGCACGGCGCCCACCACGAGGTCGAGCCGCGCGAGCACGTCGTCGGGCAGATCGAGCCGGCCGTCTTCCAGGATGTCCACCTCGATGCCCTTGAGCAGCACGATGCCGTCGAGCGTCTCGTTCAGCCGATCGATCTCGTCGATCTGCTGCGCGAGGCGCGCGGCGTCCAGGCCGTGCGCCACGCCGAGGCGCTGGGAATGGTCCGTGATCGCGAGGTAGTCGAGGCCGCGTTCGCGCGCCGCGAGTGCCATCTCGCGCAGGCTGTTGCGGCCGTCCGTGGCGTTCGTGTGCGCGTGCAGGTCGCCGCGCAGGTCCTTGCGTTCCACCAGCGCGGGCAGCCGGTCTTCGCGCGCCGCGTCGATCTCGCCGCGGTCCTCGCGCAGTTCGGGCGGCACCCACGTCAGCCCGATCGCCGCATAGACCGACTCTTCCGTCGTGCCCGCCACACGGCGCTCACCGCGAAACACGCCGTACTCGTTGATCTTCAACTCGCGGTCCTGCGCGATGCGGCGCATGGCAATGTTGTGCGCCTTCGACCCCGTGAAGTACACGAGCGCCGCGCCGAAGCATTCGGGCGCCACCACGCGCAGATCCACCTGGAGCCCGCACTTCAGCACGATGCTGGAGCGCGTCTCGCCGCTCGCCAGCACCTGCGCCACTTCGTCGTAATGCACGAAGCGCGCCGTGACCGCAGCCGGCTGACGCGTGGTGACGAGGATGTCGAGATCGCCCACCGTTTCGCGCATGCGCCGAAAGCTGCCGGCCGCCACGGCCTGCACGACGCCGGGCGTGGCGCGCAGATACGCGAGCAGCGGTGCGAGATATTGCGCCGCGAACGACAGCAGGAACCGCCGCTCGCGATGCTGGAGCCGTTTGGCGAGCGCTTGCGCGATATGCGCCTCGGTCTTCTCGCCGAAGCCCGGCAGCTTGCGGATGGCGCCCGACTGCGCGGCTTCGCGAAGCTGTTCGAGGGTATCCACATGCAACGCGTCGTGGAGCATGCGCACGCGTTTGGGCCCGAGTCCCGGCACGTCGAGCAGTTCCACGATGGCGGGCGGCAATTCCTTTCTCAGCCGCTCAAGCAGCGCGCAGGAGCCCGTAGCGGCAATCTCGCGCAGCTTCGCGGCAAGGTCCGTGCCGATGGCGGGAATATCGTCGAGCGCTTCGCCCTGCCCGATCATCTGGGCCACGTCGCGTCCGTAGCCGCCCACCGTGCGCGCCGCGTTGCGGTAAGCGCGCACGCGAAACGGATTCGCGGCTTCGATTTCGAGCAGGTCCGCGATCTCGGAAAACACCGCGGCGAAATCGGCGTTATGGACCGGCATGGTGCGGCTCGTTCGGGGCGGCGGTCATGGCGGGCTCGGAAACGGGCGCGTTCGCGGCGGAGTGGCTTTCCGGTTCCTCACCGGCACTCCCGCTCGCCGCTTCGTCCACTGTTTTGCTCACCGCCTTGTTCGCCGCTTCGTGAATTGCTTCATGCGCTACTTCACGAGCCGCTTCATGAGCCCCTTCTTCGTTCGCAATCAGCCGCAGCAACGTGTCGTGGTCGAGCACTTCCTGTTCGAGCAGCCGCTGCGCGATTCTCTCCAGCGCATCGCGCCGCGCCATCAACGTGCGCATCACGCGTTCGTGCGACTCGGCGAGCAGGCGCCGCACTTCCTCGTCGATCAATTGCGCCGTGCTTTCGCTGCAACGCTCGCCCGACACGCCAGACGCAAACGGGGACGGCGCATTGCCGTCGGCGTCGCCGAAGGTCGCGAGGCCAATGCGCTCGCTCATGCCGTAGCGCGCCACCATGTGGCGCGCCATCGCGGTGGCGCGCTCCAGATCGTTTTCGGCACCCGTGGAGACGTCGCCGAACGCGATCTCTTCAGCCACGCGGCCGCCCAGCAGCGCATCGAGCCGGTCCAGCAGTTCGCTTCGGCGCAGCACGTAGCGGTCTTCCGTGGGCACCTGCTGCGTGTAGCCGAGCGCCGCCACGCCGCGCGGAATGATGGACACCTTCTTCACGGGGTCGCAATGCTCGCGGCTTTGCGCGACGAGCGCGTGGCCCGCTTCGTGGTGCGCGATGATGATCTTCTCGTGCTCGTTCATCACGCGGCTCTTGCGTTCCATGCCGGCCATGGCGCGGTCGATGGCTTCGTCGAAGTCCGCCATTTCCACCGCCGGCTTTTCCAGCTCCGCGGCGTGCAGCGCCGCTTCGTTCACGACGTTGGCGAGGTCCGCGCCCACGAAGCCCGGCGTGCGCGCGGCGAGTTCGCCCAGATCGACGTCCGCGGCCAGTTTCACGTGCTTCACGTGGACCGCGAGAATCTGGCGGCGCCCCGTCACGTCGGGGCGGTCGATGGCGATGTGACGGTCGAATCGCCCCGGACGCAGCAACGCCGGGTCGAGTATCTCGGGCCGGTTGGTGGCGGCCATGATGATGACGCCCGAGTTCGGCTGGAAGCCGTCCATCTCCACGAGCAACTGGTTGAGCGTCTGCTCGCGCTCGTCGTTACCCGAGGTCACGCCTGCGCCGCGCACCTTGCCGAGCGCATCGAGTTCGTCGATGAACACGATGCACGGCGCCTTCTGCTGCGCCTGCTCGAAGAGGTCGCGCACGCGTGCGGCGCCCACGCCCACGAACATCTCCACGAACGCCGAGCCGCTGATCGAGAAAAACGGCACCGCTGCCTCGCCCGCTACGGCCTTGGCCAGCAGCGTCTTGCCGGTGCCGGGCGCGCCCACGATCAGCACGCCCTTCGGAATCTTGCCGCCGAGGCGCCGGTAGCGTTCGGGGTTGCAGAGGAACGCGACGATCTGCTGAAGCTCGGCCTTGGCTTCGTCGATGCCGGCGATGTCGTCGAACGTGATGCCGGTTTCCTTCTGCACGTAGACGCGCGGCTTGCTCTTGCCGATGCCCGTGAAGTCCTGCAGGCCGCCCGGCCGGCGCATGAGCAGACTCCAGAACAGGAAGAAGCCCACGAGCGGCAGCACCCACGAGAGTAGCGAGCCGAGCCAGGTACTCTCGGCCACGCCGCGATAGCGGATGCCCGCGGCCGTGAGGTTGTCGATCAGATGGTCGTCGGGCACGCGCGTGGTGGAAAAGCGCCACGGCGCGCCGCCTTCCTTGACCGCGGCGGCGTCGGATGCGGGCAATGCGGCCGCCGCGTCCGGCATGCGCAAGGTGCCCGCGATCGTCGTCGGACCGATTTCAAGGTCTTGCACCTGGGCGGACGCCACGAGCCGGTGAAAGTCGCTGTAGGCAATCGTCGTGCTCGTGGTCTTCAGCATGAGCAGTTGCACGATGACGATCGCGACGAACGTCATCGTGATGAGCACGCCCGTGTAGTCGTTTTTCTTTTCCATGGACCTCTGCCGTTTTTCGCGCGCCTCGTTGCGGTGGTCTCGTTGCGATGCCTATTTACCCGTCGAGCCGCGCGACCACGTGCCGCGCAACAGCGCTTCGTTCTCGCCGTAGCTCATGGTGAGCTGGCCCTGGTGAGCCCGGAGCATCGCTTCGCCCAGCCGTCGCACCAGATGCGGGCCCGTGGTGCGCACCACCACCTGGCCGTCGCCGGAATCGATGGCCATGATGCGTTCGAGCGGATGCTCCTTTTCCTCGCCCGCGGCCTGATTGTGCAAGAGGCCCAGCACGTCGTCGACGTGAGCCTGCAGGTAGTCGCCGGAGAGCACGAGTTCGCCCGCGGGCACGCCCTCCAGAATGCGGCGGCACGCGGGGCAGACGATCTGGCGCGCGTCGTCCGCGGCGGCGTGCCAGGTCCAGCGGCCGTTTTCGCAGGTCGCGCCGCACTGGCTGCAACTCGTGCCGCCCGCCACGCGCTTCGGTTGACGGTAACTGTCGTCGGTGCGGGCGCCGGGTTGATGGTCGCGGCGCATTTTCGTGCCGCCGGGTTCAGTGGAACGGGTCATGATGTGTGTCCTCTTTCTCTATGCTGCTTCGGATATCCGCGTTGGTATCGGCTTGCTGATTGCCTTGCTGATCGGGCTTCTGATCGGCTTGCCGATGAGCTTGCGCATCTGCTTCGATACCGGCGTTGATGCCCTCGTTGACCAGCCGTCCGATGGCGGCCAGGAAAACCGCTGCCCGTGCGCGTCACGCCACGCTGAGATGGTCGACCACGGAGCGCACACCTCTTGCCGACCACGCCGCCCCGCACGCCGCGCGCTTTTCGGCGAGCGAAGTCACGGTGCCGGTAAGCGTGACGATGCCGTCGCGCGCGTCGATGGCAATGCCTGCGAATTCGCGTTGCGCGCGCCGCGCGAGCGCCGCGGCGATCTGCGCGCCCACGTCCGCGGCGGCTTCGTTCGCGCGCACGGCGATCTGGTTCATCACGCCCACCACGCCGCGCATACGCGAAACGAGCATTTCGGCCGCATGGCGCTGGTAGCCCCAGTCGACTTCGCCCGTGAGCGTGACGCAGCCGCGCTCCACTTCGACCTGGATGGAGTCTTCGTCCAGCCCTTCCTGCCACTTCAATGCCGAGACGATGGCCTGCGCCAGCGCCTCGTCGGAACGCGCGCCCGGCGGCGGCTCCGGCACGTCGAGTTCGAGCACGAGCGCGCGGCAGCCGCCCACGCGCTGCGCGGCCTTCTGTGCCGCGATCTTTTGCGCGCAGCTCGACACCGAACCGCGCAGCGTGACGATGCGGTCATGAACCGCAACTTCGATGTTGCGCGCGTCGAGCGCGGGGTCCCAATACAGCTCCTGTTCGACGTCCTGCTTGAGTGTTGCGTCGGACTTCATGAGGCGTCTCCTGCACGGTGAAGTGCACGTGAAGAAAGAGAAAGGCGCGAGAAATACGGAAGAAATGCGTGAGACATGTGCGAGACATGGCCTCCAGCATCGCGCACACGCCCCGGCAAATGTTGATACCGATCAAGCGCGCGCCACCCTGGACAAAGGCCCGCGCAACGCGAATGACGGGCTGGCTGCGCCGCACGCGCAGCCACGACGGGGCGCGCGCGGCCGCAAGCCGCTTGTGGCGCGCACGTAACCGTTTTCACGGGGGCAGACCCGCTTGACTCAGATCAAGCCAGCAAGGCCTCTGGACGGGTCGAATACGTCCAACGCAGCGAAATGCGGCCTCGTGCCGCTTGCCCGATAGCGATCGAGCCGCACCGGCCACTGATGAGCGCAGGCACCGCACGAGTACGCAGAAGCGCGCACAAACGCGCACGAGCGCGCAGCAACACCGACACATCGACTGAACATCGACGAACCATCGACGGAACGGCGGGTACAGGCAAAGAACGGGCAGAGGCTTCAATGCAACATTTTTTCGGACGGGGGTGGCGTATGTTTGCGGCAGGTATTGGCTGGACCACCTGCATGGCCTGGGCCGGAGGCGCAGGCGGCGCGCCGTCGGGTAGCGCGCCGGACCCGCAGGGCACACGGGAAGTCGCGATTCTCGTTTATCACCGCTTCGCCGAAACGGCTGAAGATTCCATGACGGTGCGCACGCAAACCTTTGAGGCGCAACTGCGCTTCCTGCGCGAGCACGGCTATCAGTTCGTGCCTTTGCGCGACGTGGTAGCGTGGCTGCGCGCCCAGCGCGAGGAGGCCGACGGTGCGGACGCGAATGCCCCTGCGAGCGCTGCGGCGAGCGCATCTGCGAATGTAGCCGCGGATGTAGCCGCGAGTGCGCCCGCCGGCGCACGCACGAGCGCACGAACAAGCGCACCCGTCACGCTGCCGCTCAAGGCCGTGGCGCTCACGGTGGACGACGGCCACCATTCCGTCTACGACGTGATGCTGCCCATCGTGCAGCGCGAGCATCTGCCCGTCACGCTGTTCGTTTATCCGAGCGCCGTGTCCAACGCGCCGTATGCGCTCACGTGGAACCAGCTGCGCACGCTGCACGACACGGGTCTCTTCGACGTGCAGTCGCACACGTGGTGGCATCCGAACTTCAACGTCGAGCGTCGTCGCCAGGCACCGGAGGAGTTCCGTCGCTTCGTGCTCACGCAGTTCAGGCATTCGCGCGAGCGCATAGAGGCCGAGGTGGGCACGGACGTGGACATGCTCGCCTGGCCGTTCGGCGTCTATGACGAGGAACTCATGACGCTTGCCCGCGAGGCGGGCTATCAGGCGGCCTTCACGCTGGAGGCGCACAAGGTGACGCCCCGCGCGCGCATGCTTGCCATGCCGCGCTTCCTGATGGTGGATGCCTGCACGCCCGCCGTGCTCGCGCGGCTGCTGGGCGAAACGGTGACGCCCGCGGTGCCGTCCGGGGAGTCCGCACGATGAGGGCCCAGCGCGCAGGTGTGCTGGGCTGGATGCGCGTGGTGGCCGCGCGGAGCTTCATCGCCGTGGCCGGCGCCTTGCCGTCCCTCGCGCTCGCCGCGACGGCGGCGATCAGCGGCGTCGTGATCGACGCCTCCACGCACGCGCCCGTGCCCGGCGCGACCGTGACCGTGGGCGGCGTCTCGCAACACACCGACGCGAACGGCGCGTTTTCGAGCACGCTCGCCGCGCCCCTCGTCGAGGCGCGCGCGCCCGGCTATCTGCGCGGCCAGGCCGCCTCGGCCGGCGGCGCACCGGTGACCATCGCGCTCACGCCGTTCCGGCCGCGCGCGGTCTACCTCTCGGTGTACGGCGTGAACAACGAAACGCTGCGCGAAGGCGCGGTGCGCCTCAAGGAGAGCAACGGCATCAACGCGCTCGTGATCGACATGAAAGGCGATCGCGGCCTCACGCCCTACCCGAGCGCCGCGCGCGACGCGATCGGCGCCACCGCGCAGCTCACCGAGCACGCGCCCATCCGACGCGACTTCGCCGCGCTCGTCGCGCAGCTGCACGAGCAGGGCTTCTATCTGATCGCTCGCATCGTGGTGTTCAAGGACGATCCGCTCGCGAGCGCCCACCCCGAACTCGCGGTGCGCGACGAAAGCGGCCACGTGTGGCGCGACCGCGAACATCTGCAGTGGGTGGATCCGTCCTCGCACGCGGTGTGGGCGCACAACCTCGACGTGGCGGAGGAAGCCGCGCGGCTCGGCTTCGACGAAGTGCAGTTCGACTACGTGCGCTTTCCCGACGCAAGCGGCCTGCGCTTTGCCGAGCCCAACACGCAGGCGAACCGCACGGCGGCCATCGTCGGCTTTCTGCAGGCCGCGCGGGCGCGCCTTGCGCCCTACAACGTGTTCGTGGCCGCGGACATCTTCGGCTACGTCTGCTGGAATACCGACGACACCGCGATCGGCCAGCAGCTCGAACTGCTGGGCGGCCCGCTCGACTACATCTCGCCCATGCTCTACCCGTCCGGCTTCACCTGGGGCCTGCCGGGCTGCACGAAGCCGACCGCGGACCCGGGGCAGATCGTGCGACGGTCGCTGGCCGAAGCGAAGGCGCGCACGGGCCTGCCGGGCGTACGCTTCCGACCGTGGCTCCAGGCGTTTCGCGACTACGCGTTCGACCACCGCGAATTCGGCGCCGACGAAGTGCGCGCCCAGACCGACGCCGCCGACGGCGCGGACACCGACGGCTGGATGCTATGGAACCCGCGCAATCACTACGATCCGGCGCAGTTGCCGCATTGAGCGGGGTGGGCGTGCGACGGGACACGAGTGCCTCGCCATGGCGCGCGCGGCGAGGCATTGCGGCGATGGCGGCGGCGCTCGTGAAGCGCCTGGCGCTCGTGTCATTCGCCGCGCTGTGGATGCTGACAAGCGTGAGCCAGGCCGAGACCCAGGGTGAGAACCTGACCGAGGCTCAAACGGGCAACGCCGCCCCGCCCGCGACCACCGCGACACCTGAAGCCGCGTCGCCCACGCTCACCGCATCGGCTGCTTCCCCGGCCGACTTCGACGCCACCGCCCGCGCCCAGCTTGCGCAGATCGTCGCGGGCCAGATCGCCGCGCATCGCCTGCCCGGCGCAGTGGTCGTGGCCGGCGACGCCACGCACGTCGCGCTGCATGAAACCTACGGTGACCGCATGGTCGCGCCTGAGCGCGAGCCCATGACCGAAGACACCGTGTTCGATCTCGCCTCGCTCACCAAAGTAATCGCCACGACGACCGCGGTCATGCAGTTGGTCGAGCGCGGGCGGCTCGAACTCGATCAGCCCGTTGCGCATTACTGGCCCGCGTTCGCCGCGGGCGGCAAAGACGCCATCACCGTGCGGCAATTGCTCACGCACACCTCGGGGCTGCCGCCCGACCCGCCGCTGCCCGCGCCCTCTGCACCGGAGGAAGCCCGCGCCGCGCTGCTGCGCGGCATCGCGGCGAGCACGCCAACTGCGCCGCCCGGCGAACGCGTGATCTACAGCGACATCAACTTCATCGTGCTCGGCGAACTGGTGGCGCGCGTGTCGGGCATGCCGCTCGACGCGTGGTGCCGCGCGCACGTCTTCGCGCCGCTCGGCATGCGCGACACGATGTTCCTGCCCGACGCGGCGCACACCGCTCGCGCCGCGCCCACTACGCTGGACCGTGCGGGCCTGCGGCGCGGACGCGTCCACGATCCCATCGCCGCGCGCGCCGGCGGCGTGCTGGGCCACGCCGGACTGTTCTCCACCGCCGCGGACCTCGCCCGCTTCGCGCAAATGCTGCTGAACGGCGGCCAGCTCGAAGGCGCACGCATCCTCACGCCGCAAAGCGTAGCCGCGATGGCCACACCGGACACGCTGGGCGCGGCCGGGTCGTGGCGCGGCCTCGGCTGGGAAACGGGCGCGCCGCTCGTCGCCAACCGCGACCGGCTGCCCGCCGTGGGCACGCTCACGCACACCGGCTACACGGGCACCGCGCTCTGGATCGACCTGGCCACGGGCCGTTTCGTTGTGATCCTGACCAACCGCGTGCACCCCGACGACAGCGGCGACGCCCGGCCGCTGCGCGACCAGATCACGTCGCTGATGGCGAGCCGCCATGCGCCGCTCTCCGCCGCCGCGCTCGCGCGCCGCGTGCCGTGGGCGGCGCCGGCACTGGCGTTCGCGGCCGTGCTGCCGGCGTCGTACGGCCCCGTGGCGACCGGCATCGACGTGCTCGAAGCCCAGCAGTTCGCGCCGCTTGCCGGTTTCAACGTGGGGCTCGTCACGAACCACACGGGCTTCGACGCGCAGGGCCACCGCACCGTCGACGTGCTGGCGCACGCGCCCGGCATGCGGCTCGTGGCACTCTTCGCGCCCGAGCACGGCCTCTCCACGGACGTGGACGAACCCGTCGCCGACACGCGCGACGCCGCCACGGGGCTCGTCGTTCACAGCCTGTACGGACGCGGCCAGCGCTTCGCGCCGGAATCGCTCGACGGCGTGAGCGCGCTCGTCTTCGACTTGCAGGACGCGGGCGTGCGCTTCTTCACCTACGAGACCACGCTCGGCTACGCGCTGGAAGCCGCGGCCGCGCGCGGCATTCCGCTGTTCGTGCTGGACCGTCCGGACCCGCAGGGCGCGGACCGCTTCGGCGGCCCCGTGCTGGATGCCGGGCGCGAGTCGTTCACGGGCTACTTTCCGCTGCCGCTGCTGCCCGGCCTGACCGTGGGCGAACTGGCCGCGCTCTTCAACGCGGAACGGCACATCGGCGCCGACGTGCGCGTGATTCCGATGACGGGCTACGCGCGCTCCATGCGACCCGCGGACACAGGCCTCGGCTGGGTGCCGCCGTCGCCGAATCTGCGCACGCCCGCGCAGCTCGACCTGTACCCCGACGTGGCGTTGCTGGAAGGCGCGAACGTGAGCGTGGGGCGCGGCACGGCGCATCCGTTCGAATGGATCGGCGCGCCGTGGATGGATGGGGCGAAGCTCGCAGCCACCTTGAATGCGGCGCAGGCGGACGTCCGCTTCGAGCCCGTCGACTTCGTGCCCACCGAATCGCGCTGGCACGGCACGTTGTGCCACGGCGTGCGCGTGGTGAAGGCGAACCCAACGCGCGAGCCCGTGCGCGTGGGCCTCACGCTGATCGCCACGCTCCATGCGCTCTGGCCCGAGACTTTCGATCTGACCGCGACGCGCGACGCAGTGGGTTCGACGCTCGTCTCCGATGCATTACGCGACGGCGCCGTGGATACTGCCGCCACCATCGCGGCTGCCGACAGCGCGCGTTTTCGCCGCGTGCGGGCACGCTATCTGCGCTACTGAACCGAACCCCGCCTATCATGACGACGCCCCGCCGCCCGCCTGTGCCTCGTTCCACGCGCTCACTTCGTCGACGCACAAGCACGCGCCTCGCGCGGCACGAAGCGCGTGCCGTAGACGCCGCCCTGCGTCGCGCCGCCACGTATCGGCACCCGGCGGGGCGCATCCGGCGCGTCGAGACGCACATCTCCGTGATCTATCTGGCGGGCCGTTTCGCCTACAAGCGCATGAAGCCCGTGAACTTCGGCTTCGTGGATTTCCGCTCGCTCGCCGACCGGCTGCGTTGCTGCAAGGCCGAGTTGAAGCTGAACCGGCCGCTCGCCGGACCGCTCTATCGCGCAGTGATGCCGGTGGTGCGCGCGGGACATCGGTGTGTGCTGGGGGACGGCCCCGGACGCATCGTCGACTACGTGGTGCAGATGCGCCGCTTCGACGAGGCGCACCTGTTTTCGAAGCTCGTCGCACGACACGCGCTGCGCGCTGCCGACGTGGACCGCGCCGTGGACCGGCTCGCCGCTTATCACCTGCATGCCCCGCGCCGGTCGCCGCGCGCCGGCTACGGCGGCGCAGAGCGGCTGCGCGCGCAGATCGAGGCAGTGCTGCCGCCGCGGATCGACTTGCCAGATAGACCAACCGGGTCAAGCGAACCGCACGAGCCGCGCCGCCCCGCGCTGCACGCGTGGATCGACAGCCAGTTCGAGCGCCTCGCGCCGCTGCTGGATGCGCGCCGCGCGGCGGGCTTCGTGCGCGCGTGTCACGGCGACCTGCACCTCGACAACGTGGTGCGCCACGGCGGCGACGCGCTGATGTTCGACTGCATCGAGTTCAACGACGCGCTGCGCTGGAACGACGTCGCGAACGATCTGGCCTTCTTCCTGATGGACCTCGAAGCACATGGCCGCGCCGACCTTGCACGACGCGCGCTGGACCGCTGGCTTCAGGCCACGGGCGACTTCGCCGCACTGGCCGCGATGCCGCTCTACCTTGCCTACCGCGCGCTCGTGCGGGCGATGGTGGCACGGCTCAAGGCGCAGACGGTGCGTGCTTCGAGCGACGGCCAACGGCAACGGATGGGCGCGTCGGCCGCACCGGACTACGCCGCGCTGGCCATGCGCATGACCGCGCCGCGCCGGCCGTTTCTGCTGCTTTGCCACGGCTATTCGGGCTCGGGCAAGTCCGTGGCGAGCCGCGCGCTCGCCCGACTGAGCGGCGCAATTCGCGTGGCCAGCGACACGGAGCGCAAGCGCGCGCGTCCGCTCTCGCCCGTCGTCGAACGAGTGTTGCCGCCCAGCGCCTACACGCCCGCGGCCATCGACGCCGAATACGCGCACCTGCTCCAGATCGCCGGACAGATTCTCGCGGCAGGCTACCCCGCGCTGGTCGATGCCACGTTCCTCAAGCACGCGCATCGCGCGCCGTTTGTCGCGCTCGCGCAGAAGTTGGGTGTGTCGGTGGTCCTGCTCGACTTCGCGGCAAGCCGCGCGTGTCTGCAAGCGCGCGTGACCGGGCGTTCGGCAACGGGACGCGATGCGTCCGATGCGGGTGTGGCCGTTCTCGCGACCCAGCTTGCGCAAGCGGAGCCGTTCACGGCCGATGAAGCGGCACTCGTCGTGCGTTTCGACACGGAAGTCCAGCAGGCGTGCTTCGAGACCGCCGAATGGTGGGCGCCGCTTTTTGCGCGCTTACGGGCGATGACTGGCGCCGAGCCGTGCGCGGTAAGCGCGGGCGGTGTGCCGTCGGGTTCCGGCGCGCAGGGCGGCGGCTCAAGCGAATGACAGCCGTGCGCTGAAGCCGTCGCGCGACAGCATTGCCGAAAGCCGCGCCTTCACCCCTGCGACTCGTAGAAGCGGAAATAGCCGCTATGCAGCAGCACGGGCTTCGCGCCCAGTTCGCCGAGGAGCGTCCGCGCCGCGCGTTCGATGGCCGGCCGGTTCGCGTCGAACGCCCGGATCAGGTCTTCCTCGCGCGGCGACGCCGCACCGAAGTGATCTTCGAGCGCCTCGGCCGTGATCGCGCACTGCACATAGGTGTCGTCCACGACGGCAGGGAACGTGAGAACGAGATCACGTCCGGAGTACTGGGGGGGCTCGGGAGAAAAGGAAATCTGCATGATCGCGGCCTGTGGTAGCGGGCTGTTCGGACGGGACTGCCGGGGTTGCGGGAAGGCGTGCAGCGAGGTTCCGGCGGGTTCCGACATGAGCCGCGGCGCGCCCTCGCACGCGGTGGCCCTTGAATCAGCATAGGGGGCACCTGCGGAGCACGCTTGACCTGAGTCAAGCGGGGCGGGAGCGAACGAGGTGGGTCGGGGCCATTGCGTCCATTACGGCGATTACGGCCGTTAGGTCGGTGGCGTCCGTTGCGTCCGTTGCTCCGGCGCAGGTTCGGCACGCGGCAACGCCAGCCTCATCGCGCCACATAGCCTCGCCCTACCGCGCCTCGTTCCATCCTCCGCCCAGCGCGGCGTAAAGCGCCACGGTGTCCTGCAGGCGCTGCGCATTCGCCTGCAGCCAGGCAATGCGCGCCTGGTGGTACTGGCCGTCTGCAATGAGTATCTGCAGGTAATCGACGGTGCCGGCCTCGTAGCCCACCTTCAAGAGCCGCAGCGCCTCCGACGACGACTCCACCGCGCGCGTCTGCGCCGCCAGCGCCTCGGCGTCGTGCTGGAGCGCGCGCAGCGTATCCGCCACCTGCTGGAACGCCGCCAGCACGACCTGCTGGTACGCGGCGCGCGAAGCGTCGTAGGCGTCTTTCGCGGCCTCGCGCTGATACCAGAGCGAGCCGCCGTGAGAAATGGGCGTGGTGGCGTCCGCGCCCACCGTCCATGCCTTGCCCGCACTGCCGAACAGCGTGGGCACCGTCGTGCCGTTGAAGCTGCCCGACGCCGAGAGCGTGACCGAAGGCAACAGCGCCGCCGTGGCGACGCCGATGTTCGCGCTCGCCACATGAAGCGCCGCTTCGGCCTGAAGAATGTCGGGCCGGCGCGCGACGAGCGCGGACGGCACGGTCTCGGGCAACGTGGCGGGCAGTGCGATGTCGGTGAGCGAAAGCGGCGGCGCGTGCCAGTCTGCGGGCAGCATGCCGGCGAGCGTGGCGAGCAGGTGCTCGGCCTGCGCGCGCTTTTGCGCGAGCGCCGGCAGCGAGGCCTGCAGCGTCGCGCGTTCGTTTTCGAGCGTGAGCACCGCGGTCCACGCCGCCGTGCCGCCCTCGTACTGCGCTTTCGTGAGGGCGATCTGTTCGTCCACGAGGCCGATCATTTCCTGGGTGGCCGTGATCTCGTCGCTGTAGGCCGCACGCGCGATCATCGTGTTGACCACGTTCGAGGTGAGCGTGAGCCACGTGGCGACGAGGGCATAGCGGTCGGCATCGGCCTGCGCGGCGAGCCCTTCCACGGTGCGCCGTTCGCCGCCCCAGAGGTCGAGCGCGTAGCTGATGCTGGCCGACAGCGTGAAGAGGTTGAAGAGCGCGGGCGCGGCGCCGCTGCCCAGACGCGCGCCGACGTAGCGTTCGCGCAGGGCGCTCGCGCCGGCATCCACCTGCGGGAAGAACACGCCGGCGCCGGCGCGCAGTTCATGCTCGCTGCGCCGTAGCGACGCCTGGGCGCCCGCGAGCGTCGCGTTGCCGGTGAGCGCCTCGTCGACGGCGGCGTCGATGGCCTTCGACTGGAACAGCGTCCACCAGTCGTCGCGCAGCGGCGTGCCGGACGAAAACGTCTGCGAAGCGCCGGCTGCGGTGAGCGTGGCGGGCACGGCATCGCCGGGCACGTAGCGCTCCACGCGCGGCGTGGCGGGCTTCGTGAAGTTCGGGCCCACCATGCAGCCTTGCAACGCGAGCGCGCCGAGGCAGACCGCCCACGCCAGACGTGCGCGCCTGCCGGGCCTGCCGGACCTACTGGGCGGCAATGTACACATCGACGAGTTGTCCCGGATAAAGCCGCACGGCATTCTGCGGCGCGACGCGGAAAATGACCGGCAGCACGCGCACGTCCACGCGCTCGGTGCGCTGGTCGGAAAGCTGGATCTTCGGCGTGACGTAAGGCTGGATGCGCACGAATTCGAGCGGCACGTCCACCTGGGTGCCGCGCACGGACATGCGGGCCTTCAGCTTCTGTCCGTCCGGCAGTCGATTGATCAGGATTTCGTCCACGTAGCAGCGCACGTTGAGCCGGTTCGACGGCGTGCCCAGCACCACGACGGGCGCGTAGCCCTGCGAATAGGTCTCGTAGACGCCCTGCGACGACACGTAACCGCCCGTTGCAGCGTTGACGGCGAGCACCGCGCCGTCTGCGGGCGCGCGCAATGTATAGCGGTCCAGCAGCGCGCCGGCCGCCGCCGCGGCCTTGCGCAGCGCCACCACCTGGCGCTCCTGGTTGCGCACGTCGAACGTCCATGCGCCCGCACGCGTGAGCTGGTATTGCTTCGTCACCACCTCCAGATTCGCGCGCGCCACCTTGACGCCATTGGCGGCGTTGTCGAGCGCGTCGCGGCTGATGGCCTTCGCGTCGATCTCGTAGGCGCGCTGCTGCTTCGCGTACTGGTCTTCGGCCGTCTTGAGCGTGGCCGCGGCCGCGGTGACCTGCGCACTCGCCACGTTCAACGTTTCGGGCCGCGGCTGCGCGTGCAGTTCGTCGAGCATGGCCTGGGCCGCGTCGGCCTGCGCCGCGAGCTGTTCGGCGGTGGCGCGCTGCACGGTGTCGTCGATGGTGAGCAGCACGTCGCCGGCTTTCACCGCGGCGCCGTCGCGCACGAGAATGCGCGTCACGCGCCCCGAGACGTCCGGATACACGTTGACGTTCGCGCCCGCCGGCTGATCGCTTTCCACGATGCCTTCGGCGTACACGCCCTGCGCGTAGGGATTCGACGCCGGTTTGAACACGGGCGGCTGCGGCTGCTGCTGGATGCCGTACACCCAGGCCGCGATCATGGCGGCCACGAAGCCCACGAAAGCCGCCGCGAACAAGAGCTTCTGCCTCACTCCCCGCCTCCCATTTCAATGCCCTTGAGCTGGCCGTCCTCCATGCGCAGGATGCGGTCCGCGTAGTCGAAGATGCGGCTGTCGTGCGTGACGATCACAATGCAGCGCGTGTCGCTCAGCACCTGGTGCTTCACGAAGTCGATGATCGAGCGGCCCGTGTCGCCGTCCAGCGACGCCGTGGGCTCGTCGAAGATCAGGATGTCGGGCTGGCTCACCACGGCGCGCGCAATCGCGACGCGCTGCTGCTCGCCGCCCGAAAGCTTCACGGGCGCAATGCCGGCGCGATTGCCGAGCCCCACGATGTCGAGATACTTGCGCGCCTCGGTCATGGCCTCGTCCCAAGGGCGCCGCTTGAGAATGAGCGGTATCGCCACGTTTTCCGCGGTCGTGAGGCGCGGGAACAGGTGGTAGTCCTGGAACACGAAGCCGATGCGGTTCAGGCGGAAGTCCGCGATCGCGTCGTTGGGCTGCTTCCAGAGGTCCACGCCGTCCACCACCACGTCGCCGCCGTCGGGCCGCAGGATGCCGGAGATCACGCTCAGCAGCGTGGTCTTGCCGCTGCCCGACGGCCCCACGATCAGCAGCATCTCGCCGTAGCGCGCCTGCATGCTGACGTTAGCCAGCGCGCGCGTGCGCGCCTCGCCTTCGCCGAACCATTTGTCGACGCCGCGTGCGTCGATGGCGAGTTTCGGAAGGGTCGCGAGTTTGGGCATGGCGCTGCACCTAGCCGCGGAAGATGTCGAACGGCTCGATGCGCAGCACGCGGCGCACGCCGAGATAGCTCGACAGCCCGGCGATCACCACGACCATGCCGAACGCGAGCATCAGGTTGAAGTACGTGACGAGCGCCGCGTAGTCGGGAATGCGCAGCCGCACGAGGCTGATGAGCGCCACGCAGATGCCGACGCCGAGGCCGTAGCCCGTCAACGCCGTGAACGTGGCCTGAAACAGGATCATGCCCACCAGCTCGTGGCTCTTCGCGCCGATGGCCTTGAGCGCGCCGAATTTCTCGAGGTTTTCGAGAATGAACGTGTAGAACGTCTGCCCCGAAATGGAGAGGCCCACGATGAAGCTGATTACCGTCATCAGCAGGATGTTCGTGCCGAGCCCCGTCTCGTACTTGTAGAAGCGCGAGATGCGCTGCATGAACTCGTCCTTCGTGTAGGCCACGTAACCGAGCGACTTCACCGCGGCCTGAATGTGGGCAATGTCGGCGTCGGACTTCGGCTCCACGAGCACGTACGACGTCGTGTAGCGCGCGGACGGGATGTACTCGACCGCCCGCGTGTACGTGGTGTAGAGCGTGGGCGTACCAAAGAGGCCGCTGCTCGCCACCGTGGCGATGCCCACGATCTTGCCGCGGTGGTCGTTCAGTTCGAAGTCGGTGCCGAGCGCGGGGTTGTTGAGCTTGACGAACTCGGCGTCGTCGATGGCGATGAAGCCGTTCTCCGCGTAGATGTCTTCGATGTGGCCTGCCTTCATGCGGGGCCAGCCGTAGAGACTCGTGTCGTCGAGGCCGATCACCGTCACCGCCTGGTAGGTGCCGTCGCGCAGCTTGACGAGCGCACCGCCCGAATAGAGCGGCACCGCATACTTCACGCCGTCTATGCTGCGCACGGCGTCCAGCACGTAGTCGGGCATGCCGATGCTGTTGGCGATGGTCTTCACCGCCGGGTCCATCACCCAGACCTTCGCGCCCACGTTGATGACCGTGGCCGACGAGCGGTTCAGCACGCCCGCGAAGAGCGAGGTCATCTGCACCATCAGGAACACGGCGAACGTAATGCCGACGATGAGCGCGGTGAACTTCGCGCTGTCGTTGACAAGCAGCTTGAACGCCAGCCGCAAGATTCCCTTCATGTCGTGGTGCTCCTGCGGCCCGGTTTCATGACAAGCGGCGTGTCAGGCATCGTCCTTCGGTGTGGGGTTGAGCAACATGACGAACCCCGCGATGCCCACCACGACGGCCGCCATGCCATAGCGGAACGACGCGCCCGCCTCGAACAGCAGCCCGTGAATGACGAAGCCGAGGCCGGCCAGGGCCGTGAACACGGCAATAGCCGCGAGAACGATCCGATACTCCTTGCGCACCATGGCTGGCTCCCCGTGCTTCGCCTCGTCTTTGGGTCCGTTGAATAGCCGCTGGGCCCGACCGATGTAGCTCATGATTTCGCCGCCTTTTCCACGTCGTCGCTGCGCACGAGCAACACCGGGCACGACGAGAAGCGCAGGAACCGTTCGGCCACGCTGCCCAGCACCACGCGCCGCACGCCGCGCCGGCCGTGCGTGCCCATCACCACGAGTTCGGCGCCGTAACGCTGGGCACAGCGTTGCAGACAGGCCGCGACGTCGTCGCCCGCGCTTTCGGTTTCCACGAGTTCCGTGTCGCCCGCGAGGCCCGCGGCGGCCACGGCCTTGCCGGCGGCTTCGAGCGCCTCGGTGCCGTCGCGGCGGAACGCGTCGAGCAGCGCGACGGGGTCGTAGTAGCCCGCGTAAGTGAAGAGCGCGGACTTGTCGACCACGTACACGCAATGCACGCTGCCCTTGCCGAGCGACGCCATGCGGACCGCCTCGTTCAACGCGCGTTTGGACGATTCGCTACCGTCGACCGCCACCAGAATCTTTTGATACATGACTCACCTCTGTCTCTTTGTTGATGTGTGCGCTCGGCGCGCAGAACTGCTGGCACTACAGAAAAACGGTGGGCTGCACGGCCCTGGGGGCTTCGCCCGGCACTTCGGCGGGCGGCTCGGCCTCGGCTTCGCCTGCATGCACGTGTGCGACGCTCGTGAGCGGACACACCAGCACCGCGCAAGGGGTATCGCGCAGCGAACGCGCGGCGACGTTGCCGGCCATCCAGTGGCCCGGACCGCGCCCGCCATGCGAGCCGATCACGATGAGGTCCGCCTGCCACTGCTTCGCCTCGCGCGCGATCGCGCGAGACACGTCGTCGTCGGTCTCGCCGGTATCGATGCTGCCGACCGGCACAGTGCGCCCGCACCCTTCGATCAGCGCCACCGCTGCCTTCAGCGCGCGGCGCGCCGCTTCGTCCACGATGGCGTCGCGCCAGCGCCTCGGCACGCCCAGCGCCCGGTCGACCACGTGGATGGCGCGCACTTCGGCTTGCGGCGGTGCCACCGAAAGGGCGATACGCAGCGCGAGCAGCGACGTGTCGCTGCCGTCCACGGCCACGAGCACGCGGTCGAGCTTGAGGTCGTCGTCTGCCAGCCGTTGCGCCGGCACGTAGAGCACCGGACAGTGCGTGCCCGCCGCCACTTCCTCGGGATCGAGCCGGCACGCCCAGCGATGCCCGTGCGGATGCGCGGAAACCGCGACGAGGTCCGCGCCCCACGCGGCCGCGGCATGACGCAGCGCGTCGGGCGCGTTCGTGCGGCCGGCCGAGAGATCGATCAGATCGGTCTCGGGCACCGCTCCCTCGTGCCCGAACTCGCGGGCCGCATCGCAGAGGGCTGCATGCGCCCCGTACACCATGATCCGATGGGCGTCGTCCCAATCGGGATAACTGAGCATCAGCGTCGGAAAGAGCGTGACGGGATTGCAGACCACGTCCGTGAGCCGCACGCGTGCATCCGCCGCGGCGAGCCGCAACGCGAACCGCGTGAGCGGCCGCAGTCCGCTGCCGCCTTCGGTGGCGACCAGAAGCCGCCGGAAGGCGAACGGGGTTCCCGCGTTGTGTGCTGAATCGTCCATGACCGACCTCGTGCCGTGAAGCTGGCTCGCCTGCGCGTTTCGATGCAAGACACGGCTGAACACACCGCGCACGCAGGCACACCACTCATGCGTTCATGATCGGTGCTCGCGGCCGGCGGGCGTTGACGTGGGTCAAGTTACCTTTTGCGTCAGGTCTCGCGAGGGCAGCGGTTGGTCTTCGATGGCGGGCTCACGTGTGGGCGGTGGATAGCCGACCGGTAGCCGAACGGCCGAGTGCGGGCCGCGCCGCGCCTCGGCTACACTGCATCACTCCTACAGCACAGCCGCGGCACACGCTTTTGCGGCGCACTCCACCCATGAAAAACACGGCTCAATCGCGTATTCGCATCGGTGTCGGCGGCTGGAATTACGAACCGTGGCGCGGCGCCTTCTATCCCGAGGGGCTTGCCCAGAAGCGCGAGCTCGAATACGCGAGCCGCGTGCTCACGTCCATCGAGATCAACAGCACGTACTACGGCTCGCAGCGCCCCGAGAGCTTCATGAAGTGGCACGACGAAACGCCGGACCACTTCGTGTTCGCCGTGAAGGCGCCGCGCTTCGCAACGAACCGTCGCGTGCTTGCCGAGGCAGGCGCGTCCATCGAGAAATTCTTCGCGAGCGGCGTGATGAACCTGAAGGCGAAGCTCGGCCCCGTGAACTGGCAGTTCGCGCCTACCAAGGCCTTCGACGCCGACGACTTCGCCGCCTTCCTGAAGCTGCTGCCCGACAGCGTGGAAGGCCAGTCGGTGCGCCATGCGCTGGAGGTGCGCCACGAGAGCTTTCGCTCGCCGGAGTTCATCGCGCTCGCACGCGAGTACGGCGCGGCGGTCGTGATTGCCGGCGACTCGGACTATCCGCAGATCGCCGATCTGAGCGCGCCGTTTGTCTACGCCCGCATCATGGGAACCGCCGAGGACGAGCCGGAAGGGTACGCAGAGAAGGCCCTCGACCGCTGGGCCGAACGCGCCCGCACGTGGGCGGCGGGCGGCATGCCGGAGGGGCTCGCCACAGCGGGCACGAAGCCGCTGCCGGCGAAGCACCGCGACGTGTTTCTCTACGTGATCAGCGGACACAAGGTGCGCAATCCCGCGGCGGCCGCGGCGCTGATCAGGCGGCTGGGGTAGGCGCGACGCAGTTCGACGTCTGCGGATGCGCCACCGGCGCAGGCCACCGGCCGTCCTCGCGAAACAGGTAGCCCACCACAGCCCGCATCACGCGTTGCTCGAGCGCGGCGGCCGCGCTGTCTTGCCGGATGTCGTCCTGTTCGCCCGCGGCGTCGATCATGCCGCGCGCCATCGCGAGCACGTCGGCGGCGGCGGTGGCGGGGTCGGCTAACGGAGGCGCGTCGGGGCGCCTGAACGCATCCTGGAGCGTCGCGACGATGGTGTCCGCCACGTGCTGCTCGCGCTCGCCGAGCGGCAGGCGGCGTTCCTCGAAGTCGATCAGGCGCGCGAGCACGGGCCGACGCGTCTGGTGCCGTACGGCACCGCGGATCAACAGGCGCAGCGTGTCTTCGCAGGTCGCCGCTCTGCCCGCTTCTTCCACATCCGCCACGAGCGTGACGGTTTCGCGTTCGATCAGCGCGGCCGTGAGCGCGTCCCGGTGCGGAAAGTACTGATAGAGCGAGCCGATGCTGACGCCCGCGCGCTCGGCCACGGCGTTGGTCGTGTAGCCCTCGAAGCCCGCGTTTTCCAGAATGCGCGCGGCCGCTTCCAGAATCGCCTCGACGGTGGGCGCTGTGCGGGCCGTTTGCGCGGGGCCAGCGGGTCGGTTCGACGGGTGGCGGCAGCGGACGAAGAACGGTTCATGTGAGGACGTGGCGAACGGCAGAAAGCCTGGAAAGCCTGGAAAGCGCGGGCAGCAGGCCGCAGGAAGGCGCGATCCAGATATGAGCGAACGCTCGGATTCTATTCGCTTTCGACGTAAAACCAGGCATCCGGCATGCTCGCCCACGCATACGCGGGCGCCTCTTTATTACCGGAAGGCATATCAATGAGGTACCAAATGCTTTGTGGAAATAACCGGTTTTTGCTACAGTCCGCTCCACCAGCGCGACCGCTGACATTGCAGAGGCCGGGCGCGCGGACCATTACTTATCTCGGAGCCACCCAAACATGAAAATCATCCGCTCTCTTCTGTTGATCGGCCTCCTGCAGGCAGCCGCGGTCACCGCCGCGTTCGCCGCCGACGACCTCGCCCAGATCAAATCGGCCGGCGCCATCAAGATCGGCACGGAAGGCACCTACGCGCCGTTCACGTTTCACGACGCCTCGGGCCAGCTGACCGGCTTCGACGTGGAGATCGGACGCGCCGTGGCGCAGAAGCTCGGCGTCAAGGCCGAATTCGTGGAAGGCAAGTGGGACGGCCTCATCGCGGGCCTCGACGCGAAGCGCTACGACGCCGTGATCAACGAAGTCTCGGTCACGCCGGCGCGCAAGGAGAAGTACGACTTCTCCGACCCGTACATCGCCTCGCATGCCGCGCTCATCGTGCGGTCCGACAACACCACGATCAAGAGCTTCAAGGACCTGAAGGGCAAGAAGTCGGCCAACACGCTCACGAGCAACTTCGGCAAGATCGCCAAGGACAACGGCGCCGAAGTGGTGCCGGTGCAAGGCTTCAACGAATCGATCGACCTGCTCACCTCGGGCCGCGTGGACGCCACGGTGAACGACAGCCTCTCGTTCCTCGACTTCAAGAAGCACCGTCCGGACGCGAAGGTGAAGATCGTCGCCATCGACGATTCGCCCGACAGCGACAAGTCGGCCATCCTGATCCGCAAGGGCAACCCCGAACTGCAGGCCGCGCTGAACAAGGCGCTCGCCGAACTGAAGGCCGACGGCACCTACCAGAAGATCGCCGACAAATACTTCGGCAAGGACGTTTCGAAGTAAGCTCCCCACACTGAGCGCATGACGGGCCGTGCCGCCAACGCACGGCCCGTATGCATTGGCGCAAACGAACAAGAGAGGAGCGAATCCGCACCATGCCCGCCACGCTGCACCTGATGGCAGACTCCCTGTGGCCCCTGCTCTACGCGGGGCTCGTCTTCACCGTTCCCCTCACGCTGATCTCGTTCGCACTGGGGCTCGCGCTCGCCTTCGTGGCGGCGCTCGTCCGGCTGTTCGGCCCGAAGTGGGCCGTGGCCGTCGTGCGCTTCTACGTGTGGCTCATTCGCGGCTCGCCGCTGCTCGTGCAGCTGTTCGTGATCTTCTACGGCCTGCCCAACGTGGGCATCGTGTTCGATCCGCTCACGGCCGCCATCATCGGCTTCACGCTCAACGTGGGCGCGTACAACTCCGAAGTGATCCGCGGCGTGATCGAGTCCATTCCGAAGGGTCAGTGGGAAGCCTCGTACTCCATGGGCATGACGCGCGGCCAGGCGCTGCGCCGCGTGATCCTGCCGCAGGCCACGCGCGTGGCGCTGCCGCCGCTCTCGAACTCGTTCATCTCGCTCGTGAAGGACACGTCGCTCGCCGCCGTGCTCACGGTGCCGGAAATCTTCCAGGCCGCACAGCGCATTGCGTCGGTCACGTACGAGCCGCTCGTGCTCTACACCGAGGCCGCGCTCATCTATCTCGTGTTCAGCTCCGTGCTGTCGTCGGCGCAGGTGCGCCTTGAACGGCGCTTCGGTCAACATGCAGTGTTTCAGGGTCAGTGATGATCAGGCTCGAGAAAATCGAAAAGTATTTCGGCGACCACCAGGTGTTGAAGCCCGTGGACCTCACGCTCGAGCAAGGCACGGTGACGGCGCTGATCGGACCGTCGGGCAGCGGCAAGAGCACGCTCTTGCGCTGCGTGAACCTGCTGGAGATTCCCGACGCGGGCACGCTGGAGGCCGGCGACGAACGCATCGCGTTCACGCGCGGCTCCAAGCCCGCGCGCGAAGCCGTACTGCGCGTGCGCCGGCGCACCGGCATGGTGTTCCAGAACTTCCAGCTGTTTCCGCATCTGCGCGTCATCGAAAACGTGATGGAAGGCCTCATCACCGTGCAGAAGTGGGACCGCGAGCGCGCAAGGCAGCGCGCGCTCGATCTGCTCGCGAAGGTCGGCATCGATCACAAGGCGGACGCCTGGCCCATGACGCTCTCCGGTGGCCAGCAGCAGCGCGTGGCGATTGCACGGGCGCTGGCGCCTTCGCCCGACGTGCTGCTGTGCGACGAGCCCACGTCGGCGCTCGATCCCGGCCTCGCGGCCGAAGTGGTGGACGTGCTGCGGCAACTCGCGCGCGAAGGCATGACCATGCTGATCGCCACGCACGACCTGCGGCTTGCCGCATCGATCGCGCGCAGCGTGGTGTTCCTGCAAAGCGGCGTGGTGGTGGAAGCCGGCGCCGCGCGCGATGTCTTCACGCGGCCGCGCGAGGCCGAAACGGCGCGCTTCGTTTCGACGCTCACGCAGGGCTTGCCCGAGGAATGGGCGGATTGAGGACGAACCGAGGGCCAGCCAGTTGAGCGCCAACTGAGGCGCCTCTGCCTGCGGCGAAGGACGAAGGGCGAAAGGCCAGGGACGGAGAACGGCCAAGCGGCAAGCACCTTCGCGAGCGAGCGGGCGACCTCGCGAACTCCGCAGGCGCCTGCCGCGCCCGCCTCTTGCCCGATCACGCGTTGGCGCAACGCGCCGCCCCCAACGCTCCAGGTTCCGTCTCCAGGTTCGCCTACAGATTGCGCCGCAGATCCGCCGGCGGCACCTTCATCTGGCGACGGTACTTGGTGACGGTCCGCCGCGCCACCATCACGCCCTGATCGGCTAGCATCTTCGCAAGCGCGACGTCCGATAGCGGCTCGCGCGCATTCTCGGCCTCGATCATTTCCTTCAACAGCGCACGCACGGCGGCCGCCGAACAACGGCCGCCGCTTTCCGTTTCGAGTTCGCGCGGAAAGAAGTGCTTGAACTCGAAGATGCCGCGCGGCGTGGCCATGTACTTGTTGCCCGTGGCGCGCGAGATGGTGGATTCGTGCAGGCCCAGTTCCTCGGCGATGTCGCGCAGCACGAGCGGCTTGAGCGCGATCTCGCCGTACTGGAAGAACGCGCGCTGGTGCTGCACGATGCACTCGCCCACACGCAGGATGGTTTCGAAGCGCTTCTGCGCGTTGCGGATCAGCCAGCGCGCTTCCTGCAACTGTTGCGCGAGCGGCGAATGGCTCGACCCGGCCGACTGCGCGAACAGCTCCGCATAGAGCCGATGGATGCGCGCGCGCGGCAGCACCGCGGGGTTGATCGTCACGACCCACTTGTTGCGCACCGCGCGCACGATCACATCGGGCACCACGTAGCTGTCTTCGGCGCGTCCGTAGTGATTGCCGGGCTTCGGGTCGAGCTTGCGCACGAGCGCGCAGGCCACGCGCAGCGCGTCGGCATCGCAGCCCAGCTGCTTTTGCAGTTCGGCCTGTTCGCGGCGCGCGAGCCGTTCGAGATGATGGGCCGCGATCTCGCGTGCGATGTCGCGGCCCGGCGTAGTGGCCGGCATGGCGTCGAGTTGCAGCGTGAGGCATTCGGAGAGCGAGCGCGCGCCGATGCCGGGCCGGTCGAGCGACTGCACGAGCCGCAACGCGATCACGAGTTCGCTTTCCGTGAGCGGCGGCGCGAAGTCGGCCACCGCCGCGAGTTCGTCCAGGTCCTGGCGCAGATAGCCGTCGTCGTCGAGTGCTTCGATGACGATGCGGGCCGCCTCGCGGTCGCGCGGGCCCAGCGGATAGAGACGCAGCGCCTCGTGCAGCTGCTCGCGCAGCGTGGGCTGCATGCGGACCCAGTCCGCGGGATCGGAGCCCTGGCCGTCGTCGTCCTGGTTGCTGCGGCGCAGGCCCATGCGCTCGGGCGCGTCGGCCATGTAGCCGCCGGCCGGCTCGTCCTGCATGGTGCGTTCGGCGCCCGACTCTTCGGCTACGCCGGGCATGTCGGTGGAACCCGGCAGTTCGGCGGGCGGGGCGAGCCCGTCCTCGCGTGCGGCAGGCGGCGTGTCGCCGTCCTCGCCGGGCGCGGGCGTGTATTCGAGAAACGGATTGGTGTCGAGCGCATTGCGCAGTTCCTGCTGGAACTCGAGCGACGACAACTGCAACAGCCGTACGGATTGCTGCAGCCGGGGCGTGAGGGCGAGGTGTTGTCTTGTACGTAGCTCAATTGAAGGCGGCATGGCAGTCCTGAGTGAGTCACATCGATGACAAGCCCCAGAAAAGCAACTGCTGTACCAGCGGACGCAATGCGTTGTTCCGTAAAGCGTTCGTGCGCGAGCAACCGTTGCTGACGAGTGTGCGGCATCGCGCTTTTTACAAAGGTCCGGCAAGAAGCGTGCGCCGGTCAGGCGAGCGCGGCTTCACGCAGCGCGCCATGCGCGAAAACGCCACGCGCAAGGGCTCGCGCGGCGTTGCGCCGGTAAGGCTTGCTGCGCGCGCATGACATGCCGCGGCGCGGCACGCGGCTTGCGGTAAAGCTGACTGCGAAACCAGCAATCAGGGAGGAACGCACAATGAAAATCGCTCCAGTCATCAGGTCCGCCTGCGTGATTGCGTGTGCGGCGTCCGCCGCCTGCGCCCTCTTCGCGATGAACGTCAGCGCGCAGGAAAGCTCGGCCCCGCCGGCGGGGTCCGAGACGATGGGCCAGCGGCTCGACGACGCAACCATCACGACGAAGGTGAAGGCCACGCTGATCAGCAAGAACGTGAAGTCCACGCACATTCACGTGAAGACGCGCAACGGCGTGGTGTGGCTCACGGGCACGGTGCCCACCTCGGGCGACAGGACGGCCGCCGCGGAGGCCGCGCAGGGCCTCTCGGGCGTGAAGGTCGTGAAGAACGAACTGAAGGTGTCGGCCACGGACTGAGAACGGAGCGCGGCATGGGCCACGCGCCCGATGCCGCGCTCTGGACGCGATGCTGGGGCTCTGCGGCGCGCCCAGCCCGCTATCTCGACGCCGCATCGCGCAGCGCGCGGATGCGCTCGTGCATGCGGATCAACACGTCGTAGTGACGCTCGACGATGGGCCGCACGTCGTCGGGTAAATCGGCCGCGAGCGCGGCCTCGTAGCGTGCTTTCGCCACGTCCTCGGCCTTCTCGCATTCGGCCAGAATGCCGCGATCGGTGCGGCCGGTAATGGAGAGCCGCACGTCGACCCAGCCGCGATGCAGGCTGCCCGCGAGCGACCCGCCCGTGCCCGGCTTGCCGCCCATGCCTTGAATGGCGTCCTGCAATTCGCGCGCGCCGCGTGCGCAGAGGTCGGCGCGCTCGATGAACAGCGCCTTGAGTTCCTCGCTCTGCGCGTCTTCGGCGGCCTTGCGAAAGCCGCGGTCGCCGTCCGTCGACGTTTCGACGAGATCGTTGAGCACTGCGATGACGTCAGCCATGTGAACGCCTCCTTGCGAGAATGCGCGAGCCGCGCCGCGCGTCTGCGTCCCTTGCCCGCTGTGCACGCCGGGTGGTGCGCACACGTGGGCACGTCGAACGTCCGGCGTCGAGCGCGCGCTTAAACGCGTATGCCTTAAACGCGTGTGTCCTGCGCCGGCTACATGGTTTGCGGCTCTCGCGTGGGATCGAAGTCCACCCAGCGACGTTGCTGCCAGCGCCCGTTTGCGCGTTCGATCTCTTCGGCGCCGCCCTCGCGCAAGAGGCGCGCGGCTTCCTGCTGGTTCTCCGCGGTGACGTGCACGGCGAGCAGCACGCCCGACGGATGCGAGCGGCCGTGCACGGTCTCGCGCCGTTTGCCGCCGCCGCGCGTATGCGACATGGCGCCCGCGAGCGAGCCCACATAGGCGCCCACGCCCGCGGCGGCAATCCAGATGATCACGGGCGCGGAAAACACGCTGAAGATGGCCACGCCCACCACAGCCCCGATCACCGACCCGATGACGACGCCCTTGCCCGCGCCCTTCGAGCTCTGCTCGGCCTGCGGGTCGGCGTATTCGTCGCCGCCCACGGGAAAGCGCGCATGCTGCCCGCCCGGGTTCACGTAAAAGAGCGACACGTCTTCTTCGATGAAGCCGTGATCGAAAAGCCGCTGGGCAGCAGCCTCGGCGGCGGGAAAGGTGGTGAAGCGGCCGGCGACGATCAGCGACATGGCGTCCCCCTTTGCGTTTGAATCTGTGCTTGAGATTGCGCTCGAGCCTGCGCTTGAGGCGGCATTTGAGGCTGCATTCGAGTGCACTCGAATTCGAGCCTGCGGTTGCCTGCGAGCCTGCGTTTGCACGCATGCAAACCGAACGCGTGCCAACGAACCTGCACCTGAGTGCACGTTGCACCTGCACCATCGAGCGCATGCAGAAAGTGGCAGCATATGCAGTGCCCGGTCATGCGCCTCGTGCTGACCTGCACTGCACATGACCTGCCGCGCGTTCAGTGCCTGTCCATGCGAAAGAGTCCGCTGTGCAGCGCCGCGCCCTCGCCGCCCGTCTGTTCGAGCGCGTCGCGGCACACGCGGTGAATCGATTCACGGCCGCGCTGGAACGCGCCCACCAGTTCGGCTTCGAGGGCCGAGCGCGCGCCGAAGTGGTCTTCCAGCGCCTCGGCCGTCACCGAACAGACCACCGGCTCGCCGTCCACTTCGGCCACGAACCGCAGCGCGAGAGCAGAGCCGTCGAAGACCGGTGCTTCATCGGGAAAGCGGATGTTCATCTCGGGCATCTCCGCACGAAGGGGCCGGGTTCAGGCATGCAGTCAGCGGATGCACGGGCCGAACACGTTCATGCGCGCTCATGCACGCTGATGCTGCTGCGAAAGCCGCGCGATCAGCGCCTTGTTGAACGCGGGCAGATCGTCGGGCTTGCGGCTCGTGATGAAGTTGCCGTCTTCCACCACTTCCTTGTCCACCCACGTGGCACCTGCGTTGCGAAGGTCGTCCTGCAGCGACGGCCAGCTCGTCATGGTGTGGCCTTTCACGATGCCCGCGGACACGGGCAGCCATCCGCCGTGGCAGATCACCGCCACGGGCTTCTTCGCGGCGTCCACCGCTTTCACGAAGGCCTGCGCCTGCGGGATGAGCCGGATCGCATCGCCGTTCACCACGCCGCCGGGCAGCACCACGGCGTCGTACTCGTCGGGCTTCGCGTTGTCGAAGGTCTTGTCGACGGCGACGCTATCGCCCTTGTCGACGTGCTTGAACCCCTGGATCTTGCCGGGCTTCGCGGAAATCACGTGAACCGTTGCGCCTGCGCCCGCCAGCGCGCGCTGCGGCTCCACGAGTTCGGCCTGCTCGAAACCATCCACGGCCAGCACGGCCACCTTGCAGCCTTGAAGTGTGTCGGACATCAGTGGAACTCCTCAAAAAATAGGAAACAGGTTGAAGCGGCACCGCACGCGCCGCGCATCGGCAGCGCATGCGGTCTGCCTGTGAGTTTCAGCAAGGGGTATGCCCGCGAGGGCGCGACGGAACACGCGCGCCGTCCCGCTTATTCCATCCCGCACGCGAAATATTCCGGAAAAAACGGGGCTTCACGATGGAACAACCCGAGGGCGTCAGCTGTTTTCGGGTGGCGACCCCCTTCGCTCTCTACCTGCTCCACTCCTATTCGAGGCTTCCATGAACGAACAGACGCTCGCGGCACGCCGCGCCTTCCTCACGAAAACCGCCGCCAGCGGGGCCGGGCTTGCGCTCGCCGGCATCGGCGGCGCGGCGGGGCTCGTGGGTACGGTGAATACGGCCGCCGCGCAGACGCCGGGCGGCGCCGCACCTGCGGGCAGCCGCACGGCAGTATCGGGCGCATCGCCGCAAACGCTGCCGCCGCTGCCTTACGCCGAAAACGCGCTGGAGCCCGTGATCTCGGCGCAAACCGTCTCGTTTCACTACGGCAAGCACCATCGCGGCTACTTCGACAACCTCGCGAAGCTCACGCCGAATACGCCGTTCGCGGGGCAGTCGCTCGAAGCGCTGATCGTCGCGACCTATGGCGTGCCCGAGCACGAGGCCGTGTTCAACAACGCGGCACAGGCGTGGAATCACAACTTCTACTGGCAGTCGCTGAGCCCGTCGCCCACGCGCCCTTCGGAAGCGCTGAACGCGGCCATCGTGCGCGACTTCGGGTCGGTGGACCAGCTGACCTCGAAGCTCGCCGCCGTGAGCGCGTCGCAGTTCGGCAGCGGCTGGGGCTGGCTCGTGGCGCAGCACGGCAAGCTCGCGGTCATCAAGACCGGCAACGCGGATACGCCGCTCGCACACGGACTCGTGCCGCTGCTCACGGTCGATGTCTGGGAACACGCGTACTACCTGCAATACCAGAACCGCCGGCCCGAGTATCTCGAGCACGTCACGGCGAAGCTCATCAATTGGGATTTCGCGAGCACGAACTTCGCGCGCATGAGCGCGTGAGGCGATGGGCGACGCGACGTAGAAGCGTATCGATCGGGCAAGACACCGGCGATCGACAACAAGGGCACGCGGGCCATGCGTGCCCCTATGCCATGAAGGAGCACCCACGATGAAATTTTCGGCGAAACACCGGCACGCGCGGCATCGCTTCAAGGCCACCGTGATGGGCCTGCGCGCGCCAAGTCTGATGAGCGGCTCCGGCGAGCCGGGCGGCTCGGGCAGTTCGGGCGGGTCGGCCAAACAGGGCGGCGCGAGTCCATCGAACCGCACGAACACGGCCGGCGCCGCTCAGACCGGCGACGACGAGTCGTCTGAACCGGAGCCTGAGCCTGGGCGGCGGAGCCGGCAGCCGGTGTTAGCGTTCGGAGCCCATCGTCCAAGCCAACACTCGACGCCAGCGGCGCTGGCGCCCACGGTAGAAGAGAAGCCAACCTTCGCTGTGGACGGCCGGCACCGCGCCTCGTCCGGCCGCCGACCAACAGGCATCACCCTGCATCACTGCCCCGCGGCGCCCCGCGGATGCCGCGACTGCGCGATCTGCTCGCGGCGCGGGTCGCCCTGCCGCGCGAGCATCCAGCCCGGGTACTCGGCGGGCAGGCGGCTCACTTCGTCGAGCTTCGCGAGTTCGTCGGCGGTGAGTTCGACCTGGGTGGCCGCGATGTTGTCGTCGAGCTGTTCGAGCCGCTTCGCGCCCACGATCACCGTGGTCACGACGCGCTGGTGCAGCAGCCACGCAAGCGCGATCTGCGCGACGGACACGCCCTTGCTCTGCGCGATGCCGCGCATCGCGTCCACGCAGTCCCATGCGCGCTCACGGTTGACGGGCGGAAAGTCGAACGTCGTGCGGCGGCTGCCGGCTTCGCCCTGCTGATCGCGCCCGTACTTGCCCGAGAGCAGACCACCGGCGAGCGGACTCCACACCATGAGCCCCACGCCTTCGCTTTGCAGCATCGGCACGATCTCGCGTTCGAGGTCGCGTCCCGCGAGCGTGTAGTACGCCTGCAGCGTTTCGAAGCGCGCAAGGCCGAGGCGCTCCGCAATGCCCAGCGCCTTCGCGATCTGCCACGCGGCCCAGTTCGACACGCCGACATAGCGCACGTGGCCGTGCTCGACGAGCGTATCGAGCGCGCGCACCGTTTCTTCGATGGGCGTGGCGGGATCGAAGCCGTGAATCTGGTAGAGGTCGATGTGATCGAGCTGCAGGCGCTTCAGGCTGGCCTTCACGCCGTCGAGGATGTGGTAGCGCGACGCGCCGCGCGAATTCGGCCACTCGCCGACCTGGCCATACACCTTGGTCGCGACCACCACCTTGTCGCGCGGCACCTTGAGGTTTTTCAGCGCCTGCCCCGTGATCTGCTCGGAGCGGCCCTGCGAATAGACGTCGGCGGTATCGATGAAATTGATGCCCGCTTCCAGCGCGCGGCCGATGAGCCGCTCAGCATCGCCTTGCTGCACTTCGCCGATCTGCTGCCACATGCTGCCTTCGCCGCCGAACGTCATCGTGCCGAGACACAGCTCGGAAACGAACACGCCTGTGCGGCCCAGCTGGTTGTAACGCATCGTAGGACTCCATGGTGGAAGGGAGGAAATGAACAACCGAACACCCGCGGAGCAACCGAGCATACTGCAGGCCCGCGCGACGCGCAGAGCACCGGGCAGGCTGAAAGGCGATGGTCAGGAGCGGAGACGGCGGGCGTGACGCGCAGAAGGGACGGATGCGGCGAAAGCGCCCGAAGCAATGAAGCAACGAAAGCAGCGAAAGCACCCAAAGCGCCGAAGCAGCGAAAGCGCCGCCGGCATCGAAGCACAGCAAGCGGCAGGGCGCCCCTGGCAGCGGCTCGCAAAACCTGCGAGACTCTTTTCGACTTGTTTTTCGGGGCCTGCGCAGCGCACGCTCGGCGTGACGCACGCGCAAGGCCGCACGGCGCGTTTGCATGCAAGCGCCACGCACACCACGCGCCGAACGCAAACAAGGGCCATAGCAGCGGCATTGGATATCGCGAGCCGCATCCCCAACTACGCGACCATGAACTCTCGTCCCGCTCCCGCCGACGCGCTCGCCGGCTTCCACCCCGCGGTGGCCGGCTGGTTTCGCAAGCGCTTCGCGGCGCCCACCGCGGCGCAGGCCGCGGCGTGGCCGCTCATCCGCAGCGGACGTTCCACGCTGGTGGCCGCGCCCACGGGCTCGGGCAAGACGCTCACGGCGTTCCTCTCGGCCATCGACGAACTCGTGCGCGAAGGGCTCGCGAATGCGACGCAGCCTTCGGTTAAGGCAGTGCCGCCTGCGGCTAAGGCTGCGCAGCGTCCGACAAAGACCGCGTCTGCGAAGCCAACCGATCCGGCCGCGACTCCCGACGCCGCCGACAACCCCGCAGCCGCCGCCCTGCCCGACGCCACGCTCGTCGTGTACGTGTCGCCGCTCAAGGCGCTCTCCAACGACATCCGGCTCAACCTGGAAGCGCCGCTCGCCGGCATCGCCGACGAACTCGCGCAGCGCGGCCTGCCGCCCGTGGAGATTCGCACCGCCGTGCGCACCGGCGACACCTCGCAGCAGGAACGCACCGCCGTGCGCAAGCGCGCGCCGCACATCCTCGTTACGACGCCCGAATCGCTCTACGTGCTGCTCGGCTCCGCCTCGGGGCGAGCGATGCTTTCCACGGTGCGCACGGTGATCGTCGACGAAATTCACGCGCTCGCCGGCAACAAGCGCGGCTGCCATCTCGCGTTGAGCCTGGAGCGCCTCGATGCGCTGTGCGGCCGGCCTCTTCCGCGTATCGGGCTGTCGGCCACGCAAAAGCCCATCACGACTGTGGCGCGTTTTCTGGTGGGCAGCGCCGCGGCAGCCGGGCACGTCGCCGAAGCAGGCAGCAAGACGGAGCGCGACGCAAGCCTCGACACCAGCCGCAATACGAGCCGCGATACGAGTCTCAATGCAAGCCTCAATACAAGCGTGAACGCGCCCGCCCCACGGCGCGCAGACCGCACGGCCCGCACTATCCGCCGCGGTGCAAAAGCCGACCCCAGCACCACCGCCGACCTCCCGCTCGACCCCGAAGGCCACCCCATCGACTGCGCCATCGTCGACGTGGGCCACGTGCGCGAACGCGATCTCGCCATCGAGATTCCGCCCGAGCCGCTCGAAGCCGTCATGGCCAACGACGTGTGGGAGCGCGTCTACGACCGCCTCGCCGAACTCGTCGCGCAGCACCGCACCACGCTCGTGTTCGTGAACACGCGCCGCATGGCCGAGCGCGTCGCGCGCCATCTCACCGACCGGCTCGGCAAGGAAGCCGTCGCCGCGCACCACGGCAGTCTCGCGAAAGAGCATCGCTTCGACGCCGAACAGCGGCTCAAGGCGGGCGCGTTGCGCGTGCTGGTGGCCACGGCGTCGCTGGAACTGGGCATCGATATCGGCGACGTGGATCTGGTGTGCCAGATCGGTTCGCCGCGCACCATCGCGGCGTTCCTGCAACGCGTGGGGCGCTCGGGCCACCAGGTGGGCGCGGTGCCCAAAGGCCGGCTCTTTCCCACGTCGCGCGACGATCTGATCGAATGCGCCGCGATTCTGGACTGCGTGCGCCGCAACGAACTGGACCGGCTCGTCATGCCGCATGCGCCGCTCGACGTGCTCGCGCAGCAGATCGTGGCCGAAGTCGCGGCCGCCGAGTGGAACGAGGACGCGCTGTTCGAACGCCTGCGCCACGCAGCGCCCTACGCGACGCTTACGCGCGAACAGTACGATGCGGTGCTGCGCATGCTCGCCGAGGGCTACACCGGGCGTCACGGCGTGCGCGGCGCGTGGCTGCATCGCGACGCCGTAAGCCGCACGCTGCGCGGGCGGCGCGGCAGCCGGCTCGTGGCCCTCACCTCAGGCGGCACGATTCCCGACAACGCCGACTACGCCGTGCTGCTCGAACCGCAGGGCGTCAACATCGGCACCGTGAACGAGGACTTCGCGGTGGAAAGCCTCGCGGGCGACGTGTTCCAGCTGGGCAACGCGTCGTACCGGATTCTGCGTGTGGAGGCGGGCCGCGTGCGCGTGGAAGACGCCCAGGGCCAGCCGCCCAACATCCCGTTCTGGCTGGGCGAGGCGCCGGGGCGCAGCGACGAACTCTCAGCCGCCGTCGCGCGGCTGCGCGAGGAAGTCGAGCACAGGCTCGCGGCGGCAGAGCCTCACGCTGAAGGTGATGAAAGCGATGAAGTCGACGAAGGTGCCGATGGTAGCGAGCGAGCCAATGACGCGCACGCCGACCACCGCGCCACTGCGCTCGCGCCCGCCATCGGCTGGCTCGTCTCCACGCTGGGCCTGAACGAAGGCGCCGCGCGTCAGATCGTCGAGTACCTGGCCCGCGCGCGGGCCGCGCTCACCGTGTTGCCCACGCAGCACACGCTCGTCATGGAGCGCTTCTTCGACGAATCGGGCGGCATGCAACTCGTCATTCACGCGCCGTTCGGCAGCCGCATCAATCGCGCGTGGGGCCTTGCGCTGCGCAAGCGCTTTTGCCGCAGCTTCAACTTCGAACTGCAGGCCGCCGCCACTGAAGACGCGATCATCCTCTCGCTCACGGGCAGCCACAGCTTCGTGCTGGACGAAGTGTGGCGCTATCTGCGTTCCACTTCGGCCGAACACATCCTGATTCAGGCGCTGCTTGACGCGCCGCTCTTCGGCGTGCGCTGGCGCTGGAACGCCACCACGTCGCTCGCGTTGCCGCGCCAGACGGGCGGGGGCAAGACGCCGACGCCCATCCAGCGCATGCGCAGCGAAGACCTGCTCGCGGCCGTGTTTCCGGACCAGGTGGCGTGCCTCGAAAACATCGTGGGCGAGCGCGAGTTGCCCGATCATCCGCTCGTGAACCAGACCGTGGACGACTGCCTGCACGACGCCATGGACACCGACGGCTGGCTGCGCCTTCTGCGCCGCATCGAGGCGGGCGAAGTGAAGCTCGTCGCGCGCGACCTGCCCGCGCCGTCGCCGCTCGCCGCCGAAATTCTCAGCGCGCGGCCCTACGCGTTCCTCGACGACGCGCCGCTCGAAGAACGCCGCACGCAGGCCGTGCTGAGCCGCCGCTGGACCGACCCCGAATCCGCCGACGACCTGGGCGCACTCGATGCCGACGCCATCCGGAGCGTGGCGGCCGAAGCCTGGCCGCTCGTGCGCAACGCCGACGAGATGCACGAGGCGCTGATGAGTCTTGCCTGCATCAACGAACGCGAGGCCGGGCAATGCGACGGCTGGTCCGCGTGCCTCGCTGCGCTCGCCGGGGCGGGCCGCGCCACGCGCATGAAAGTGGCGCTCGGCGACGCGCTCTGGGTGCCCGTGGAGCGCCTCACCTGCCTCGAAGCGCTCTACCCGCAGGCGCCGTGCGAGCCCGCGCTGCGGCCGCCCGCGGGCCACGATGCGCCGTGGCACGAAGAAGACGCGCTCGTCGAAGTGATCCGTGCGCGGCTCACGGGCTTCGGGCCGCAGCCGGTGCCCGTGATCGCGCGGTCGCTCGCGCTGCCGGCGTCGGCCGTCGCGCTCGCGCTGACGAAGCTCGAAGCCGAAGGCTACGTGATGCGCGGCCGCTTCACGCCCGGCGCGCTTGAAGACGAGTGGTGCGAGCGGCACCTGCTCGCGCGCATTCATCGCTACACCGTGCGGCGGCTGCGGCGCGAGATCGAGCCTGTGCAGCGCCACGACTTCATGCGCTTCTTGTTCGAATGGCAGCACGTGAGCCCTTCTACACGCGTGGAAGGCCGCGATGCGCTCGCCGCCGTGCTCGACCAGTTCGAAGGCTGGGAAGCCGCGGCGGGCGCGTGGGAAGAAGACATCCTGCCCGCGCGCGTGAAGGACTACTCGATCACCTGGCTCGACGAACTGTGCCGCGCGGGCAAGGTGGTGTGGGCGCGGCTCGGCGCACGGGCACGCACGGCGGCGGGCCCCGTGCGCGCCACGCCCGTCGTGCTGCTGCCGCGGCGGCATCTGCAACACTGGCAAACGCTGGTCGGCGAAGCGGACGGCGAACTCTCGGCACGCGCGCAACGCGTGCATGACCTGCTCGCGCAACACGGCGCGATGTTCTTCGACGAACTCGCGCAGCACGCGCATCTGCTGCCCGTGGAACTGGAAAACGCGCTGGGCGAACTCGTGGCCGCGGGGCTGGCGAACGCGGACGGCTTTGCCGGCCTGCGCGCGCTCATCAAGCCCGTGGCGAAACGCAACGCCTATTACGGCAGCCGACGGCCTCGCGGCGCAGGCGCGCTGATCGGCGGCATGGAGGACGCGGGCCGCTGGGCGCTGCTGCGGCGTCCGGCGGCATCTACGGCGGCCACTGCGGCCACAGCGCAGAGCGAAAGCACGGACAGCGCAACGCTTGCCCGCAAACCGCAGACCGAGCCCGAGGTGCTCGAACACGTCGCTATCACGCTGCTGCGCCGCTATGGCGTGGTGTTCTGGCAGCTGCTCGCACGCGAGGCGCCCTGGCTGCCGCCGTGGCGCGACCTGCTGCGCGTGCTGCATCGCATGGAGGCACGCGGCCACGTGCGCGGCGGACGGTTCATCGAAGGACTCTCCGGCGAACAGTTCGCGCTGCCCGAAGCCATTCCGCTGCTGCGCGAGGTGCGCCGCCATGCCGACGACGGCGTGCTCGTCTCCATTGCGGCCACGGACCCGCTGAACCTCGTGGGCACCGTGCTGGCCGGCGAGAAAGTGCCGGCGGTGGCGGGCAATCGCGTGCTGTTTCGCGACGGCGTGCCCGTGGCGACGCTCGTGGCCGGCAGCTTCGATTATCTCGGCGACTTCGACCCCACCACGAAGAACCAGATGCGCATGCGCCTCGCGCAGCGGTATTGAAGCGGCGGTATTGAAGCGGCGATATCGAAGCCGCCATGTCGAAGCCCCCTGCCGGGACGCCACGGTCGATTGTTCTTTTTGCACGGCGTCACCGGTCACGAGCGCGACGCGCACCGCATCGCCCATAGCGGCGCCGTCGCGCCTCGACCCCTGCCAGCAAGGCGCCGCGCGCATACGCGGACGCTGCCTGCACGCTCGCGAGCCGCGCAGGATAATCAGGCACCAGTCTTGCCACTTCGAGGCACATTGAGTTCAAGACGAGGTTCACGCGATGGGCACTCCCGCAGCACGACCCGCCCGGCCCGGCATCAAGCCCGGGCTCACGCAGCGCACCACGCTCGCCATCGGCGAGGCGCTCGCGGGGCAGAGCCGCGGCCTGCGCTCGATGCTGCTCTTCGCGGGGCCGGCCGTGGTGGCGTCCATCGCCTACATGGACCCCGGCAACTTCGCCACCAACCTGCAAGCCGGCGCGCGCTACGGCTACGCGCTGCTCTGGGTCGTGCTGGCGGCGAACGTCATCGCCATGCTGTTCCAGGCGCTTTCGGCGAGGCTCGGCATCGTGACGAACCGCAATCTCGCCGAGATGTCGCGCGACCACTTCCCGCGGCCCGTCGTCTATGCGATGTGGGGCGTGAGCGAAGTGGCGGCCATGGCCACCGACCTCGCCGAGTTTCTGGGCGGCGCCATCGGGCTCTCGCTGCTCTTTCATCTGCCGCTGCTCGTGGGCATGGCCGTGACCGCCGTGGTGACGTTCGCGATTCTGAGCGCCGAGCGGCGCGGCTTTCGGCCCGTCGAACTGATCATCGGCGCGCTGATTGCGGCCATTGCGCTTTCGTACGTGGTGGAACTGATGATCGTACCCGTCGATCTGGGCGCCGCCGCTCGAGGCGCATTCGTGCCGCAGTTGCCGGACTCGGGCGCGCTCGCGATTGCCGTGGCCATGCTGGGCGCCACGGTCATGCCGCACGCCATCTATCTGCACTCCGGACTCATGCAAGCCCGCGCGCCGGCCCGCGACGACGCCGGGCGCCGCCAGCTCGTACGCTATTCCAACCGCGAGGTCATCGTCGCGCTCTCGCTCGCGGGGCTCGTCAACATGGCGATGGTGATCATGGCATCGGGGGCGTTTCATGCCGGGCACCGCGACGTGGCCGAAATCGGCGCGGCGTTCCACACGCTCACGCCGCTCTTCGGGGCCGGAGCGGGCGTGGTGTTTCTCGTCTCGCTGCTCGCTTCGGGCATGTCGAGTTCCGCCGTGGGCACGCTGGCCGGGCAGATCATCATGCAGGGCTTCACGGGCTATCGCATTCCCGTGTGGCTGCGCCGCGTCGTGACGATGGCGCCCGCATTCGCGGTTGTCGCGGCGGGCGTGAACGTCACCGATGCCCTCGTCTACAGCCAGGTGGCGCTGAGCTTCGCGCTGCCCGTGCCGATGATCGCGCTCGTGATCTTCACGAGCCGCCGCGCCGTCATGGGGCCCTTCGTGAACAGCCGCTTCATGACGATGGTTGCGGCGCTTGCCACCGTCGTCGTGCTCGCGCTCAACGCCGTTCTGCTGCTGCACGTCTTCGGCGTACCGGTGCCGGGGCTGCCGGCCGCGTGAAGCGCTCGCGGCTTGTCTCATTGCGCGCGGGCGTTCAGGAGTTCGGATCGGTCCGCATGGGCGGTTCGCGTTTCGGGTCTCATTCAAGCTCTCACACGTCAGCCTGCGCCTGGGATTTCTCTCACGCGGGCGTTCAGGGCATGACCGACCTGCGAACCCACCGTCCATGAAAAGATCGCCTGCTGCCTGCGAATCCGTCGCTCCGCGCGTGTGCCCGCGCCCACGCCTGCACGGCATGCGCCTCGTCGTGCCCGCGTGCCTCGCGTCCATGGTGGCGGCCTGCACCACGCCGCCCACCGCGCAGATGCCGCCCGCCAACGACACGCTGCCCGAAGCCCTGCGCGCCACGCCCAACGAAGTGCTCGCGGACGTGCTGACGGCCGTAGGCGACACGACCTACACGTGCCGCCGCAACGGCGACACGCTCACGTGGGTCGCGACGGGTTCGGACGCCACGCTCGTGGACCCGGCACGGCGCAGCGTGGGCACCGTGGCGCCGGGCCGCTATTTCGTGGGCTACGACGGCAGCTACGTGGTGGGTCGCGTCGTGGGCGAGGAAGTGGTGGCCGCGAACGCGCTGCCCTGGCAACGGCTCGTCGCACGCTTCAATGCGGGCGAGCGGCGCGGCGAAGGCCGCTTTGCACGCACGAGTTCGGTCCAGCGCGTGCAGACCACGGGCGGCATGCCGCCGGACCCGGCGTGCGGCCAGGAAGGCGTCTCGCTCTTCGTGCCTTATTCGGCCACGTACCTGTTCTATCGCAACGCGGAGCCTTCCGCGGACAATGCGGTGACGCGGCCCGCGCCCAAGCCTGGCATCAGCGTCGCGCATGCAATGGCATCGAGCGGCGTATCGGCCAGCGCGACCGCGACCGCAAGCGCAAGCGCGACCGCAAGCGCAAGCAATGCGGCACACGAATGACGGGCAGCATCACGCAGTCATTCCCCGTCTGCCGCTTTTGCAGAATATGGCAATAGCGTGTCAGCAGAAGCTATGCATATCGACTTCGCCCCGATGCCGCGTTTATGCAAATGGCGTACGAATGAATGGGACAAAGCTCAATAAGCTTAAACCATCCTTTCATATTCGTAATATTTGATAGAAATGCTTGTCCGGCGAGGCTCCGACGGCATGTCATGTCGAATTGACCGAAAGCTTCATGCAATGGCGCAAAATCTACGTGACGCGATTTTCTATCGATTTTGCCGTTAACGTTGCGCGAATTGCGTTGAAACGCGCATAGGCATTTTTCGTCACGTCTCCTCCGGTCTTACCAAGGTGACATTCGGCAATCGGTATGAAACAAACCGTTACAGCCTTGAAACACTCGCCGCTCTACCTTCCGATCATTCGCTGCGACGGCTACGGTCTCGATACGGTTTGCATTGCGTGCGAGTGCAGGGGGACGCCGGGCGACAGGGACAACCGGAGGAAAAATGAAACTAGCCGTAATGACGAGGAGCACCGCGCTGTTCAGGTTGATCTGTCAGTGTTTCGAGGCCGACGGCGCCACCTGCAGCCAGTTCGCCGACGACGTTACGCTCGCCCGCGCCGTCTATCGCGAAGACTTCAGTGCGATTCTGATCGACGCCGAAACCGGCGTGAACCCGCTGCGCCCCGTGCTCGCGCGCCGCGCCTGCTATGCGGACCGCCGTGCTCCGCTCATCGTGGTGGGCGCGCGCGGCGACCGCGCGAGCATTGCCCGCACCTTCGACGCGGGCGCCGACGACGTCGTGCTCTCTCCCATCGACTCGCGCGAACTCGTCTTGCGCGTGCATCTCGCGCTGCGCCGCTTCCAACCCGTTCAGCCTTCCGACGCCGACGACCGCCTGGAATGCGGCGTCTATCGGCTCGACCGCCGCTCGTGCGTCGTGCACGTGGCAGGCGATACGGTGCGCCTCACGTCGCGCGAATTCGCCACCGCGTGGCTGCTGTTCTCGCGTCCCGGCGAATACGTGAGCCGCCGCCAGATTGCGGGCGCGGTGTGGAGCAGTTCGGAAGACATCGTGGGCCGCACGCTCGAGCAGCACATCTACAAGCTGCGCAAGAAGCTCGAACTCAACGGCGCGCACGGCGTGCATCTGCGCACGATGTACGCGCACGGCTATCGCATCGAGCTCGCGGAGACGGCGGCAGCGCAATCCACGGACGAGATGCACGAGGCGAGCGGCCTGAACGACACGGGCGCCGCACGCCACAACGCCACGCACGAATCGCACAACTCGCACCCATCGCACAACGCGCAGCACGAGCCCGAGACCGTGATGCGCACGGCGACGCCGCGCCATGTCGCCGTGCTCGCCGCGGTCGTGCAGCGCAAGGACGCCGCCGCAGCCGTCACGCGCGCCGCGCCCGCCGACGCGACGGAATCGCTGGTGCTCGAAGAAGCCCTGCGGCCCCAGGTGCATCCGGCGGGCAGCGCGGCGGCACTCGATGCGCGTCCGTGGTCCGATACCGACAGCGACGCCTACCCGCCGCCCGCCGCCAGCCTCACGGCGTGCGCGCAAACGGCTGCACGCGTGGTGCGCACGCCGTGGGCCGGCACCACGCGCACGCCGCGCAGCAGCCGCAACTGAGTCGCCGAAGCATCAACGGAAAGACAAGCGGGCGCAGCCGCCCGCTTGCCGTTTCTTCACCACGCGTCAGAACTCGATGATGCGCGGCGACAGCAGAAAGAGCCGTTCCATGTGGCTGTGCTCGTTGCTGCGATAGCGGAACAGCGCGCCGATGAGCGGAATTTTCGAGAGCCCCGGCACGCCCGATTCGCCGTTCGTCGTGCTGTCCACGCGATAGCCCGCGATCAGCAGACTCTCGCCCTCGCCCACGAACGATTCGGTGTTGATCGTGCTCGTCGTGATGATCGGAATGTTGTCCACCTGCTGGCCCGTGAGCGTGCCGTCTTCGATGTGCACGTTGAGCTTGATGCGCTCCTTGCCGTCCTCGTCCACCACGAGCGGCAGCACGCGCAGCGACACGCCGGTCGAAACCTGGTAGAGATCCGCCGACGTATAGCCCGACACGCGCACGAAAAAGCGCGTCTTGTGGTCCATCACGGCCTCCACGTTGTCGAGCGTCGCCACCTTCGGGCTTGCGTCGATCCGCGCGAGGTTGTTGTTCTGCAATGCGTTCACGCGCGCCAGCAGGTAGCGGCCCGCGTTGCCGATCACGGCCGTGAGCGACCCGCCCACGGGCGACGTGTCGATGACGGTGGTGCCGTCCGAGAGCGTGCGCGTATCGAAGGTCGGGTTGATGTTGCCGTTGTAGCCGTTCTGCTGCGTGATGCCGTTGCCCGTTTGCAGGTCGATGTGGCTGTTGTGCGCGCGCCAGTCCACGCCGATC